>JACUUV010000097.1 GCA_014859095.1 Clostridia bacterium | reverse complement strand
GACCCAAGCTGCAAAATTTTTATTTTATTGAGCAAATCTTGATCGAAGAGTTACATTTGATGATTCTGAATGATTTGAATCCTGAAGATGTTGCAAATCGTATCCACTCCAAAATACAGGATTTAAAGTAGGCCATCATGATAAAAAAAATTAAATTTCATAAACGACTTAGATTTCAGTTGATTTTGATTGGTTTTTTATTGATCCTAATACCTCTGGTCGTAATCAGTCTTCTAATATCACAAACCTTTAAATCGTTTTTTACTGATAAATATAGTACTGTCGCTTATCAATCTCTTAGTGAGACTGGAGAAAAAATTGATTATTTATTGAACGATGTTGAGAGATATTCCACAACAATACTATCCAATCAAACTTTCTTGTCCACCTTGTCAAGTGATGAGGTCAACGGGAGAGCAATCAATGATCTTTTAAGAAGCTTTTTTGCTGCTCGAAATGATATCGATGGAATCTCTCTACATCTCAAGAACGGCAATTATTCTATTGGTACTAACAAAATTCTTCAAGATACAAATTTTGATGCTTTGATCATAGAAAAAGTGTACGGAAAACCTTTTTGGCTTCCTACTGAAAAAATAAACATTCGGATTCTTTCTGGAATATTTCCAAGATACTACTTTTCCGTTGCCAGAAGAATCATTGATTATAATAGTCTAGAAGAATATGGCACGCTTGTGATTGATATAGAAGAGGTCTTGCTGGAACAAGCCTATAACAATCTTTCTTCTGATGGAAGCGAGGTCTTTATAACCGATTCAAATGGATTGATTCTCAGTCATCCAAATAAGGATAGGATAGGCGTTCGCATAAACCAGACTCCATATTATCAAACCATGTTTACTAGTGAAAACATTAAGAAAGCCATATATTTTGAAACCGATTTTGAAGAACGCGTTGCCTTTTATGACCAACTTGCCACCAATGATTGGTATTTGATCAAAACTATTTCAACCGACACACTTTTTTTTGAAATCAATCAGACGTTTAACTATTTCTTAATTGGTGGTGTCTTTTACGGATTCCTGTTAATTTTGTTTCTATTCAGTTTTTCCATAAGGTACACAGAGCCAATATTAAAAATAGTTGATGATCTTAAAATGGTCGAACAAGGTGATTTAACTGTAAGGACTAAAGTGAGTTCTGAAAATGAGATGTCCTATTTGAGTGAAAGTATCAACAATATGATTGGAGAAATTGAAATATTGATTGATCGATTACTTAAGGAGGAACGTCTTAAAAGGGAAGTGGAGCTTGAAGCACTTCATGCCCAGATTAATCCTCATTTCCTATACAATACACTCAACACTATAAGGTGGATGGCTAAAATTCAAGGTGCAGAAAGTGTCAGCAATGCAATTGTTGCACTTGTCAAGCTGCTCAGAATAAGCATTAATATTGGTTCTGATTTTATACCTCTCAGCGAAGAACTCGAATATATCAAAAACTATATTGTCATACAAAAATTGAGGTTCAATGAGGACTTCACTATAACTATCGAGTGCGGTGAATCTGATTTGGAGTTGCCAATTCCAAAGTTGATTCTACAACCAATTATTGAAAATGCCATTCTTTATGGTGTCGAATTCAGTTCACCATTAATAATTAAAATCGTTGTCTCATCTAATTTAGATTCCAAGGATTTATTGATCGAGGTCATCGATAATGGTCCCGGAATTGAAAAAGAGATTGTCGAACACATTTTCAAAGATGAAAATGACAGTCAAAAGTTGAGCAAAGCAGGTCTTAACAACGTCAATCAAAGAATTAAATTGTTTTGCGGTGACAGGTATGGCTTAAGTGTAAAAACAGAAATTGAAAATGGTACAATAGTCAGTGTCTTATTACCTGTAAAAGAACCACAAGGAGAAAATAATGTATAAAGTTTTAATCGTCGACGATGAAGTTCTTGTTCGGGTCGGTCTCAAAAACACCATCAACTGGGAATCCATTGGGTTCACAGTTGTGGGAGAAGCTTCAAACGGCGAACAAGGATATGCTCAAGTCATCAAACTTGAACCCGACGTCGTCATTACTGATATAAAAATGCCAAAAAAAGATGGTTTATGGCTCACTGAAAAAATCAATAAAGAAAAACGGGATATAAGAACCCTGGTATTGACAAGCTATGATGATTTTAACTATGCCAGGTTGGCACTTAAAAATGGTGCAACCGATTATATCCTAAAAGCTGAAATCGTCGATGACGAGCTAATTGCTTTGATGACGCGCGTCAAAGGTTTGCTTGATGAAGAAAATGCCAAGAACAAATTGACACCACCCACAATGATCAATCAAAACGCTATCAAGCGCTCCTTACTCAATGATTTGATCAAAACTGAATTTGTGCTAGAAAAACGTTTGATAGAACGACTTGAAGCACAAAATTTCAAAATGGATTCGTCGCAATATGCTTTTATATATCTTGAGAACCGGATGCCAGATCAAAGTGAAAACACCACAAAGAAGCAAATCAGCAAAACAATTATCAGTTTGTTCACGGACCAATTCAATGAACGCAACATTTCATATCTATACAATGGTTACATGGATGAGCACTTGTTTCTACTCGCTTCAGACAATTTGTCGCTGACCGTACTTAATAGGTTGTGCAATACTGTGGAAAATGGCATCAAACAATATTTCGGTCTTTCAATTCATCTTGTATATACAAATATATTTGTTGATTGGAGCGAACTTAAAGATCAGCACGAAAAGCTTATGACCACATCCAAAATGATGTTTTATATAGCTCCTGAAATAACCTTTGTTGAGAATATCCAAAACGTAAAAATGGTTGGCAAGTTTCCACTTAAGCATCCGAACCGATTTGAAAAAACATTGATAGAGATGATTCGAAAGGAGGATCATGATTCATCCATGGAAATGATCCGTTCTTTGATTGAATCATATTACACGGCATCGGTCTCACCAAAAGCATTAAAAAGATTCATACTTAAAAATATTTCTGAAATTTACGAGACTTATAACTATATATTCGAATTTACTAAAATGTACTCAACATATGAGGAAATCCACGACGTCATACAAAGTGCCGCACATGTTGATATCCTCACAGCATTGATCTCAGGTTGGTTCAAAGTTGTGATTGAAGCCATAACATTATCAAGAGGCAACAGCAGCAACTATATTGTCAATGAAGCCATATATTTTGTGGAACAGAATTATTCAAGTGAGATTTCACTTGATGATGTCGCAAAAGCAATCAATCTTTCAAAACAATACGTTTGTATGGTGTTCAAGAAAACCACAGGAGAGAATCTTTCGCACTTTATCAACAACATGAGAATCGAAAAAGCAAAGCAATTGCTGCTCAATCCAGAATTTTCTAATAAAGACATATATGAAGTTGTCGGTTTTTCAAATCCACAATACTTTTCAAGAGTATTCAAAAAAGTGACAGGTATGACCACTTCTGAATTCAAAAGACAAAATTTGCTTTAATATAGTGCAAAATAATCTTAAAATAATGCACTTTTTGTTGCATTATTTGAAACCCAATTTAAATAATTTAATATTGTGTTACAACTTATTAATCGAGGGCATTATTTTGTCCCTCGATTTGTTTTATTATGAATACAAAGTTGTTCATAGGGAGGAAATAATGAGTCAAGAAGTGAAATTAAGCGTTTCAAATATTGAAAAATCATTTCCTGGCGTCAAAGCACTTGATCGAATTGAATTTTCAGTTCGAAAAGGAAGTGTACATGTCTTATGTGGCGAGAATGGTGCTGGAAAATCAACATTAATGAAAATCATTAATGGAATCTATCAGCCTGATGCCGGAAAAATTTTAATTGACGGGCAGGAAGTACAAATAAAAAATCCTATCCAGGCAAGGTCATTAGGAATATCCATGATTTTCCAAGAACTAAATTATATTCCTGAAATTACCATCGAAGAAAGTCTGTTTGTTGGGAATTGGCCACTCGATAAAATGAAAAAAGTAGATTGGCCTGAAATCAGGAAGAGAACTGTTGCTCTTTTAAAAGAAGAGGGGCTTGACTATTCACCAACAACAAAACTTAAAAATTTAACTGTATCCGATATTCAAATGCTTGAGATCATAAAGGCAATTTCTTATCAATCCGACATCATCATAATGGATGAGCCTACATCGGCTATAACTCAAAAGGAAATTGATCTTTTATTTAAAAAAATATTTGAATTGCGCTCCAGAGGAGCTGCAATCATATATAA
>JACUUV010000007.1 GCA_014859095.1 Clostridia bacterium | reverse complement strand
AGCGAACATAGTGACATAAGGCTAGTGTATTTGCTTCGCAAACACACCTACGCCCTGATTATCTCGTCGAGATAATCATTGGGCTTTTTTCTTTGTAATAATATAATTTCTGATCATGATTGCTGTCAATACTATTATGCCGCCAATCAAACCAAATATAGATGGCTGCTCACCTGTTCCGAAGAAGACCCAAATCGGGTTGAGCAATGGTTCAATTACGGGGATCAAAATACCCTCAATTGCGGTGACGGATTGAATGCCGGAAGTGTAGAACACATAGGCGAGACCAAGCTGAAATATGCCTAGAAAAGCTATCCCGGCGACAGCTTCCGGTTGCCAGACAATACCTGAATAAAACGGTATGCCAATCAGGAAAGTGAATATGTTACCCCAAATGATAATTTCCACAGGACGGTGTACTTTCAATTTATTGAGGTTTAAAATCATGATGGCCATGGTGATACCGCTTATTATGGCTAAAAAGTTGCCGATCAATCCGCCTGCATCAAGGTCACCTATAAAGAAAAGTCCCATCCCGGCAAAAACTGCAATCACTGTTAAAATATCAATTCTTGCAATGGTATCTTTATAGAATATGCGCCCAATCAATAAAAGCCAGACCGGAGCGGTGAATTGTAAAAGAATCGCATTGGCGGAAGTTGTCAACTTATTTGCGGTAACAAACAATGTGACGAGAAACATATAGTTGATCGCCCCTAGAATAACAGTCTTGTTGGGTCGAGGAATTTTTCTTTTGTATCGAACAAACCAATAAATCAATAAAACAAGTGCTGCAATGCCGCTTCTCATTCCAGAAATTGCCATGGGTTGCCAAGAAATCCATTTGATGAACAATCCTCCTGTACTCCAAAGCGTTGCTGCGATGATGAGATAAAATACTGCCAAACGTCTGCTGATTTGCATAATGTCTCCCTATATCGATTATTTGAATACAGTGTAACACAGAGATGATATTATGCGAATAGAAATTTTGAAAATCTGAAATGATTTGATAAAATTCTAAAAATGGTTTATAATCTTAGTAGAACAGATGTTCTAAAAAGAGGTTAAGATGACTAGAAGAATCATACATTTTGATATTGATGCGTTTTTTGCATCAGTTGAACAATTGGATTATCCTGAATACCTTGGCAAACCATTGATTGTCGGTGGGAAAACGGATCGGGGAGTAGTTGCGACTTGTTCTTATGAAGCGAGAAAATTTGGCGTTAGAAGCGCTATGAGCAGCGTCATCGCTCAAAAGCTCTGCCCTCAGGGTATTTTTGTAGACGGTAGAATGAATCGATATCGAGAAATCTCGGTGCAGATCTTCAAATACATTGAAGAGAAGTTTGAACATGTCGAAAGGGTTTCCATCGATGAAGCTTATATAGACGTCACAGACGAAAAGGAAACGACCTGTGAAATTGCATCCCAAATAAAAAGTGACGTGTATTACATGACGGGACTCACCATTTCCGTTGGCATATCATACAATAAGTTTCTAGCGAAGCTCGCTTCGGATTGGAAAAAACCCGATGGCATATTTGAAATAAAGGCCAATGATGTTCCCGCTCTTTTACTTCCGTTGCCAATCATCAAAATTCATGGATTAGGTAAAAAAACATGTGAACGTTTGAATAGAATAGGCATTTTCACGATAGAAGATTTGTATCAGTATCCCGAAAGTCTTCTGGGTGATATTATAGGTGAAAGTTGGTCTAAAGAGATTTTTCAGAGAATCCATGGAATTGATCAAAGACCTGTAATTGAAAACCATACGAGGAAATCATACGGGAAAGAGACCACTCTAAATGAGGACACTTATGATAGAGCTGTCATACTGAATATTTTGGAGGATTATCTGATCAAAATTCATTCAGGTCTAGCAAAACGCTCCCTCACTACTAAAACGCTCACCATTAAAATCAAGTATTGCGACTTTGAGCAATTTACCAAAAGTCATAGCTTGGACTATCATACGAACAATTATGGCGTATTGAGTGAAGCTTTACAAATCATGTTTAAGAACCTTAAACTTGACAAATCAGTGAGATTGGTTGGCCTGACGGCTTCCAATCTGGAGTCGGAAGCCTATAAGCAATTTAATCTGGTGGAAGAAAACCCGGAGGAGTTTGGTGCCAACTAAAGGGTTTTAATTAATAGAGGTGTATGATATACTATTAGCATGGAAACGTTACCAGTAACGTTTCCATGCTAATTTTCGTTTCATTAGGAGGTCCTGTGAAAAACCTGAATATTAGAGATGTAGCAAAAATTGCCGGCGTCGGTGTCAGCACGGTATCACGAGTGATCAACCAACATTCGGATGTCAAAGAAGAAACACGGAAACATGTTTTGGAAGTGATTGAAGAATATAATTACATTCCCAACAACAGCGCAAGGAATCTGAAAAGAACCGAGTCCAATCATATTGGGATTCTTGTCAAAGGGATGTACAATCCTTTTTTTGCAAGAATGATCCAATCCATCGAGAAAAAGTTGGCTCATGCGGGGTATTCCGCGATTATACATTATAATATTGACAATAATAAGGATATGGATGCCGCATATGAGTTCATCATGGAGAAAAAACTGATGGGAGTCATTTGTTTGGGTGGAGACTTTGATCGATTGAATGATCTTGAAATTGAGAGATTGCAGGTTCCGTTCATATTGACATCAACAGAGATTCCAGAAAAAGTGGATAAGAAAATTTTTTCCAGTGTGATTATTGACAACGAAAACGCCGCCTACAATGCCGTTGATTATTTGTGCACTATAGGGCATCAATCCATTGGAATCATTTCAACAGGCGAAGACGACAAGTCTGTAGGCACCTATAGAACCGAAGGATATATCAAGGCACTTGAAAAACACGGCATCGAAAAGAAAGATGAATTCTTCGAAGTCGGTGCATACACGTTCGAAACAGGTTATGAGGCGATGTTGAGATTGCTTGAGAAAACCACTGAACTTACGGCTGTATTTGCAATATCCGATATCATGGCGATCGGTGCAGCCAAGGCGATATTTGAAAAAGGACTGAAAATTCCAGACGACATTTCGCTGATGGGTTTCGATGACATTGATTACGCAGCGTATTTCAATCCAACTTTGACTACTGTACATCAACCGGTTGAGGAAATCGCAACGATGACTGCGGATATTATGATTTCCATATTAGATGATGACAAACCACATAGACATGTAGTTTTCGATACTGCACTTGTCGAGAGGGCATCTTGCAAACCATTATAGAACACGAGGTGAAAAAATGAATTTTTATCAAACTGTCGAAGGAATAAATAAAATATCGTTTGGAGATATGATTCCCACTGAAACGATTCTTCAGAAACGATTTGTAAAAACGGACTCGTTCATGGTACCTGGGGTTATTCAAAAAAGTGAAAAGCGTTTTACGTGGAAATTGGACTTGAATGATGATGATGTGATTTATGGTTTGGGGCAAAATGTCAGAGGAATGAACAAGCGCGGATTTGTTTATGAATCTTTTTGTTCTGACGATCCGAATCACACGCCGGATAAAAAATCGCTCTATGGAGCCCACAATTTTTTTGTGGTTTTAAGCGATAAACCGTGGGGAATTTATATCGATTTTGCAGGAAAAGTGACATTTGACATCGGCTTTGAGCATAAGGATGTGCTAAAGATAGAAGTTGAGGGCATTGACTTTGATGCCTATGTTTTTACTGGGACCTACAAGCAAATCGTCAATCAATTCAGAAGCTTGATCGGTCAGAGTTATGTGCCTCCCAAATGGGGATTCGGATATCAGCAGAGCCGATGGAGCTATGTGGATCAAGAAGAAGTACTTTCAATCGCCGATAAGTTCGATGAGCATGATTTGCCTTGTGATGCCATATATCTGGATATAGATTATATGGAGAGATTTAAGGATTTCACAGTCAGTGAGGAGCGATTTCCTGCATTTCAGTCTTTTGTGACTGATATGAAATCAAGAGAGATCAAATTGATCCCAATAATAGATGCGGGTGTCAAGATTGAATCGGGCTATGACGTCTATGAAGAAGGCGTTAAAAACGATTATTTCTGCAATGATGCGAGCGGCCATCCATTCGTGGCGGCCGTTTGGCCAGGAAAAGTACATTTTCCGGACTTCTTCAACAGTCAGGTAAGAAAATGGTTCGGCCAAAAATATCACCACTTGTTGAATATGGGCATTGAAGGATTTTGGAATGATATGAATGAACCCGCGATATTTTATTCTGAACAAGGTCTGAAGGATGCCATTTCATTCGTAAACAGTCAAGCCGGTAAGAATTTGGACATTTATACATTTTTTGATCTTAAAGACAAAATATTGAATATCTCCAATTCAGAAGTGGATTATAAGAGTATGTACCATAATTATGACGGTGTGAAAGTGAACCATTACGACGTTCACAATCTGTTTGGTTATTTCATGACACGGGCAGCTGCAGAAGGGTTTGAAGACTATGCACCTGACAAAAGACACTTCATGATCACAAGAGCCTCACACATCGGTATGGCAAAACATTCAGGTATTTGGACCGGCGACAATCATTCTTGGTGGGAACACCTCAAACTCAACATTCAAATGATGCCTGGTCTTGGAATGGCCGGATTCCTATATTCCGGTGCCGATACAGGTGGGTTTGGAGGAGAGGCCAGTGGGGAACTGTTGACGAGATGGCTTCAATTCAGTATTTTCACACCACTGCTTAGAAATCATAGTGCGTTGGGAACGCGGAAACAGGAACCTTGGATGTTCGAGACAGAAACATTGGATCGGATCAGGGATGTGGTTAAGATGCGTTATGCACTGATCCCATACCTCTATTCGGAATTCATGAAGGCGAATTTCAATCATGAGTTGTTGTTTGCGCCCCTTTCATATGAGTATGACGACCTCAGATCAAAACAAGTTGAAGATCAGCTTTTACTGGGAGATTCACTGATGCTCGCACCAGTTTATGAGCAGAATTCACGAGGGAGATCAGTTTATTTGCCAGAAAAAATGGTGTTATGGAAAGTGACAGCTTTTGAACATTTGAATGAAGAAGCATTTGAACTGATGGAAGAGGGATACCACTTTGTGGATGTTGCCTTGAATGAAATACCACTTTATTTGAAGCCAGGAAAACTTGTGGTTCTGACGAAACCGGAAAATAGGGTATCGAATTTGGACGAATCCAATCTGGTTGTTGTTGGCTATGTGCCTAATAAGGCAATCTATGAACTGTATAATGATGATGGGCTGACAAAAGGCTATAAATCAGGAGATTCACTCAAGACCATGCTCAAAGTGGATCGTCATAAAAATGAGTATCAAATATCCGTTGATACAAACGATATGGCACTTAAATCCATAACGTTTTATCTTATAGATGACAATGGCAAGTGGCACGTTATAAAGCAAAACGCAATTATGGACGAGAGCCATTATGTTTAAGTTAATTGAAAACAATAATAGTCTTTGCAATTGGAAACGTTTCCAAGGAGGAAAAATGAAAACTTATACTGATGAAATTAAAGGGTTTTTAAAGTCGGAATTCGGCAAGGTTTTGGAAGACGCCAGTCAACACGAAATATATTATGCGCTTTCCAAAACCATCATGAGTAATATTGCAGATCAATGGAACAATACAAAAGAGCAATATGGTAAAGAGAAACAAGCTTTCTACATGTCAGCTGAGTTCCTTATGGGTAGAGCGTTAGGCAATAATCTTATGAATTTGAATCTGTATCACGAGATACAAGATGAGCTGAAAGGTCTAGGGATCAACTTGAATGCCATTGAAGACAGCGAAGAAGATGCAGGGCTTGGAAATGGTGGACTGGGAAGGTTGGCAGCGTGTTTCCTTGACTCAGCCGCAACAATGAATCTACCACTGAACGGTTATGGCATTCGTTACGATTTTGGTATGTTCAAACAATATTTTGAAAATGGGTTCCAGAAAGAAATGGCTGACCATTGGTTGAAATATGGTGATCCATGGTCGATTAGAAGAGAAGACGAGTCTGTCGTCGTCCATTTCACTGATGGTGATGTGCGCGCAGTTCCGTATGATACACCAATCATAGGTTATGGGACTAATAACATCAATACTTTGAGACTTTGGAAATCAGAACCGTTGGAGCCTTTTGATTTCGACCTGTTTAATTCGCAGGAATATGACAAATCCGTCAAAATGAAAAACAGGGCTGAAGACATTTCAAGAGTGCTTTATCCGAACGACTCGGAGAATGACGGAAAGATCCTCAGGCTAAAGCAACAATATTTTTTTGTGTCAGCTTCACTTCAGGAGTTGGTCAGAAAATTCAAAATAGAACATGGCAAGCATTTCGAAAAATTTCCTGAATATCTCGCCATTCAACTGAATGACACCCATCCTGTCGTCGCTATCCCTGAATTGATACGAATTCTTGTGGATGAGGAACATATTTCATTCAAAAAAGCTTGGGGAATCGCCCAGAAGACTTTTTCCTATACGAATCACACGATTTTGCAAGAGGCACTGGAAAAATGGTGGGTCGGATTTTACAAAGAGCTGTTGCCTAGAGTATACGAGATTATTGAGAAACTGGACAAGCATTTTATCACTGAACTTAAAGAACTTGGTTACGACAAGACACAAATTCATGACATGAGAATCATCAAAGACAACATGATCCACATGGCATTCCTTGCAATTCATGGAACCAAAGTGACAAACGGTGTTGCTGCCCTTCATACGGACATTCTCAAAGGACAGGAACTGAAGGCATGGTATGAACTTTATCCGAATAGATTTCAAAATAAAACCAATGGCATCACGCAAAGAAGATGGCTAATGCTCGCCAATCAGGAATTGTCCGGTTATATCACAGAACTTCTCGGTGACGATTCCTGGGGAAAAAATCTGTCACAACTCAAAAAACTGGAAGCATTCATAGATGACGAAGCTGTTTTAGAGAAATTTTTAGCCATCAAGAAAACGAAAAAAGAGCAACTTGCAGAGTATGTGAAAGCTGTGGAAGGCGTCGAAATCGATCCGAATTCGATATTCGATATCCAGATTAAGCGTCTTCATGAGTACAAACGTCAGCTGCTCAATGCTTTTCAAATATTGAATCTATACTTCGATATCAAAGAAAATCCTCAAAAGGACATTGTTCCAAGAACCTTCATATTCGGTGGGAAATCAGCGCCTGGATACTTCAGGGCAAAAGGCATCATCAAGTTCATCAATGAGATCGCAAAGCTCGTCAATGACGACAAGGACGTTGATGGCAGAATCAAAGTGCTGTTTGTGACGAATTACAGAGTCTCCTATGCCGAAAAATTATTCCCTGCTGCCGATCTCTCTGAACAGATTTCAACTGCTGGAAAAGAAGCTTCCGGAACGGGCAATATGAAATTCATGCTCAACGGAACGCCTACCATCGGAACACTCGATGGCGCAAATGTTGAGATTGTCGAAGAAGCAGGCCTTGAGAACAACTATATCTTTGGTGCTGAAGTGGAAGAACTTGAAGCCATAAAAGCGAGTTATGATCCCGTTGCGATTTACAAGTCCCATCCTAGACTCAAAAAAATCATAGATACTTTGATCGACGGAACATTTGATGATGAGAAGACCGGCATGTTTAAGGAACTTTATGACTCCCTTCTAAAAGATGCATCATGGCACAAAGCGGACAATTATTTCATATTGAAAGATTTTGACAGTTATGTGGATGCTCAGTCAAGGGTCGATCATGATTACAGAGACCAAAAGGAATGGGCGAAAAAATGTTGGATGAACATCTGCGGTGCCGGAAAATTCAGTTCAGACAGAACGATTGTCGAGTACGCGAAAGATATTTGGAATATTAAACGTATTGATGTATAATTGTTTTATTAAATGATTATATGGAGGATATTGTGTATATAGGTATTGATTTGGGAGGGACAAATATCGCCGGCGGTCTGGTGGATGAGGATGGTATCATAATTAAAAAATATGCGGTTCCAACCCGTCGTGAACGTGGGAGTGACGCCGTTATAGATGAGATCTTCGGTGTGGTTGAAAACTTGCTTGAGGATCACCCTGAGGCCTATGTCAAAGGAATCGGGATCGGTATTCCCGGAATAGCCGATCCTCATACCGGAGACGTGATCGTCTGTGTCAACTTGAACTGGTACAACGTACCACTCAAAACGAAACTGAATGAAAAAGTGGATTTGCCCATCTTTATTGACAATGATGCTACAGTCGCAGGTGTAGCAGAGTTCACAGTTGCTCAGAAAGATCGTTATAAGGATGCCGTGATGCTGACTCTGGGAACCGGAGTCGGAGGTGGCATACTGATCGACGGAAAAGTGGTTTCGGGACATCATGGAATCGGTTCTGAGCTTGGACACATGATTATCGGCGAAAGTCTGTACACATGCAACTGTGGAAGAAATGGTTGTCTGGAGACATTTGCCTCATCGACTGCGATTATCCATTACGCAAAGCACTTACTCCAGAGTGGTGAGGATTCACTGATCATGGATTATGTGGGTGGAGATTTGAGTTTGATAGACGGTGAAGTGATTTTCAAAGCGGCTCAAAATGGTGATGAAGTGGCTGGCTTGGTTGTCGATCGGTTGGTGTATTATCTCAGCATTGGCATAATGAATATCGTGAGCACCATCGATCCTGAAATAGTGGTATTGGGTGGCGGCTTGTCACATGCAGGAGATTTTCTTATTGACAAAATCAACACCAAACTCGAGACGCTCAAATATTTCAAAGCGACCGATTGCGCCAAAGTTGAGATCGCAAAACTCAAGAATGATGCCGGTATAATCGGAGCAGCCATGTATGCTAAAATTCAAAATTGAATCCAAGGGAGGATATCATGAGCAAATTAAAATTTGATTATTCAAATGCAATGATCAAGGAACATGAATACGAGTATCTAAAGCCTCAAATTCTGACAGCGCATAAACTTCTACATGGAGGAACAGGAGCAGGCAATGACTATGTAGGATGGTTGGATTATCCAATAAGTTATGACAAAGATGAGTTCGCACGTATAAAAGCTGCGGCTGAAAACATCAGAAACAAAGCGGATGTGCTCATCGTCATCGGAATCGGGGGTTCATATCTCGGTGCGAAGACAGTTATAGATGCGCTTTCACACTCTTTTTACAATGAACTTCCCAAAGAAAAACGAAAAGGACCTAAAATATACTTTGCAGGACATCAAATCAGTGGAACCTATTTGAATGACCTTCTTGAAATGATAGAGGGTCAAAGCGTATATCTGAATGTCATCTCCAAATCAGGCACGACGACTGAACCGGCGATTGCGTTTAGGGTTCTGAAAAATGCACTCATTAAGAAATACGGTCATGATGAAGCTGTTAAGCGAATTTATGCCACAACAGATGAAAAAAGTGGTGCTCTCAGGGCGCTTTCAACTGAAGAAGGCTATGAAACATTTGTCATACCTGCCAATGTCGGAGGAAGATATTCTGTGTTGACTCCTGTTGGACTCCTTCCAATAGCTGCTGCGGGCATTGACATTGACGCTTTGATGGCCGGTGCAGCAGATGGTATGGATGAATACGCTGTCGAAAACATTGACGAAAATCCATGTTATCAATATGCACTGGTCAGAAATGTACAGTACAATAAGGGCAAAGCCATTGAAGTTTTAGTAAATTATGAGCCATCGATGGCGTTCCTCGCAGAATGGTGGATGCAGCTTTACGGGGAAAGCGAAGGCAAAGACGGAAAAGGACTTTTCCCTACAAAAATGAACAACACCACAGACTTGCACTCCATGGGTCAAATGATCCAAGATGGTCCGAGACATATATTCGAGACTGTTGTACGTGTTGAATCATTTGAAAAAGACATCGTGATCGAATCGGAAAAAGTGGACCTTGATGGCCTCAACTATCTTGTGGGTAAAACAATGAGCTATGTCAATGAAAATGCATTCAAAGGCACACTTGAAGCCCATGTGGATGGCAATGTACCAAACCTTGTGATCACCATGGAGAAAAAAGACGCTTACCATTTGGGAAAACTCTTATACTTTTTCATGAAAGCATGTGGAGTAAGTGGGTATTCAATAGGTGTAAATCCATTCGATCAACCAGGTGTGGAAGCGTATAAAAAGAACATGTTCAGACTACTTGGTAAAAAATAACAATTCTATATTTTGTGCCGGAAAGGGAATTGGTTACTATATATAGTGGATTTAGAGGCGTGGTTTTCGAATCGCCTCTATTTTTTTGTAAAAATATCGTCCAAATGCTGTTTACAGAATCATAAGTGGATGGTACAATATATAGGTGTACTGGACTAAACAAACACTAAATGTAGTGTTATCAAGGGATGAAGCAAAATGGAGGGGTGTAGCGCATGAAAGTCTTAAAAAGAGACGGCACAGTGGTGGAATTTGAAGTTTCCAAAATTATAAGAGCACTTGAAAAAGCGATGCTCGAAACAATAGTGGGAATAGATGAGCCATTATGTAAAGCCATTGGGGAACAAATCGCTGAAGCATCGGAAGGCAGAGATGTGCCTATTTCAGTAGATGAGATACAAGATATGGTAGAAGATTTATTAATGGAAAGCCCTAGAAAAGACGCTGCCAAAAAATATATCATTTATAGAAATGAAAAAGATAAGACACGTATGGCTAGGAAAAAAGAAGATCATAGATTGCTGTCAGATGAATTCATAAGCAAATATAAGCATATGAATTCGCCTATGAAACAACTCGGTGATTTTGTTTATTATAGAACTTATTCAAGATGGTTACCAGATGAAAGGCGAAGGGAATATTGGTGGGAAACTGTCAGACGTGCAGTAGAGTACAACTGTTCAATTGTAAAGACTTCCCGTGCTGAAGCCGAGGAATTGTTTGATAATGTATTCCATTTGAAACAGTTCTTATCAGGAAGAACTTTCTGGGTTGGAGGCACTGCTGTTGCAAAGCATTATCCGATGGCCAACTACAATTGCAGTTTTCAGGTCGTCAATACTTTCGATGCATTCAAGGATATCTTTTACCTGCTGATGATCGGATCTGGTGTCGGTGTAAGAATACTCAAGGAAGACGTTGTCCAGTTGCCTAAAGTCAGAACTGATTTCGAAGTGGTTCATAAGGATTACACACCGCTTCCGAGAGCTGAAAGAGAAGATAACACCAGCCTTGAGTTCTTTTATAACAACACGGTTAAAATCACAATCGGAGATTCAAAGGAAGGTTGGGTACAATCACTTGATTTCTTCCTGAAACTGATTCATACCAACGAGTATCGGAATATCAAGACTGTAATCATCGATTATGACCATGTAAGACCGAAGGGTGAGAAATTAAGGACGTTCGGGGGCACTGCAAGTGGTCATACCAGTCTTAAAAATATGTTCCACAAGATTGATAGAGTCATAAAGAAAGCAGGATTCCTAGTGGAATCCAAAGTCGTGAAATTGAGACCGATAGATTGCCTGGACATAGCCAACATCATAGGCGAGAATGTCGTGGTTGGCGGGGTCAGAAGAACTGCCGAGATAGTCCTTGTAGATGCTGACGACAAAGAATGCATTGAAGCAAAAAGCAAACTCTATACCATGGAAGATGGCAAGTGGGTCGTCAATGATGAAATTCTCCATAGACAGATGAGCAACAATTCCATCTACTATAAAGAAAAACCTACACGTGAAATGATCAAGTGGCAACTGGAGCGTATGAGATATTCCGGAGAACCAGGTTGGGTCAATGAAGTTGCAGGATCGAAAAGAAGACCGAATTTCAATGGTGTCAATCCATGTGGCGAAATACTGCTCGACAACAAGGGGTTGTGCAATTTGACAACAGTGAATGTTTTCGCATTCGCAGATGAAAAAGGCAATCTTGATATCGCAGGCCTGTTGAAAGCACAAAGAATGTCAGCGCGTTCAAGTTACAGAATGACTTGCGTTGAACTGGAGCTCCCGATGTGGAACAATGTTCAGCAAAGAGATAAATTGCTTGGATGTTCTTTGACAGGTTGGCAGGATATGGTCAATGCCACAAAGCTAACTCTGGATGAACAGAAGAATCTGCTTCGACAAATGCGTGATGCTGCTAAAAAAGAAGCGGAAATGTATGCTGCCGAGTTGGGTGGCGGAATACCGATTCTTGTCACAACCGTCAAACCGGAAGGCACATTGTCACAACTTCCTAGTGTATCCAGTGGTGTCCATTTTTCACATTCACCATATTTCATCAGACGTGTACGCATCAACTCACATGATCCTCTGGTTAAAGTTTGTGAAGAGCTCGGCTACTCTGTTTTGCCTGAAGTTGGTCAGGAATGGGAGACTTGTACTACAAAAGTTGTGGAATTCCCTGAAAAATCACCGATTGGTAAAACCAAATATGACGTTTCTGCACTCGAGCAACTTGAGACTTATAAGATGTTCATGGAGCATTATGTGGATCATAACTGTTCAATCACTGTACATGTCAGACCTAACGAATGGGAAATCGTTGAAGAATGGGTTTACAACAATTGGGATGATACTGTGGCACTTTCGTTCTTACCACTCGAAGACAGTTTCTATCAACTGATGCCTTATGAAGCCATCGACGAGGAAGAATACAACAAACGTTTTTCTCAGATGAAGCCTTTCAGACCATCTTTGATCACCAAATATGAAAAAGAGGAAATTCAACTCGATATAGGTTCTGACGGATGTGACACGGGAGCTTGTCCGGTAAGATAAATGAGTTGAAATCGGAGATGGATATGACGACTAAAGAAATAATGGACATTGCACTTAAACTGGTGGATCTCATCGAAATGCCATCGGATACGACAATAAGCGTATGCGGATGACGCTGTGATCGATTTTCACGATGTGACGGATATCCGAGCATCATCGGACTCAACGCAATTATCGATGCGTGGACAGAAAATGGTCTGAAAGTCACAAAAATGTCTGGAATTCTTTGATTTAAATTGTGCAGTTGGACGCTTCCATGGGTATATAAACGTGGAAGCGTCTTTTTGTGAGTTCAAGTGAAGAGAAATATTTTGACTTTTCAGAAGGATTTTTCAAAAGTTTATAGAATATTATAAATAATGCAAATATTCAATCAAATCCAACCGAGAGGAGAGCTTTACTTATGAAAAATTATTCAGTCGACAAAATTCGTAACGTGGCATTTTTAGGACATGGAGGAAGCGGAAAGACTACATTGGCAGAAGCATTGCTATTTACAACGAAAGTTACTACAAGGATGGGAAAAGTTGAAGATGGAAATACCGTTTCGGATTTTGATAAAGAAGAAATCAATCGCAAATTCAGTATTGGAACATCAGTGGTTCCAATTGAATGGAAAGATCATAAATACAATTTTCTAGATACACCGGGTTACTTTGATTTCGTGGGTGATGTATTTGGTGCTCTTAGGGTCGCAGGTGGCGCGGTAATCATGGTCGACGCTTCCTCCGGGATTGAAGTTGGTACTGAGAAAGCTTGGAATTTCACGGAAAAAAGAAATATGCCTAAAATCATATTCATCAATAAAATGGACAAAGACAACGTGAATTACGTCAAAGTTTTAAAAGAGCTGAAAGATACATTCGGCAAGAAAATCGCTCCATTTTGCATACCGATAGGAGAAGGACCTGAGTTCAAGGGGTTTGTCAACGTGGCCGATTTGGTCGGTAGAGAATTCAATGGAACACAGTGCATCGATGCTCCAATTCCAGCTGAAATGGAACAACGAGTGAAGCCAATTAGGGATATGTTGATTGAAGCAGTTGCAGAGAGCGATGAAGAACTCATGATGAAATATTTTGAGGGAGAGACTTTCACCAATGAAGAGATCCGTGAAGGACTCAGAAAAGGTGTGATAGCAGGAGAAATAGTGCCGGTACTTGTTGGTTCGGTGGAAAAGAGAATTGGAGTCCACACTCTAATGGATATGATCTTTGATTATTTCCCGACTCCAAAAGAGTTGAATGAGGGCGTCTACAAAGGTGAGCATCCGGACTCGCATGAGGAGCTCGAAAGAAAAGTAGAAGAAAGCGAACCTTTCTCAGCATTTGTTTTCAAAACAATTGTCGACCCATTTGTAGGAAAGATTTCTCTTTTCAAAGTTTATTCGGGTATTGCAGTCAAGGATATGGAAATCATCAACGCCAATAAAGATGAAAAAGAAAAGTTTGGTTCTTTATTCTTATTAAGAGGAAAAGAGCAACTTGAAGTGGCAAAAGTCACCGCTGGAGATATTGCCGCGACAGCTAAACTGCAATACACTGAAACTGGAGATACTCTTTGCGATAAAGATCATCCGATTCAATATGTGAGCATGAATCTTCCTAAGCCTGCACTTTATTTGGCAATCGAGCCAAAAGCAAAGGGTGACGAGGAGAAAATTGTGTCATCCCTACATCGCCTTACTGAAGAAGATCCATCATTTGAAATAGAACGTAATAAAGAAACAAAGCAAACATTGCTCGGTGGACAGGGAACCATGCAAATACAAGTCATCACAAGCAAACTTAAAAACTTGTTTGGAGTGGAAGTCACCCTTGAGCCACCTAAGGTAGCTTACAGAGAAACAATAAAAGGTGTTGCGACGGTCCAAGGTAAGCACAAGAAACAATCAGGAGGCGCAGGACAGTACGGAGATATTCACGTTAAATTTGAACCATCAAATGAAAATTTCGTTTTCGAAGAGAAGATTTTTGGTGGATCAGTACCAAGACAGTATATTCCTGCAGTTGAAAAAGGTCTATTGGAGTCATTGGATCGTGGGATATTGGCAGGTTGCCCAGTGGTCAACATCAAAGCGACATTGCTTGACGGATCGTACCATGCGGTCGACTCATCTGAGATGGCCTTTAAGATGGCTGCCCACTTGGCGTTCAAGAAAGGTATGGAGCAGGCGAAACCTGTATTGCTTGAACCTGTTGCTCATGTGGAGATCTATGTGCCTGATGAGTATATGGGAGACATCATGGGCGATATGAACAGAAGAAGAGGCAGAATTCTTGGTATGGAACCCAATGAGTCAGGATATCAAAAAGTCATCGCCGAGGCACCACAATCAGAAATGTTTGAATATGCGACTGATTTAAGATCCATGACACAGGCAAGAGGTTGGTTCAGTATGCGGGTAGATCGTTATGATGAAGTACCAATGCAAATCGCAGTTAAAATCATTGAACAGATTAAGAAAGATAATGAAAAATAGAAAAAAGGATACGAATGCGAAAGCATTCGTATCCTTTTTTCTTTCAATATCCCCTTTTAATTGTTAAACTAGAAGAAAAGCAGGATGGTGAGCGATATTGGATTATAACTTTGATGAAAAAGCGAATGACGTGATTAATTTTGCTTTTGCAGAGGCGCGTGATTTGGGACATAAATTCATAGGTACAGAACACTTCGCTCTAGGATTGTCACTCATAAAAGGTTCTAAAGTGGCCGAATTGCTGGAGAGTTATGGAGTGACCCACCAAAATGTCAAAATGGAAATTGTGAAAATCATTGGGAAAAGTGACTCTTCTGAAGGCATAGAAGATTATACAAGAAGAGCGCGGGAGTGTTTGGAAAGAAGTCATCAATATGCTGTCAAGACGAACAATTCTGAAATAATTCCTGAACATATTTTTTTAGCGATCATGCATGATAGATTGTGCATGGGATATAAAATTTTGAGCCGACTGAATCTGGATATAGCGAGTGTCCTAAAAGGTGTGTTGGTTGAACAACAAAGCACAATCCTCGAAACAAACATCATCAAGGGCGATGCAACGGGCAAACTGAATATCAAGATGATGGAGCTGTCGACAGATTACGAGGAAGAAAAGACCTCTACATTTGGTATGGATTTGACGGAACGTGCCAAAGATGTGCCATTTGACATTGTCATTGGAAGAGAAGAGATTATTGAGCGTATATTGTTGGTTTTATCAAGAAAAACCAAAAATAATGCATGTCTTGTTGGAGAACCTGGAGTCGGGAAAACGGCAATAGTACTGGGGCTGGCCAACAGAATTGCTGACGGTCACGTCCCGGATGTGCTCAAAGACAAGAAAATAATTGAGGTAAACATTGGATCGTTGGTCTCGGGAACTTCTTATAGGGGGCAATTCGAGGAGCGGATGAACGATTGGATCCAAAGTATGATCACAGGAGGCAATACCATCGCATTTATCGACGAGATACACAATCTCATTGGCGTGGGAGCCACTGGAGATAAGTCGCTGGATGCAATAGGCATATTGAAACCCTATTTGGCGAATGGTCAGATCCAAGTCATTGGCGCAACAACTTATGACGACTTTCAAAAATATATGGAACCTGATCAGGCGTTGGTCAGAAGAATGACTGTCATTGATGTCAAGGAACCAACAGATGAAGAAACTTATGAAATTTTAAATCATGTCAAATCCAATTATGAGATCCATCATGGTGTTGTGATCGGTGACGAAGCGGTAAGAAGCGCTATTCAGCTATCAAAGCGGTATCTTACAGATAGAAGACTTCCTGATAAGGCAATCGATATTATTGATGAAGCGTCTTCAAGAAAGAGGTATGAGAATCTCAAAACATTGGAAATAATTGATGAATTGAAATATAGGCTACAACAATTGAAAATAGAAAAAGAAAATTCGATTATAGAAATGGATTTTGAATATGCATCAAAAATACAAGGTGAGGAAAAACGGATTTTATCTCATATTGAGAAGAATCGAAACACAAAAGCTTTAATGTCTTCACAGAAGCTACTTATTGTGAAAGCGGATATTGAAAAAGTGGTCTCGGATTGGGTTCAGATTCCCATTACCAAGTTATCCTCAAATGACAAAGAAAGACTTGTGGCACTTGAAAGTAAACTATCGGAGAGCATTTTTGGTCAGGAGAATGCCGTCAATGTCATCTCAAGAGCACTCAAACGTTCAAGAATTGGAATCAAAGATCCAAGGAAACCTACGGGAGTATTCCTTTTTGTCGGACCGACCGGAGTTGGAAAAACAGAGCTTGCAAGAAAAATAGCGGATGTGTTCTATGGAGATGATCGAAGTCTGATCAAGATCGATATGTCCGAATATATGGAAAAGCATGCCGTGTCAAAATTGATCGGATCACCTCCAGGATATGAGGGACATAGAGAAGGTGGCTATCTGACGGGTGCGGTCAAAAAAAATCCGTATTCAGTAGTGGTGTTTGATGAAGTGGAAAAAGCTCATGAAGAGGTCATAGACATACTGCTTCAGGTGATGGATGAAGGGACTCTCAAGGACGGGCGTGGCGTGAGTGTGAATTTCAAAGATGCTCTGATCATACTCACATCAAATCTTGGAACAAAGGATTTGGTCAACAAACAAGTCGGATTTTTAAAGTCCACAGATGCCGTCAACAACGAAGAAAAAATAAGGGAAGCTTGCAAATCATTCTTTAAACCGGAATTCATCAACCGAATGGATGAAATCATCGTGTTTGATCCTCTGAGTGTCGCTTCAGCGTCACTTATTGTAAAAAAACATATTGAAGCCTTTAAGACACAAATGTCGGAAAAAAAATTGGAAATCACTGTTTCCGACGTTGTCATCGAATGGATCGCAAAGCAGTACTACAGCCCAGAGTATGGAGCCAGACCCTTGGGACGCGCGGTAGATAAAGAAATCAAAGACGTTGTTGCGGAGTATGTACTGGAAAGCATCGAGGAGTCATTCGAAATATCATTTGATTTGGATGACTCGGGAAAAAGACTGATTCATCATAAGACACAGAGGAGAAAAAATGTCTAAAATCAAAAGCAAATATGTTTGTCAGGAATGTGGAAGCATTTCACCCAAATGGCTTGGGAAATGCACTGATTGTGGAGCTTGGAACAGTTTTGTGGAAGAACCGGATGTAAAACCGATGAAAGCGGCGACACTTGATATCGGAAATGCAAGTCAACCTCAAAAGATAATAGATGTCACATTCGATTTGGAAGAGCGTTATTCCACACAAATCAAGGAACTCGATATTGTTCTTGGAGGCGGTGTGGTAAAGGGATCCTTGATCTTGGTCGGAGGAGATCCGGGAATTGGAAAATCAACACTTTTGCTTCAAGTGGCACATAATATAGCAAGTAGCGAGAGGTTGGTGCTTTACGTTTCAGGAGAGGAGTCCGTCAAACAGACAAAGCTCCGCGCGCAAAGGCTGGGTGTGGATTCAGAGCATTTGTATATCGTCGCTGAAAACAACTTGGAAAAAATCAAATATCATGTAGAAAATCTGAAACCGGAAGTTCTTATTGTGGATTCCATCCAAACCGTGTACGGGCCGGAAGTCGCATCAGCGCCTGGAAGTGTCAGTCAGGTCAGGGAAGGAACCAACCAATTCATGAATCTTTCAAAAAAGAATGGGATCAGTACATTTTTGGTTGGTCATGTCACCAAGACAGGAACCATTGCCGGACCCAAAGTACTGGAACACATGGTGGATACGGTTCTTTATTTTGAAGGTGAAGGACATAACCTTTTTAGAATACTAAGGGCTGTGAAAAATAGATTTGGTTCAACCAATGAAATCGGAATTTTTGAAATGACGAATTTTGGATTGCAAGAGGTCGATAACCCTTCGAAAATATTCTTGTCAAATACTATGATCAAGGAAGCTGGTTCCGTTGTTATTCCAACTTTGGAAGGGACAAGAACCGTTTTGGTGGAAATGCAGTGCCTGGTTTCGCAGACCAACTTCAATATGCCTAGAAGAATGGCTGTGGGAATTGATTACAACAAATTGATTCTTCTGACTGCGGTGCTTGAAAAAAAAGCTGGAATGATGCTTTACAATCAGGATATCTATCTTAATGTCGTGGGTGGCATGACTATTGATGAACCTGCTGCGGATCTAGCCATCATCGTCGCAATTGCTTCAAGTTTCAGAGAGATAAAGATTTCTGACGATATGATTGTTTTTGGAGAAGTCGGATTGACCGGTGAGATCCGTGCAATCAATCAAGTGCAGCAGCGGGTCAATGAAGCTGCCAAAATGGGTTTTAAGAAAGCACTTATTCCACACGCAAATCTAGATGGTTTGAATCGACCTGATAATTTTCAGGCTATAGGCATGAAACATATTGAAGAGGTATTCAAATACTTTTTTTAGTGAAAATAAAAAGGCAGCAAATGGCATCTCATGGATGTCGTTTGCTGCCTTTTTATTTAACTGGATTTTAATAGAGACTGAATTTACCGAGAGTGTTGATCTTATTGTATTCTTTAAGAAGAACATCATAAAGGTTCAAATCGAGAACGTTGCACAGGGCTGCGACATAGAACTCAAGTCTGCCCAGTTCCTCTTCAATTTTTTCTCGGCAAACGGCACATGGTTTACCCTGAATGTGCTCTGCGCGATATTCCTTAAAGGCATCATATGTAAGCCCTTCCGGGAACTCTGTTTTGGAGACATCCAATTTCACACAACCGCAATTTGTTATGGACTTGATCACTGCGCGATTGGATTTTGAAGCCGATTCACTCATTTTGCTGACTATATCCAATAAATTTGCATGTCTGATCAGGACTTCGTCTACCTTATTTTGAAATTCATCATAAATTACGTCTTTCATAATTCCTCCTATAAACATAAGATCAAAATTCAACTTAGAGATATGGATTGCTTTTATTCTATCACAAATGAATTTAAACAAAAAGTAATATAAACAAATAATCCCTCTGAATAAAAGGCTTGACAAGGAATAAAGCTAAATGTAGAATGTAGGTTTGTTGTGATTAAGCTCAAAATAGTGTATAATAAATATAAATAAAGGATGCATGGAGGGATTGAATGTTTAAAATCGGAGATAGAGTTGTGTACCCTATGCATGGAGCGGGGATTATTGAAGCAATAGAAGAAAAAGAGTTGCTGGGTGACAGTAAACTGTTTTATATTTTAAAATTGCCAATTAAGAACATGAAAGTGATGTTGCCGATTGATTCCGCTGAGAATTTGGGTGTACGTAAAGTTGTTGACAACGATGTTTTGACTGAAGTCATGGAAGTCTTGAGTCAAGAAAAGGGTGTTATGCCAGACAACTGGAACAGGCGCTACAGATCCAATCTGGAAAAAGTGAAGACTGGTGATATATTTGAAGTGGCACAAGTTGTCAGAAATCTTGAAATATTGGATCGTGAAAAAGGATTGTCAACAGGCGAGAGGAAGATGCTCAGCAATTCAAAGCAAATATTGATCAGTGAAATGATTTTAGCAAAAAATTTGAATGAAGATGAAGCGGCCACTTTGGTCAACATGACCATAGGTAGTCATTAGAAGAAAAAAACGGGGCTTAGGCCTCATTTTTTTTTGTGTGCTTTGAAATTCTTTGTTGCTGTGTTACAATTTAAAAGACCCTCAAAAAGGGTGCAATAAAATTAATGGAAGGGAGGGTTAGCGTGATTGAGAAAATAATCAAATATATCATTATTTTTGTCGGATTTTGTGTCGGTGTTGGAACCGGGATCTATTTGACGGATTTTGTTTATGAAAGGGATCTTTTTAATCTTCATCGAATGGTTTATACGATATCGCTGCCAATTTTATTCGGACTTATTTTTACCATTATTACTTTTTTCTTTTCCAAATTGATGATCGCCCTAGGAAAAAAACTTGCACAGTATACCCAAACAGAACTCGAAAAAATTCCTCAACATGAATTGTTATTTATGTTTGGAGGTCTTGTACTTGGACTCGTCGTAGCTTTTTTAATAAGTGGGTTGTTTGAGATCATACCTATACCAATGGTGGCAAGTGCGCTTAAAATATTGGCTTATATATTCTTGGGTTATTTGGGAATCAATATCGCACAAAGGAATTCGAAAGATTCATCCAGGCTTGGCGACTTAACAAAGCGCATCAATGTAGGAAAACAAAGCAAAGAAAAAGTTGGGACTTATGGCGCCAAGCCAAAGATTTTGGACACAAGTGTCATCATCGATGGACGCATTGCCGATATTTGCAAGACAGGATTCATAGAGGGTGACATCATCATTCCTGAATTTGTCCTAAGAGAACTCAGACATATCGCTGATTCATCGGATGGGCTGAAGCGCAACAGAGGAAGAAGAGGTCTTGATATTCTCAAAATCATTCAGAAGGAACTTCCGATTGACGTCAAGATCATCGATGAGGACTTTGAGGATATTTCTGAAGTTGATGTAAAATTGATCAAACTCGCTCAAAAGATGAATGCGAGCATTGTGACAAATGACTTCAACCTCAATAAGGTCGCTTCACTTCAGGAAGTACATATCCTCAATATCAACGAACTTGCAAATGCAGTGAAGCCTGTTGTTCTGCCGGGTGAGGAAATGTTGGTTCAAATCATCAAAGAGGGCAAGGAAAACAATCAAGGGGTGTCCTATCTGGATGATGGAACTATGATCGTGGTCGAAGATGGCCGGAAATTCATCAACGAAAACATTCAGGTCATCGTAACAAGCGTTTTACAAACATCCGCAGGGCGTATGATTTTCGCCAAATCCAAAAAATGAAATCGATAAGAAGGTTATTTGACCTTCTTTATCTTTTTTTTGATATAATGTAGGCGAACATGTTGACAGAAAGAGAGAAAAAAGATGTACGAAGGTAAACAGGTTGGAGCAATTATTCCTGCCGCAGGAACGGGCAGCAGGATGCAATCCGGTGAAAAAAAGCAATTCATGCTATTGAGGAATCGAGAAATTCTGGAATGGACACTTGTAAACATTTTGAAAGAGGCAATCATTGATGTGGTTTGGGTTGTTGTGCCAAAGGAAGTGTTGGTTTCTGTGGAGGAAAAAATCATTAGGTGGCAGAAGGCGTATGGTTTTCCTCAACTGATTCATGTCGTAGAGGGTGGATCAAACAGACAGGAGTCTGTCCATAAAGCGTTGAAATGTATTCCTGATCCGATAGAGTGGATTGTGGTGCATGATGGGGTTCGCCCTTTTGTCGATATCAAGTGGCTGTATAGAAATCTTAAGTATATGGCTGATTTTGATTCGATCGTGTCTGCGTTGCCGTCAACGGATACACTGAAAATTGTGGATGCTGACAATGTTGTGCAGACGACTTTGAATCGAGAAGAGATATGGGGTGTTCAGACGCCTCAGGTTTTCAAGCATTCCGAGCTTAGGAAAGTGCATGATAGAGCTAGCAAAGATCGGTTTGTCGGAACAGACGATGCGAGCCTTATGGAAAAATACGATTATAAAGTGTTGTTATGTGAAGGTGAAAAATCCAATATAAAAATAACCACTCCAATGGATCTGATTTTCGGTCAAGCCATTTTGGACTGGTTATCCTGGGAGTGATAACTTATGAGAATCGGAATGGGATATGATGTCCACCAATTGGTGGAGGGAAGGGATCTTATACTGGGAGGTGTGAACGTGCCCTTTGAAAAAGGTTTGCTCGGGCACTCGGATGCTGATGTTTTGCTTCATGCCATCATGGATGCTTTGCTTGGAGCAATGGCACTTGGTGATATCGGAAGGCATTTTCCTGATACATCGGATGAGTATAAAGATATATCCAGTGTAGTGCTATTAAAGAGTGTGGCTGAAACTATGAAAGAACATCGATATTCAATTGTCAACTTAGATGCCACTATTGTGGCACAGCAACCTAAAATGGCTCCTCACATTGAGGTAATGAGAAAAATCATCTCCGAAGTGATGGGCTGTGAGTTGAATCAGATAAATATAAAGGCGACAACAACTGAAAAATTGGGGTTCGAAGGTGCCGGTCTGGGAATTTCCAGCCAAGCAATCGTACTGCTAAATAAAATGGAGGTATAGATGTCTGAGAATTACAAGTTTTTTCAAAATAAAGTTTGCGAATTCTTCCCTTGCCACAAAAATGTGGCCGATGAGGAGTTCAACTGTCTTTTTTGCTATTGTCCACTTTATATGCTGAGGGGTGAATGTGGGGGAAACTTCAAGATGACGAATGGGATCAAAGATTGTAGTGATTGCACAAAACCTCATGATTCTGGCAGTTATGCCTATATAATGTCGGGGATGAAGAAGGTGATTGAAAGAGGTTCTGATTTTTAGTATAATAGGCGAGAAGAAAAGAGGAGGCAAACGTTATGAAGCCCAGATTGAGATTTGCGCCGAGTCCTACCGGATATGTACATATAGGTGGTCTGAGAACGGCGTTATATAATTTTTTGTATGCGAAACAAAATGAAGGCACTTATCTGATTCGTGTCGAAGATACCGATCAAACCAGATTCGTTGAAGGTGCAATTGAAGGCATGATCAACTCCATGCAGTGGGCTGGTGTTGTCCATGATGAAGGTCCGTTTATTGATGAGGGTACTCATCGCGTTATTGAAAAGGGCGAATTTGGACCTTATATTCAGTCACACAGACTGGAACTTTATAAGAAACACTCGGACCAATTGATTGAGTCAGGACATGCCTATCATTGCTTCTGTACCAAGGAACGTCTGGAGCAAGTCCGGGAAAAACAAAAGTCTGATGGCTTAACGCCTAAATACGATGGATTTTGCAGGAAACTTTCCAAAGCTGAGGTAGACGAGAAACTTGCTGCAGGACTCCCTCACGTGGTGCGATTGAAGTTGCCTGAAGGTAGGGTGATTGAATTTGATGACGCCATCAAGGGGCATATAGAGGTGAATACGGATGATATGGACGATCAGGTTTTGATGAAAACTGATGGTTTTCCTACTTATCATATGGCTGTAGTCGTTGACGATCATTTCATGGGAATCACACACGTTGTACGAGGTGACGAATGGTTGATCTCCACGCCTAAGCACATTTATACTTATGAGGCTTTCGGGTGGGAAGCTCCACAATTCGTTCATTTGCCTGTCATTTTGGGACAATCCAAAAAGAAACTCAGCAAACGTGAAGGTGATGTTTCAGTTGAGGACTTCAAACGTAAAGGCTATTTGCCAGAAGCTTTGATCAATTATATCGCACTTGTGGGATGGTCACCGGATGATGGTGAAGAGATTATGGACATGCAAACTTTGATCAATAAATTTTCATTTGATAGAGTATCAAAATCCAGTGGTGTATTCGATGTGGAAAAACTCAATTGGATGAACAACCAATATATTAGAAATTACGATTTGGACCAATTGACAGTGCTTTCAAAAGCTTATTTTGTTGAGAGTGGATTTGTCAGTGAGTCTGAATTCGATGTTGAGTTCTCGAAATACAGAAATATCGTCGATATCTTGAGAGAAAGACTTGATAAGTTGAATGAAATCTCAGACTACTACAATTTGTTCAATGTAAATACGATAGAACTTGAAGACAACGAAGCAAGAGAAATGATTGAAATGCCACATGTGTCAGAGATGCTGGAGCGCTTTTCCAATAAGGTGTCTGAACTAGAAGTAATCACTTCCGAGGATGTAAAACGCCTGCTTAAGGAAGTCCAGAAAGAAACCGGCCATAAAGGCAAGAACCTGTTTATGCCAGTTCGAGTCGCGTTGACCGGTCAGGTGCACGGTCCCGACATCGCCAAGGTGATGGAAGTCATAGGGTGTGCGAACGTACTTGAGCGTATCGATTACAGTATACGGAACTTGTGTGTCAAATAATTAAACCGATAATTTGTGGGGGCTGTTGTATCCATTACAATTGCCCCCACTGTTCTAAACAATACTCGAGTGAAGAGGCTTTTATGAACGATTTTTTAGAGAATGCTGAATTGAATAGTTTATCGGATATGGATGTTAGAATGATGAATCCGCTGAAGTTGGCTTTTTTGGGTGATGCCATCTATGAAGCTTACATCAGAACGTACCTAATCAGTCAATTTGTTATGACACCACATGAAATGTCAAAAAAAGCCAAACAATTTGTCAATGCAAACGCACAGGCGACGGCAGTGCATAGGCTGAGGGAATCTTTCAGTGAAGATGAATGGCAGATGATCAAGCGAGGAAGAAATCAGAAGTCGAGTACGGTTCCCAAAAATGCACTCTTGTCAGACTATAGATACGCAACCGGTTATGAGGCATTGATTGGCTATCTTTATTTGACAGATCGAAAGGAACGCTTGTATGAAATCGTTCACTTGACCATAAAAGCCATTGATTCGAAAGAAAATTCAATAAAGGATCTCGGTGAACACAATGAAACGTAAGGATAGGATTTTAATTGGGATGACACTGATTGTCTTGATTATATTGGGATACAAGTCCTTTGTCTTGGATCCGGTCGATACAGAAGATCCAAAGGATGAGGCTGTTGTTGTCAGAATGCAGGGAATTCTCGATGAGAGGCATTCCAACATCCTCTATAAAACAGGAATCTTGAAGTTCAGGATTACAGATGTGAAAGTCGAAGATGAAAATGATTTCACAGGACGTTATAGAAAATACCTGATTGGAATTCTCCCATTCGGGGATTCGTATTTTTCCTCAGATGAACAATAGGAGATCAAGATGAAAGATAAGGAGGTCAATTTGATGAAGGTTAAGCTTATTGCACATACCCCTGAACCTGAAAAGGTGATTGCAGCTTCTGCCAAACTGTGCTATTCCCCAGTCGGCATTGAAACTTTATATGAAAACCTGGATGATGAATCATCCGGTATTTTTTTGGATAAATTGATGGAGTATGGACATTTTTCTCCACTTGAGCATATTTCGTTCACCTTTGCGATAGAAGGAGTCAGCAGGGTGCTGACGCATCAACTTGTCAGACATAGAATCGCCTCATACTCCCAACAATCACAAAGATACGTTAAACTTGATGCTTTTGAGTATATCATCCCACCGGCCATTGGGTCCAATCCGGAAGTGCGGGAGATGTTTGAACAGGCAATGGCAGATGATCAAAAAGTTTATGACACTATTGCCGAAAAGTTGGAAGAAGATTATTATTTAAGATACATCGAAAAAGGGTATAGTGAGAAGAAGGCAAGATCCCAAGCTGAAAAAGTGGCGGTTGAGGATGCGCGGTTTGTATTTCCTAACGCATGTGAAACAAAAATTGTTGTGAGCATGAATGCGAGAAGCCTGATCAATTTCTTCAATCATCGATGCTGCAATAGAGCACAATGGGAGATTCGTGAACTTGCGACTGAGATGCTCCGAATAGTCAAGCAGGTCGCACCAAATGTGTTTGGAAATGCAGGCCCGAAATGTTTGATTGGTCCGTGTCCAGAAGGTAAAATGACTTGTGGAGCTATAGCTGAAGTACGAGCTTCTTTTGGATTATTGTAGATAAAGGAAGGTATGAATGGAAGATATAATATATGGAAGAAATCCTGTTTTAGAGGCACTGGAATCGGGTCATGAAATCAATAGGATCATTGTGCTGGAAAACACCAAAGATAAACCGATACAAAAGATCATAGACATATCCAAAGAGCGAAAGTATTTGATCCAGTATTTGGATCGTAAAAAAATGGATAGAATCACAGATGGTGAAAATCATCAGGGTGTGATCGCATACGTAGCGCCGTATCCCTATCATGAAGTGGAAGAACTGATTGAAATCGCCAAATCCAAAGGTGAGGAACCATTTTTGATCATATGCGATGAAATCACTGATCCCCACAACTTGGGCAGCATCATCAGAACTGCAAATGCTGTCGGAGCACATGGTGTGATTATACCTAAGAGGAGGAGTGCCCTCATCAATCAGACCGTTGTGAAGACTTCTTGCGGAGCAGTTGAATACGTACCTGTAGCAAAAGTGACAAACATTTCCCAGACCATCGAAGAATTGAAGGCGAATGGATTATGGATTGTCGGTACAGACATGGGTGCTCAAAATTATTGCGATGCTAAACTTATTGGAAGTATTGGCGTGGTAATTGGCAATGAGGGCAAAGGCATCAGCCGGCTTGTCAAAGAAAAATGTGATTTCATGATATCGCTTCCAATGTTTGGGAAAGTGAGTTCGCTCAATGCTGCGGTGGCGGGCGCCGTAGTGATGTACGAGGTAGTGAGGCAGCGCCAGTCGAAAACCGCACAACAATAATTTCAATAGCTTTGTTCCATAGTTGGAACGACTCTGAAGCCGTTGGGAAAATATTGAAGTTTGACTCTTGATGATGACTTGACGTCAGGATTGCGAATAATATATAATGACTTTATGACTTGTTAAGAATCCGTTTCTAACATTTGGGGAGGACAGCTTTGATGGAGCCAATTGAGACTGCGACATGGTATAATCACGACAGCTTTGATGAAGAAATTGTGGTCGAACTTGCACGTAAAGGTGACCCTAAAGCTCAAGAGCAGCTGATCAGAAAGTACAAGAATTTTGTTAGAAGCAAAGCGAGAGCCTATTTTCTTATCGGGGCGGATCGTGAGGATATTGTGCAGGAAGGAATGATTGGTCTTTTTAAAGCGATAAGAGATTTTCAACCAGACAAGGTCACTTCATTCAGGTCATTTGCAGAACTTTGTATCAAGAGGCAGATCATAACTGCTATCAAAACTGCTACTAGACAAAAGCACATACCACTCAATTCATACGTCTCACTCAACAAACCAATCTTTGATGAGGAGTCGGACAGAACCCTTTATGATATGATGATGAACAGTAAGGAGCTCAATCCTGAACATCTGGTCATCAAAAGGGAAGAATTGAGCCAGATTGAGGAAAAAATGGGTGAAGTGCTCAGTGACCTCGAATGGAAAGTTCTCAACGCATATCTTGAAGGGAAGTCATACAATGAAATCTCACTGGAAATGGACAAACATGTAAAATCAGTTGACAATGCACTTCAAAGAGTGAAAAAGAAACTCGAGAAATTTTTGGTGAATTTAAATTAGTGGGTTTACAGACAAGTGCAAAAGTGCTTGTTAAAATATATATAAGTTAACAAGGGAGGAAGAAATCCATGGCTAAGCAAAAATTTGAAAGAAACAAGCCTCACTGTAATGTTGGGACAATCGGTCACGTTGACCACGGTAAAACAACTCTAACAGCTGCAATCACTAAAGTTCTATTTGAGAAGTACGCTTTAGGCGCAAAAGTAGACTTTGACAACATCGATAAGGCACCAGAAGAGAGAGAAAGAGGAATCACTATCTCTACTGCTCACGTCGAGTACGAAACTCCAGCTAGACACTACGCTCACGTAGACTGTCCAGGTCACGCCGACTACGTAAAGAACATGATCACAGGAGCCGCTCAAATGGACGGATCCATCCTTGTTGTTTCCGCAGCTGACGGTCCAATGCCACAAACAAGAGAGCATATCCTTCTTTCGAGACAAGTAGGCGTTCCATACATCGTTGTGTTCCTCAACAAATGTGATATGGTAGACGACGAAGAATTACTTGAGCTTGTTGAAATGGAAGTAAGAGACCTTTTGACTGAATACGATTTCCCGGGTGATGACACACCAATCATCAGAGGATCGGCTCTTAAAGCACTTGAAGGCGAACCAGAGTGGGCAGAAAAAATCATCGAATTGTTCGATATCATTGACACTTACATCCCGCAACCCGAGAGAGCGACAGACAAACCATTCTTGATGCCAGTTGAAGACGTATTCTCGATTACAGGTCGTGGAACAGTTGCAACAGGTAGAATTGAAAGAGGCGTTATTAAAGTTCAAGAAGAAGTTGAACTCGTAGGTCTCGCTGATGCACCAAGAAAGTTAGTGGTAACAGGCGTAGAGATGTTCAAGAAACTTCTTGATGAAGGTCAAGCAGGCGATAACTGCGGTCTTCTTTTAAGAGGAATCCAAAGAACAGAGATTGAAAGAGGACAAGTTCTTGCAAAACCGGGAACTATCCATCCACATACAAAGTTTGAGGCGCAAGTATACGTTCTTACTAAAGAAGAGGGCGGAAGACATACACCGTTCTTCAAAGGTTACAGACCACAATTCTTCTTTAGAACAACAGATGTAACTGGATCAATCGATTTACCAGCAGGTGTTGAAATGTGTATGCCTGGAGACAACATCGAAATGAGCATCGAACTTATAGCACCAATCGCGGTAGAAGAGGGTTTAAGATTCTCTATCCGTGAAGGTGGAAGAACAGTAGGAGCTGGATCTGTAATCAAGATTACAGACTAACTTAAAAAAAACTTGATTTTTAACAGGATATGCGTTAGAATATCATGAGTGTTTAAGGTCGTAATCCAAAATGACATGTAATAAGGACTAGTGGCAACTAGTCCTTATTTAACTTTTTCAAACGATTTGAATTATTGTTAACATTATTTCAGCACAAAAAGTGTTGAGGTTTTATTGACATGCAAAACGTTTTGTGGTAGGTTAAATTAGTGATGTTATAGTGGATGGAGTGTGCATTGCCAGGCACGGACAATAGTCGGTTTAGGAGGTGTCGAAATGAGAGTGAATATCACATTAGCTTGTACAGAGTGCAAAAACAGAAATTACAACACATCAAAGAACAAGAAAAACAACCCAGACAGAATTGAAATGATGAAATATTGTAAATTCGACAGGAAGCATACGCTTCACAAAGAAACTAAGTAGTTTCTAATATTGAATAAGGGGTTGAGATAAAAATGTCTTCTAGTAATGTAAAAGAAAAAAAACCAGGCGCAGGCAAGTTTTTCAAGAGTGTAAGAAGTGAAATCAAGAAAGTGACTTGGCCAACGCGTAAGGATGTATGGAATTACACAGTTGTTGTGCTTGTTATGGTTTTGATCTCAGCAGTGACCATTGGAGTGCTAGATACGATTTTTAAATTTTTCTTCAACTTACTTGCATAAGGCTGATACAATAATTATGGGAGGAGGTTTGAAAAATCATGTCAGAAACGAATAATGCGAAATGGTACGTCGTTCACACGTACTCGGGTCACGAGAACAAAGTGAAGGCGAACATAGAAAAGATCGTTGAAAATAGAGGTATGGAGGATGAAATCCTGCAAGTTGTCGTTCCAACTGAGATCGTAGTGGAAATCAAGAACGGCAAACGTAAGGACAAGTCCAAAAAAATCTTCCCAGGTTATGCATTGGTTAAAATGATTATGACTGACGAATCTTGGTATGTTGTAAGAAACACAAGAGGCGTGACTGGATTTGTGGGCCCTGGGTCCAAACCAATTCCGCTGACGGACGATGAAGTTGAAAATATGGGTCTTGAAAAACGTAAAATTGAAATTGATTTTGCGATTGGAGACTCAATCACGGTTATATCAGGTCCGTTTGAGAATTTCCTGGGCACAGTCGAAGAAATTCATATGGAAAGACAATCTATCAAAGCGACAATCTCAATGTTTGGCAGGGAAACACCTGTAGAACTTGAATTTGATCAAATCCAAAAGAACTAATATCATTAAAAAAGGAGGTGTAATAAATGGCTAAAAAAGTTACAGGTCTTGTAAAATTACAAATTCCTGCAGGTAAAGCGACTCCGGCACCACCAGTTGGTCCAGCTCTTGGTCAACAAGGAGTTAATATCATGCAATTCTGCAAGGAGTTCAACGCAAAAACTGCTGATCAGGTTGGAATGATTATTCCAGTTGTCATCACAGTATACCAAGACAGATCTTATACTTTCATCACAAAGACGCCGCCTGCGGCAAACTTGTTATTGAAAGCGGCTGGAATCGCAAGTGGTTCAGGTGAACCAAACAAGAAAAAGGTTGCTACAGTGAAAAGATCTAAAGTCAAGGAAATCGCAGAGATTAAAATGACTGACTTAAATGCTGGTAGTGTTGAAGCTGCAATGAGCATGGTAGAAGGTACGGCAAGAAGCATGGGAATCATAATAGAAGATTAAATGATCTTCACAGTAGCACGTGGGAGGTTAATCCGCAAATACCACTAAGGAGGAAAAGAAATGCCTAAAAGAGGAAAAGCTTATCAAGATTCAACAAAACTTGTTGAAAGAAACAAATTTCATGAATTGGAAGAAGCAATCAAATTAGTAAAACAAACTTCGAAAGCGAAGTTTGATGAAACAGTTGAATTGCATATCAAGTTGGGTGTCGATGGTAGACATGCTGACCAACAAGTAAGAGGTGCAATCGTTTTACCACACGGTACAGGTAAAACAAAAAGAGTTCTTGTTGTCGCTAAAGGCGAAAAAGCTGAAGAAGCAGAAAAAGCTGGAGCAGATTTCGTTGGCGCAGAAGATATCATCACTAAAATTCAAAGTGAAAACTGGTTTGACTTCGATGTAATCGTTGCAACTCCTGATATGATGGGCCAATTAGGTCGATTGGGTAGAGTACTTGGTCCTAAAGGCTTAATGCCAAACCCGAAATCAGGAACGGTAACGTTTGATATCGAAAGAGCAGTGAACGAAATCAAAGCTGGTAAAGTTGAATACAGATTGGATAAAACCAATATCGTTCACGTATCAATCGGTAAAGTGTCTTTCGAAGATGCCAAACTGGTTGAAAACTTACAAGCATTGGTTGAAGCGCTTGTCAAAGCTAAGCCGGCTGCTGCTAAAGGCACTTATTTACGAAGTGTTACAATTGCGAGCACAATGGGTCCTGGTATCAAACTGAACGCAGCAAAATTATAATTGACAAAGCAATAGTTCTCTGGTAGAATTGTTTTGTTCTAAATGTTGTAAATAAACCGTAGACAGTAGGTGCTAACGCTTAATTTCCTACCGAGGTAAGGATAAATGATTTATTGTAAAATAAATTGTAACCTCTCTTGTCTACGGAAGAGAGGTTTTATTATGCACAAGGAGGTGGACAAATGTCAAAGAATCTTGAATTGAAGAAAGTGGCTGTTGAAGAAATCAAAGAGCGATTTTCAAATGCAAAGTCTGCTGTGCTTGTAGATTACAGAGGATTGACCGTTGAAGAAGCAACTGAACTTAGAAGTAAGTTCAGAAAAGCTGGTGTTGAGTATAAAGTATACAAAAACAACCTGGTGAAACTTGCTATCAAAGGTACTGAGTTCGAACCATTGTCTCAAGACTTGACTGGTCCAAATGCAATCGCATTCGGAATCGATGATGCAGTAATTCCTGCGAAAATCGTCAAGGATTTTGCTAAAGATCATAAGGCTTTGGAACTTAAAGCTGGTATTGTCGAAGGTTCATACTGTAATTTGGAAGATATCATCAAAATTGCCGACTTACCATCAAAAGAAATATTGCTTGGAAGATTCCTTGGAAGTATCAAAGCGCCAGTATCAAACTTCGCTTACTTCTTATCTAATCTTATTAAAGAGCAAGAGAGCAACGCTTAATTTCAACTGTTATTAATATTGAAAAAAATTCGGAGGTGTACAAAATGACTAAAGAGCAAATTATTGAAGCTATCAAAGGCATGACTATTTTAGAAGTAAAAGAATTGGTAGAAGCTTGTGAGACGGAGTTTGGTGTTTCTGCTTCTGCTCCTGTAGTTGCAGTTGCAGCAGCAGCTGATGCGGTAGAAGAGCAATCAGAGTTCGATGTAATCTTGGCAAATGCAGGCGCTAAGAAAATTGGCGTAATCAAAGTTGTTAGAGAACTTACAGGGTTAGGCCTCAAAGAAGCTAAAGATCTTGTAGATAACGCTCCTCAAGCTGTTAAGCAAGGCGTATCTAAAGAAGAAGCAGAAGCTGTAAAAGCTAAACTTGAAGAAGCTGGCGCTGCAGTGGAATTGAAGTAATTATCAATAAAATAGCCACCAAATCTTGGTGGCTATTTTATACTTTTTAGAAAGAACTGCATTAAGAAAAATTAAAACTCTTTTTTAAACAAACTTATAAAAACATGTTGACACGGTTTGTGCCGTGTGATATTATTTTATAATGCTATAAGTTTGTTTAGAATGGAGTTTTTTCGCTTTTTAAACGATGGCATGGAAGGTTTAAAAAGGAAATCTTTCCTTTTATAATACAATGACTTTATTACACAAGGGGTGAAAATTTAATGCCACAACCTGTAATGTACGGAAGAACAGAGAGAATCAGTTTTGCCAGAATCAATGAACTGCTGGAGAAACCCAATTTGATTGAGATTCAAAGGAAATCATATGAATGGTTTCTTGAGGAAGGCTTAAAAGAGGCTTTTAAGGACATTTCTCCAATCGAAGACTATACTGGTAATTTGATCCTTGAATTTATTGACTATGAATTCGAAGAAGAGCCCAAGTATGGTGTTGAAGAATGTAAAGAGCGTGATGTGAATTATGCGGTTCCACTAAGAGTTCAAGTGCGTTTCATAAACCGTGAAACGGGAGAAATCAAGGAACAAAAAGTTTTCATGGGTGATTTTCCATTGATGACGGAGAATGGTACCTTTTTAATCAATGGAGCGGAGAGGGTAATCGTCAGCCAATTGGTCAGATCACCGGGACCATATTATGATGTCAAAAGAGACAAAGTCGGAACCCAACTGTATTCAAGTACCATAATCCCAAACAGGGGTGCATGGCTCGAGTACGAAACCGATTCCAATGATATTGTTTCAGTCAGAATCGACAGAACAAGAAAACTGCCTGCGACGACTTTGATCAGAGCACTTGGATATCAATCCAATCATGAAATCTTAACGCTTTTCGGTGAAGATGAGAAATTGATTAAAACGCTTGATAAGGACAGTACTGCCAATCAAGAAGAAGGTTTGATTGAAATCTACAAGAAATTGAGACCAGGTGAACCTCCAACGGTGGAAAGTGCAAAGAACTTAATCAATTCATTGTTTTTTGATGAAAAGAGATATGATCTTGCTAAAGTGGGTCGATATAAGTTCAACAAAAAATTAGGTGTTTCTAACCGTATTGAAGAAAAAATCGCAGCAGAAAATATAATAAACCCTCATACTGGCGAAATCCTGGTTGAAAAAGGCGAAAAAATCACCATTGAAATGGCTACAGTTATTGAAAATGCAAGCATCAAACAGGTTGATGTCTATGGAGAGAATGAGAGGATCATTCGTGTCATAGGCAATCAGTTTGTCGACATCAAAACGTACATTCAATCGGATCGATTGAATGTCAAGGAAAAAGTATATTACCCTGTTTTAAAAGAAATCATGGATACAAATGAAACTGAAGACGAGCGCGTACAAGCTATAGAAGAAAGAATGCTGGAACTTGTACCAAGACACATCACACCTGCTGACATCATTGCTTCCTTCAGTTATATATTAAACCTTGACTCTGCAGTTGGTAATGTCGATGACATTGATCATCTTGGCAACAGAAGAATCCGTTCTGTAGGAGAACTCTTACAGAATCAATTCCGAATCGGACTCTCCAGAATGGAAAGAGTTGTCAGGGAACGTATGACCATCCAAGATATGGAAGCCATAACCCCTCAGGCACTTATAAACATTAAACCGGTTGTATCTTCTATTAAAGAGTTTTTCGGCAGTTCTCAATTGTCACAATTTATGGATCAGACCAATCCGCTTGCCGAATTGACACACAAAAGAAGATTGTCTGCACTTGGACCAGGTGGTCTTTCAAGAGAAAGAGCCGGTTTCGAGGTGCGTGACGTTCACCACTCGCACTATGGAAGAATGTGTCCTATTGAAACGCCAGAGGGTCCAAATATTGGTTTGATTGGTTCGCTCAGTACATTCGCGAGAATCAATGAATATGGTTTTATTGAATCGCCTTATAGAAAAGTGGACAAGAAGACCGGAATTATTACAGATGAAATCATCTATGTCACAGCTGACGTTGAAGAAAAATTCATTGTAGCTCCTGCCAATGAGCCTATTGGTGAAGATGGCAGATTTGTCGGCAATAGAATAGTAGCCAGAAGACGTGCGGACATCAAAGAGTTTCCTGCATCAGAAATTGAATTGGTTGAAGTTTCAGCTCAGCAAATGGTTTCAGTCGCAACAGCCATGATTCCTTTCCTTGAAAATGACGACGCCAACCGTGCCCTCATGGGTTCGAACATGCAACGACAAGCGGTACCATTATTACGAGCTGAGGCTCCAATTATTGGAACCGGTATTGAGCATATTGCGGCTAAAGATTCAGGAGCTGTTGTCAAAGCTACAGTTGATGGTGTTGTTGAATATGTATCGGCTGAAGAAATTGTAATCCGTGGAAATGCGGACAAAAAGAAATACAGATATAAATTATTGAAATTCAAGAGATCGAACCAAGGCACCTGTATCAATCAAAAGCCACTTGTCAAAAAAGGCGAAGCTGTTAAATTTGATGAGATCATTGCGGATGGTCCTTCAACGGACAATGGTGAGATTGCTCTTGGAACAAACTTGTTGATTGGATTCATGACATGGGAAGGTTACAACTACGAGGATGCTATCCTTTTAAGTGAAGAACTGGTTATGGAAGACAAACTCAGCTCTATTCATATAGAAGAATATGAATCTGAAGCTAGAGATACTAAGCTTGGTCCTGAAGAAATCACAAGAGACATTCCAAATGTGGGTGAGGATGCGCTCAAAAACTTAGATGCAGAGGGTATTATCCGAATTGGTGCTGAAGTGATAGCGGGTGACATTCTTGTCGGTAAAGTAACCCCGAAGGGTGAAACTGAACTCACAGCTGAAGAAAGATTACTTCGAGCAATCTTCGGTGAAAAAGCAAGAGAAGTCAGAGATACCTCGCTTAGAGTGCCTCATGGTGAATCTGGAATCATAGTGGATGTCAAAAAGTTTGAACGTGAAAATGGCGATGAACTATCTCCAGGCGTCAACAAACTCATTAGAGTATATATTGCCAAGAAAAGAAAAATCAGTATTGGTGATAAAATGGCTGGTCGTCATGGTAATAAAGGTGTAATTTCCAGGATTTTACCTGTAGAAGACATGCCTTTTCTCGAGGACGGCACACCAATTCAAATTGTACTGAACCCGCTTGGTGTACCTTCGCGTATGAACATCGGACAAGTACTTGAAGTCCATCTTGGTCTTGCAGCCAAGAAAAATGGTTGGAAGATTGCAACACCAGTATTTGACGGCGCCAGCGAAATCCAAATCATGGATATTTTAGAGGGAGCCGGTTATCCAGCTGATGGAAAACTAATCATTCGTGATGGCCGTTCAGGGGAAAAGTTTGACAACCCTGTAACTGTCGGTTACATGTACATGCTAAAACTTCACCACTTGGTCGCAGATAAGATCCATGCCAGAAGTACAGGACCATATTCACTTGTAACGCAACAACCACTTGGTGGTAAAGCTCAATTTGGTGGACAGCGCTTCGGTGAAATGGAAGTTTGGGCACTGGAAGCTTATGGTGCTGCACATACATTACAAGAAATTCTTACAGTTAAATCAGATGATGTTGTCGGGCGTGTTAAAGCGTATGAGGCGATTGTAAAGGGCGAGAACATCCCCGAGCCTGGCATACCAGAGTCTTTCAAAGTTCTGATCAAAGAATTGCAAGCACTTGCATTGGATGTGAAAGTCCTTAGAGATGATGCCGGTGAAATCGAAATCGAACTCATTGACAATGATGATGACGGTCTTGATTATAACGCAGCACTCAAAGAGAATAAAATCTCGAACGACATCGAAAAAGGTGCATTTATAGATGATCTTGTCGATGAGGAAGAAAAAGTTGTCGAAGTAGATGCTGAAGAACTTTTAGAGTCTGAAGACGAGTTTTATCCTGAAGATGATGATTTTGAAGCGTAATTAACTTTTATTAGAGAAGGGAGAGGTAGCCCTTGATCGAATTCAATAATTTTGATTCCATTAGAATTGGCTTAGCATCACCAGACAAGATAAGATCTTGGTCGAAAGGTGAAGTTAAAAAACCAGAAACGATCAATTACAGAACACTTAAACCTGAGAAGGAGGGGTTGTTTTGTGAAAAAATATTTGGACCTACAAAAGACTGGGAATGTCATTGTGGGAAATATAAAAAAGTAAGATACAAAGGTGTGGTTTGCGACCGTTGTGGCGTTGAGGTCACTAAATCCAAAGTCCGTCGTGAACGTATGGGGCATATTGAACTCGCTGCTCCCGTATCTCATATCTGGTATTTCAAAGGAATTCCTTCAAAAATGGGTATTCTGTTGGATATGTCACCTAGAGCACTTGAAAAGGTATTGTATTTTGCTTCATATATAGTAATTGAGCCAGGCGAAACAAGCCTTGAGCACAAGCAATTGCTTACAGAAAGCGAATACTCACAATACCGAGAGAAATATGGCAATACTTTTAGAGCAATGATGGGAGCTGAAGCGGTCAAAGAAATTCTTAGACAAGTTGACCTTGACTCGCTTGCTGTTGAACTTAAATCTCAACTCAAAGACAGCTCCGGTCAGAAGAAAATCAGAATTGTACGTAGACTTGAAGTTGTAGATGCTTTTAGAAAATCGGGCAATGATCCAGAATGGATGATTCTTGACGTGGTTCCAGTAATTCCACCAGATTTAAGACCAATGGTTCAATTGGATGGTGGAAGATTTGCAACAGCAGACTTGAATGATTTATATAGACGAGTAATCAACAGAAACAACCGATTAAAGCGGTTGCTTGAACTAGGTGCTCCTGATATCATCGTAAGAAACGAGAAACGTATGCTTCAAGAAGCAGTTGATGCTCTCATAGACAACGGCAGAAGAGGAAGACCGGTTACAGGTCCTGGAAACAGACCTCTTAAGTCTCTTTCGGATCTTCTAAAAGGTAAACAAGGACGTTTCAGACAAAACTTACTTGGTAAAAGGGTTGACTATTCAGGTCGTTCGGTTATCGTTGTCGGACCTGAACTCAAATTCTACCAATGTGGTCTTCCAAAAAAAATGGCACTTGAACTTTTCAAACCTTTTGTAATGAAACGATTGGTCAAAGATGGCTATGTTCATAACATCAAAAGTGCGAAAAGAATGGTTGAACGTGTAAAACCGGAAGTTTGGAGCATCGTGGAAGAAGTCATTCGCGAGCATCCAGTGTTACTCAACCGTGCACCGACGCTTCACCGACTTGGTATCCAAGCCTTTGAGCCGGTACTCGTTGAAGGTAAAGCAATCAAGTTGCATCCTCTTGTTTGTACGGCTTACAATGCTGACTTCGATGGCGACCAAATGGCAGTCCACGTTCCACTTTCGGTAGAAGCGCAAGCAGAAGCGAGATTCCTGATGCTTTCTGTTAACAATATTTTAGCCCCTAAAGACGGTAAACCGATTACAACTCCAACACAGGACATGGTACTCGGAGCTTATTATATGACTTTTGAAGAAGAAGTTAAACGAGAAAACTTGAAAATATTCAAAGATTTCGAGGAGTTGAATTTATCTTATTTCAATGGTGCCGTACATCTTCAGGAACGAGTGAAGATGAGAAAGTATTTCGAAGAGGCTGACAAATTTGTCGTTCTTGAAAGTACGGTTGGTCGATTCATATTCAACGATAAAATTCCTCAAGACTTGGGATTTGTCGATCGTGAAAAAGAACCATTCGCACTTGAGATAGATTTTCTATGTAAGAAAAAAGATCTTGAAGACATTATTGCAAAAAGCTTTACGGAGTATGGAAATACAATAACAGCTGAGCTTCTCGATCACATGAAAGATATGGGATTCCTGTATTCGACAAAAGGTGCGGTTACGGTTTCCGTTTCCGACATGGTCATTCCTGAAGCTAAAACAGCATTGATTGCAGGCGCGAGAGAAGTTGTTGATCAGTATCAGAAAGCGTACAGAAGAGGACTTATTTCCGAGGAAGAAAGATATGAAAAAATCATTCAAACTTGGACAAAAACCACAGACGATGTAACTGATGAATTGATGAAGAACCTTTCGAATCTCAATAATATCAAAATCATGGCGGATTCAGGAGCAAGGGGTTCCAAGAATCAAATCAGACAACTTGCAGGTATGCGTGGTCTTATGGCCAATGCACTCGGTAAAACGGTTGAGATTCCAATTATTTCAAACTTCCGTGAGGGTCTGACGGTTCTTGAGTATTTCATATCGACAACAGGTGCACGTAAAGGTCTTGCCGATACAGCACTAAGAACAGCCGACTCCGGTTACCTAACAAGAAGACTTGTAGACGTCAGTCAGGAAGTCATTGTCAGAGAAGTCGATTGCAACACCAATGAAGGTATTGAAGTTGTCGAATTCAGAGAAGGCAATGAACTTATAGAGCCACTTCAGGAGAGAATCCTTGGCCGTTATCCGGTTGATGAGGTTACGCATCCTGAAACTGGCGAAATCCTTTGCACTAAGAATCAGATGATTACGGAAAAAATTGCTGATAAAATTGTTAAAGCGGGGTATAAGACTCTTAGAATCCGTTCAGTGCTTGCTTGTGAAACGCAACATGGTGTTTGTGCGAAATGTTACGGACTTAACCTTGCGACAGGAAAGCCAGTGCATGTTGGTGAAGCCGTAGGAATCATAGCAGCTCAATCTATCGGTGAACCTGGAACACAGCTTACAATGAGAACATTCCATACAGGTGGTGTCGCCGGTGGTGATATTACGCAAGGTCTTCCAAGGGTTGAAGAGCTCTTTGAAGGACGTAAGCCGAAAGGTCTTGCGGTAATTGCAGAGATGGATGGTGTTATTTCTTTTAAAGAGACCAAGAAAAAGCATGAGGTTGTGATCACCAATGAAGAAACGGGTGAACAACATGCTTCATTGATTGTATTTGGTGCCAATCTAAAAGTCAAAGATGGCGATCGCGTGACACAGGGGCAGTCCATAACGGAAGGTTCAATCAATCCTCATGACCTTCTAAGAGTGGTTGGTGTGAAAGGTGTGCGTGAATACATCATCAAGGAAGTCCAAAAAGTTTATAGACTACAAGGTGTTGATATCAATGACAAGCACATTGAAATTATTGTGAAACAAATGTTGTCAAAGATAAAAATTGATGAGCCTGGAGATTCATTGTTGTTGCCGGGAACAGTGATCAGTATTAAAGAGTTCAATCGTCTCAATGATGAGATTGAAGCCGAAGGTGGCGAAATTATTGAAGGTACAAGAACACTGCTCGGAATCACTAAAGCTTCTCTTGCAACAGATTCGTTCCTTTCCGCGGCGTCTTTCCAAGAAACAACTAGGGTACTTACCGAAGCTGCCATAAACGGCAAGGAAGACCGTTTGTTGGGACTCAAGGAAAACGTCATCATAGGAAAATTGATTCCGGCAGGTACAGGCATGCGCTATTATCGCGAAATGACTGTGAAGGCAAAGAACGATTTTGACCTTGCAAGAGCTGAGGCTTTTAAGACTATTTAACATAAAATTTATTGACAGTAATTTTTTATGGTGTTAAAATGATGAAGTGCATATTGGCGACTTCAAGGAGGATACCGTATGCAACTAAGTGAACTTGCTAAAAACCCTAAATTGGTGGTTGGCGTTAAGCAAACCACAAAAGTCTTGATGAACAATCATGCCAGGCTAATATTTGTTGCAAAAGATGCGGAACAGCATGTTATTAGAAGGATCATTCAGTTGGCGACCGAGAAGAGTGTGGAGATTGTATTTGTCGAGTCCATGAAGGATTTGGGTAAGGCTTGTAATATTGACGTTGGTGCTGCGACAGCGGTTATTGAAAAATAGAATTTTATAAAAAGGAAGGAGGTGCTGAAAAGGAATGCCTACTATAAATCAGTTAGTGAGAAAAGGAAGACAACAAGTTGAAGAAAAGTCAACTTCTCCTGCTTTACAAAGAAGTTTAAATACTTTGAAGAGAAAGCAAGTAAAAATGAGTTCACCACAAAAAAGAGGTGTTTGTACGAGTGTTAAGACAGTTACACCTAAGAAACCAAACTCAGCTTTGAGAAAGGTTGCAAGGGTTAGACTTACAAACGGCTTTGAGGTGACAGCTTATATTCCAGGTGTCGGTCACAACTTACAAGAGCATAGTGTTGTTCTTATTAGAGGCGGTAGAGTCAAAGACTTACCGGGTTGTAGATATCACATCGTAAGGGGCGTACTTGATACTTCTGGTGTTAACAACAGAATGCAGGGAAGATCAAAATATGGCGCTAAGAGACCAAAGAAAAAGTAGTGTACTAATCGGCCTCTTCCGTTAAGGAAGGGGCTTTAAATAGTAAACAATTCAATAAGCAGTTCCGCACAGCGACAGTAAAATGTCGAGTACCGATGAATGACCTAAACACATTATAAGGAGGGAAGCAAAGTGCCTAGAAAAGGAAGTGTTCCTAAAAGAGACGTATTGCCTGATCCAATGTACGGAAGCAAAGTTGTCACTAAGTTGATCAACTCTGTTATGTATGACGGAAAAAGAGGTGTAGCTCAAAGCATCGTATATGGTGCGTTTGATATGATTAAAGAGAAGACTGGAAAAGAGCCAGCAGAAGTTTTTGAAGCTGCAATCAACAATATCATGCCAGTTCTTGAAGTAAAAGCAAGAAGAGTTGGTGGTTCAAACTACCAAGTACCAATCGAAGTTAGAACCGAAAGAAGACAAACTCTTGGACTCAGATGGTTGGTAACTTATTCGCGTAAAAGAGGCGAAAGAACCATGCAGGAAAAACTTGCAAAAGAAATCATGGATGCGGCAAACAACACTGGTGCTGCAGTTAAGAAAAGAGAAGATACTCACAAAATGGCAGATGCAAACAAAGCGTTCGCACACTACCGTTTCTAATAAAATATGTTTGAGTGCGCTCAAACTTTGTTTTGAAAGGAGGATATAAGATGAGTAGGGGTTATTCACTAGAGAATACCAGAAACATCGGCATCATGGCTCACATCGATGCGGGTAAGACAACTACCACTGAAAGAATCCTCTATTATACAGGTATCAACTATAAGATTGGTGAAGTTCATGATGGTGTTGCCACAATGGACTGGATGGAGCAAGAACAGGAGAGAGGAATTACAATCACTTCTGCTGCTACAACATGTGTCTGGAAAGATAAACGTATCAATATTATTGATACGCCTGGTCACGTTGACTTTACCGTTGAAGTTGAAAGATCACTTCGTGTATTAGATGGATCCGTAGCTGTTTTCTGCGCTAAAGGCGGGGTTGAACCTCAGTCTGAAGCGGTTTGGAGACAAGCTGATAAATATGGCGTACCTAGAATGGCATTTGTCAACAAAATGGACATTACAGGAGCAGATTTCTTCAGAGTTGTAAAAATGATGAAGGATCGTTTAAAAGCAAATGCAGTTCCAGTACAAATACCTTTAGGTTCTGAAGACAAATTTGAAGGTATCATTGATTTATTTGAAATGAAAGCTGTTTACTACAGAGACGACATGGGCGAAAAAGTCGATATCATCGAAATACCAGCTGAACTTCAAGACCTTGCTGAAGAATTTAGACATGGTCTTGTCGAGTCAATCTCTGAAACAGATGAAACATTGATGGAGAAATATCTTGAGGGTGAAGAACCTACAATTGAAGAATTGAAAAAGGCGCTCAGAAGAGCGACAATCAATAATGAAATTGTACCAGTTTTCTGTGGTTCTTCTTATAAAAATAAAGGTGTTCAAAGACTGCTTGACGGAGTTGTCGATTTCATGCCTGCTCCAACAGATGTTGAAGCGATAAAAGGACTTGATGAAGACGGAAATGAAGATGAAAGAGCATCTGGCGACGACATCCCATTTTCATCACTTGCATTCAAAATTATGACGGATCCTTATGTTGGAAAATTGACATTCTTCAGAGTTTACTCGGGTACATTGGATTCAGGTTCATATGTATACAACTCGACTAAACAAAAGAAGGAAAGAATTGGTCGTATCCTTCAGATGCATGCCAACAAAAGAGAAGAACTTGCAAAAGTTTACTCTGGAGACATCGCAGCGGCGGTTGGCCTGAAGTATACAACTACTGGAGACACACTTTGTGATCCGGATCATGTCATTGTTCTTGAGTCCATGGTATTCCCTGAGCCTGTTATTCGTGTGGCAATTGAGCCTAAGACGAGAGCGTCTCAAGAAAAGATGGGTATCGCACTTGCAAAACTTGCGGAAGAAGATCCGACATTCAGAGCTTACACTGACGAAGAAACCGGACAAGTCATCATCGCTGGTATGGGTGAACTTCACCTTGAAATCATCGTAGACAGACTTTTAAGAGAATTCAAAGTTGAAGCCAATATCGGTGCTCCTCAAGTTGCATACAAAGAAACTATTACAAAACCAGTTGATATCGACTACAAATACTCTAAGCAGTCTGGTGGTAGAGGTCAATACGGTCATGTTAAAATTAAATTCGCTCCAAATGAATCTGGTAAAGGTTATGCGTTTGAATCAACGGTTACCGGTGGTACTGTTCCAAGAGAATACTTCAATGCCATCAATGATGGTGTTCAAGGTGCTCTTAAAGCGGGTATCTTAGGTGGTTACGAAGTTGTTGATGTTAAAGCCAATCTTTATGATGGATCATACCATGAGGTTGACTCTAATGAGATGGCGTTTAAACTCGCTGCGTCCATGGCATTTAAAGAAGCAATGAAAAAAGGCGATTCTGTACTCCTTGAACCTTTTATGAAGGTTGAAGTTACAGTACCTGAAGAGTACTTTGGTGATGTAATGGGTGATATCAACTCCAGACGTGGTAAGCTCGAAGGTATGGAAGTTGTTCATGGCGCACAAATCATTAATGCTCATGTACCACTTTCTGAAATGTTCGGTTATGCTACAGACCTTAGATCAAAATCACAAGGTCGTGGTAACTACACTATGATTTTCAGTCATTATGAGCAAGTACCTAGAAGTATCGCTGAAGAGATCGTCGGTAAAAATTAATCCTAGGGAGGAATTGAGAAATGGCTAAGCAAAAATTTGAAAGAAACAAGCCTCACTGTAATGTTGGGACAATCGGTCACGTTGACCACGGTAAAACAACTCTAACAGCTGCAATCACTAAAGTTCTATTTGAGAAGTACGCTTTAGGCGCAAAAGTAGACTTTGACAACATCGATAAGGCACCAGAAGAGAGAGAAAGAGGAATCACTATCTCTACTGCTCACGTCGAGTACGAAACTCCAGCTAGACACTACGCTCACGTAGACTGTCCAGGTCACGCCGACTACGTAAAGAACATGATCACAGGAGCCGCTCAAATGGACGGATCCATCCTTGTTGTTTCCGCAGCTGACGGTCCAATGCCACAAACAAGAGAGCATATCCTTCTTTCGAGACAAGTAGGCGTTCCATACATCGTTGTGTTCCTCAACAAATGTGATATGGTAGACGACGAAGAATTACTTGAGCTTGTTGAAATGGAAGTAAGAGACCTTTTGACTGAATACGATTTCCCGGGTGATGACACACCAATCATCAGAGGATCGGCTCTTAAAGCACTTGAAGGCGAACCAGAGTGGGCAGAAAAAATCATCGAATTGTTCGATATCATTGACACTTACATCCCGCAACCCGAGAGAGCGACAGACAAACCATTCTTGATGCCAGTTGAAGACGTATTCTCGATTACAGGTCGTGGAACAGTTGCAACAGGTAGAATTGAAAGAGGCGTTATTAAAGTTCAAGAAGAAGTTGAACTCGTAGGTCTCGCTGATGCACCAAGAAAGTTAGTGGTAACAGGCGTAGAGATGTTCAAGAAACTTCTTGATGAAGGTCAAGCAGGCGATAACTGCGGTCTTCTTTTAAGAGGAATCCAAAGAACAGAGATTGAAAGAGGACAAGTTCTTGCAAAACCGGGAACTATCCATCCACATACAAAGTTTGAGGCGCAAGTATACGTTCTTACTAAAGAAGAGGGCGGAAGACATACACCGTTCTTCAAAGGTTACAGACCACAATTCTTCTTTAGAACAACAGATGTAACTGGATCAATCGATTTACCAGCAGGTGTTGAAATGTGTATGCCTGGAGACAACATCGAAATGAGCATCGAACTTATAGCACCAATCGCGGTAGAAGAGGGTTTAAGATTCTCTATCCGTGAAGGTGGTAGAACAGTAGGTGCAGGTTCTGTAATCAAGATTACAAACTAAACCAATTGTTTCTAAAAATAAATAAAAGGATTCAAAATAACCCCTTGTCAAAAGCAAGGGGTTATTATATAATATTGTGGTGCACTAAAGCGATGAAGCGGAAAGTTACTTCGCTGTGAGAGAATTTTCGCTGAGAATTGTCCATACATGATATGGGCGTCGAGTTTTTTTGTCCAAACGCTTACGAAACACCAGGCGCAGTGGACGATGTTCAACTTGATCGTATGATCACAGTTTGCATACGATAAAAAAAGGAGGTTTAGCAAATGGCTAACAAGCAAAAAATCAGAATCAGATTAAAGTCATTCGATTACAAAGTGCTTGACAACACAGCACAAAAGATCGTTGAAGTGGCGAAACAAACTGGTGCAGACGTAGCTGGTCCAATCCCGTTGCCAACAAAGAAAGAAATCATAACCATTTTGAGAGCGGTACACAAGTACAAAGATTCAAGAGAGCAATTTGAGATCAGAACCCACAAGAGATTGATCGACATCTTGAATCCTGCACAAAAAACAGTTGATGCGCTTATGAAACTTGAATTGCCTGCGGGAGTAGACGTAGAAATCAAGCTCTAATGCGTAAATGAGGAAAGACTAAGATTTCGGTTTAAATAGATAAACCTGATTTTTTAGGATGATTACTTTGGTAATCCGCTGTAAGAATATTAGGAGGTGCGAAACGCATGGTAGGAATTATCGGTAAAAAAATCGGTATGACCCAAGTTTTCAATGAAGAAGGCATCGTTACGCCAGTAACTGTTGTTGAAGTGACACCTATGGTGGTCACACAAATCAAAACAGTTGAAACTGACGGATACAATGCCATCCAAGTAGCTTCGGGTGACGTGAAGACTAAACACGTTAACAAACCTTTGAAAGGACATTTTGATAAAGCGAACGTTGCTTACAAAAGAACTTTAAAGGAATTCAGAGTTGAGAATCCGGCAGAATTCACAGTCGGTCAGGAAATCAAAGCTGACATATTTGAAAATGGTCAAAGCATAGATGTTACAGGAACATCTAAAGGTAAAGGAACAACCGGTCCAATCAGAAGACACAATCAATCAAGAGGTCCTGAGACACACGGTTCGAAATACCACAGAGGTGGCGGTTCAATCGGTGCTGCTTCTTATCCTGCAAGAGTTTTCAAAGGTATGCCAATGGCTGGTAGAATGGGTAACGAGCAAGTAACTGTACAAAACCTTGAAGTCATCAGAGTTGATGCTGAAAGAAATCTTTTGTTAGTAAAAGGTGCAGTGCCAGGTCCTAAAACTGGTCAAGTAATAATTAGTAAAGCTGTTAAGGCAACAAAATAATAGCTGACGAAAGGAGGAAGCACAGTGCCTAAATTAGAAGTATTAAACGTTTCTGGTCAAAAAGTGACTGAAATTGAATTGAACGAAAGTATTTTCGGAATAGAGCCAAATGTGCCGGTTATGCATGAAGTTGTAAAAAACTACCTTGCTAACCAAAGACAGGGTACTCAATCTGCAAAAACAAGAGCAGAAGTAAGAGGCGGCGGAAGAAAGCCTTTTAGACAAAAAGGTACAGGTAATGCAAGACAAGGTACGATCAGAGCACCACATTTCGTAGGTGGTGGTGTTGTATTTGCACCAAAGCCGAGAAGCTACAGATATACGTTGCCTAAGAAGATGAAGAGACTTGCTCTCAAATCTGCATTAAGTGCAAAAGTAAGAGAAAATGAGATGATCATTCTGGACGAGCTTACAATGGCGGCTCCAAAGACAAAAGATATGCTGAACATTTTGAACAACATTAAAGTGAACGGCAAAAAAGTATTGTTCGTCACAGGCGATGTTGAACAGAACGTTGTTAAAGCGGCAAGCAACATCACTGGTGTGAGCACAACTTTTGTGGGTCAAATCAACGTATATGAGATTTTGAATCACGATTACTGTGTTGTAACTAAAAACGCAATTGAAAAATTCGAGGAGGTGTATGCGTAATGAGAACCTCTTATGATGTAATAGTAAGACCAATCGTAACTGAGAATTCTATGATGCAAACTTCAGACAGAAAGTATACTTTCGAAGTTTTGAAGGACGCAAACAAAACTGAGATCAAAAAAGCTGTTCAAGAAGTGTTTGGTGTGAAAGTTGAAAAAGTTTGCACTATGCATGTTAAAGGAAAGCTCAAGAGACAAGGTAAACATGAAGGCTATACAAGAAGCTGGAAGAAAGCGATTGTTAAATTGACGGCAGACAGTAAAACAATCGAGTTCTTCGAAGGAATGTAATCAATAAAGACTCGAAGGAGGTATAACCATGGGTATTAGAGGATTTAAACCGACTTCACCTGCTGTAAGACAAATGACAGTGTCAACTTTTGAAGAGATCACTAAAAAGCAACCTGAAAAATCGCTTGTAGTCGCTTTAAAGAAAAATTCCGGAAGAAATAACCAAGGGAAAATCACTGTTCGTCATAGAGGTGGCGGAGCAACAAAGAAATACAGAATTATCGATTTCAAGAGACTTAAAGACAATGTCCCTGCAAAAGTATCTGCGATTGAGTACGATCCAAACAGAAGTGCGAACATTGCTCTATTATCATATGCTGATGGCGAAAAGAGATACATCATTCATCCGCAAGGATTGAAAGTTGGCGACGTGGTTCTCTCTGGTGAGCAACAAGATATTAAAGTGGGAAATGCAATGCCACTTATGAATATGCCTGTTGGTACTATCGTTCACAATATCGAGATGAAGCCTGGCAAGGGCGCTCAAATGGTAAGATCTGCTGGAAACTCTGCTCAACTTATGGCGAAAGAAGGCAACTATGCACTTGTGAGATTGCCATCCGGCGAGACTCGTCAAGTCAGAAAAGAATGCAGAGCAACCATCGGTCAAGTTGGAAATATCGACCATGAAAATATTTCAATCGGTAAAGCCGGTCGTAAGAGACACATGGGCATCAGACCAACAGTCAGAGGTTCTGTAATGAACCCTAACGATCACCCACATGGTGGTGGTGAAGGTAAATCTCCTATCGGCAGACCAAATCCGGTTACTCCGTGGGGCAAGCCTGCACTTGGATACAAAACCAGAAAGAAAAACAAAACATCTGATAAATATATCGTTTCTAAAAGAAAGAAATAATCGGATCTATAACTGAAAGGAGGACATATCATGGGAAGATCTCTTAAAAAAGGTCCATTTGTCCATAAAGGCCTATTGAGAAAAATAGAAGAAATGAACACTAGCGGCGAGAAGAAAGTTATCAAAGCTTGGTCTAGATCATCGACTATTTTCCCGCAAATGGTTGGTCACACAATCGCGGTACATGATGGTAGAAAGCACGTTCCTGTATATGTTACAGAAGACATGATTGGTCATAAGCTTGGAGAATTCGCTCCAACTAGAACATTCAGAGGTCATGCAGGCGATAAGAAGAGTAAATAAGTTCAATAATCCGAAAGGAGGTACTAAGAATGCAAGCAAGAGCGGAAGCTAAGTACATTAGAATTTCTCCTCGCAAGATGAAGCCAATCGCTAATTTGGTCAGAGGAAAAAGTGTTAAAGATGCACAAGCTATTCTAAAGTTTACACCTAGAAAAGGTGCTGAAATATTTCTTAACGTTTTAAATTCAGCTGTAGCAAATGCTGAAAACAACCATCATATGGATGTGGATACTTTAATCGTAAAAGATATTTACGCAAATCAAGGTCCTACTATGAAAAGATGGAATGCCGGTTCAATGGGGCGAGCAAACCCTATTTTAAGAAGAAGCAGCCACGTTGGCGTTGTTGTCGCTGAAAAAGAGTAAAAGGAGGGTATACTGAATGGGTCAAAAAGTTAGCCCACACGGACTCCGAGTCGGAGTCATCAAAGATTGGGACTCAAAATGGTATGCAAATAAAAAGAATTTCTCTGGTTTATTGATCGAAGATTTCGAAATTCGTAAATATATTAAGAAAAGACTTTTTACTGCAGGAATCTCTAGAATATACATTGATAGAACTGCAAACGATAAAGTTCACATCAACATTTTTACCGCTAAACCAGGTATGGTTGTAGGTAAAGGTGGAGAAAACATCAAAGTGTTGAGAGAAGAAATTGAAAAAATGACTAAAAAGTCAATTCAACTTGACATTTCAGAAGTTGATAATATCGACATCGATGCTCAACTTGTTGCAGAAAATGTAGCTTTTTCACTTGAGAAAAGGGTTTCATTCAGAAGAGCAATGAAGCAAGTAATTGGTAGAGCACTTAAAGCTGGTGCAGAAGGTATCAAAGTTCAGACTTCCGGTCGTTTAGGTGGCGCTGAAATGGCGAGAACAGAAGGTTACTCAGAGGGTAATGTACCTTTATCTACACTCAGAGCAGACATTGACTATGGTTTTGCTGAAGCAGATACAACATACGGAAAAATCGGTATCAAAGTTTGGGTCAACAAAGGCGAAGTATTGCCAAGCGTGAGCGAAGAAACTAGACTTCAAAGAAAAGAAGCTAGAAAAGCGAGCGACAAACGTCCAAGAGGCGGAAGAACCAATGCAGGACCAAGCAAGGGACCGAGAAGGCCAAGAACCAATAACAATTAATAAAGAGTTTTGTGAAAGGAGGCAATTACCATGTTAATGCCTAAAAGAGTAAAACGCCGTAGAGTTCACAGAGGTAGAATGTCAGGTACTGCTCAAAAAGGTAACACAGTGACTTACGGAGATTACGGATTAGTCGCTATGGAACCAGTTTGGCTAACATCTAATCAAATTGAAGCAGCCAGAATTGCTATTAATAGAAGAATTAAAAGAGGCGGTAAAGTTTGGATCAAAGTGTTCCCTCATAAGCCAATCACTCAAAAGCCTGCTGAAACTCGTATGGGTGCCGGTAAAGGTTCACCTGAGTATTGGGTAGCAGTAGTTAAGCCAGGAAGAGTTCTATTTGAACTTTCCGGAGTTGATGAGGAATTAGCAAGAGAAGCAATGAGACTCGCTGCTAATAAGTTGCCAATCAAATGCAAATTCGTTAAAAAAGACGACGCTATCGAAAAGGGTGGTGAATAAAGTTGAAAGCAAATAAGATAAAAGAAATGACTTCACAAGAGTTGAACGACAAGGTGATTGAGTTGAAAAACGAGCTTTTCAACTTAAGATTCCAATTAGCTACAGGCCAATTGGATAATCCAATGCAAATCAAATCTATAAAAAAAGACATTGCTCGTGTTAAAACGATCTTAAGAGACAAAGAGATCAACGCATAAGCAAAGGAGGTTACGCCGTGGAAAGAGGCAGAAGAAAAGTTAGAGTTGGATACGTAACCAGTGACAAAATGGATAAAACCATTGCTGTTACGGTTGAAGAATTTATTCGTCATCCACTTTACGGAAAAAGAGTAAAGAGAACTAAAAAATTCAAGGCACATGATGAAGAAAACACATGTGGTATTGGCGATAAAGTAAGAATTATGGAAACTAGACCACTTAGCAAAGACAAAAGATGGAGACTTATTGAAGTCTTAGAAAAAGCTAAGTAGTTTAGCTGAAAGGAGGAGAAAAGCATGATCCAAACCGAAACTCGTTTAAAAGTTGCTGATAACTCTGGTGCAAAAGAAATACTTTGTATCCGTGTACTTGGCGGTTCAAAGAGAAGATATGGTAATATTGGAGATGTTATAGTGGCGACTGTAAAAAATGCAACACCTGGTGGAGTTGTCAAGAAGGGTGAAGTCGTAAAGGCTGTCATCGTAAGAACCAACTATGGTTTAAGAAGACCGGATGGCAGTTACATCAAATTTGATGAAAATGCAGCTGTAATCATAAAAGATGATTTATCTCCAATAGGAACTCGTATCTTCGGACCAGTTGCTAGAGAGTTAAGAGACAAGAAGTTCATGAAAATCGTTTCTCTAGCTCCAGAAGTTCTTTAAACTTAGGAGGTGTAGTAATGCATATTAAAAAAGGCGATACTGTTATCGTTGTTGCCGGTAAAGATAAAGGCAAAAAAGGTAAAGTATTAAGCGTAAACCCAAAAACGGAAAGAATCATAGTTGAGAACGTAAATATGGTAACAAAGCATCAGAAACCGTCTATGAAAGTTCAACAAGGCGGCAGAATTCATAAAGAAGCTGCGATCCATGTATCAAATGTTCTATTATATGATGCCAAAGCGAAAGCTGGTACAAGAATCAGATACAAAGCACTAGAAAACGGTAATAAGGTCAGAGTATCAGTAAAAACTGGTGAAGTAATAGACTAAAACCGGTGAGAAAGGAGGTTTGACTCGTGGCGAGATTTAAAGATAAATATAAAAATGAAGTAACAAAAGCAATGATGGAAAAATTCGGCTATAGTAATGTAATGGAAATTCCCAAAATTGAGAAAGTCGTTGTCAACATGGGTCTTGGTGACGGTAAGGATAATCCTAAAGTAATCAAGGTAGCAGTTGATGAGCTTACTACTATAGTTGGTCAAGCGCCAATCATTACAAAAGCAAAGAAATCAGTTGCAAACTTTAAAGTAAGAGAAGGCATGAGTGTCGGCGCCAAAGTAACCCTCAGAGGCGAGAGAATGTACGAATTCTTAGACAGATTCATTACCATCGCATTACCTAGAGTAAGAGACTTTAGAGGTGTTAATCCTAATTCATTTGATGGCAGAGGCAATTACACTTTAGGTGTTAAAGAGCAGTTGATTTTCCCTGAAATCAATATTGACAAAGTTGACACTGTCAGAGGTATGGACATCACTTTTGTTACAACTGCGAAAACAGATGAAGAGGCAAGAGAATTATTGAGATTGATGGGAATGCCATTCACGAAGTAAGGAGGGATTTACATTGGCTAAGACTAGTCTTAAAGTAAAACAATCAAGACCGCAAAAATACTCAACCAGAGAGTACAGTAGATGTAAAATTTGTGGAAGACCACATGCTTATATCAGAAAATATGGAATTTGCAGAATTTGCTTTAGAGAATTGGCGTACAAAGGACAGATTCCTGGTGTTAGAAAAGCAAGTTGGTAAGATATCGGAAGGAGGTAATTACTCATGGCAATGACAGATCCAATTGCTGATTTACTGACGCGTGTACGTAATGCGAATATGGTAAAACATACATCAGTAGATATACCAGCATCAAATGTTAAAACAAAAATTGTAGAGATCCTTTTAGAAGAGGGCTACATTAAAGGTTTCGATGTGATTGAAGATGGCAAACAAGGCCTCATCAGAATCGAACTAAAATACGGTGAGAACAAAGAACGTGTTATCACTGGATTAAAGCGTATTTCCAAGCCAGGCTTGAGAGTATATGCTAAGAGAACTGATATCCCTAAGGTACTAGGCGGATTAGGTTGTGCGATAATTTCTACTTCGAATGGCATTATAACTGACAGAGAAGCTAGAAAACTTGGCGTTGGTGGCGAAGTGATTTGCTACGTATGGTAATTATTAATAACTAGGAGGTGTGACAATGTCAAGAGTAGGTAAATTGCCTATTACAATGCCTCAAGGGGTACAAATCAAGATCTCGGATACGAATCTTGTTACAGTAACTGGACCTCTAGGAGAATTGTCAGAGCAAATAGACAAAGACATTAAAGTTGAAATTGATGGCGAAACATTAAATGTTACGCGTCCATCTGACAATAAAAGACACAGAGCATTACATGGTTTATCAAGAGCGCTGATCAACAATATGGTAACTGGTGTGACTCAAGGTTTTGAAAGAAAACTTCTAATTGTCGGCGTTGGATACAAAGCAATCAAAAATGGAAACAAACTCGAATTATCTTTAGGTCACTCCCATCCAGTAGTGATGGAAGACCCTGAAGATCTTACAACTTTAGTTCCTACACAAACTGAAATCATTGTAAAAGGAATCAGCAAGCAACGTGTAGGCAACTATGCTTCTAAAATCAGAGAGTGGAGAAAACCAGAACCTTACAAAGGCAAAGGCGTTCGTTACTCAGATGAAAAGGTTATCCGAAAAGAAGGAAAGACCGGTAAGAAAAAATAAGAAAGGAGTAGCGTAAAATGGCTTCTAAAAGTAGAAATGAAAATAGAAAAGCGCGTCATGCAAGAGTGCGTAAGAAAATTTCAGGTACAACTGCTAAACCAAGACTTAACGTTTACAGATCAAACCTCAATATCTATGCACAAATCATTGACGATATTACTGGAAACACTTTAATTGCTGCTTCTAGCCTTGAGGCTTCCGTAAAAGAGAAAGTTTCTTCTACAGGCAACAAGGAAGCTGCTAAATTTGTTGGTGAGTTGGTAGCTAAAAAAGCACTTGAAAAAGGCATTGAAGATGTCGTTTTTGATAGAGGTGGTTACCTTTATCACGGTAGAGTTAAAGAACTCGCTGAAGGTGCAAGAGAAGCAGGATTAAAATTCTAGAGTAGGAGGTAAGCACATGAACCGTCAATTGATTGATGCGAGTAAGTTAGACCTCAAAGAACAGGTTATTAATATAAATCGTGTTACTAAGGTTGTTAAAGGTGGTAGAAACTTCAGATTCAGCGCACTTGTTGTTGTTGGTGACGAAAACGGCTACGTAGGCATCGGAACGGGAAAAGCTAAAGAAGTTCCAGAAGCAATTTCAAAAGCAGTAGAAGACGCTAAAAAGCGTTTGATCTATGTTCCAAGAGTAGGAACAAGTATACCTCATAATGTCGAAGGACATTTTGGAGCAGGTAGCGTAAGAATTATGACAGCTAAAGAAGGTACCGGTGTAATCGCTGGTGGTCCTGTTCGTGCGGTCCTAGAACTCGCAGGAATAAAAGACGTTAGAGCGAAATCATTGGGTAGTAACAACCCTAGAAATATGGTTAACGCAACCATCGATGGACTTGATAATCTTAAGACAGCTGAAAGTGTGGCTAAATTAAGAGGCAAGACCGTAGAACAAATATTAGGTTAGGGGGTATGAACCTTGGCTACAATAAATATCAAATTGGTTAAAAGTACAATTGGCGCATTGCCAAAGCATAGATTAACGGTTGAAGCTTTGGGCCTTAGAAAAATTGGTCAAGTTGTCGAGAAACAAGACAATGCTCAAATGAGAGGTATGGTCAATCAAGTAAGTCACTTAGTAAAAATCGTAGAGTAATAATCATAAAGGAGGTGTGACCATGAGACTTCATGATTTAAGACCCGCAGAAGGTTCTACTAAAAGCAAAAAGCGTGTAGGTAGAGGTACAGGTTCCGGTCTCGGAACAACTGCAGGACGCGGTATGAATGGTCAAAATTCACGTTCAGGCGGCGGAGTAAGACCGGGCTTTGAAGGTGGTCAAATGCCATTATTCAGAAGAATCCCAAAACGCGGATTTAACAACAAGTTCAAGAAACAATGGACAATTGTCAATGTTGAGCTTTTAAATGATTTTGAAGATGGAACAGAAATTACGCCAGACGTTTTATTACAAACTGGTGTTGTAAGCAAAATCGAGTACGGCATAAAGATATTGGGCGATGGAGAATTGAATAAAAAGCTTACAGTTAAAGCAAACAAATTCACTCAGTCAGCAATAAGCAAAATTGAAGCTGCTGGAGGAAAGGCAGAGGTGATTTAATTGTTTTCGACACTTAGAAACGCTTGGAAAATTCCTGATTTAAGAAATAGAATCCTCTATACTTTTGCGATGATTGCAATCTTTAGATTAGGATCTGCAGTACCAGTACCCGGAATTGATAGCGCAAAATTAGCATCAGCTTTTGCAAACAGTGAAGACGGTTTATTGGGACTTTTCAATCTGATGAGTGGTGGTAACTTTAAAACGTTTACTATCTTCGCACTCGGAATCAGTCCTTATATCACCGCTTCCATTGTATTAAATCTTTTACAAATTGCTTTCCCTGCTTTAGAGGCACTTGCCAAAGAAGGAGAAGAAGGTAGAAAGAAAATTGCCAGATATACTAGATATTTAACAGTCGTTTTGGCATTAATTCAAGGAATTGGATTCAGTGTTGGCTATTTCCAAAGCTTCTTCTTGAAGCCAGGTGCTTGGTCGACATTCATTGCCGTCTTGACATTAACGGCAGGAACAGCGTTTTTAATGTATCTTGGCGAAAAAATTACTGAAAATGGTATAGGTAATGGTATTTCGTTGTTCATCTTTGCTGGTATCGTTGCAAGTTTGCCTTCGGCGACACTCAATATGTATGCCAATCTTAGAATTGGACAGATGAACATAATTCAAGCACTTATATTCCTGATTTTCGCGATTGTGATTATCATGGGAATTATATTCATCCAACAAGGACAACGAAAAATTCCAGTACAGTATGCAAAAAGAGTGGTTGGAAGAAAAATGTACGGTGGACAAAGTACACATATTCCACTTAAAGTCAACCAAGCAGGTGTTATTCCAGTAATCTTTGCGATTTCCATATTGATGTTTCCTGCTACAATAGCAGCATTCATCCCACAGTCTGGATTTGCGATATTCATTGGGAAGTGGCTTGCTCAAACTTCGGTTCTTTACAATGTGTTGTATGTCTTATTAATTATATTCTTTACATTCTTCTATACGAACATCACTTTCAACCCAGTTGAAGTTGCAGATCGTTTGAAGACGAACGGCGGATTTATTCCGGGGATTAGACCAGGAAGACCTACGTCGGAGTATTTGTCAAAGTCACTCAATAAGATAGCAATAGTAGGTGCAATTTTCCTTGCGACCATAGCGATTTTACCTAACTTCTTAGGTGCGATCACAAGTACTCAATTCAGCTTCGGTGGAACATCTTTACTGATCGTTGTATCTGTAGCCCTTGAGACTATGAAGCAAGTGGAAGCACAAATGTTGATGAGACACTACGAAGGATTCCTGAACTAGGAGGATACTATGAGATTAATATTGCTCGGACCTCCAGGTGCTGGTAAAGGAACACAAGCAGAATTCATTATAGAAAAATACGGTATCCCTCATATATCCACAGGAGACATCTTTAGGAAAAACATAAAAGAGGGAACAGCACTGGGAACTAGAGCCAAATCCTTTATGGATAAAGGAGAACTTGTTCCTGATTCACTCGTCGTTGAAATCGTTGAGGATCGTTTGAAAGAAGCGGACTGTAAAGAAGGCTTTCTGCTCGACGGTTTTCCAAGAACTGAAGTTCAAGCACTGGAGCTCGATAAGGTACTCGGAAAAATGGAAGTCGATCTTAATGCGGTAATCAACATCAAGGTCAATCCAGAAATTTTGGTATCCAGAGCAATCGGGAGAAGAATTTGTAGAAATTGTGGTGCAACGTATCATATTGTCAATAATCCTCCTAAAATTGAAGGAATTTGCGATAAATGTGGTGGAGAGCTATACCAGCGCAGTGACGATGTAGAAGAAACCGTAAAAAATAGAATTAATGTCTACGTTAATGAGACATCTCCTTTAATTCATTACTACGAGAAGCGCGGCAAACTTGTTGACATTGAAGGTGAACAAGATATAGACGTTGTTTCAGAAGACATTGTTAATGCATTAAGGGGCTAAGACATGATTGTCATAAAATCAAGCAAGGAAATTGAACTGATGCAAGAGTCCGGAAGAATTGTTGCATTGGTTCATGAAACCATTAAAAAAGCAATAAAGCCAGGCGTCACCACCGGTGAACTTGACAAGATCGCTGAATCGGTCATAACCGAAAATGGAGCTGTGCCATCTTTCAAAGGATATCACGGGTTTCCAGGATCGATATGTGCCTCAATCAATGATCAAGTTATCCATGGCATTCCGGGAGGTATAAAACTTTCAGAAGGCGATATCATCAGTATTGACGTAGGCGCATTAAAGAACGGCTATCACGCTGATGCCGCTAGAACCCATCCTGTTGGAATAGTGAGTGAAGCAGCCGCTAACCTCATCAAAGTCACAGAAGAAAGTTTCTTTGAAGGATTGAAGTATTGTCGAAAAGGGTACAGATTGTCTGACGTTTCTCACGCCATACAAAAATACTCCGAAGACAAAGGTTATGGTGTAGTCAGAGACTTTGTAGGGCATGGAGTCGGCAGGCAACTGCACGAAGATCCACCCATACCGAATTATGGTTCCCCCGGAAGGGGTCCCAGACTCGAAAGTGGCATGGTCTTAGCTATTGAACCAATGATCAATCAAGGTGATTATCGAGTTAAAGTTCTCGATGATGATTGGACAGTTGTGACACTCGATGGACTTTGGTCCGCACACTACGAACACACTGTCGTCATTACCGAAGATGAACCGCTATTATTGACGTGTTCAACAAATGAGGTGACACTATGATTAAATCGTCCAAAGAACTTGAAGTTGGCCAGTTTGTTAAATCCAGAGCTGGCCGGGATAAAGAGAGAGTCTTCATTGTCGTTGAGATTATCGATGAACACTATGTTCACGTAGCTGACGGCGATCTAAGAAAGCTTGAGAAACCGAAAATGAAAAAAGTGAAGCATTTGAATAAACTTGATCTTATAAGTGCGGAAGTAAAAGACAAAGCGCAGAGTGATATGAAGCTAAACAATGCATTGCTAAGAAAAGAAGTTGAAAAAGCAGGCTTAATCTGATCTGATAAGGAGGGAGTTTCTAATGGCAAAAAGTGATTCTATTGAAGTAGAAGGCATAGTCGTAGAAGCATTGCCAAATGCAATGTTTAAAGTTAAAATAGAAAATGGGCATATAGTACTTGCGCATATTTCTGGAAAACTTAGAATGAATTTTATTAGGATATTACCTGGAGATAAAGTGACATTAGATTTATCACCGTATGATCTTACACGCGGTAGGATTGTATGGAGAGGAAAGTAAGGAGGTATAACAATGAAAGTTAGACCATCAGTAAAACCAATGTGTGAAAAGTGCAAAGTCATCAAAAGAAAAGGTAAGATCATGGTGATTTGCGAAAATCCAAAGCACAAGCAAACGCAAGGTTAGTATGGCGTGTATGCAAATATGGAGCGCGGCTGAACTACTTTATATTTGGAATATATAAACCGACAAACAATCAACTATACACATTAGGAGGTGTAATTCAATGGCAAGAATTGCAGGTGTTGACTTGCCTAGAGAGAAGAGAGCTGTAATAGGCTTAACTTACATCTATGGTATCGGAAGACCTACTTCCCAACAGTTGTTGGAGAAGGCAGGAATCAGTGAAGACACTAGAATCAAAGATCTCACTGAAGAAGAAGTCAGTAAATTAAGACAGTTCATAGAAGAAGATGTAATTGTTGAGGGTGACCTCAGAAGAGAAATCGCTATGAACATCAAGAGACTTAAAGAAATAGGATGTTTTAGAGGCATCAGACATAGAAAAGGCCTTCCAGTTCGTGGACAAAAGACGAAAACGAATGCAAGAACAAGAAAAGGTCCTAAGAAAACTGTTAGCCGTAAAAAGAAAAAATAGGTAAAGGAGGCGTAATTCATGGCTGCTGCTAAAAAAGCACGTAGAGTGAGAAAAAAGCGTGAACGTAAAAACGTTGAACGTGGTCAAGCGCATATCCAAGCTACGTTCAATAACACAATTGTTACTTTGACAGATCCTGTTGGCAATGCACTCGCATGGTCAAGCGCTGGTAGCTTAGGGTTCAAGGGTTCAAGAAAATCAACGCCATATGCTGCACAGATGGCTGCGGAAGCGGCTTCAAAATCTGGTATGGAGCATGGATTGAAGTCAGTTCAAGTATTTGTAAAAGGACCTGGTTCAGGTAGAGAAGCTGCAATTAGAGCGCTTCAAGCCACAGGACTTGAAATTACATCTATTTCAGATGTTACTCCAATTCCACACAATGGCTGTAGACCACCAAAAAGAAGAAGAGTGTAATAATCAGTATTAGGAGGTGTTTTAAGTGGCAAGATATACAGGACCATCTTGTAGACTTTGTCGTAGAGAAGGGCAAAAGTTATTCCTTAAGGGTGACAGATGCTACAGCGACAAATGCGCATTAAATAGAAGACAAACTGCACCTGGACAGCATGGCGCTAGAAGAGGCAAGCTTTCAGGTTATGGAACGCAGTTAAGAGAAAAACAGAAAGTCAAGAGATTCTACGGAGTGCTTGAGACTCAGTTCAGATCCACTTATGACCGTGCAGAAAAAATGAAGGGCATCACTGGTGAAAACTTGTTACAATTACTCGAGCTCAGACTTGATAATGTTGTTTTCAGATTAGGTTTTGCAAATTCTAGAAAAGAAGCACGTCAATTGGTAACACATGGACACTTCACTTTGAATGGCCATAAAGCAGATATTCCATCGATGACACTTGCAATCGGAGATGTTCTTGCTCTTAAAGACAAGAGTAAGTCATCAGACAAATTCAAGTCACTTGCAGAAGCCGCTAGAACTACTCCGAAATGGGTAGATGTTGATTTCGAAAAGATGGAAGGGAAAATTACAGCATTACCTGTAAGAGATGATATTGATTTACCAATCGAAGAGCATCTTATTGTCGAGCTTTACTCAAAATAAGGTTGGTTAATTATATTATTACCCTCAGATGTATGTTTAATGATTTGATTGAAAAGGAGGGTCTTAAATAGTGATTGAAATAGAAAAACCAACGATTGAGTGTGTAGAAATGAGTGAGGATGGCAAATACGGCAGATTTGTCGTAGAACCCCTTGAAAGAGGTTATGCAACGACGCTTGGAAACAGTTTAAGACGCATTTTGCTTTCCTCTCTACCAGGAACTGCAGTCAGATGGATCAAAGTCGAAAACGTATTGCATGAATTTTCAACAATTCCGGGAGTTAAAGAAGATGTCATTGAAATCATCTTGAATCTCAAGGGTTTGTTCGCAAAAATTCATTCAGACGAAGATGTTAAGATCCTTCGTATCGAAGCAACTGAAGCCGGAGAAATCACCGCTGGTGACATCATTGCAGATGCGGATGTGGAAATCCTAAATACGGATCTTCACATTTGCACGCTTGAAGACAATTCAAGACTGTTTATGGAAATCGCTTTGGGCCAAGGCAGAGGCTACGTTCCTGCTGAAAACAATAAGGAAGTAGGGTTGCCAATTGGTATCATTCCAGTTGACTCAATCTATACACCTGTTCGCAAAGTAAATTTCTCAATAGATAAAACTAGAGTTGGAAAAGAGGGTGATTACGATAAATTGACCCTGGAAGTCTGGACTGACGGTACAATCAATCCTGATGAGGCAACTTCAATAGGAGCCAAAATCATGGCTGAGCACTTGTATCTTTTCATAGACATGACTGATAGTGTCAATGGTGTCGAAATCATGGTCGAAAAAGAGGAAGATATCAAAGAGAAAGTACTTGAAATGACAATCGAAGAACTCGACCTTTCAGTACGTTCTTATAACTGCCTCAAAAGAGCTGGCATCAACACAGTTGAGGAACTTACCAACAAAAGTGAAGATGACATGATGAAAGTTAGAAACTTAGGTAAAAAATCGCTTGAAGAAGTTAAACATAAGCTTGCAGAATTAGACCTAGGTCTCAGAGCAGAAGACGAGTAAAGGAGGGAAAAAGATGGCAGCTTACCGTAAACTTGGGCGTCCGAGTTCACATAGAACATTGATGCTTAGAAATTTAACAACATCTCTTCTAAAAAATGGACGTATCGAAACTACAGTAACTAGAGCTAAAGAAACTAAGAAATTCGCTGAGAAAATGATCACTCTTGCTAAAAGAGGCGACCTTCACGCGAGAAGACAAGTTCTTGCATTTGTTACTGAAGAAGCAGTTGTTAAGAAATTGTTCGATGAAATCGCTCCAAATTACAAAGAACGCAACGGCGGCTATACGAGATTGGTACAAACAGGTCCTCGTAGAGGCGACGCAGCACCTATGTGTAAATTAGAGTTGATATAATGATTGGGGGACTAAGTTTATGCTTTAGTCCCTTTATTACATAAGTTATGTGGAATCTATTAAGGTATGGTGATGATTATGATTAAGACAGAAAATCTCTTTTTCAGATATGGTGACGAAAAAGATGAAGATAAATTCGCACTCAGGGATATCAATTTACACATTAAAGATGGAGAATTCGTTGTGATCATAGGTCATAATGGTTCCGGAAAATCCACACTTTCAAAACTTCTCAATGGTATTTATTTCCCGACTCAAGGAAAAATTATAATCGATCATATGGATACTTCTGACGAATCCCTAATCTGGGAAATCCGTAAAACCGCTGGAATGGTGTTTCAGAATCCAGACAATCAACTTGTGGCGACCATTGTCGAAGAAGACGTGGCGTTTGGTCCCGAGAATTTGGGACTCCCTTCGGCTGAAATCCGAAAGAGAGTTGATGAGGCACTTGCGATAGTCAAAATGGAGGATTACAAACGAAAACCACCACATCATCTTTCTGGTGGTCAAAAGCAGCGTGTGGCAATTGCCGGAATTCTAGCTATGAAGCCTAAGTGTATTATTTTTGATGAGCCTACAGCGATGCTTGATCCTTCAGGTCGAAAAGAAGTCATTCAAACCATACATCATTTGAACAAAACTAAAAAAATGACAATAGTCCACATCACGCACTTTATGGATGAAGCAGTAAATGCGGATCGTATTTTGGTTATGGATGAAGGTGAAATCGTACTTGAAGGCACACCAAAGGAAGTGTTCTCTAAAGTAGAGGAGCTTAGAAAAATCGGACTTGATGTTCCCCAGGTCACTTTGCTATCGCATGAATTGGCAAAGCAAGGCTTTGAGGTTTCAAATCAGAATTTAACTGTAGAAGAGTTGGTGAATGAATTATGTCAATTAAAATAGTTGAATTATCTCATATTTATGATCAAAACACACCAAATGAAACAAGAGCAATCGATCGTATCAATCTCGATATTGACAGTGGTCAATTCATTGGACTCATCGGACATACTGGATCTGGAAAATCAACTTTGATCCAACATCTCAACGGACTTTTAAAACCCTCTGAAGGGGACGTCATCGTCAGTGGTTATAACATTACTGAAGGTCTCAGAACTGAAATTCCCAAAAAACGAAGAGATCGCAAGGCAGATGCAAAAGCAAGAAAAAAGAGACTTATTGAGGTCAGAAAACGCGTAGGACTTGTATTTCAATATCCTGAGTATCAGTTGTTCGAAGAGACGATAGAAAAAGACATCGCATTTGGACCTACGAATTTGGGGCTTGGTGAAACTGAAGTCAAAAGGCGTGTTATTGAAGCAATGGCGCTTGTAGGAATCGATTATGAGGAATATAAGGACAGATCTCCATTTGAACTCAGTGGAGGGCAAAAACGCAGAGTTGCCATAGCCGGTGTACTTGCAATGAAACCAGAAGTCCTGATTCTTGACGAACCTACCGCTGGACTAGATCCTAGAGGTAGAGATGAGATATTGGGCCAAATCAAGAGATTGCACGATAAAGAAGGAATTACTGTGATTATCGTATCTCACAGTATGGAAGATATGGCTAAAATCTCCGAAAGGCTGATTGTAATGAATCAAGGTAAAATTGTCCTCGACGGTTCACCCAAAGAGGTGTTTAGAAATATAGACATGCTAGAGGAAATCGGTCTGGCAGTACCACAAATTTCGTACCTCATAAGAGCGCTCAATGCTAGAGGATTCGAAATCGATGCCGATATTTTAACCGTTCAAGAGGCCTTTGATCAACTTTCACTTAAACTTCAGCGAAAGAAAAAATCAGGTGACATATGTTAAGAGATATTACTATAGGACAATATTATACTGAGAACTCAGTGATTCATAGAATGGACCCAAGATTTAAAATTGTAGCATCCATGCTCTATTTGGTGTCTCTTTTCTTAGTCAATCAAATACTCGCATACGTTGCTGTAATCCTTTTCATTGGGACTGTCATCAAACTGTCGAAAGTACCACTCGGTTTTGTTATGAGAGGACTAAAGCCAATTTTGATGTTAATCGTTTTTGCGTTTACAATCAATATATTCCTGACCCCTGGACAAGGTGCTCCTCTAGTGGATATTGGGTTTATCACCATATATCCGGAAGGTGTGGAACGCGCTTTTTTCATGGCGATCAGGTTAGTGCTTTTAATTGTTGGCACATCACTTCTGACTCTTACAACGTCACCGATCGAACTCACAGATGGAATTGAATATCTGCTCAACCCTTTTAAAAGGATTGGACTACCTGCCCACGAACTCGCAATGATGATGACCATCGCCTTAAGATTTATTCCTACACTATTAGAGGAGACGGACAAAATCATGAAAGCTCAAATGGCAAGGGGCGCAGATTTTGAGAGCGGTAATATTATGAATAGGGCTAAAGCCCTCATACCACTTCTCGTACCTCTTTTTATCAGTGCGTTCAGACGTGCGGATGAACTGGCCATGGCCATGGAAGCAAGATGCTATAGAGGTGGCGAGGACAGGACAAGAATGAAGGTGCTCAAGTACACGAAGTTGGATGTTTTTGGTGGTGCGGTGGTCGTGCTGTATATGGCCGTTTGTGTGGTGCTGTAAGATGAGTAACATTGCAATTTGGATCAAATACGATGGTACGCATTACTGTGGATGGCAAAGGCAACCTAGGCATAAAACCGTACAAGGCGTCATTGAAAAGAAACTTTCAAGAATTCTTGGTTCTGAGGTTATAATCCACGGCTCAGGAAGAACCGATTCAGGAGTGCACGCTTTGTCCCAATGTGCTTCGTTCACAGCGGATCTGATTATGCCAGAAAATCGATTGAAGTATGCTCTTAATCGAATTTTACCTGTAGACATATTGGTTCATGAACTTAAAGTAATGCCTGATGATTTTCATGCGCGTTATAGCGCAAAAGGAAAGACCTACATCTACAAAGTCTACTTGGACGAAATTCGAGATCCATTTAAAGATAACTATTATTATCATTATCCACGTAAACTCAATTTGGATGCAGTCAAAAATGGAATGAAGTTTTTTCTTGGAACTCATGATTTCAGGACATTTATGGCATCAGGTAGCGCCGTGAGCAATACGGTGAGGACCATATACTCTTTTGAGGTTGAACAAATCGGGAACACACTTGAGTTTACCATATCCGGAGATGGTTTTCTCTATAATATGGTCAGAATCATTATTGGTACATTATTCCAAGTCAGCGGAGGCAAAACAAGTCCAGAGGAAATCCCGATGATCATTGCAAATCATGACAGATCGGGAGCAAAATGGACAGCACCACCGAATGGTTTGTATTTGAAAGAAGTTCATTATTAATGCCAACAAAATGTTGACAGCAAGTACATTATCATATAGAATAGATTGTGGCTCGCAATGATTATTGCAGAGTGTTTTATTAGAAAATGATCAAAAAATCCTGCCCCGGGTTTTTGAGATAAACGGTGAAATAATATTTAAGGAGGTCACTAAATGAAGTCTTACGTTGCAAAACCACTTGAGATTGAAAGAAAGTGGTACGTAGTTGATGCAGATGGAAAAACTTTAGGAAGATTAGCATCTGAAGTTGCTAAGATTTTGAGAGGTAAACATAAGCCTATTTTTACTCCGCATGTTGATACTGGAGATTTTGTCATAGTAGTAAATGCTGAAAAAGTAAAAGTAACTGGTAAAAAAATGGACCAAAAAATGTACAGATGGCACACAGGTTACGTAGGTAACCTAAAAGAAAGAACTTTCAGAGAAATGAACCAAAGAAATCCTGAGAGAATTGTTGAACTTGCTATTAAAGGCATGTTGCCGCACAACTCTTTGGGAAGTCAAATGTACACAAAATTAAAAGTATACGCAGGTCCAGAGCATAAGCATGAAGCTCAAATGCCTGAAGTACTCGAAATTAATCTGTAAGGGAGGGTAACTAATGACTAAATCGATGCAATATCAAGGTACTGGTAGAAGAAAAACTTCTGTCGCTAGAGTTAGATTACTTCCTGGCACAGGAAAGTTTATCGTAAATGGCAGAACAGTTGAAGATTTCTTCAATTTTGAAACATTGAGAAGAGAAGTGCAAAGACCTTTAGGGTTGACTAATACCACTGGAAAATACGATGTAATCGTAAAAGTTGAAGGTGGCGGATACACTGGACAAGCTGGTGCGGTAAGACATGGTCTTTCCAGAGCACTTTTGCAAGTTGATGGTGAATTCAGAGCAATACTTAAGGCGGCTGGTTTCTTGACTAGAGATTCAAGAATGAAGGAAAGAAAGAAATATGGTCTTAAGGCAGCGAGAAGAGCTCCACAATTCTCTAAGCGTTAATTTGTTGATGAGGCAGTCCTCATGGGTATATTTTCCCATGAGGGCTTTTTATTTTTTGTGATATAATATAAAGATTGAGAGGTGATTATTATGTCAATATTGGCAGGTTATCTGATGCCTCATGCACCTGTTTTTCTTGAGGCTATAGGGCGTCATCAAATCCGTGCTGTAGAGGAGACCATCGATTCCATGCATCAAATCGGTAAGGCCATAAAAATTCTGAACCCTGATCTGATTGTATTTGTCTCGCCACACGGACCAGTGTTCTCCGATGCGATCGCGGTATATGATTTGGAGTCCTATAAAGGTGATTTTCATGCATTTGGGGAGTTTGAACTGGAATATGAGTTCAAAATCGGGTCGGAGTTTCTGAAGCTTTTGTGTGAATTCAGCAAGGAAAGCAGTCTTGATTACTACCCGCTCAAAAAGAATCAGTTCCAACAATTTCATCATGATGCCAAGCTGGACCATGGGGTTTTGGTACCAGCACACTTCATTTATCAACATGTGGATAACATTCCGATGGTAGCTATGAGTTACGGTACTTTTCCTTATATGAGATTGATCAAAAACGGAAAACTGCTAAAAACCGTGTCCGACAGTATGGGACTCGATATTGTAGTAGTTGCGAGTGGAGATATGTCCCACGCACTCAAGGATAGTGGCCCTTATGCTTATGATCCGAAGGGGCCATGGTTTGACGCTTTGATGAAAACGAATATCGAAGAGCAAAAACCTTGGGAAGTATTTGCGGAATCTTTGGAAAACATTGAACATGCAAGGGAGTGTGGACTCAGGTCTTTTGCGGTGATGCTTGGTGCTCTTGAGGATTCCAAAATCAAAACTGAAGTTTTGTCCTATGAAGGTCCATTTGGGGTCGGTTATTTGTGCGCCTCATTCATTCCGGAAAAAGATGGTGTTGAAACGGATTGGTTGGAGTATCTGGAGAGGAAAGTCCAAGACAAGTATGATAATCACTTGCAAAAAGAACACTTTTTGGTTAAGTTCGCTAGATTGATTATTGAAGAACGGGTTAAAAATAGAGTGCCTCCGAAGTTGACCATCTCAAAAGATCATGTAAAGGTCAACAATACTACATTGGAGTTGCCTGAGAACAACATTTATATGAGCATGAAACGTGGAACCTTTGTTTCAATCAAAAATGAGTTGGGACTCAGAGGATGTATCGGCACCATTTTGCCTAGCGAGAAAAATATCATTGATGAGATTTATAGAAACGCCATTGCGGCTGCCACAAAGGATTACAGATTCAATCCCATAGATGCCGATGAATTAAAAAGTCTTATCATTTCAGTGGATGTTTTGTCAGAACTTGAGGTGGTTGAAGATCAAAGCACATTGTCACCGGAGCGATATGGTGTAACAGTTTCTTCAAAAGGGAGACAAGGCGTTTTATTGCCTAATTTGGAAAGTATTGAAACTGTCGATCAACAATTGAGAATCGCGTGTAATAAAGGTGGATTCACTGTGGATGAAATAGAGAAAATCATGAGATTCACAGTGGATAGATATAAATGAATCTGGGGATAATATGTGGAGAATGTGTATAATAGCCACAAATAAGAAATATCACCGCTGTACAAATGACAATTACCCACAATCAACTGAATATAACTCGACGCATTTGTGGATAACCTTATCAACAGGTAGGAGAATATCACATGAAAAAGACTTTTATACGTTTATTTTTTTTAGTGTTGGCACTAGTTTTCATGACTGCTGTCATACTGAGCATCAACGTGGAAATGAACATAAAGATCCGAAGGAAAGCCAATGAGTTTTTACGCCCTTACGAGATTGTAAACGTACAGCCTAAGGTCTATTTCATTGGCGGGAATGGTATTTATGAGGATCCTAATTCCATGACATTGATGGACCACTATGCCCAAGCGGAGAGAACATTCATAAGATTGTCATGGATCCTCTCTGAAGGCATCACATATCACATGGATTTCGGTAATGAACAAATCAATATAGCAACGGATAAGCATTTTATTTCACTAGACTCAAACGGGAAATTAAGTTTGGAAGATCAGGAGACAGAAGATTCAATTGAGTGGTTTACAATTGATGATGTGGTTTATATCTCATATGAAGACCTCAAGGGATCTGAAGAACTGGAGTCCTTTGGAATTGAACTGAGAGAAGTTACTGAAAACGGCAATATTATTTTTGAGAATTACTGGCAAGAACGCAAAATGATTAATATAACAAATGAAGTCTTTTTGATGGCTGATGAGGAAAGTCTTGCATCGTACAATGAAAATAGATATGCACTCAATTTTCTTTTCGATCTTAAAAATATATTCTTCAAGGAACCGATAATCCATGAATTGAAAAAAGAAACGGTCATTGTGGAGCCGATTAATGAGAACATACTAAAAGTTGTCAGTGACGACAATTATGTAGGCTATATTGCCACAAATGAAAGCCAGGAGTTTGAGCTGTTGGCCAGTATGTCGTCAGTGGATAGCGGTTCATTGTTCACATATGAAGATCCGATCATATTGACTTGGGAAGCTGTTTACAGTTTTAACCCGAATACGGAAAACATACTCCCTATGAAAGGTGTCAATGTACTTTCTCCGACATGGTATGAGCTTTCTGATTCAAGTGGTAATGTCAGCTCAAAGGTGTCCACGGACTATATTGGTTGGGCAAATTCACAGAATATAGAACTGTGGGTACTGGTATCCAATGCATTCGATATAAACATGACCCATGAGTTTCTCCATGATGCAAAAGCCAGAAAGCATTTTATCGATTTTATGATTTCTGAATCAAAACGTTATGGATTTGAAGGCATCAACATCGACTTTGAGAACGTTTATCTTGCAGATAAAGACGCACTTACCCACTTTGTGAACGAATTCAAGTGGCATGCAAAGAAACATGGAATAGTTCTTTCAATGGACGTCACAATCATGGGGGGCAGTGATAATTGGTCAAAATGCTATGACCATGCCAAACTCGGAAAAATCGTTGATTTTTTGATTGTTATGACTTATGATGAGTACTGGGCTTCAAGTCCTGTGAGCGGCCCTGTGGCTTCGTATGATTGGGTTTACAAACACACACTATTGTTGACTGAGGTTGTAAAACCGGAAAAGTTGATACTGGGGTTGCCGACATATACACGGGTCTGGCGGGAAAGACCATCCACATTACTTGCAAATGTGATGGTCACCAAGTCATCTGCTATCGGGATGGAAGCTCAAAATAATCTCATAGAAAAATATGAACTCAAGCCGATTTGGGATGATGTGGATAAGTTATATTACGCCTCCTTCTTTGAAGAAGATGCCCTGGTCAAGATGTGGATAGAAAATGCTGAAACGTTGGCAATAAGATCCGATATTGTCAATCAACTTGATTTGGCTGGTGTAGGTGTCTGGAGACGTGGATTTGAGACGCAGGATGTATGGGATGCGATTTATGATGTGCTCCACTAGAGGTGAAGGATATGAGAGCTTACGGGTTATTGTTTAACGGCAAGAGGATATTTGCCTATTATGTGATGCTTATAATGGGTCTTGCTATGATTTTTGGTGGTATGATCAGTTATAACGCTCAGGTCAACGGATTCAAATCGACACTCAGTGATGATGAAATTATCGAACGTGCTCGTGGTCTTGGAATGGTTGAGATCAAAGAAAAATGGAATGGTGGGGGAGAATAGAATGATTCGCGTCAATGAAATCAAGTTCAAACTTGGCGAGCCCTTGGTACATGCCGCCATATTGAGTAAATTATCGAAAAAACTCAAAATAAAAAAAGATATGATTCTAAAGTACAATATCATCAGGGAATCCATAGATGCCAGAAAAGAGGTTGTTTTTTCCTATGTGATCGATGTGGATTTGGCGGATGAGAGAGATTGTATCAAACGGGGATTCAAACTAGCACCGTTACCATTTTTATCAATTGACAAGTCATTGACGGAAAAGCAACGTGATGAGCTTAAAAAAGAGCAGATGCCCGTAGTGATCGGATTTGGTCCGGCGGGGATATTCGCAGCTTTGCAACTTGCCAAAGCAGGTCTAAAACCTATTGTTTTGGAACAAGGTGAAGACGTGGATTCCAGAACCATCACGGTTGAAAAATTTTGGGACACAGGTGAGCTGAATACGCAGTCCAATGTACAGTTCGGTGAAGGTGGTGCTGGAACTTTTTCTGATGGAAAACTTACAACGAGAATCAAAGATCCGAGGATTGAAATGGTGATGGAGGTTTTGGTCAGAAATGGTGCGCCACAGAATATAATCTATAAGAATAAGCCTCATATCGGGACCGATTTATTGAAAAAAACAGTTAAAAACATCAGACTTGAAATAGAATCACTTGGAGGGGAAATAAGATTTGGTACTGAAGTGACTGACTTGGTGATTTCAGTGCATGACAATTCGATCAAAGGTGTTGTATGTTCAGACGGCACGACTCTGAGCAGTTCATATGTAGTGGCGGCTGTCGGACACAGTTCGAGAAAATTTTATGAACTCTTGAAATCAAGAAATGTTGCAATGGAAAGGAAACCATTTGCAATCGGTTTGAGAATCGAACATCCACAAGTGATCATCAATGCCTCTCAATATGGAAACAATCATGTACACGATGATTTGGGAGCTGCAGAATACAAACTCACAAATAGAACTTCAAATGGCAGAAACGTCTATTCATTTTGCATGTGTCCCGGAGGAGAGGTCGTTGCCTCGGCTTCCGAGGAAGGTAGACTTGTCGTCAATGGGATGAGTTATTACAAACGGGACCTTTACAATGCCAACAGTGCGCTTTTGGTCAATGTTGATCCTAGCGATCTCGAAGGTGAATGTGTTCTTGAAGGTATTGCGTTTCAAAGACGTTTAGAGGAAAATGCTTACAGGGCAGGGGGCGAAGATTACAATGCTCCTATTGAGACTGTAGGTGAGTTCTGCGGACAAAACAAATCATTCGAGGACGTCAAATCAATCTATAGCAAGTTGGGCGTGAATTACGACCAAGCGTTTGACGCCATGAAGGCCACATATAGACCTGGCATCAAATCGGTGAAATTGAAAGAGGTGTTACCAAGCTTTGCATTCGAGGCACTTGTGGAGTCCATTCCAAAATTCGGACAGAAGATCAAGGGGTTTGACGATCCCAGAGCGATATTGACAGGCATTGAATCAAGAAGCTCCGCACCGGTTAGAATACTGAGGGAATCAGAGACGATGAGCTCGTTTTCCCATCGAGGATTGTACCCAATTGGAGAAGGTGCTGGCTATTCCGGTGGTATCACCTCCTCGGCAGTTGATGGGGTAAAGGTTGCGGAACAAATCATTATTGAGATGTTAAAGTAATAACGATAGTATAAATTAATTTTTATATTGCACTCTGTTAAGATTTCTGTTACAATTTGTTTAAATTTGAAAAAGGTTTATCAAAAAATTGTGAGCCTTCAAAAAAATTTGCATTATCAATAGGGGATGCTGTTCCGTAATATCTAATAACGGTTGAAGCATTGATTAAATTTTAAGGATGGTGAATATGGAAAATTTAGGCGGAAAGAAGAGAGACAATTGGGGATCCAGACTTGGATTTATCATGGCCGCTGCTGGTTCAGCTGTAGGCCTCGGTAATATCTGGAGATTCCCTTATACTACCGGACAGAATGGTGGTAGCGCATTTATTATTATTTATTTGGCTTTTGTATTTATTATTGGTTTGAGTGTTATGGTCGCAGAATTTGCGGTTGGTCGTAGAACTCAACTCGCTGCAGTTGGAGCATTCAAGAAGTACAGCCCAAGATGGACCTTTGTCGGTGTCATCGGCGTTGTATCTGCATTCTTCATTATGGGATTCTATCCAGTAGTCGGTGGATGGGCACTCGCTTATGTATTTAAGACATTTACTGGTCTTTTAAGCAGTCCTGAACTGATTGGAGATTCGTTTGGAGCATTTATTACGGATCCTATCCAACCATTGTTCTGGTTCGTGGCTTTCCTTGCTGCAAACGTTTTAATTGTTATCAAAGGTATTTCAGGAGGTATTGAAAAAGCAGGTAAGGTATTGATGCCTACATTGTTCGTACTTTTCATTCTTCTTGCGATCAGAAGTGTTACGCTTGACGGCGCAGCAGCAGGTCTTGAGTTCTTGTTCAAACCTGACTTCACTAAAGTTACAGGTGAGACATTCCTTGCCGCTCTTGGACAAGCATTCTTCTCACTCAGTTTAGGTATGGGTTGTATGATCACATACGGCAGTTACCTCAACAAAAAGGAGAACTTGCCACAAAATGCTTTGATCGTTACAGCTCTTGATACTGCTGTTGCATTGCTTGCGGGCGTAGCAATCTTCCCTGCACTCTTCGCATTTGGTATGGAGCCTGCTGCAGGTCCTGGACTTGTATTTGTAGTTGTTCCTTCAATCTTTGCTCAAATGGGAACAATCGGTTATGCATTCTCAGCATTATTCTTTGTGGCTCTTGTCGTTGCAGCGTTGACTTCTTCAGTTTCATTGCTTGAAGTTGTTGTATCATACCTCATAGACCAAAAGAATATGGAAAGAAAACCTGCCGTATTAATTACTGCAGCAATTATGACAGTAACTGGTATCTTCGCATCATTGTCTCTTGGCGTTATGTCTGGATTCACAATGTTCGGAGTTGGCGTTTTCGATTTCTTCGACATCTTGACAGACAAGATTTTCCTTGCTATCGGCGGAATGCTTCTTGCAGTGTTCGTTGGTTGGGTTGTTAAGAAAGAAGATTTACAAGACGAACTTACAAATAGTGGCACTGTCAAATTTGCACTCTTCAATGTTTGGTATAACATCGTTAAGTACATCATTCCTTTAGCAGTTGCAGTAATCGCTGTTGCAGGAATCATCTCGATTACTCAAACAAGCCTCATGTTGTTCGGTATTGCTGTAATCGTTGTATTGGCAATATTCTCTAAAAAATTATAAGATTAATGACATTTGTTATAAATGTTGATTTGGCCAGGCGAAATGCTTGGCCATTTTTTTATGTAAAAAAACGAACCGGCTGATTTCCGATTCGTTTGAATGATATGAACTACAATTTATATACTGTGATTTCTTCACAGTAGTTGCATTCGTATTCAAGTTTGCCGTTTGATTTTAGCAAAGTGAATGTTGGGATCGCATAGTCGTCACTGTGAGTGATGCAACGTGGATTTTGGCATTTGATGCCTCCTGTCAGTGTTTTTGGAATCTCCACTTTTCTTTTGTCCACTAGCATATTATTCTTGATGGTATTGACGGTGATGCTTTGATCCACAAGACCTAATAAGCTCATATCCACATCAAAAGTGTTTTCCACTTTTATAATGTCCTTTTTGCCCAATTGGTCGCTCTTGACATTCATGAGCAATACAACCGGATGTTCAATATTGGAAAAAAGCAAGTTGAAAATTTTCAAACCGTTTCCGGCTTTCATGTGGTCGATGACAATACCGTTTTCAATTCCTTTAACTTCTAGCATATGGACCCACCTCCAGTAATTTTGTAATCAATGCCATTCTGACGTATACACCCATTTCTGATTGTTCAAAATAAACAGCTCTTGGATCTTCGTCTACATCATAATCAATTTCGTTGACACGTGGTAGGGGGTGCATGACAATCATATCTCTCTTTGCGTTCTTCAGTTTTTCACGTGTGAGTTTAAATGAATTCTTCAATTTGAGATAATCCGCTTCATTGAAGAATCTTTCTTTTTGGATACGGGTCATATAAAACACATCGATGTCATCGATGACATCTTCCGTATAATTGACTTCAACCAGTTCAACGCCATATTTTTCTGTAAGTTGTCTTTTGAGCGCCGAAGGCAACTTGAGTTCATCAGGTGAGATCAGGTAGAATTTTTTGCTGCCAAAGCGAGCTAGAGTTCTGATTAGTGAATGGACTGTCCTTCCGTATTTCAAATCTCCACAGAATGCGACATTATGCCCTTCAACAGTCCCTTTAAATCTTTTGATTGTAATCAAATCCGTAAGCGTCTGAGTCGGATGCTGATGACCTCCATCTCCACCGTTGATGATGGGAACGCTTGAATACTCTGCTGCGAGCTTCGGAGCGCCTTCTTTAGGATGACGCATAACGACGATATCGGAGTAAAACCCCATAACTCTGATGGTATCCGCAAGACTTTCTCCCTTTTTTGCCGAAGTGGTATCCGCATCGGAAAAGCCTATTACATTTCCGCCAAGTCGCATCATTGCGCTATCAAAACTGAACTTTGTACGTGTGCTAGGCTCAAAGAAAAGTGAAGCCAAGATTTTTCCGTCACAAACCTTGGAATAAGGTTTTGGATCCTCATACATACTAAGACCCATGTCAACAAGCTCAAGGATTTCGTCTAGTGTCAAATCCTCTGGTTCAATCACATGTCTCATGTTATCCTCCTTTTGATTTCTCAGAATCATCTTAAAGTAAGAAATAAAAAAACCTTCGCCGAGTCGCGAAGGTATTATAAGCTGAAACATTGTCCAGTTATTTTTATTCCTTTTCGACCTCTCGGGTCAAATTAAAGGGTATTCAATTGTCGCAATCATCATACCACAAGTACGAATAACAGGTCAACACAAAAATGAATCTTGACAGAGTTTGGCTGCTGTGATAGATTTAAGAAAATCAATAAGCCTTTAATTTGGTACGAGAGACCTGCAAGGCAAGAAATATGAATTAGTGCGATAGTTCTATGTCTTGGCGGGTGCCAGGACATTTTTTTTTGGGAGGAATTATGAGAAAAGCGATCAAAGGTGGATACTTGATGGATCCAATTACTGAACTTGAAGGCTATTATGATATTCTGATTGATGGCCCGGTTATTCAAGCAGTAGTTGAACAAGGAAAATTGGATGTTACGGATTATGATGCCGTTATTGATGCAACAGGAAAAAGTGTTTTTCCGGGCTTTATCGATTTACATGTCCATCTGAGAGAACCAGGATTCGAAAATAAAGAAACCATCAAAACAGGAACAATGGCCTGTGCAAAAGGGGGGTATACAACAGTAGCTTGTATGCCTAATACAAAGCCGGTAATCGACTCGATTGAAAATCTAGGAATACTTAGGGACATTATAAAAAAGGATTCGGTAATTAATATACTGCCCATATGCGCCATAACTCATGACATCAAGGGTGAATTCCTAACCGATCACGAAGGGTTTTTTAATCAGGGGGTATTTGCGATTTCAGATGACGGTCGAACCACTATGAACCCTAAATTGATGACTGAGGCGTTCGAAAATGCAAAAAAATTTGATGGACTGATCATAACTCATTCAGAAGACCATGATGTCTCTAGTCGTTTCATAGATACGGTATATCCAATTGAAGCTGAAACATCAATCGTCATGAGAGATATTGAGCTGTGCAATAAATCAAATGGTAGGCTCCATGTTGCACATGTCAGTGGAGTGGATGCAATCGAAGCCATCAGAAAAGCCAAAAGGGATGGCGTAAATGTCACCTGTGAAGCAGCGCCACATCATTTTGCGCTAAATGATGAGATGGTGAACGTCCTAAGTCCATCAGCAAAAGTAAATCCACCCATCAGAGGTGAAGTCCATCGCAAAGCTTTGGTCAAAGGGATAGCAGATGGGACGATTGATATCATAGCAACAGACCACGCACCACATGAAAACGAAGTTAAATCGGGGAATTATGAAAAAGCCGCATTCGGAATAAGTGGCATTGAAACGGCTTTCTCAATTGCATACACAACACTGGTGAAAAACGAGGGAATACCACTTATGAGGCTCATAAGCATGATGACTTCGAAACCAGCTGAAATAGCGAAAATTAGAAGAGCCGGGTCCATTCAATCGGGATATGATGCTGATGTTGTACTTGTGGACTTGAATGAAAAAAAATGCATTGAAGCTCAAAATTTTATTTCCAAAGGCAAGAATACACCTTTTGATGGAATGACTTTTAATGGTGGTGTGGTAATGACAATTTTTAGAGGTGAGATTGTATTCTCAAATTCGAGTGTGGAGGAGAAATATGTTAAGTGATCGCTTGATAGGTGAAATCATCAAAAAAGAAAGTCCGATAGTAGTCGGATTAGACCCGAGACTGGACATGATTCCTGAAGATATAAGAAATAAGCATTTCAAAACATATGGTGAAACTCTTAAAGCTGTTTCAGAATCCATTATTGAATTCAATAGAGGCATAATTGATTCAGTCGCACCACATGTGCCTGCCGTTAAGCCTCAAATTGCATTTTATGAACAATATGGAATTGAAGGATTGGTTGCTTATCAAGATGCATGTAAATATGCAAAAGAAAATGGACTTATAGTAGTGGGGGATGTGAAACGTGGCGATATCGGTTCAACATCGAAAGCCTATTCCATTGCACATCTGGGAAAGGCCATTGTAGGAAATAAAAAAATCAGTACATTTGAAGTGGATTTCGCAACAATCAATCCATATCTCGGTGATGATTGCATGCAAGAATTCATGGAAGAGATTGAGCTCTATGACAAAGGCATATTCATACTGGTGAAAACATCCAATAAAACCTCGGGACAAATTCAAGATTTGGACGTTTCTGGCCAGAAAGTGTATGAGAAAGTGGCAAGAATAGTCAATCATTGGTCAGAAAAAAACTTTGGGAACAGTGGGTATTCTTCCATCGGTGCGGTCGTTGGTGCAACTTATCCTGCCGAGCTAGAGCTTCTGCGTAAGAAAATGCCCAGAGCCATGTTCCTTGTGCCAGGATATGGAGCTCAAGGTGGGGGAGCGAGAGATATAGTTGGAGCTTTTGACGGCGATGGACTTGGAGCTTTAATCAATAATTCCAGAGGAATACTATACGCTTATATCAAAGAAGGCGGGGATTATAAAGGTGCTGCGGAAAAAGCCACCATTGACATGAAATTGGCGATCGCGAAAGAAGTGAAAAATTTAAGAAACCATTATTAGAGGAGGCGCAATGAAATTTGTCGGTAAAGCAAAGTTGTTGAAAAAGCAGATTATCAACGAAGAAAATTTCAGGTTTGTCATTAAACGATCCGATGAGATGGGATGCGTCTATCCAGGCCAGTTTTTTAATGTATCCGCCTCCAAGGTGGGATATCCAATGCTCAAAAGACCGATATCAGTGAGTGACGTGGGCGAGGACACAATTGAGTTCACCATCAAAATCATCGGCGAAGGCACAAGGGCGATGTTGGATTATAATGAAGGGGAAGCAGTTGAACTCATGGGACCGCTAGGCAACGGGTTTGAATACGGTGGATACCGAAAAATACTTGTGATTGGTGGTGGTATTGGGATTGCACCATTAAAAGGACTGATCAATAGTTTGAAAAAAACGGAAGTGGAGATTCACTCGGTGCTTGGATACAGAGATGCGCCATATCTGTATGAGGACTTTGCGGCCAATTCAGCAATTTGTGAAATCGTATCGGAAAACGATGAACAGTATAATAGAGGTTATGTCACAGACCCGGTAAAAAAAATGCTGGAATCCGAAGTGTATGACATGATTTATGTGTGTGGGCCGTATCCGATGTTGAAAAATCTGACAGATTTATTCAATAGTAAAGGGTTTCGGGCACAGCTTCTAATGGAAGAGAAAATGGCTTGTGGCATAGGAGCTTGCTTAGTATGCACCTGCAAAACCAAGAACGGTGATTTCGGATTCAAACATTCAAGGATGTGCAAGGATGGTCCGATGTTCTACTCTGATGAGGTGATATTTGATGAATAAACTGAAAATGAAAGTGGATTTGAACGGATTGACTCTGAACAATCCTATTACTGTTGCATCTGGCACTTACGGGTTTGGACGTGAATACTCTGAAATCATTGATCTCAATCAAATTGGTGCAATATCAGTTAAAGGGTTGACGCTGGAACCTAGAGAAGGTAACGAAGGCAGAAGAATGGTGGAAACACCGATGGGGATGATCAACAGTGTTGGACTCCAAAATCCTGGAATACGATTTTTCATAGAAAACGAAATTACGTTTTTAAGACAATTCGATACTAAAATCATAGCGAATATCAATGGCAATACAATTGATGAGTACTGTAAGATGGCTAAAATCTTATCTGATGAAGACGTTGATTCAATTGAATTAAATATCTCGTGTCCAAATGTGAAAAATGGAGGTCTTGCCTTTGGTACAAATCCCAAAATTGTAAGAGAGGTTGTATCCAAAGTTAGGAAGGCTTGTAAGAAACACTTGATAGTCAAATTATCACCTAATGTTACGGATATAAAAACAATCGCAAGAATTACAGAAGAAGAAGGTGCAGACTGCATTTCGCTGATCAACACCATGGCTGGGATGGCAATAGATATACACAACAGAAAACCATTTTTAAAAAGAGTCAGTGGTGGGTTATCCGGACCGGCAATCAAACCGATAGCTCTAAAAATGGTCTATGATGTCCATTCGGTAGTTTCAATTCCTGTACTGGGAATGGGAGGCATATCTAACACAACGGATGCCATCGAGTTTATCCTTGCTGGAGCTTCAGCTGTTGCAATAGGGACAGCAAATTTTTCCAATCCATATGCACCACTGGAAATAAAAAAAGGTATCGAAGACTACATGCGCCATTATGGTCACGTGGACTTCAACACCCTGATTGGTGACTTAAGAATGTGATTAAGATTTCGACAGTAGATAGTCGGTGATTACCATTTGTTTGATGGCCTTGGGATTGAATTTGTGGAAATTGAAAATCGTATTGAGAACATAACCACCACCGAAAGCATTGATTACTGTTCCAATTCCGTATGATCCTCCCAAAAATATTCCGATGATCACTATTGTGACTTCTATGATGGGACGGATGACAGAAACACTTTTTCCAGTGATTTTCACCAGGCCCACCATCAAACCATCTCTTGGTCCTGCTCCAAGTTCACAACTCAGATAGATGTAAACGCCGTAATTGAATAAAAAAGTTCCAATAATCAAAAAGACTATTTTCATACCAAATGAATCAGGAGTGCTGATCAAATTGAGCGCATCCATCCAGTCGACCAATAGACCGATGAAGAGCATATTCAAAATTGTACCTATTCCCGGGTATATCTTGATGATTAAGGAAAGCAGGATTATTACGACGCCAGTAAGCTGTGTGACCTGACCGAAAGTCAATGGCGTTATTCTGGAAACGCCCTGATGAAAAGTACCCCAAGGGTTTGTCCCAAGATCGGCATATAATGAGAGATTGATTCCAAGTGCTATGATTACAAATCCTAGAATCAATCTAGGAAAATATTTAAGCGTTTTTTTAAATGCGGATGGATTCAAGCGGATGACCTCCAATATTATTTAGGAGCAATAATAATAAGATAGCACATTTTTCTTTCTTTATATAGTATAAAAAACATAAAGATTATTCTGCTTAGGATTATTCTGCTTAAGAAATCAGAAAAGTCTTTTTTTTATTTTGGGGTTGACGAATGAAACATCAAGTGATATTATCGTAAAGCACCGTTGATTTTGAGATGAGTTCATGTGAATAGTTTGTTAATTTCATGTAAAAAAACATTTCAAAACATGTCGAAAAGTTATTGACACTAAAAACGAATGGTGGTATCATAAGAGAGTCGCCGCAAGAGATTGACGGCAACACGAAATGAAAAATA
>JACUUV010000096.1 GCA_014859095.1 Clostridia bacterium | reverse complement strand
GCTGGCGCTGACGCTGACGCGCCGGTGGTTTTGCGCGTAAACGCGCAGTAGTTTTTGGCTCACGCCAAGTTAGTTAGTAGTTAGGAAAATCAAGATCAAGAACATTTTATCCTCTTACTTTTTCGTCTTACACAAAGGATTGGTCTTTGACCAATCCTTTTAATCTGTCAAAGTGTACCAAAAAGCACCTGTCCCCAATCGGAAATTAATCCTTTGACCTTAATCTCTTGACTTTCCCAACCACTAACCACTTGGCGCCAGCCAAAAACAGACTTGGACACAGCCAAAGTGACGCCAGTCACTTTGCTGATCCAAAAACCACCATTTTCCGCTCGTTTTCCAACATCTACATAGAAATCCTACCGTCACTCCTCTTCCTTTTTCCCGGCACATCCTATATAATAGAGGAAAATCCAAAATCAATCGAGGTGAATCAGTGTTACTATACAATCAGTTTAAAGAACGTGAACTGCGTAAAGAGCAGAAGATCATGATCCTGAGTGCCTTCCCGCTCGCATTTTTAATTTTTGGACTTTTTACGAGTTTCAGGGAAGGGATCAATGTGATCGAAGGACTATATGACATTACGCGGTCTCCGTCCATACTGTTGACCGACTTCCTGAGTGTCGGCGGCGTAGGGGCATCCTTTGTCAACGCCGCCTTGGTGGGCTTTTTCAACATCTATTTGCTGAAAAGATTTAAAATGAGAATCAACGGACTGCTCATAGCAGCGGTCATGACCGTAATAGGTTTTTCGTTTTTCGGAAAGAACATCATCAACATATTGCCGATATACCTAGGCGGATATCTTTACGCCAGATATCAGAAAATCCCAATGATGAACGTCATTCTGGTCATCATGTTCAGTACGGCGCTGGCGCCGCTGGTGAGCATCATCACCTATGGCGGCATATTTACAGATGGCTTCAATTATGTCATGGGAATCGCCATAGGCACACTCATCGGCTTTATCATCGTACCGCTCTCGTCGCACATGCTGAGATTCCATGACGGTTACAACCTTTACAACATCGGGTTTACCGCGGGCATCGTCGGAACCGTGTTCACGAGTTTTCTGAGAAACTTCAAGATTGAAGTTCAACCTGTGAATATCCTTTACACGGAGCACAATACAAGCATCGCCATTTTGCTCTTAGTCATGTTCCTCTATCTCATAGTCGTCGGGCTTGTGATCAACAAGGGCGGACTGCTTCAGTATAGAGGGATCCTTAAATACAAAGGACGTACCATCACCGACTTCACAGGACTCGTCGGTTATGGCATCACATTCATCAACATGGGAATCATGGGACTTTTGGCGCTGGCCATGGTGCTGGGTCTTGGAGGCGTCGTCAACGGACCGGTACTCGCTGGAATCCTCACCATAGTGGGATTTGGGGCATTCGGTAAGCATCCTAAGAACTGTTACCCGATCGTCGTTGGCGTGTTCCTCGCCGGACTGTTTTTCGGATACGACTTTTCCAGCACGGGTTTCATCATATCCGTACTGTTTTCAACCACCATCGCACCACTTGCTGGTCACTTTGGACCGGTGGTCGGTGTGATCGCCGGAGTACTCCACCTTACAGTGGTAACGAACATCGGCGTGATCCACGGAGGCATCAATCTGTACAACAACGGCTTTGCCGGTGGACTTGTGGCGGGCTTCATGATTCCGATCATTGACGCATTTAAAAAGGAGAACAACAAATGAGACACGAAATAAAAAAAATCTGCCGAATCGTAGATGAGCTGACAACACTCTTCTTAAAGGAAGACAGCAACGAGGTGGATTTCAAAATCATCACCAGTCCTGAAAAGGCCATCATAAGAATAGTGGACTACAACACGCACTTCAGTGAAAAGACAATTGAAGAACTTTGCCAGATGTTCAACAGACAGCGGCAGTCAGAAATAGAGGAGTACTACTGGCAGCTCGCCGGAGAAACCGACGAAGACGATGAACTGACACTCATCAGTGCCATGATCGACAGCGCGAAGGCAGAAATTGTCGGAGGAGATCTTTATATGGAAATCATCCGATTGGCAAAATAGACAGGAGGCACAATCAATGGAACTAAGGAAACAAAAGAAACTCGCAAAGCAAAAGAGAAAAGCCATGATGAAGACGATCCTCGCACTCTTCCTCGTATTTTTATTCCTGCTCATGGCCATTTCACCGATAATCTTCGCTGAAACCGTACAAGTAGTATCGGACAAGGAAATCAGTCTTCAGACGTTTTCCACCGATAATGGCACTCCCACATCCGGTGAGGATTACAAATCCTATTTGGATTTCATGATTGAAACCATTCAGGGCTCCTACTATAAAGATGTGGACACCCAGAGTTTGATTGAAGGCGCCTACAAAGGGCTCTTCAAGGCACTGGATCCGTACAGCACTTATTTCACCCCTGCCGAATACAAGGAGTTCAACACTTCCATTGAAGGCGAGTTCGGTGGCATAGGCGCATCCATCACTGAAGGCAAGAGCGGTTACGTGGAAGTGGTAGCGCCCCTAAAAGGCACACCGGCTGAAAAAGCGGGACTGCTCCCGGGTGACATGATCATCAAGATCAACGGTGAGGATGCGGCAGGTTTCACGACGGAGAAGGCGGTGACGCTCATTCGCGGGGAAATCGGAACATCTGTGAAGCTGCAGATCCAAAGACCAGGTCAGGCGGAGCCATTTGACGTCACCATCGTCAGAGCGCTCATCGTCATCAAGTCGGTGGAGTTCGAAATCCTTGAAAATGGCATGGGATACATCAAGCTCTCGGATTTCAGTCAAAAGACGAATTCAGAGTTCGACGCGGCTATGGCGTACATGGTGAAGAACAATGTGAAAAAACTGATTGTGGATGTCAGGAACAATCCAGGTGGGCTTCTGAACACAGCCATCTATGTGAGCGACTACTTCGTACCCAAGGGTAAGGAAATCGTGACCATCGATTACAAAGGCACAAACGACAGGACATACAGAGCGTCGAGAGACAAAGCGCCCTTTGATGTGGCAGTGCTCATCAACGGCGGATCGGCCAGCGCCTCTGAAATCTTCGCAGGCAGCATCCAGAAAACGGGAAGCGGGATCATCGTAGGCGAGAATTCATACGGCAAAGGTACGGTTCAAAACATCTTGCCGCTGACCAATGGCGGCGGACTCAAAGTCACCATCGCCGAATACAAACTTGCGGGGAATTATAAGGTGGACACCGTAGGCATCGTTCCGGACATAAAGGTAGAAAGCATCAAAAGCACAGACATGGGCAGTTTCGCACCACTAAATGCTGAAAGAGGCACCACATCGCTCAATGTCTACGCCGCACAGCAAAGACTCGCGGCACTGGGATATGACATCCAGGCGGATGGAAGCTTCGGTCCGATCAGTCGGGCGATTGTGAAAAGGTTCCAAGTGGACCAAGGCATCGCACAGACGGGAACACTGGACAGGAAGACCATTGAAACCTTAAGCTCAGCAGTTTTGAAAGGTTCCACAGGCGCTGGCGATGTACAACTGATGAAGGCAATTGAGGCACTAAAGTAGATAAGAACACAGTTCTTTGTTTACTGAAAGCCTCACGTGGTATATACACTATGTCATGCAAACGTAACTAATTGTAATGACCGTGTAACAGACATATGGGTTTGAATACTGTATAATGAAGACACGGTAACGGACTGGTTGTTTTACAGTTCTATTACAATAAAAAAACTTTGATTGACCGACCTTCTACAGAAGTGGTATAATCTATACTAGGATTTTGCAATATACCCACGCGGGTTATGCGATTCTGAGGCAAAGCTTTTTCAGCCTCAGAAGGGGGTTATTGATCAAAACTCTCTTCTGTAAAAGGAAGCAAAATTAACCTAATTAAAGGGAGGAATTCGCACATGAAAAAAGTATTATCTTTAGTATTAGCATTAGTGCTCGTACTAGGTATGATCCCAACTTTCGCTGCTGCACATGAAACTGGCGCCGAATTATTATTCGAGCACAATTTCATCGTCGGAGACGAAAACGGAGATCTCATGGTAGAAAAAATGTTAACAAGAGACGAAATGACGGTATTGTTAGCACAAATGTACGGTAAAGAAGTTGAGGCAGCAGCATTTGTTGCACCTGCAAACTTTACAGACGCTGCTGAATTTGGTTGGGCAGCAAACTTCATTTCATTTGCACAAGCAAGTGAGTGGTTATCAGGTTTTCCTGATGGAACTTACAGAGCTAAAGAAGCAGTAACTGGAGAGCAATTGTTATCATTCTTGATGCAAGTTCTTGGTTATGACTTCGAGTGGAACACTGTTGTAGCTGACGCAGCTGCAGTAGGTTTAACAGTTTCAACTGAAGGCCCTATCTTAAGAGGCGCTGCTTTTGAAACTATGTGGATCGCTGT
>JACUUV010000095.1 GCA_014859095.1 Clostridia bacterium | reverse complement strand
CTAAAAGGAAAGACACTCACCATCAATGTAGGTGAGATGGAAGCAAACATACAAATTATGATCGAGATTAGAGTAATTGTGACCAAGACACCCCCTCTTATTTTGAATACTGCAAAGGTCTCCTCGACAAGCCTGGATTTAAATCTGGAGAACAATGAATCAACATCTGAAGTATTCATTCAATAATTGTAAAAAGGTCAGCCATATCAAGCTTTTTGCTTAGATCTGGCTGACCTTTGTTTATTCTTTGAGTTTATCATTTAATGATATCATAATCTCAAGTATATCCCCTTCAAGAAAAGTGACATTCCCCCTGAGTACAGGAGGACTCTCTTTATTGATCACCACAAGAGGTATGTTCTCGTCTGAATAGTTGACCAGTCCTGAGAATGGATACACTGTCAAAGATGTGCCAAGGACGAGTATCAAATCCGCTTTGCTTAGTTTATACTCAGCTTCCAGAAAATCATCCTCATTCAGCATCTCACCGAAGAGTACGACACAGGGTCTAATGATCTCGCCTTCTTGCTTATAGGCGATTTTTCCAATCTCATCTACCACCTCATTGGCCGGAAACATCCCCTGCTTATAGGGATTCAAATATTTGAAAGTTCTTGCATGACCATGGAGCTCTAGAACATCATTTGATCCTGCCCTTGTATGAAGACTGTCTATATTTTGGGTGACCACCGTGATGTTCTTTCCTCGTTTTGATGCCCACTCTGCAATCAACAAATGTGCCGCATTGGGTTTGGCCTGATTGATCCCGCTGAGCATTTTCTCAAAGTAATCATAGAATCTGACTGGATCAGACCTAAGCGTCTCGATGGACAGTATGTCCACTAGTCCAGGATCTGTCACATAGACGCCATGTTTACCCCTGTAATCGGGAATTCCAGATGCCGTAGAGATTCCCGCGCCTGTTATGACAACGATGTTTTTGGCATCATTTATTAGTTTTGATACTTTTTGGGGTGTGTCCACAGAGCACCTACTTTCAAAACTTATAGAGTAAATATTCATTTCAAATATACCCAATAATTTATGTTGCAATTATCAAAATTATTCGCTATAATTACTTCATTACTTAGGGGAGTAGCTGGCGTCAGTTAAGACGCTTCAAAAATCGTCAACACGGCGTTAGCCCGGTTTTTGATATTAATAGCAAGACCTATGCTTTTATTTGAGCATAGGTTTTTTTGTGTCTCAAATCACTAAATCTAACAGGAGGCGAACATGGAGAAATTTTCGCAATTATTTGAAGGGGTTTTGGCATTTCAATGGCAATTTATCATCATGTATATCATTGGAGGCGGGCTTATATACCTCGCCATTAAAAAGGATTATGAACCGATGCTGCTACTTCCAATTGGTTTCGGGGCAATATTGGTCAATCTACCCTTCGGAACGATTTGGGAACACGATGGGGTTCCAGGTGTTCTACAAATATTTTATAATTCAGGAATCCTGACTGAAATATTTCCGGTGTTGATCTTCCTTGCAGTTGGAGCTATGATTGATTTTTCTCCACTTCTTAAAATGCCGAAAATGCTCTTCTTTGGAGCAGCAGCCATTGGCATTATAGGTGCTGCAGATGGTCCTACTTCAATTTATGTGGCTTCAAAATTCGCAACGTCGTGGATTGGACCAATAACCGTTGCAGCATACTCTTATATGGCACTTGTTCCAGTGATTCAACCTCCAGTCATTAAGCTTTTGACAACACGTAGCGAAAGAATGATTCGTATGGATTATCATGATGTGAAAGTTTCCAAAGTAGCCTTGATCTTGTTTCCAATTCTCATAACAATAATTTCGGGCATCATCGCACCAATAAGTACCCCACTGATCGGTCTATTGATGTTTGGCAACTTGATTCGTGAATCCGGAGTGTTGGAACGTCTTTCAAAAGCAGCTCAAAACGAACTCGCAAATATAGTAACTCTTTTGCTTGGTATTACAATCGGTGCGACCATGCACTATGAGCAATTCTTGGATTACAAAACACTGATCATCATGGCTATGGGCTTACTGGCATTCGTATTTGACACAGCTGGTGGCGTTTTGTTCGCCAAGTTTCTCAACTTATTTTCAAAGAACAAAATCAATCCAATGATCGGTGCTGCCGGAATTTCAGCTTTTCCAATGTCCGCTCGTGTTGTACAGAGACTTGCCAAGGCTGAAGATCCACATAACTTTATCCTGATGCAAGCTGTTGGTGCCAACGTGGCAGGTCAACTTGGTTCTATTGTAGCAGGCGGTTTGGTGCTTGCACTTGTGCCATTTTTACTATCTTTATAAAGGAGGTCTATCATGAGCGATTTATCGTTAGGTATTCAATTAATGGGCATGGGCCTAGTAGGTGTTTTTTCAGTACTGATACTCTTTTACGGAACAATTCGTTTGATTATGAAACTATTTCCATATAAATAGCAAAAAAGGGGCTGATTCAGCTCCTTTTCTTTGTTGTGTCCGCCTCTATGGCTAAAATTGTGCGTTATATGCTGTTTTTGTATTACTATTTATACGCTTCTATTTCTTCCCGTTCCTTTAATATTTCTTCTCTAAATTCATCTTCTGTCGGGATATATAACATATATTTTGAAGCAAAAATCTGTTTGTTATCATCCGGTAAAGTGTATTTTACAATAGCATCAGATTTATCCGCGCATAAAACTATCCCAATCGGTAAATTATCGCCTTCATTCAAAAGTTCACGTGTATAGTAGTTCACGTACATTTGCATTTGTCCAATATCTTGATGCTTCAATTCTCCAATCTTCAAATCAATTAGTACAAAACATTTGAGAATATAGTTGTAAAATACTAAGTCAATAAAATAATTATGTCCATCTATATAAAATCGTTTTTGACGACCTACAAATGAAAAACCTCTTCCAAGTTCCAATAAGAATTCCTGTAAATGAGTTAATAATTTTTCTTCCAAATCATTTTCATATAACTTCTCATACTTGTTTATTCCTAAAAATTCAAGAACATATGGATCTTTGATAATTTGCATTGGTGTTACGACATCACTATCTTTATTTGCATGCAATTTGACTGCATTTTTATCTTTACTAGATAATAACCGTTCAAAATAAAGGCTATTAATCTGTCTTGAAAGTTCTCTTACACTCCAATTTGCTTTTCTACTTTCTTCAATATAAAAATTTATCGCTTTATCATTTTCCAATTTTAATAAAAGTCTATAATGCGACCAGCTTAAATCGTGACACAGTGTGTCACGATTTGAAAATGTTAAGAAAAACTTTCTCATTCGAGACAAATTAGTTTCATCAAATCCCTTGCCATATTCTAATGATAGTTTTTTTGATAAATTCCCCAATAAATTCGATCCATACACAGAATTTTCTTTTCCCTTTTGCTCTTCAATAATTCTTTTCCCAATATTCCAATATGCATCCACCATCGTAAAATTTATTGCTTTACTCACATCTTTTCTAGATTTTTCTAAAATTAATCTGATATCCTCATAAAATTCATTGTTTATAATTTCACTCATTAAATATTCTCCTTTTAACAAAATATTTCTCTGTCTAATATTATATCAATTTTTATGATCTATCTCTTTTAAGTACAAAAATGGCATATAACGTCGGGCGGCTTTCCGACTATTCCACGGTGCGCTTTAACGCACAAGTAGGATTGTTTGCAAGGTGTTGTTAAGTGATGTGGCGCTTAGCCACATTGCTTTACAAAGCCGTAGGCGCCCGACGTTAATGTGAAATGAAGCGAAGCGCAATTTCATATTAACGATGATATTCATGACATATTGATCTTTCACAACAGTATACACAACTTTTATTCCAATACCTCTATATTTAATCTTAAAAAAGCCTGTAAACTCTGTACCATCAATATTTCCTAATGGTTTTCTATAACCACCTTCATTTTGCGACAATGGATTCAATCTAACTTTCCTAATACCTGCCATGACTTGTCGCCTAAGACTGTTGTCTAATTTTTTAAAATCTTTATCAGCTTCGGGACAAAATTTTACATGCCAAATCATTCAATTTCCACACTGTCTTCGATATCTTCAAGATTCTCAATATCTAAATCTTTCATGACATCTTCAAAACTGATATAAGAATCTTCTCGTGATTCAGATACGCGTTTTGACGCTAATTTTAGAAGTTCAAAATTTTCTTTAATATCTTGTAGTTCGAGATACTCATCAATAGATATAATCATAACTTGAGGTTTATTGTTTTTCATTACTATATAAGGTTCTTTACTTTCCTCAACAGTCTGAACAATTTTTGAAGCTTGTCCTCTTCCTAATTCAGAAACTGAAATGATATGCTCCAGTGTACTTTTTAGGTCTGATTTCATGTACATACAATCACCGCCTTTGACTTTATTATATCATATAA
>JACUUV010000094.1 GCA_014859095.1 Clostridia bacterium | reverse complement strand
GCTTTTTTTTATGCCCAAAAAGGAGGATAGAATGTATTTAAACCATTTTCTAGATGATCAGACTTGCGAAAAAAAGACACAGTACCGCAATTTGAACCTGCATCATTTTGATGGAAAAGAAAAACATTACTATGAGTTATTTGAAGTATTGATTGCATCATTGTCAAAGGAAAAAGATACGTTTCTGAAGGATCTTAAATATCTGATTCATGAGAAATACAATGTCGTGTACTATTCTCATGAAAATGAAGCGAAGGAGATCCAAAATACTGTATTCAATTTGTTTAGCAGGTTATACATCTACTTGAAAAACAAAGAATGCAAGGTGATTGCCCCAGGTTTCGATTACTATGTTGATGACGGTGAGAGCGTGACTTATAAATGTGACGTCATTGTGCAAAACACCGATGAATCAATCGAGGGTATCATATTAAACTCAAGCAAGCCAGTTTACAGTCACAAAGGTCGTAAATTTGATACTAAGGCAATCAATAGTATAGAACTGAACGGTCTTTTAAAAGAAATGATGAATCGTTATCCGGATGCTGAAATAATAGTATCTTTTTTTCATCTTAGAAACAAGGAAGACCGCGGTGATCTATTCCCTGAGTATGAGCACAAAAAAGGGACCAATATTGTTTCAATTTCACTGAACGAGGTAATTAAAAAGTTCAAACTTGAAACAGAAGAAGTCTGCAATCATTTTAGCTTGATTTCGAATGAATTTCTAACGCTTGAAAGAAAAAAGGATTGCAACGGATGCAATTATCTCAAGATATGTAAATTTGAAGAGAACAAGCTCAAAGTGAAATCTGAGAACATCAGATTGGTTGAAAACAAACAGCAAGTGGCAAGTGGAAAAAATGAAAAAGCTGTAATTTTGAACAAGGAGCAATCCAGTGTCTTGGCCAATTTAAAGGGAAAGTGTCAAGTTGTCGCTGTACCCGGAGCTGGAAAGACCAGAATCATAGTGGAGAGCATAAAGAAGCTGGTTCATGAAAAAGTTAAGCCAAAAGAAATCTTGGCGCTTACATTCACTAACAAGGCAACAAGTGAAATAAAGCAGCGGCTGGATGGCATTGAGGATGTAAGGATTACCAACTATAATACGTTTGGATACAGCCTTGTCCGAGAGTTTTTTGATGAACTGGGCTATGAATATCCACCGAGGTTAGTAACGATGTTCGAGTCATTTGAGATCATAAAAGGCATACTTGAACTCTTTAAAGTCCCATTCAAATATGAGTTTTTATACCACAGAACTTATGGGAAGATGTGGGAAATCTATAGAGCGATTAACTATGCGATTTCAAAAGGTATGTCACGCAACACAACAATGCTTGAATTTGAAAAACCAGAGTACATTTCAAGTTTCAATCTTTCAAATGAAGTGTTGGAGTTTTTACCACTTATTGCTGCAAGATATCAGTTTCAGCTAAGAAGTTTGAATCTGATCAGTTACGATCAGCAGATAGATTTAGTCAATGAACTGTTCTCAAAGAACCCGTATGTTGTTGATAGTTTGCGCTCGAGGTATAAATATGTCTTTCTCGATGAGTACCAAGACACGAATGAGCAACAACACAAAATGATCATGACTTTTGCTACAAACAACTTGTTGATGGTAGGTGATGAAGATCAAAGCATTTTCGGATTTAGAGGTGCTGAACCAATGAATTTCCTTTCTTTTATGAAAGATGGTAAAAACAAGTTCTTCTTATCAAAAAACTATCGTTCAGGAGAAAGAATCATCAATGAAGCCAACGAGCTTATCTCAAAGAATGTCATGAGAAATAGAAAGAAAATTGAAGCAGCAAGAAGCAATACTGGTGCATTCTATGAACACACACTTTCGTCTCCACTTGATATTGTAACTATTATTAACGATCTGGTTGAGACAAATTTCAAATTAAACGATATTGCCATAATATGCAGAAAAAACAAGCACATTGACACCCTTCGAGATGTCCTTCAAGACGCTGGATACGATGTACAAACAAACTTCAACAGGTTAATTGAAGAAGAACATTTTATAACTTTTAAAGCCTATCTTAGAATTATCGCTTTGAAAGCATCGAGAGAAGATGAATATGTTGTAATGAAGCATGTCTATGGAGAAAAAAGATTCCCAAGCAGTGGCAGCATTATCACTGCATCAATGATCCATGGTTCAGAAAGTTATGAGCGTTTTATTAATGACATAAACTGCTTCGGCAGTTCTGGCACATCACGCAATCGAATTGATTTCATTTTTGAACTGATTAACGGATTTGGAAGTAAGGTCCATGAATACATTATGGAGCTTTATGAGAATCTTCATTTGGCATCGTTGTTTGAATTGCTCAATGTGATTGAGGGAATGGTCGCCATTGACGAAGATATCACTATTCCGGTTGTCGGTGATGGAATCAACTTAATAACTGCACATTCATCCAAGGGACTTGAATTTAAAGCGGTAATCGTCTATGAAGTTGATGATTTTGTATCAACTGGTGCTGAAGAAGAAGAGGAACGTAGGCTGCTCTATGTGGCCATGACAAGAGCTGAAGACTCACTTCATATGGTGAGAGTTGAAAATGGGAAAAAGAACAAGGAGGTGGCATAATGACAATAGGATTCATAATCTTAATGTTTTTTATTGGTTATATCCTAAGAGATTTACTTAAAATAATCGCTATAGGCGTCCTTGCTTTACTGATTTTCACCCAAGGGTGGAATACGTTTGGATTCCTGTTTAATATCGTTGTAGGGCTTATAAACACCGTTAAGGAGGCTTTGATATGACTATCGAAATCATAGTTGGCAACGAACCGTATTTGATTGACAAAAGAGTTAAAGAACTTGCAATTGGATATGAAGTAGTCAAGAGTTATTGTTTTTCAGAAGAGGAAGTAACCGCACTGAAGCAAAAATCATTATTTGGTGATAGTGCAGTTATTATTTATGGGAAAATTGACAAGGATTCAGAAAATCGTTTTGAAAGTTTCATTGGATCAGAGCACTCGTTAGATAGTGTTTTGGTTTATGTTCCCGGTTATGAAGATAAGAGAAAGAAAATCTTCAAAAGCAAGTTTGTGAATCAAATTAACAAATCTGAGAAAGTGGTCCTTTTGAGTATTCTATCAAATGCTATGGAAGAAAATAATATTCCAAGCGATAAGAAGATTCTGGATTATTTAGTTGATTACAGTGAGTATTATGATGAAACTTCTGTCACTCTCTATGATCTGCTTGGTGTAATTAAAGCTTCTTCAGGTACGGCGCTGACAAAAGAGCATATAGAAAAGAATGTTATAAGAAGTGAAAAGGACAATGCTTTCAAACTAATCTCGCTTGTAGGAAAGAGGGAAGAGCTAATCGCTTATATGGGTAGGCTTTCAACGAATCCATATGCAATAATTGGAGCACTTCTTTATTCTTTTCGCATTATGGCCAAACTCAAGATTTCAGATAATATTGGGATCAACAGTTATCAGCTGAATCAGTATTCGGAAATAAAAAACAGGTGGTCGCTGGACGAGATCATAACTAAGATGAAACTATTGAACGAGTTGAAGGTCAATCATGAATCCAAAGAAGTTATGAAGAGTTTGATTTTGTCGATTTTGTTAGAGTAGCCTTTGTGCTGCTCTTTTTTTATTTCAAGGATATTCTTGATTTTGAATGTTTGATAAGGTAATATGTATATAAGTGATTGTTTTTATTTTTCTAATGTTCAAGTCCACCATTGCGAGTGGCAGTTTATTTAAGAGATGATCAAGGTAAGCATCTGTCTATGACAGGTGCTTTTTTTATTGTCAATTTGTTGGCACACAAATTAATCTAGATAAACTAATAAACGGAGGATTTAAATGAAAACACAAACATTATCATATGCTTCTGAGAAAGTAAAAAATTCAGTTGGCTTGAGTGAAATAATTAAGCTTAACAAAGAAAGAGAAGCAATCAACTCTGCAATACAGCAATTTGTACAATATGCAGTGAGAGTTGATGGAGGCGTTTCAAAGAGCTGGGCAAACAGAGAAAAAAAGCGTATTGAAGTGGTTAAAAGAATCTATCGTGACATGGTTCACGCAATTGGCGTTGAGGATGTCAAAAAGATTGTTGCAACCAATACCATCTCCATGTATTTCATTATGAATACAAGTGAGGATGTCATTAGGTACCATGAGGAGCTGAAAAAAGAATATAATCTTGAATCAAAAGATGATCTCGATCTTCGATACTATATCGATAGTCGGGATTATTATATTTTTTGGGAAAGCATTTTGTTTTTAATGTCACAAGATGAACTCAGTTAACGGGTAGTTCCTCTAACTTTTATGCAATGGTGGACAGTTGTCATGAGCATATAAAGTACTTAATGATTTCAGAATACCAAAATGAGGTTTAGAAAATGGAAACGATCATTTA
>JACUUV010000093.1 GCA_014859095.1 Clostridia bacterium | reverse complement strand
GAATTACCTGTTCCACTGAAATAATAGATTACTCCACTCATAAGGTCTCCTTGGAATATGACTAATGTTTTTTTTAGCCTCGCCTCGCTAGTGATGGGGCTAAAGTGTTATGCGTCGTTAGAACACTTATCTATAATTTATTTCGAATAAACTTTCTACGTGATCTGCTCTTGCATCAGGATTATTTTCATATATGAACCTTACACCATCAATCCATTCTCCATAATATTCCCTTTGTAAAAATGTTTCGATTAAATTCATTGATACAGCAGCTCCAAAAGTAGTACCTTGAAAGTAATGATATCTCCATGTTCTGCCTTTAACATCATCTAGTTCAGTAACCAGTTTATTCTCATCTAACTCTCGTAAATTAATTATCGCTATTTTCTTACCACCAATATATTCAAATCGTAAAAACTCAATTGGTATATTGCTATAGTGGTATTTGGATAGTTTCTCTGAGATTATATTCAATTTTTCTTCTAAAGATGTTTCTTTGGATATTGTAATATAAGTACGAATTTCCATCTCATTAGTATCTACATTAGCTGAATATATTGGGACTACGATATACCGTTCTCTTAATGATTGATTTTCCTGAATAGAATTCAACAAACTTTGTTCCCTTGTTTTATCAGTTATCATTTCATTTTTTTCTTCTAATTCTTGAATTTTTTCATCAAGAATTAATATTTTTTCAACGCTCTCAATTTTATCTTTTTGTAAATTTTCTACTATATTCAAATACGTTGCATTGTTTTCTTCTAACAATATTACTGCCTGTTCTAATTGATTTATAGACTTTTCGTTTTTAATTAATAATCCGAATTCTGACACAACAGCCAAAATGATTATAACAATTAGAACATCTTTTTTATTGAGCATCTTGTCACTCCTTCTCTAAGATTAGCAATATCTATCTAGCAACATCATGATTCTATTAATGATGCATAACGTTCTTACCGTTTTAGCCGCCTCTGTGGCTAAAATGGTGTGTTGGACTAAACCGCTAGCGCGGTGACTTTTAAACCCTTCTAAAGACATATTCGCCATTATTGTGTATAATCCCTCTTAATCAAATAAGGAGGCGATTACCATGTCAGAACATCTTTCCAAATTCAAAATGGACCTTGAACTCAAAGGTTATAGTCCAAGGACTGTTGACACCTACACCAGATGGGTGAGCTTTTTTATCAACTCTTGTGGCCTACCACCCGATCAACTCGCCGATGACCATATCAGGGACTTCCTTCATCACGCCATAACGGTGAAGAAACTCAGTCGATCTTATGTAAATTCCAATTATAGTGCAATACGGTTCTTCTTTGAAACAACTTTGAATCGACCTTGGAACATGAAACACATCCCTCGCGTCAAATGTCCTTCAAAACTTCCTATTGCACTTTCGCCAGATCAAGTTCAAAAGATTATTAAAAGCACAAATAACCTCAAACACAAAACCATGCTCGTCACTTGCTATTCCGCTGGACTTCGCGTTGGTGAACTGATGAATTTAAAACCAACCGATATTTTCAGCGATTCCATGCAGATCCGTGTTCGAAGTGGAAAAGGTGCCAAAGAAAGGTATACGGTTCTGTCTAAGGCCAATCTTGACTTACTGCGTACTTATTTCAAGCGATATCGACCACATGAATTTCTCTTTGAAAATGATCGCACGCATAAACCACTGACAACGCGGACCATTCAAAAGACTTTTCAGGAGAGACGTGAGGCGCTTGGTCTTCCTGAGGATGCGACCATCCACAGCCTAAGACACAGTTTTGCCACACATCTCCTTCAGCTTGGTACGGACATCGTCGTGATTCAAAAACTGCTTGGTCATCACGACCTTTCTACGACTTCTAAATATCTCCATCTGATTTCTGGAGAAGTAAGCAGAACACTTAGCCCGTTTGATGCTATGGACGTTTATCATGACCAGTATTAAATCCATTCTCAAGACTTCATTTTCAAATGTGCATCAAAATCTTCCTTTATAATATCACCAGTACAAAGTCTTTAATGCCCTTATGAACTGCAGAACCCATAAGCTTGGTGCTCATTCAAATGTCTGTGAAGACTGCGGCAGTTCTTCCATTGCCTATAATTCGTGTAGAGACCGGCACTGCCCACTATGTCAATCCTTCAAAAGAGAGAAGTGGCGCATTGACCGTAATGCTGAACTGCTCAACGTACATTACTTTCATGTCGTCTTTACGATTCCAGAGGAACTTCATGAATTGTTCCTACACAATCAGAGTATGCTTTATACTCTTTTAATGAAATCCTCTGCTAAAACCCTTTTGGAACTGGCACAAAACAAGAGATATCTCGGTGCTGATCTAGGTCTTACCGCTGTTTTACACACCTGGGGGCAGACACTTTCCTATCATCCGCATGTGCATTTCATCGTGCCTGGTGGTGGACTGTGTCCTGAATCTGGTCTGTTTAAAACGAGTCGCAAGAATTTTCTTATTCCAGTGAAGGTTCTTAGCAACGTCTTCAGAGCCATTTTTCTTAAAGCTTTAAAGGAACTTGCACTTTCGGATGAACTCTATACAAATCTGAATGCCATAGAGTTCAAAGATTTGATTAATCAACTCTATGGCAAAGCATTTGTCGTTTACGCCAAGGAAAATTTCGATTCTCCAGGTCATGTGATCAACTATCTTTGTCAATACACACATCGTGTGGCCATATCCAACCACAGACTCCTAAGTGCTGATGATAATCGTGTCGTCTTTTCATATAAAGATTACAGGGATCAGGGCAGGAAAAAGACCATGTCACTTTCTACCACTGAATTTTTAAGACGATTTGCAATGCATATATTGCCGGCGGGGTTTTCGAAAGTCAGATATTATGGTTTTTTGGCGAACTGCAACAAGAAGACGAAGCTCGCAAAGTGCCAAACCCTGTTGCGTATCATCCCTTCGAAAAAATCACTTGATTACACCGCTGTGGAATTTATCAAAAGGTTCATGGACAAAAATGCCTTCAAGTGCAGTCAATGCAAAGTAGCACTTAATCTTGCTCTAGTAGCTCATTCAAATGTCGCACTGGATTCGAGCTAGACCACTGAAACTGAATACATCTGTTTTCCAAATGATCTTCGGTTCATGGGGAGGGGGAAGCTATGCCCTTTTGCTAACAATCCAGATGGTATTACTGCAAATACAAGACTTTCCACATAAAAGTTGATGCTGATTTTTCAAAAACACAAAAGATCCATTAATTGAATCCCCAAAGGTTATGGTACGCGGCTTCGTCCAACATGACGTTCCAGATGCGCTGAAAAGTGTGACTTGGTGCGTTATTTTTTTGTGCGCATCAGAAACATCACTTTATGTTATAGGATGCTCTTATTCGAGCATAGCTCGCCTATTTATTTTATGATTCTCTCAATTTTTGATATAACTTTATCCCAGTCAAATTTACCATTCCCTGAAACAACAAAAATCAATAAAACAGGAATAGCTATTAGCATAGATAATTGTCTATGTGTCATTTTTTTCATCTGTATTACCTCTTATATTTCATTCTTGAGCGCCAGCTCTATCATCTTTTTCGAGCGTAAGCTCGATTGCTTTTATGAGCCCTAAAATTGAATCATTATGTACTTTTAGATCTTGTCGCTTACTATTCATCGATTTTTCAAGACTCTCTAATCTACTTTCAATTTTAGTGAGTAATCTTACTACTGTAATCATGAACCATGGAATTCCAATTAATAATCCTAAGAATATCAGAATATTAAAAATTTGTATAAGTGTTATCATTTTGCACTCTCCTCATTGCTTCTTTTATTATCTTTTGTTTTTCTGAGTTTCCTATAACGTTCTTAGGGTTCACGTCGCTTGTATCAAGGCTTTTCAACCCTAACTCTCAACCTTATGTCACAACCATGAAGTATGTATCAATCGCATGTGATGTGAATCCTGTGTTATGTGCCGTAACCCAACAATTCTTATAACCTTAACTGAAACCAATAACCGGAATACACGACTGGCGAAAACGAAGACCGCTTTTAGTAACTGTCATATCTCGTCTAATCGCAGCGACTGAAAACGAGCTTCCTCAGAAGCGACCGTGAGGAGATTGAAAGTAAACAAGTTACGATCAATTTTCATGATTCCCCATGTCACCAGGATCCGATCCAAACACCATTTCGGAATCTCTGTTTTCAGAGGGAGTGTTGACTCAGAGCCAAACTTCGCGGAACTGGACACCTTAAATCTAAATCTCGAAAACCCTAAGACCTAAACAAAATGATCCGATATCCTATAACAAATCAATATATCTCTCATTAAAGACTCCCACTAGCCTGAAACCTTATGGCATATAACGTTCTTAGGGTTCACGTCGCTTGTATCAAGGCTTTTCATCTCTTACTAGCAATCTTCTGCCACAACAATGAAGTATGTATCAATCGCATGTGATGTGAATCCTGTGTTATGTGCCGTAACCCAACAATTCTTCTAACCTAATTGAAACCAATAACCGAAATACACGACCGGCGAAAACAAAGACTGCTTTTAGTAACTGTCATATTTCGTCTGATCGCAGCGACTACAAACGAGCTTCCTCAGAAGCGACCGTGAGACGATTGAAAGTAAACAAGTTTCGATCAATTTTCACGATTCCCCATGTAACCAGGATTCGATCCAAAAACCGTTTCGGAATCCCTGTTTTCAGAGGAAGTGTTGACTCAGAGCTACCCTTCGCGGAACTGGACATCTTCAATCAAAATCTCAAAAACCATAAGACCTAAACAAATGATCAGCTATCCATGAACAAATCAATATATCTCTCATTGAAGAATACCAATAGCCTGAAACCTTATGGCATATAACGTTCTTACCGTTTTAGCCGCCTCTGTGGCTAAAATGGTGTGTTA
>JACUUV010000036.1 GCA_014859095.1 Clostridia bacterium | reverse complement strand
GTTCTCGCGAAGCGAAACTATACTAGCCACATATGTCTATGTTCTACATAGTACAGTTTGAAACTTATTAGCGCCTCAGTTAGACTTGAATAAATCTTGCGCTCTTGGTTTTTCGCCTTTGATTTTAAGTGGTCGGAGCAACAGGACTTGAACCTGCGGCCTCATGACCCCCAGTCATGCACTCTACCAAACTGAGCTATACCCCGACATGTATAAACTCATTTTAGTATAATTGAATCAAAATTTCAATTCATTTCGATATATTGCTATTTGATGATCAGCCATACGCCTGCCACTGCAAAAATCAGTGCGAAGATATAGAAAAATATAACCGTGCCTTTTTCTCCCAAAACTTTAATGAACAATTTGATTTTAGCCATCTCCCAAATTTTGGGCGGTTTTTTTACTGCGATCCAAACAACAAGCACTGCATAGATCACCATGAGTATACCTAAAAAAGCCATTCCGTTCATAATATCCTCCTTCAACTTAATCCATTTTGAATTTTTTTGCGCAAACCAACAAACACCAAAACCGTTATGACAAGTATGATTCCGCTGTTCTTGAATACTTGCCCCCATGTCGCTTGGACCAATAAAATCTCTTTAATGACATCATAAGCCCAATAAAACGGTGACCAATATAAAATAAAAAGCCATTTTGTCGGTAAATATATGGCTCCAAAAATCGATGCCAGTACCGGAATGAAAACTGTTTTCATGCTTGCAATCGCTGATATGGGCTCATCACTCACTACTCCAATACTGAATCCGATGATTGCTCCGATGAATGAAATTGCAAATACACTTATAAACAGCATCGCGTAATTGATGCCTTCAAAGCCTAATATAGTGACGACTGCAGCACCACCATACAATGTCAAAAAGAATCCAAGAAATCCTTTTCCAATGATGAATTCCCTTCTCTTTGTTGGTGTGACGTTGATGGCGCTAATGGTATTGCTCATCTTTTCTTCAACGAGATTCAGTAGAATCAGCATCCCACCCAAAATTGTATTGAAGATGATCAGCAAATTGGCACCTTCAAGTTTCATAGGCGACATGATCCAACCGATATCTGTAAACTCAACTTCAATCGGTAAATCAATTACTTGGTTTTCATACCTTCCGACAATCGTCTTGAGCAAATCAACAGTACCTTCCATTTCATTGCCTTGAGCCACGATTTCTATCCCACTGTCCCCTACTATGACTCCAAATACATCATCCATCCTCAATATTCTCTCATCCAAGTCAACAACTTCAATCACCTTTGCGTAGGTTTCGAGATAAGAGATCACTGCAGGTGGTGTATCTTCATATACAGCGACATTGAGTGTTGAATCACCGACGCTTGGTATCAGCATTTTTAGAACGAGGGCAAACATTATTGGAGCTGCGGCAAGGTAAATCACCAACCAATCTCTCGTTCCACTTTTGATGTCTCTTCTGACAATATTCAATATTCTTCTCATATCCGCCTCCTAAACCGTTAAAGTTTTCTTGAATCGATGATTGGCGGCAATGAACAAAAGCAAACCCAATAACAAATAAATACCGATCTGAATAACAATATAGCTTTGATCACCATTTTCAAACATCAGCTCCCTTAAAGAGAACATCATTGGATATGATGGCAACACCTTGATCCAAACCGGATTGAAGGAAGGCATCAGATAAGAGATGGTTGGGAGCATCATCATCATAATGAAGACGTACATTACACCCATAGCCTTGACCATCGTATTGAAGAAACTTGATATGAAAAGGCCAAGTGCAGAGCCAAAAGTATTGAAAGCAACAATCAAACCTAATAAATATAGGTAATTGATGCTGAATCCAACAATCGCAAGCACAGTGACAAACGATGTGATCAGCCCCATCATGAGCATGATCATCATTTTACTGGCCAGATATTGCCACACTTCCACAGGTGCCACAGCATATGCTTTAATAACCCCTTCTTCTTTGTCGAGAAATATATAAGCCGCAATGATGAAAAGCCCCATCATTCCAACATTCATTGTCAAATAGACTGGAATGAGATTTACCCGGTCAGAAAGATTTTCGGAATTCATTTCTAATGTACGCACGGTTATTTCTGATGAAAACCCCGGAATATGTGACAAAACTTCTCCTTCAATTCCAGCTCTGATGAGGTTTTTCATGCTTTCATTCTCATATCCTTGTAGTATCATTTCATATACAAATTTATTTTCATTTTTTTTAATGACTGCACCGACTGCAGATCGGTCTTTCTTCATTGCGCTTTCAATTTCAAAGCGGGTATCTACAACTGTAACGTCATCGGAGCTTCCCATAAGTCGCTGAACAGCATCAGTATCAGTGCCTTCAAGTTCCATAGCAACATAAAATTTCTGTGAGCTTTCAAAGTTTTCAGGTATGACAAACAACAACACTGCTATGAAGATCAAAGCCATTCCAATTTCCATATAAAAGTAAAGACCGTTAAATGATAGTTTGGCGTCTTTTAGAAAGGTCATCCACAATTTCCTCATTTATTCCAACCCCCTACCGGTCACTTTGATGAATATTTCTTCCAAAGTGGCTTCCTTTGTATGCATCATTTCAATCTTTCCAGAACTGATGATTTCATTCAGTCGGGCCTTATCCTGATCGATGTCGAGTGACAATTGCTCTTTTTTCAATACATCATTTTCCAAATGCTCTACAACAACGAATTTTTCACCATGCTGCAATTTGAGATTTCTTGGTGAATCTATAAGTTTGATTTCTCCATCGATTATGAAAGCTACTCTATGACACAGTTCATCTGCAACATACATATTATGAGTCGTTAGAAAGACTGTTGTGCCCTGGTTGTTCTTTTCTTTGACAATATCTTTGATTTGACTGGCGATGGCAGGGTCTAGACCAGTTGTCGGCTCATCCAAAAACCATAGTTCGGGATTGTTCAGCATGCTTCTGATGAAAGTCAGTCTATGTTTCATTCCTTTGGAAAACTCGCCGGCCTTTTTATTGGCTACATGATCAAGCCCCACCCATTTTAATAGGTCCATCGACTTCATCGTTTCAACATCGAATAGCTTTCTGTAGAACTCGAGATTTTCAAGTGCGGTCAATTTTCCGTAGACATTGGATTGTTCAAACGACACACCTATTTTATTGAACATCTCTCTTTTGGGATGACGGATATCATATCCGACAACTTCCACTTCTCCCTTTTGAATGGGAAGCAAACCTGTCAATATGCCTTGAGTAGTCGATTTTCCTGCACCAGATGGTCCAAGAAAACCAAAAACCTCGCCTTTTGCGATTTCAAAATCCACATTTTTAACCGCATAATTTTCATCTTTGCTGTATGAATGGTACAGCCCATTGACTTTAATCATTTTTCCCCTCCGTTTTTTTTATGCCATATGCAAGCAAGTTCATCAGTTTATCCAGAATCTCTGTCAAATTTTCAGTTAGATTCTCATATGAATTATTCGTCGTCAAAGAGACAATCTCAGTACTCATAATGAATATGATTCGTGCTGTAAAACCCACGTCGATATCAGCCCTGAGCTCCCCCCGTTCCATCGCGTTCTTGACCAGTGCGCTATAGACCTCCATAGCTCGTTCCTGGTTTTCTGCGATTATTTCTTTATATAGCGCGTGATTTTTGTCCTGCATCAAACGAGTTCCAATTTTCAAATATCTGGGTTGATCCAATGCAAACTTCAGTCCAGCTTCATTCATATCATGGATGACTTCAAAAAAATCGTGATTGAAAGGGTTTTGCATGGCGGGTGTGATGTACTTCAGCTTTGACTCAACTATCAGTTGAATCAAATATTTGTATAAGTCCTTTTTATCATCAAAATACTGATAAAAACTGCCTTTGGAAATTCCGGACTGTTCTATGATCTTGTTTGTGCTCGCCTGATCGAAAGCATTTTCCTCGAACTCACTCAATGCCGCTTCAACAATTCTCTCTCTCTTGTCTGATGGTAAATTAAAAAAAGTATCCTTTGGCATATGTACCTCCAAAAAAATATGACTACAGAGTCATGTGACTCTGTAGTCATATTGTAAATCGATTGAAACCATTTGTCAATTCAAATCCAATAACCAATTCATTAAAATGTTTTTCATAATTCCATCTCATCTTTGTGATTCATTGATTGTGATTGAACCATTCATTATAGGATATATAATGATTATAGAACGGAGGTTATCATATGAAGCAGTTGGCTACTCTAATGAACAATGTTGAAGTTGAAATGATCAAAGAATTATTTGAAGACAATGATATTCCATTGTTTGTGCAACACAGGGAAACCGGAGAATTTATGACAATTTACTTGGGCAATACGATATTCGGAATCGATTTATTCGTTCATGACGAAGAATATGATCAAGCAAAACTTTTATATGACAGCTTTTTCAGCGGCCATTTTGAGGCAGAAGAGGACAAGTGAGTTTAACATCATACATTTAACCTAAATTCATGTTGTCGAACAAAAAAGTTATCTCACATTAATATAGTGAGATAACTTTTTCACTTTAATCAGTCCTTGCATGTCCCTCTCATGAAAATCGTTACATCGTCAATTCGATTGCCATGGTTTGTCTCAATGAAATCTCGCTCTGCAATCATCATCTTTATAAGTTCAAGATCACTGTACTCTTTGATGATACCACAATTTTGACACTGAAAATGAATATTTCTATATTTCTATAAACAGTCGGTAAACTGATTCTATCTTTCCTCAAATATTTTCTCTATATCAAGGTTTTTTTGATTGTGGTCCATAATTTTCTCCCACCGAGTCAGTATATATTTATAATACAACTTAATAATGAACATATGTCAATTAGCTTTGTAAAACATATCTTGACATAGGACCACACCCCTATTTTTTTTAGTTTAATACCCATTTAATTACGTTTATCAATTGTAAATGAATTAAAAAAATGTTTTAATATATACAACTATATTAACATTCTGTAATGAAAGGTGTGCTTATGAGTAGTTCCAACAATTTCGAACTGTTGTTTCGTTCATCTATGGATGCGATTGTAAAAGTTGATGCTCATTTCAATATTCTTGAAATCAATCGAAAATTTGAAGAACTTTTCAGATACAAAAATGAGCATGTGGTCCATAAGAATATCGACGAACTTTTCCATGACATCAATGATTCTGAGAAAATCAAGCTCAATTCACTAAAATTATTGCATGGAGAGCGGATCTTTGATGAAGGTCAACGAAAGGATTCCGATGGTAACCTCTATGACGTTGTTATGACTGGAATTCCAATTATTCAAGATGGCATCATCAAAGGTGCTTTTATAATTTATAAAGATGTTACAAAAGAAAAGCAAGCTGTTGACGCATTAAATCGACAGAAAATGATATTTGAATCACTCTTTAGCAACTCATCTGATGCCATTATTAGAATTGATAAAGATCAACGCATAATTGAGTTCAATGAAAACTATGAGAGATTTTTTGGATACAGTCTCGATGAAGTCAAAGGTAAACTTCCAGACCCTTTGATTTCGAGTCGCGAACAACTCAGCGAGAACACCGAAATCACCCATCGGCTGTTAAATGGCGAAAAAGTCGTACGAGAAGGCCTTAGATATTCAAAGGATGGAACTGCCAGAGCATTTTTGATACAAGGGGTTCCAATCATTTTGGATACAGAAGTCATTGGAGGTTATGGCATTTACACCGATATATCTGAACAAAAAAATGCCAACAAGAAATTATCCACTCAAAAAAATATTTTCGAAGCACTTTTCAAAAATTCCTCTGATGCGATTGTCAGATTGGATTCAAACCAAAACATCATTGAAACAAATGATGTCTTCACAGATTTGTTTGGTTATTACCTGTCGGAAATCAAGGGCAAAAAAATTGATGAGATTATTTCAACCACAGAGACTCTTCGTGAGACCACTGATTTGACTGCTCGCATGTATAACGGAGAGAAAATTGTCCTTGAAAGCGTCAGATTCGGCAAAAACAATCAGCCCGTAGATGTTTTGATCAAAGGAATACCCATTCTTGAAGGGGGGGATCAGGTCATCGGCGGTTATGGCATATATACAGACATTTCAGACAGAAAAAAAGCAGAACGGGAAATTATGTTCATCAGCTATCACGACCAACTGACCGGTCTTTATAATCGTAGATTTTTTGAAGAAGAGCTCAGACGCCTCGATCGGTCACGAAATATCCCTATTGCCTTGATCATGGCGGATGTCAATGGCCTGAAACTGACAAACGATGCATTTGGTCATAGTGTCGGCGATCTGCTGCTGGAAAGAATAGCTGCGATCATCATAGAAAACTGTCGAAAAGATGAAATCATAGCAAGACTTGGAGGGGATGAGTTCGTTATCCTTTTGCCCCACACAGAACTTAGAACTGCTGAAGAGATAGTTCATAGGATAAAAGTTGCCTGTGAAAATGAAATCTTCAACGGTATAGCTTTTTCACTCTCATTCGGTTGTGACACAAAAACATCACTAGACGAACCCATTGCTGAATTGTTCAAACGTGTTGAGAATCATATGTATCGAAACAAGTTGATCGAAAGCCCCAGCTTCAGAAGCAGAATGTTCGATACCATCATTAAGACCCTTCATGACCAAAATGATAGTGAGCGAAGTCATTCCCAAAACGTGAGTATGTACTGTGAGCAATTAGGGTTAGCACTTAATTTGAGTCAACATGAATTGGATGATTTGAAATCAGCGGGTTGGCTTCATGACATCGGTAAAATCGCAATCCCACAAGCCATTTTAAATAAGGAGTACCCATACTGTGCTTCAGACTGGGTGGAAATAAAAAAACATCCTGAAATCGGTTATCGAATTCTAAGTGCGCTAAATGAGATGAGTGAACTTGCAACCGTCGTGCTCGCACACCATGAAAGATATGACGGTACAGGGTATCCCAAAGGCCTCATAGGGGAAGATATTCCTCTTTTCTCAAGAATCATTTGTATTGCGGATGCTTATGATGCCATGACTCATCCACGTGGATATCTTCCTCAATTGACTAAGAAGCAAATATTGGAAGAACTCAGTAATAATTCGGGTACTCAATTCGATCCCGATTTGATTCGGGTGTTTATCAACTTAATTGTTTGACATACAGAGACGCTAATAAGTTTCCAATCGCACTGTGTTGAACATAGAAATATGTGGCTAGTATAGTTTCGCTTCGCGAGAACCATACCAACGCCCAATGTTTCGTTTCACAAAACATTGTACCTACGCGAAAAAGATAAGAGCGCCGTCGCGGCGCATGTATCGTAAGACATACAGAGACGCTAATAAGTTTCCTTCGGAAACTTACCTACGCGAAAAAGATAAGAGCGCCGTCGCGGCGCTCTTATCTTTTTTAGTCCCGCAAATCACGGCTGTTATAGATTCTAAAGGTTAAAAACATAAATAGGACTATCCAAGCGAGTGATAGGTTCAAATATTGTCCTTCAATACTATCATTTTGAAGCAATTTCGATGCTTCAAAGTATTTGAAGGGTGTCGCATATTTCAAGAAATCAATCTTATTACTAAGTGAAACCAGAACAGACAAAACATATAGGGCAAATAGGATACCAAGTCCAATCCCACTGGACACCTTATAGCGCTTTACTGCAGATGCCAAGAATAATCCGATGCTTAAAAAAACAGCCTCGAAAATCCCCGTTGTAATAGTAATCAACCATAGAAACCTATAAAATTCCTGATCAGGATTGTACTTCAAAGTGAAAATATATAAGGAGCCGATCACTACAGCAAGTACAATCATGCAATTGAAGATTGCAACAGTAATTTTTCCAATCAGAACCTTTGTACGTGTAACCGGCATTGTCATCAAAAATCCTGCGGTCTTGTCTCGTTCTTCTTTTGCTATGATTGAATTACCGAGCAAAACAGCATAAATGCCTAGCATAAGATTGACATAGACCACAGTTATACTTACATATCCACTGACAGTTGTAAGATTCGCATTGCTCATACTGAATGCATCCATCAAGGCTTTTGGCATAGATTCCATGATTTGAGCCATATCGGGATTGTTGTAATATGCCGAAAATTCACTGAGCATCATGACTATGACTGCGATCAGACTGCCACTCCAGATCAAAAGAGATTTTAAGTTCGATCTTAATTCTCTAGTTATTATGTTCATCTTACGCCCCCTACAAAGAATGGATATTTCTTTTCAGATATAATCGATACCCAAGGCCATTTGAAATCAAGATTACAAAGACACAAATCATTGTCAATCTCAAGTTCAATTTTCCAGAAGTCAGTATCTGACCTGGCTCAAAATAATAATAGGGTGTGATCATGCCCAACAGCTCCCCTCCTACTATACTTCTTACCGCGTTCAGTATGTAAAGACCGAAAGAAAGTGCCATTGCATAGCTGATTACACTGCTAATTTTTTTTGTAAGTGTTGTAACAAGAAGGCCAATACTAAAAAAGAACAATTGAAAAACGGGGATGGACACGAGTAAAATCAGCAAATTACCAAAATCATAAGAGTTGCCTCCCCTGAATATTTCAATCGCCAAAAAACTGCCAATCCAAACAGCCAAATCCGATAAGAGAAGTGCAGTAGCCGCCGCAAGATATTTTTGAACAAACACACTTCGTCTGGTGACCGGTTTGCTGTAAAGAAAATCAGCGGTAAGTTCACGTTCTTCTATAGATAAAAAATTAAAGCCATAATAAGCACTCTGAACAGCCAAACATAGCTGGACGAATACGAATGTAAATGTAAAATAACCAAGAACGGTCGCAAAGGAAATACTCTCACCCATTCCAAAAGCTTTTAGCAATTCTTCCGGGTAATTCTCTAGAATTTTATCCATCATCATCGCACCATCCGATAAGATCGGATAAAAAGCCATATACATGAACAATAAAGCAATCAAAGAGAGGATCCAAATCCACAAAGTTCCTAAATAACCTTTTAGTTCAAACCTATAAATATTCATGGCCATACCTACTTGTAGTAATGCATGAAAATTTCTTCAAGCGATGGATCTTCAATCAATATGTCCTGGATTTCCTGCTCGGCCACTGCCTCTATCAAGAATTTGACATCTCCCTTGTAGAAAAAGCTGGAGGAATGGTCATATTTCACAAGTTGCGAAACACCCTCAAAATTTAAACGCACGTAATCAAGCGAATTCCCTTTTATTGTGACTTTTTTATAATTATCTTCTCGTAAGGTTTTTATGTCCTCCACTTTTATCACATGTCCTTCTTTGATAATTGCAACCCGATTGCATAAATGCTGGACTTCAGACAAAATATGTGATGAGAAGAATACCGTTGCGCCTTTTTTATTTTCTTCTGAAATGATGTCAAAAAATTTTTGTTGCATGAGGGGATCAAGTCCGCTTGTCGGTTCATCCAACATGATCAATTTGGGTTCATGTAAAAGTCCTTGAACTATACCCACCTTCTTTTTGTTTCCGTATGACAAATCCTCTATTCGCCTATTAAGATTAAGCTCCATGATTTCAGAAAGTTCATTGATTCTTTTTGTACAATCTTTCTTATAAAAACTGGCAGAGTATTTTAAAAGATCCTTGACCTTCATTTTTTCGTAATAAAATACTTCAGAAGGCAGATAACCGATTGCACTCCTGATATCGCTTCCAAACTCAATGCAATCCTTGCCAAACAATTTTGCTGATCCTGATGTTGGAAATATCAATCCAAGCAATGTGCGAATTGTAGTGGATTTGCCAGCACCGTTTGGACCGATAAAACCAAAGATTTCACCCTCTTTCACATTGAAGCTGACATTTTCTATACCTTTCACTTTTCCATAATACTTGGTCAAGTTGCTAATTTCAATAATATCCATATCCACACCCCCTAGTATAAATATTATACCATGATAATATAGTATGAAACAAAAAAGCACCAAGGAATCCTTGGTGCTTTCGTTCTGAGTTATTAAGCTTCTTCTTCTGAACCAATCAAGATTGGTTCCTTGACTTCTTCTGTCTCTTCAACTTCTTCTTTCACTTTTTGATGTACTACAGATAGTACAACCAAATTCAAATCAGTGTGTACGTCAATAAAATCAGGAATACTGATTTCTTCCAATTTTATAATAGCACCTACATCCAAATTCGCAACATCGAATTCGATGGCTTCTGGGGTTTCTTCTACAGAATAATGAGCATCGATTTCTTGTACATTCTGTTGAACTATGAATCCTTTGCTTTCAAGTAATTCTTTGTTGAGGAGATGAATCGGTAATTTTGCATGGATTTTGTCTTTTGCAGACACTTTTAGCAAATCAAAATTCATTATCTTATCAGGCAACATTACATCTCTTTGCAAATCTTTGATATACACCTTGTGTGTTTCGCCATTGAATTCACAAGCGAATACCGATACCTGTCCATGTTCATGGAAATTGTGAAGGAATTCTTTTCGTTCGACCATTACTTTTACTGGATCAATACCTTTTCCATATAAAACACCCGCTATCATATCCTGGTTTCTTACTTCTTTTAGTTTTTGATCTCTTGCTAATACTTTCATGTTTATTCTCCTTTCAATCTTAGGTACCTAATAGGTGATACCCAATTTGTGATCAATATAACAGCTCATTATTATAAATATGGAACAAATACAATAAATCCTACAATTACACTGAAAATAGCAGTAACTAAAACAGCGCCTGCAGATAAATCTTTAATGCGCTCAATCATTATATCATACTCAGGCGATATCATATCCATCATGTTCTCAATAGTCGTATTGATTAACTCGGCAACAAGTACAATTCCACTTGTTATGAAAATCATCATCCAATCCACTTTTTCGAGTTTGAAATAAAGTCCCAACCATACGACCACAAAAAAAGTCATCAACATGATCCTGAAATTGCGTTCCTCCCTAATGGCAAGTTTGATACCTTTTATGGCATACTTAAATGACTTGATCAGCATAACTAATTCCTTTCATGGTCAATCATTCGCTAAACCACCAGTTGTTGAAAATATTAAAAACTTGACTATGTTGTTCTATTCTGGTGATTGTAGCTTCACCATCACCTCTTTGAAATCCATAATAGCCAAATCCGGAATGGTTGCCTCCGATAACAGTTTCAAAAGTCGTATCCGCTGGAAGAAATTTTTTGTTGAGTTCAAACTGATCCCAACTGATAATATTGTCACGATCTGCCACAATTGAGAGCACTTTGATGTCTAAATCTGAAACGTCTGCACTTTCTGTTCCATAAGACCCTAAAAGCACAAGCGCATCAAGATCGGGTTTCACCTTGGAAAGATGTATTATGGCACTGGTTCCACCCAATGAATGTCCCATTAAGACCCATTTTCCGTCGTCAGGATACTTATCCCTGATTTCTGAATAGGCATCTGAATTGAGGATAGCCAAATTGATAGGCATTTCAGGCAAAAAAACTCGAAAACCATTTTTCGCAAAGATTTGGGCGAGGACAGAGTAACTTGCGGTTTTTACAAAACCCCCTTGATAGAACACCAAATTTCCAATTCGTTCTCCAACTGGCTCAATTAAGATCATATTCCGTTCATAAAATACAATGCTCTCCCCAAGGGCTTCTATGGCTTCTTCTGAGGGCAAGTAGGTGTTCCACTTCAAATATATCAGACTCAAAATAATCAAACCTATTAAAAATGTTACTGTAAAATATGTTTTTCTATTCATTGAACCTTTTTCATGTTTCATAAACATTCTCCATTCTACTAAGCTTATCATATTAATATTACCCAATTCCATCAAGGAATATACAATAAAAAAGAGAGATTCATAATTGAATGCTCTCTTTTCATCTATATCTCGATTCGTTTTTTTAAATGATTGCTCTCTTTGGCCGCTTCAATTACTTTTATGACTTTAAGCCCATCTTTCGGATCGACAAGCAGCGGTTCACCAAATTGAATGGCCCCATATATGTTTCTATAGTAAGTTCGGTAATCGCCTCTCAATGTTTCAATTTTCTTATATTCATTGATTGTGTTCAGCGTCCCCCATAAAAATTCAGGTTCACTGCCCCATAGGAGGTCTTGAAATTCATCGGTAGGCAAATGCCCCGACTTTAACGCATCTTCTTGAACATCCAGTCCAAATTTCACAAAAGAGCCATTCGTCCCATGAAGAATAAATCGTGGCAATGGTTCTTTGACAAGACTCCCTGACTTAAGTGTCACTTTGAGTCCATCATAATAAAGAATCAGTTCAAACTGATCATCGACTTTTCCGAACCTCTGAGCTGTAAGATCCGCATAAATCTCCATTGGCATCCCAAATTTATGAACCACTTGATCAATCAGATGTGATCCAAGGTCATATAAAACACCAGAACCGGGTAGGTTGTCTTCTCTCCAAGCATCCGCATTAAGTTCAGTTCTAAAGCGATCAAAATGAGATTCAAGTTCGACCAATCTTCCAAGTGTACCAGAGTCTATGATTTTAAGTATAGTCTTGTAATCTCCATCAAACCTACGGTTATGATATACGGATAAAACCACATCAAAGTCTTTTGCCAATTTTGTCAAGTACTCCGCTTCTTTAGAAGTGACAGTGAATGGCTTTTCAACTATCACATGTTTTTTGTTCTTTATAGCCACTTCAGCAATTTTGACATGACTCGTGTTTGGAGTGGAAATTACAATCAAATGAATATCCGGATCATGTATGACGTCATCTATCGATTGAACCACAACAACATTTTCTATATCTTTTTTTGCAAGTGCCTCCTTGATTGGATCTGTTGTCACTACTTTAGTAATGTTGAATCCCTCAACAGATCTGATGATGGTGCTATGAAATACACGTCCTGATAAACCATACCCAATAATAGCAACATTAATTATGTCCATAACCACTCCTTTTCTTATAAACAATTCCGCTTTTATATAATATCAAAAACCACACAAGTACCACAATCCCTGAAATAATATAGTTTTCGACAACGCCGGGATCAGTAATCAATCTGGTAATCCAAAATGTCGGGAATAGACCAGCGACATATAAAAACCACTCTGCTTTTATGAAATCAGCAAACACGAAAATAATTACAAAATTTAAAATCTTGGCATAAGTCAATCCGATAATTTTATCGCCAGCGATCCTAAAAAACAAAAGACCAATGGAAGCTGCAAAAACTGACAATAAGATAGAAATATATAGTAAACTGAAAACGTTCAGATCGACCAGGTTCAAAATCACATCATTGATCATTGAGTATAAAAACGTGAACATTGATATAAAAATGATCCTATTCAGTAGATATCCTCTTCGTCCATAAGGCGTAACGAGAACTAGATCTATGATATTGCCATCCTTATCATCAAGCATCATAAACCCCATTACTACACCAAGCATGTATGGAGTCATAAGTAATGTCATCGACAACAAATAAGGCTCAAGTGGTAATGAAAATTCAACATATTCAAGAGCTAAAGGCAGTATAACGTGGATCATAAGTTTAAATATGATCCCAATCATAAGAGGAACGAAAAAAAATAGTGCCATAATCGGATCCCTCACAATCATTTTCAGGTCACTGACCATAACACGAAGAAAACTCATCATACGCCCCCATAAATCATATGTTTTTCAAACATAATAATTGCCTTTTTAAATTGAAACAACATATCAGAAAACAAGGCTTTCCTAATTCTTATAAGCGACTGTCGATCATTCATATGAGGGCTCTCCCATTCATTAAATAAAAACTTCTTCCAGTGTCGCTTCTTGTGAATGGATAGTCAATATTCTATGATTTCTTAAAATATCTTCAAAAATCGGATTGTCTTTCAAATTTTCAAGTGGTAATTTTTCTGATTGAACCTCACCATATTTTTCAAATTCTACTGTAACCATCGGCTTGCCATACTGAACCATCAATTTTGTTGGTTGATCAATTGCTGAAATCAAACCTTCATTGATAAATGCCACGCGGTCACAGAGTTGTTCAGCGACGTCCATATGATGCGTGGTCAAAAAAATGGTTTTACCATTATTTTTCAGTTCAACAATGATATCCTTTATAATTTTCGCATTCACTGGATCCAGTCCAGATGTAGGCTCATCAAAAAAAGAATGTCTGGATCATGCATGATTGCTCTTATAAAATTAAGGCGCATCTTCATACCTTTTGAGTAATCTTCAACTTTCTTATTTCGCTCCCATTCGAGACCAACCCTTACAAGTAAACCTTCTATGTCCTTAGGAGCTGATCTATAATAAGATCCTATCAGTTTAAGATTTTCTCTGGCAGTCAATTTTTTATACAAATTAGGGAAATCAAAAGCCACACCTATTTTTTCATAAAAATTATAATCCCACTTGCTTCTTTCTTTGCCCATGATTTCTATACTACCACCATAACCTCTGAGCAAACCTATAATCAAACGTTGTGTCGTTGTCTTTCCAGCACCGCTTGGTCCTAAAAAGCCGAAGACCTCTCCCTTGGCAATACTAAAACTCAAATCTTTGATTGCCTCTTTTGAAGATTTAGGATATGAAAACTGAAGATTACGAACATTGATCATTTTCAGTGTCTCCTTTGGATCAGATTCTTTTTCTTTTTGATTTGTTGATTCTAGTTTCAAAGCGGCTGAAAACCTTTAGTGTGATCCACATGATAACAACTGCGAACAGTGCAAGCATGTAATATCCTGCACCAATTACAAGCCCCAAACATGCCACTGACCAAAGTCCTGCAGCAGTAGTCAGACCTTTGACAGTAACCCCCTCTTTGATGATTGTACCAGCTCCCAGAAATCCCATACCACTGATAACTTGTGCTCCCATCCTCACCGGATCGGCATTGACATAACCCACTATCAGCTTGATATTGACATCCATAATCAGAGCTGATGCAACACAAACCAAAATATGAGTTCTGAGACCAGCTGGTCTGTTGATGGCTTCACGTTCAAGTCCTATTACACCACCAATAAAGACTGCCAATAATATTTTTATGATTGAATCCAATTCTAATAACATTTTTCCCCCTAACAATCAAATCCTTCCCTGGAGAGGACCCCTTGAGTATAATAGTGCTTTATTTCCTTCATTTCAGTGACCAAATCTGCAAGTACAATCAGCTTTTCAGGTGCATACCTTCCTGTAAGCACAACTTCAATGGATTTCTTTCTATGCTCTAGAGCATCAATTACTTCATTTACATCAATAAGGTCATAGTAAAGTGCGATATTGATCTCATCTAGGATTACTAAATCATACTGCTCAGACTCTAAAATGGTCGCACATTTTTGAAGCGCTTTTCTCGCAACCAAACGATCTTGTTCAGTAGGATTTTTACTAATGAAACAACCTTCACCCAGCTGTTCGATTACAATGTTAGGTAAGAAGTCCACAATTTTAGTCTCGCTGTACTTCATATCTTTGACGAATTGGCCGATGTATACTTTCTTTCCCGCACATGCAGCTCTGATGGCCAGACCGAAAGCTGCAGTGGTTTTGCCTTTCCCATTGCCTGTGTATATATGCATATATCCCTTACTCATAGAATTCCGCCAAACGCTCACCATCATCCAGAGCAATTTTTCTGAGTTCGTTGACTTGTGCCTGTGTGCCTAGAACCATAAGTATATCCCCCACTTCAATCATAGTTTCCGAATGTGGATTGAAAAATATTTCTTTTTCTCCTCGTTTTCTAATCGCAAGTACAATGAGTCCAATCAATTCAGGTATTCTTAATTCCTTCAATGTCTGATTGCTCATCGGTGCACCTTTACGAACGATTATGTCTTCTAAATCATATTCTCTATCACCAACGTGGGTTATGACATCCAAAAATGAAATGACAGATGGTCTCATCATCAATGTAGCCATTCTCCTGCCTCCTATTTCATTAGTGGAAATAGTGTTGTTTGCACCCGCTTTTTTTAGTTTGGATGGAGAAGATTTATCGATAGCTCTTGAAATGATATATAATCCACTGTTCAATTGTCTAGCGGACAATACCGTATAGACGTTGTCAACATCTTTCGAAAGTGCGCTGATCAATCCTTTTGCACTGCTGATATTGGCTTGTTTTAAAACATTCTCCTCAGTTGCATCTCCAACGATTGTGAGTATGTTTCTTTTGATCAATTGATTGGCTACGTCCTCATTGTTCTCAATGACGACAAATTGATAGCCTTTATTAATAAATTGCTCTACGACAACTTCACCTGTCTCGCCTGCTCCACAAAGTATATAATGATTGCTCAAATCTGCAATTTTTCTATCCATTTTCCTATTCCTCCATATATCTTTGATGCCGCCCTCAATCAGTGCGACTACAATGCTTGTGAATGTGTAACCTGCTGTACCGACCCCAAGAAAAATAACTGCCATCGTAAAAAATTTTGCTTGATCACTCATGACACCCACTTCACCGTAACCTACAGTTGAAATGGTGATGATTGTCATATATAATCCATCTATCAAAGAGACATCAAGCAAGAAGGAATATCCTATGGCTCCAACGGCCAGTAATACAATGAACATAGCCAGTATAATAAATAATCGATTGAACTCCTTCATTTGGACCTCCTTTCTGAGATGATATCAATTATAATTATACCATTAAAATACAAAAAAGACGCGATGTTAACGCGTCTGGTCAATTTTTTTATCCTTGTACAAATCTAAATCAGCAATTTTAATAATGTCATCAAGTGGCAAATCCTGACTTTGAGAAAAACCGAATCCAATAGACAAATCTATGGCTTTGTACTGATCAGCAGTTGGCTTGAAGAACTCTATAATCCGAGATTTGACTTTAATGAAATCATCATAATCAGCTCCTGGTAAGACCACCACAAATTCATCACCACCATAACGTGCGACGACATCGGTTTTTCTCGATGCCTCTTTAAGAGCAAGTGCAAATGCTTTAAGTACATGATCTCCCTCAGTATGACCATAAACATCATTGACAAATCCATCATGACAAACGCAAATTCCTGTGTAGGGACCATATGTCTGTAATTTTCAATGATATGAAACAAATCTACTGTTTATTATGTTGACCAGAGCCACTATTCCAAATGCAGAAATGCTTATGATCAATATCATTTGAAATATTCTGCTTTTGAAATCAACTAAAAATTTGTTTTCAGAATACACTTTTATCGTAGCAATCACCTTAAATTATAATAACATTGAAATGTAAATTCATATAGATTCAAATTTACTGGTCACAAACTTAAATTCTATGATATCCTATTATTAATTCTGAAGAAACGAGGAAAATTCCACTTTGAAAACCATAATAAAAAACGCAAAAATATATATTAACACAGGTCAATTTACTGAGGCTTTATGCATCGAAGATGGCATTATTAATCAGATAGGAAACTTTGAAGACCTTGATCAAACCAATATTGATGAGATCATCGACATTGAAGGCAAGACTATCTTACCTGGTTTGAATGACAGTCATTTGCATCTCGCCTCTTTGGGAGAATTCATCTTATCCTGTGATCTTACCACTGCGACCTCCATCGATGAAGTTATAGAAAAAGGAAAGACTTTTCTTGAGGCAAATGCCCCTCACATTCTCGTTGGCAGGGGGTGGAATCAGGATTTTTTCAGACCAACAGACAATAGAATGATCAACAAAAATGACCTAGACCTTATTTCAACTAAAATTCCCATCATATTCAGCAGGGTTTGCGGTCATGTTTCTGTTGGCAATTCAAAAGCCATTGAGATGATTGGGCTCGATGGCAACTCACAGGTTGATGGAGGAGAAATTTTGCTTGATTTTGAGGGAAATCCTAACGGAATCTTTACTGAGAATGCAGTTTACGCACTATATTCCATTATTCCCGAAAAATCGTCCGAAGTTTTGGAAAGCGATATTGAAAGAGGGATGAAATACGCAATCAGTGTTGGTCTTACATCTGTCCAGTCGTGTGATATCATGGGAACCAATTCGAAAATGGTGTTCAGCACACTTCATCGGATGTATCAAGAAGGGAAACTGAAGCTTAGGTATGGACACCAATTCAATTATCAAAATATCGATGATTTCAAAGAATACCTGATGGCTGAACATCTAACCGGTAAATACGATGAACGTTATTTATCAAAGGGAGCTCTTAAGTTATTCAAAGACGGGTCACTCGGTGCTCGAACAGCCCTCATGTCAAGACCTTATGACGATGATCCCACTACTTGCGGCGTTGCCGCCTTAAGTGACGACCAGCTCTTTGAGATCTGCAATCTCGCTACTGCTAATAATGTAAGAATACTTACACATGCGATTGGTGATGCAGCTATCGAGAGCGTCATAAACGCTTATGAAAACACCTTTTCTGGTGAAACCAATCCATTGCGCCACGGTATTGTCCACTGTCAGATCACTACACCTGAACAGCTCAAACGCATCTCCAAATTGGGTCTAACAGTAATGGCACAACCCATTTTTATAGATTCTGACATGAACATCGTAAAATCACGCGTTGGTTCTGAACTGGCAAGTACATCATATGCTTTCAAATCCTTGTTGGATTTGGGAGTACCTCTAAATTTAAGTACTGATGCTCCTGTGGAAAATTGCAATCCATTCCCAAACATTTACTCGGCAGTCACAAGACAACCCGTAAAAAATCCATCCGGCGAATGTTATCTAGAAAACGAAAGGCTGACAGTTGAAGAAGCGGTCGACGCATACACCGTAGGAAGCGCTTACAATGAATTTAAAGAACACTTTAAAGGACGTCTCCTACCTGGATTTGTGGCCGATCTTATCGTTCTTGATCAGGATATTTTCACTATTGAACCCTACAAAATCAAAGATATCAAAGTAAATATGACAATGATTGACGGCAAAATAGTATATGAATCAAAATAATCAACAAAAGTCGATGTAGCCATGATACACAATCATAGCAACATCGACTTTTTTTAGCAATTATAATATAACATCTTTACGTATGAAGTTACCATCCTCTAAATCTTGAAACGCCTGATTCAATTCGTCTCTGGTGTTCATGACAATCGGTCCACCCCAGGCAATCGGCTCTTTTAGCGGTTTTCCAGCAAACAGAAGAAATCTCAGACCATCTTCAAGTGCAGTCAATTTAAAATGATCTCCGGCTTCAAACAATACTCCGCTCTTTGCATCAACTGTATTTTCATTCACCAAACCACTTCCATATACTGTGTATATGAACAAGTTGTCTTCTGAATTGGTGACAAGATCAAATTCGACGTTTTTTTCCAGTTCAACATCCAAAAATTTCATTTTGACATAATCTCCATGGACAGCCCCAGAGACCCCATCATACTCGCCTGAAATCACCCCTACTGTTAATCCATCTTTTACGACTTTAGGAACATTATCGGCTACGATTTCACGATACTGTGGTCTGGTCATCTTATCTTTTGCTGGCAAATTAAGCCACAATTGAACACCAAGCATACGTTCACAGGCTTGCGGCATCTCTTGATGCAAAATTCCTCCACCTGCAGTCATCCACTGGCATCCACCATCAAGTATGCTGCCTTTGTTACCCAGACTGTCACCATGTTCAATATCACCTTGAATCAAATAAGTGACTGTTTCTATTCCTCTATGCGGATGCCATGGAAACCCTTTGATGTAATCCTCCGGATTATATGAATCAAACGCATCCAGCATCAAGAAAGGATCAAAATCCACCACATCCGGTCTGCTGATCACCCTTACAAGATGAACGCCAGCGCCATCTTGTGTTTTTTGACCCTTCACGATTTTTTTAACCCCTCTTAACATCATACTCCTCCTTATACATCGATATAGGTTCATGATACCCAATATATCTCACAAATAATAATTAATATTATACGCAAATTTAATGCCAATCGCTTGAATTGCGACAAAATGGGTAAATATAATATAGCTGAAAGGGCTTGAAAGGAAGTGATTATGATGTTGAATATCGTCCTTCAGGATAATCTAAAAACTTATCTCAAGAAGTACCATCATGATACAATTTCTCTAAGACTCGTTCATAATGACTATGCTACTGGGAATATCAATACAATCAATCCGGAAATTCATTTTAAAAAGCCATATTCACCAGAAAACTACAATGAATACCATATTGACGATGTAACAATTTATATTGACAAAGAAGCAGAAGCTTATGACGATACTTTGGAATTTGTAGAAGAAAAAGCACTTGCTTTACATCACTGTCATGTTAAAGGTCTCAAACTGGATAAAGTTGAGATGTAATGGAACGAAAAAGATGCGTATACTGATTTGGTATACGCATCTTTTGTTCTACTGACCTAATATTATGTTTTCAAGGATTCTTACAATCGCGGGATCATAAGATCGTCCACCATCTTTTTTTACAGCTTCTATTGCTTCTTTAGGATCCATCATAAATTTATTGTATTTATTGGTTAATTCATCATAAGACTCAGCCACAGTGATAATTCTTGAGTAAAGTGGAATGTCCTCACGAGAAAAGCCCTTGGGATACCCAGAACCATCCCATTTTTCATGATGCATCAGTATGATTTCAGCCAAATCAGTTGTTTCATCAAATGCATTCAATATTCTGTATCCCATGATGACGTGATTTTTGACCTCTTCGCTTTCGTAATCCATTGGTAGTTCATCATTTTTAACCAGAAGATCGTCAAGAGTGATTTTTCCGATATCATGATAATATCCTGCTTCTTTCAATCGTTTACACTCATCTTGGGTCAATCCCAATTTTATTCCAATTTGCATCAAAAGTTCACTCACATTGTTGGAGTGTTCCAGTTCTCTATTGCTTGTATTATGAAGTTTAGAGATCAAATGTTTAATTGTATCAGTGTTCAACTTCTTGCTATTGAGTGTCTTATCGATATACATATGTTCTTCAGCCAATTTCATAACTTCAATGATATTTTGATTTAATTTGCTCTTGCTTGCACATCCGAGCGAAATACTGCCTTTAAATGCTGAGAATTGAACATTCGAAAATTCTTCTTTAATTCTGGATGCAATATTTTGCGCAGTCTCTTTATCAGTGTTTTTGAGCACCAATACAAACTCATCTCCACCTGTCCTTGCAATGAGATCATCCTCCCTACATATTTTGACAAATGATTCAGCAGCCATCTTAATCAACAAATCACCTTCACTATGTCCAAATATGTCATTGGTCAATTTCAGACCATCGACGTCTCCGATTAAGATTGAAATCGGATAATTGTCCTCATGATCGATCACCTTCAGTTGATTTTCAAAATACATCCGATTGTAAAGCCCGGTCAATGAATCATGATTGCTTAAAAATTCGATGTGATTTTCATTAAGTTTTCTTTTCGTGATGTCCATAAACGTCACAACAGTTCCAACGACTTCCCCATTTTTCTTCTGTGGGTATGAATAATACTCTACTTCGAAGAATGTGCCATCCGCTTTCCAGAATACCTCATCATTTGAATGGATCCCCTCGCCTTTTATTGCTGCTTGTCTTATTTTGCACTCTATAAGGTTCATCTCAGATCCATCACGATTTTTATGAATCAATGCATGCATATCTTTTCCTATGAGTTCATCTTGATGTGAATATCCCAGTAATTCGATACAACTTTCATTGCAAAATGTGCACTCGCCTTCAATGTTTATACCATAAATACCTTCAGCCGTTGAATCCAGCAGTAATTTTTTTTATTTTTTCGATTTATTATTTTCTCTTTAAAAATTTATAAATAAAAAATAGAATTATTAATAAAAGAAATGTATTAATTGTTTGATGAATAAAAGTAAACCAATCACCAACAGAAATAAACATGATAATCCTCCTTAAATAAATAGTTCATTCTATTCATTGTTATTTAATTAACAATAATATATAATTATTATATCAAATATAAGGAGGAATTAGTATGAGAAAAAGTTTATTATCTTTAATTTTGATTTTGGTGGTAATTGCGACACCTAGTTTTGCAAATGGTTCTTCAACAACATCAATAAATACAGATGCATTAGATTTGTCAACTGTTGAAATATTGCCAGATGGAATAACACCTATTGTAATTGAAAATCAAACTCAGTTTGATGAATTTGTAAAGGCCATGAAAACGGCACCGGAAACTATTGAAGAAGTTTCATATTTAAAAAATCCAAATCTTATAAGTTCTTATAGTACTAATGGGATTATTACTTATTATACAAGTGCCAGTAAAAATTTAGGGTTAGGTATAGGTGATTGGTCATCAACAAAATTAAAATTAACAGCAGCTATTGAAATTTATACAAGTGGTAGCTTTAGACAGATAAATGGTTCTACTCAGTGGACAAATCTAGAAGGTTATACTATTGGGCTTGATTGGACTGAACATTACAATTCTTCAACTATTCAAAATGGTGGTCAATCAATTGATGTTTCAGCTTCTGGAACGTTAGATTATTATCTAATAGTAAACGGAGTAATTAAACTATACTCAAAAAATATGAATATATCATTGAGTTATCGTGTTTATTGATTGTGTTTCTTTACGATTGCAGGCAACTCAATTAAACAACAAAATTTGATATAGTCACTTAAGCTCATACTCATGCTCTTAGCGTGATCTATGAGCTTTTGTTTTTCAAACTCCGTCAATCTAACTCTTACAACTTCGGTTTTCATAGTTCCCCCCTTATCTTGTTTAGTCTGATTCTAATGGCTTGCATGACTAACTCAAAGTTGTTTTCATCAAGTTCACTGAAACAATCTAAAAGGCTTTCTGTTTGATATCCATTGTACAAATTAAAGCCAGTTGTTCTTTATTGTCATTTAACTCTGCTGTTCTTTCACGGACTCTTTCCTCTAAGGTATTGATCATCAGTTGAAGCGAATCTGCCATCTTGTTGAATGCCATTGATAATTTTCCTACTTCGTCATCCTTATGGAATTTGACTCTATTATCGAATTCACCTCTAGAGAATTTTTCAGTGACTTCAATCAGTTTGTAAAAAGGTGTCAAATAGTTTTTCGTGATTTTTATGTAAATCATGATGGAAAAAATCAAAGCACCTGCGGTTAAAATTATTGTAAAGTACATATTTTGGAAAATATTTTCTGTAAACATTTTCTCTGGGATAGCTGTAACAATTACCCACTCAAGTCCTTTGTTATCATACTCAGTAAAATGAATATGTAATTTTCCATATTCCGTATTGACTCTTTGGTCGTTTTCGCCAAATGAAATATAATCATCAAATGCCTTTGCAACGACTTTCTGATTGATGTTCTCAACCTTGAGTCTGACCACTTCACCAGCATCGTTCGTTTCAAAGTTGTTTCTTCTTAGCGAATTAGCGACAACAAGTCCTGATTTTCAACGATATATGCAACCGACTCTCCATCTCCAATTACTTCATGAAGATAATCATTCATTTTGGATAAAGTGACATGAGTTCCCATCACCCCTATGAACTCATTATCCTTGTCATAGACAGGATGAGCTGCAGATACTGCTAAATCATCCATCACGAAGTGTTTATATACAGGCGAAAAATATGCGGTTTCCTTTTCTTTCGCTACTTCATACCACGCTCTAGACCTGGGATCGAAGAGACCAGCATCCACCACTTGTTTGCCAGTTGTCAAATCATCATTGACAGCATAGTAGATAGAATGTCCTGACGTCGCCAAATTGTTTTTCATTATCTCGATTTTCTCGTCACCATTTCTTCGTGCACCATAATAATAGCCCGATTCATCACCGTAACTGAAGCTATAAAGAGCATCTTTGTCAAAAGATAGCAATACATTCAAGAAAAAGAAATCACGCTCTACATCATTTTTCAGGTCTATGATGCCCTCCTCAATCATTTTGTGGTTGTGCTCATTGATATGTATCGGAACACTGATGAATGCATCGACTTTGGAATAAATGTCATCACTCATATTGGAAGACATCTCAAGAATCATGTTCTGAGTAGAATCAAGCCAATTTGAAAAGACAAAATAACCGATGGAAGCGACGGTAATCAATGTTGTTGTGACAAATGTGATGATTATTATGCTTCTAAGTCTAGTTTGTTTTTTTATTTTCTTTGGCGACATCAATCGTTCACTCCTTTAAACCTCATTAAAGTACAACTTTGACTCTTCCTACACTTCCTGATTCCAACATGACTTTTATGCCATGATGGTCATCGCAGCTGTGTTCAATCCAAGTGCAGGCAAAAGCGCAATCTGTTCAATCCGCATTGCGGCACCATATCCTGCGATACTAGCATCGTTGCCATGTTTGTATATAAAGTAGTTGATCATAAAAATTCCAATAGCAATTGTCATGAGGTTTAATGATGCCGGTATGCCTTGGGACAAGATATCGGTTTGCACTTCAACGGTGTACGTTTTTCTATCAAATATACCAACATCCAATTTTAAAAGTTTTATACATTTATACCCTAAATAAATATTGCCAATAATTTGAACCACTACGGTCGCAAGTGCAACTCCAAGCGTTCCAAGTCTAGGCAGTCCAAATGGGCCATATATGAAAAGCGGGTCCAAAATCAGATTCAAAAAAAAGCCAATAATCAAGAAATTCCTATAAGGTTTGGTAATGCCTCTTGAGGAAAGCAATGCATTCATTGCTGAATTGAGACCAAAAAACAATGTGCCGGCATAAATGCCTCTGACATATCTGGAACCTTCGACAAGCGTTTCATTTTCAGCACCTAAAAGTCTCAGTAAATCAGGTGAAAAAACAAAACCGATTATAGTTAGAATAAGACTTATAAGTATCGTCAAAAAAATACCATTTGAAGTGAGTGAACCCACGAGTCCATAATCTTTTTTGCCATGTGCAATGGAAAGTAATGCCGATAAACCTGTACTTATACCTGAAACTATAGCAATCAGTATGAAAAATATTGAAAACGACAGGGACATCCCTGCTAAGGATGCAGTACTAAGACGTCCTGCATAAAAAGTGTCCACAACATTGAACATTGTGTTGAAGAACAGACCCACGCTAACTGGTATAGCCATGGTCAAAAGTTGTTTTTTTATGTTCCCTGAAGTAAAATCATCATTAATCACATTTACACTCCTATCCTTTCAGATGTTTGTCCATATGGTCATGATCTGGATTAAACCAGACTTCCTTTTCACTTTTTCTCAACTTGCTGTCGACCATATCCAAAAAATCAGCTCTAAGGCGCTCGTGCTCCATATATTCAATGATTCTAAGAATTGAAACGTTGTATTCAGTTGACTCAACAAATATATTGATCCTCTTTTTCAAAGGCTCAACTTCATGACGGAGTTCACTTATTGATTCTTCAATATCTGAGACTACAAAATCAAGATCATCGGACGAATGCAGTTTGCTGATCCTATCGATGGATTCCTGCAATGGTGTCGATGAGAATATCTTATCATTGTGAAGATTGATGATAATAGGAATACCTGCCTTCTCGGAAAAGTTAATCACATCAGAAACTGAAAAAGCACTTACATCATTCTCCAGTTTTAGCACCTCTTTCACACGTTGTGGCAAAGTATTCAGCACTTCTGATGAATCACCTGTTGACCGATCCAAATTGATGATTACATTAGTAATTGGAATCGAATCAAAACACCTCATAAAATTACTCCGCCACTCTGCTGAATGTTTTGAATCATAATATCCGAGGTGCAAAGAGAACTTGATGTCATGAGCTGAGCAAAGCTCAGAAGCCGTCTTGATGATATGAAAAGTTCGTTCAAAATCATCACCATTCAATGATGGGAGAATATATGCATACCCAAATTCGATTTCCATAAGATCATCTCCATATCCCGCCGATTTAAAAAAGAACCCAAAAACTGGGTTCTTAAGAATTCTAAGTATGAATACGAAGTTTTTCAATCCGATTTCGATCGACCTCTTCTACAACAAATCTGATTCCTTCATATTCAATAAATTCATGTGGTTCAGGTAGATAACCGAATGTACCGACAATAAATCCACCAATGGAATCGAAGTCCTCTGATTCGATATGGATCCCAATCAGATCATTGACGTCATCTATTCGAGTACTGCCTTCAACCACATACTCATCTTCCTTAATCACTTCAATATCTTTTTCATGGTCATCATATTCATCGCGGATGTCACCAACGATCTCTTCAATCAGGTCTTCCATTGTGACTACTCCAGCAGTTCCACCGTATTCATCCAGAACAATTGCTATCGGTAATCGTTTGACTCTGAGTTCTTGGAACAATTCCGTGATTCTTTTGAATTCAAATGTTAGAAAAGGTTCTCTCATATAATCGTGTATATTGAATTCCGCATTTTCCGAAGCTTTGAAAATAAGGTCCTTGATGTATAGTATTCCGACAATATTGTCTGGAGTTTCCACATATATCGGTATTCGTGAAAATTGTTCTTCTCTAAAGGTCTCAATTATTTTGTCATAAGATGAACTGATTTCAAGAGCGACCATATCGGCGCGAGGCGTCATGACATCCCTCACTTGGGAATCACCGAACTCAAAAACATTATGAATCATCTGTTTCTCGTCGACTTCCAGCACACCTTCTTCGTGACTCACGTTGACCATGGTACGAAGTTCATCTTCAGTGATAAACGGTTGTGATTCCGCGGGTTTTCCACCAAGAAAGCGAATAAACCCTTTGGTTACAAAAAGTAAAATTGTTACGATAGGACTCAAGACCACAGTTAGAACAGTTATAAATCTGGCAATCTTCAGTGAAAAATACTCCGAATGTTGCGCCGCTAGAGATTTTGGAGTGATTTCTCCAAATACCAAAATGAGCAGTGTCATCATTCCAGTTGCGATTCCAATACCGGCACTACCCAAATAATGAATGGCAAGCGATGTCGCAAGCGCAGATGCACCTATATTCACCACATTGTTTCCAACTAAAATTGAACCCAATAACTTACTTGGATTTTCAACTAACTTACTGACTACGTCGGCATTTTTGACTTGTTCTTCAACCAAATGCCTGATCCTGATTTTACTGAGTGACATTAATGCTGTTTCAGTTGCCGAGAAGAATGAGGACATCCCAATCAACACCACTAAAAGTATAAATTGCCAACCCGTTTCTGCATCCAAAGAAAACCACGCTCCTAATTATTTACACTTAATACTTAAAATTATATCACAAAAACGTTAACCGTTCCACGCTAGATTTTCTTAACAAATTCAGATTTGAGTTTCATTGCTCCAAACCCATCAATTTTGCAATCGATGTCATGATCTCCTTCGACCAAACGGATTTTTTTGACACGAGTACCCATTTTGAGAACAGATGAACTCCCTTTGACTTTCAAATCTTTAATGACCGTTATAGTGTCACCATCGCTGAGTACGTTGCCATTAGAATCTCTGACAATTTTCTCTTCAGATCCTTCAGAGTCCTGATCCAACGACCATTCATGACCACAATCCGGACAAAACAATACACCATCCATCTCGTAAGTATACTCTGAATGACATTTTGGACAACTTAGTAAAGTGTACATTGATTATTCCTCCTAATTTCAAAAGCTACGTGAAAAAGAACATCTGGGATCAGATGTTCCAGGGTGATGACGAAGTCATCAAACTGCAGGCTATAGTAAAAGTTCAAAGTCAAGGCACGGATAAAATACAGTGAAGGCGCGACCTTGAGCGTCGTAACTGAACTGGGTTTTATCCAGTAACGAAGGATTTGGACTTTTGTCTACAGTCTGGGGCAATCGGAAAAAGACCGATTTCGCCAACAAGTTCATTAAAAGTTAGCAAGCTGCTAGTGCTAGAAATGAGCCTTTACACGGTTTTTTACGACTTAGTGTAAACTAGATGCAAAGTTCAAATATATATTAATAGTAACATACTACCTAGTAGTAAGTATATAGGAATTAAACGTTTTTTTCAGATGCGCACATCCTCTAGCCATCTCACTTCGCGGTGGAGAAAAATGAAAGAAAAGTGTGGGAAAAGTGGCGAGGAAAGTGAGGATTATGATGGAGTTTGACGTGGTGTACGC
>JACUUV010000092.1 GCA_014859095.1 Clostridia bacterium | reverse complement strand
TCTGGATCAGGGTCTGGATCTGGATCCGGGTCAGGTGTCGATGCTGTGTATCTGTTTGTAACCGTTGCTGTGGCAGTCAATACTTCTTCAATTGAAATCAAAGCATTGTTGCCACTTTCAATGGTGTAATTTGTAGGGGGTGTGGACTCAGTGATTCTGTAAACACCTGGAATCAAATTATTGAATGTGTTGCTGCCTTCACCGATGATGGTGAAGTTTCTAGTTGTGCTGCCTTCACTCTCAAGCGGTCCTACCAATTGGAAGGAGAACGTCGCATTGGATGGAGGCGTATTTCCGATGATATCTTTGACAATTGTTATAGATCCTCGAACTGGCGTTACACCCGACTCATAAAGATAATAGACATGTATTGTCTCCTCACCAAATGTTCCGGATGCATTGCTCGGCATAATTGCTAATACATAACCTTCGAACTCTAATAGTTCTGTTTCATAAGGCTCACCATAACTACCATAAAAATATCTGGCATAAGTAAGGTCACCTTCCATTTCATCCAAGTAGCGTGCAATTACAACACTTTGCTGGATAGTTATAGGTTCATAAATGTAATATACGTTAATAGGTTTCTCACCAAATACTCCATTTTCATCTCCTATGATTTCCTTGAGTTGATAACCTTCTATAGATTTATCATTGGTTTCATATGGATCTTCATAGAAACCATATAATACAACATCGTCGGCCAACTCGTTATTTTCTTCATCCCAATAATGTGCAGTAACCATTCCTTGAGGTTCTTCAGTGATTTCATAATAATAATACACATGGATCGTTTCCTCTGTGAATAAACCCTCTTCATTATCTGGTATTGAAATCAAATAATAACCCAGAAAAGATTTACGCTCTGCAGTGTAATCCGAACCAACAGCTCCATTTAATTCTATTTCATCGTTCAGTTTTTCTTCTCCAAATAAGTAATGAACAATGACTGTGCCTGTAGGTATGATTTCTGGTTCATAGATATAATAAACGTTAATTGGTTCCTCACCAAATTCTCCAGTTTCATCTCCTATGATTTCCTTGAGTTGATAACCTTCTATAGATTTATCATTGGTTTCATATGGATCTTCATAGAAACCATATAATACAACATTGTCGGCCAACTCGTTATTTTCTTGATCCCAATAATGTGCAGTTACTGTTCCCAATGGTGCTGGCGTGAACGTATTCGCGAAAGTAACAGTATCAGATTTGTTTTTAGATGAGAGATTAACTATGTGCTCTTCATCATCAACATCATAACCTTCGGGAATCGAAACCTCAGTAATAGTATATTGGCCATAACCTAAACCACCGACGACAACTTGTCCATCTCCAACAATTTCTTTTGTATTGGTATAGCCATCTGGTCCAACAATATCAAAAGTAAATGTTTCATCTACTTCAGGGTCACCAAGAACCTGTTTATTGATTATGATAGATCCTTCGTTATAATAAAATGTGACGTGACTTATGCCATAATTTTTAATAGTATTTCCGTTTTTATTTAATGGAGCAACCAAATCAATATCTCCATACGATCCATCTGGATAATGGTAAAAATTTCCTCCGTTGCCACCTTTTACATAAACATACTCAACTGGAATATTAGATGACCAATCCATAATTCTTACTTCTTTTTCAACTGTATGGAAGTCTATAGTCACCGACAGTGGTCCATGATTATTATCATCTACTTTATCATCAGTGTAGACACCATCTGATAATGATTCTACTTTCAGCTTGTTATCAGTGTCCTGGTCTGGAACACTAGCCGCATAGACCCCTAAACTGCTCCCAAACACAAGCAATAACGATAATGTTATTGCCGTCAGGACTTTTAAAAATCTTTTCATAAAAAACTCTCCTTTCCTTAAACAGAAGTCTAAAGAAAGGTCGGTTGCACTATTCGCTCCATGTGTTTCAAGTGCCCATTTACGAAGCACACTTCATCGCGCCCTTTCCACAAAAGCGGGAAAGGTCGGTTGCACTATTCACTCCACGTGCCTCAAGTGCCCATTTAAAAGCCACGTATCATCGTGCCCAATTTCCTAGTCAATGATTAAAAATGTGTTACAATCATAATACCCATAATTTTTAATTTATAACAATTATGTTAACCTAAAAATCCCCCTAGTGCTCTCTCCAGGGGGATTTAACAATTTCTTATTTATTTATGGTAACGATTTTTCTCCTCGTACATGTTGGATTCAGCGTTTGCAAAAACATCCTCGAATGCTGTGTTTTCACTGATTTTGATATCATATCCAAGTGCGACGGAAAGGGGGACATGATCGAATCGGAACCGGTCACATTCAAGTCGAATTGAATCCATAATACTTTTCATCATCTTGATATTGGCATTTTCGATGATTATGGCGAATTCATCTCCACCAATACGAAAAACAAGATCTGTAGCTGAACATAATCTTAGTATTGAAGCAACTTCAACCAAATAATGATCTCCGGTAACGTGTCCAAAATTATCATTGATGTGCTTAAGATGGTTCATATCCCCAATAATCAGACCAAGATTTATACAATTTCGTTCTTGGAACCGTGCGACGGTCTCATTGAAATATCGCCTATTGTAAACACCGGTGAGCGAGTCGTTATAACTCAGGTATTCGAGTTGTTTGGCCTTTTCAAGTATGATGTTCTTCTTCTGTGCGTTTGAAATGGCAATAGCCACGTAAGAAGCCAAGGCCTTTATGACCTCAAAGTCATTTGCGGTGTACTCATAAGGTTTGTAGCTTTGCATGGTGATCAGACCGATACATCCCTCTTCCGCAATCAATCGACAATATATGATACAAAGTGTCGTCTCATCATGATTATCACCGATTGAAAAATAATCATGTTTTGGCAAGTACAGTTGAAACTCATCATCAAAACTCTGAATGTATAAGTCCTTTTTCTCAATAACACAATAGGATGCCAAAGACATCCTGTCATGAATATCGATTTCAAGAAGTGGCATCGGCCTCCCTTTTTCTTCGAAATATCTGTAGATAATCTTCTCTTCATCCGCTTTGTAAAGCGCCAGACCGAAAACATCCACTGTCATGAGAGCATATATCGAATTCCTGAGGATATCGAATATTTCATCCATATCCGTTGAGGAAGTGAGTTTTTGTCCTATTTGACCGATCAAGGCAAGGTTCTTTAAAGTCTTCTTAAGTTCCATCGTCTTGTTCTTTAGCTCAACATTTCTAAGTTTGTCTATTTCTGCCTCGTTTCTCTTTGTCTCCTCATCAAATCGGATCCGAATCCTTTTGACCTCATCATTTTCCTTTTCCGTTGACAACTGGTGGCTCAAAGCATCATAAGCCTTGAAATGGTTATAGGCTTCCTCAAAGTTGCCTATACCTTCATAGAGGCGGGACAGATTGTCATGACACTCCTTTTGAACGGTCATGTTTTGAGTTTCTATTGCTTTTTCGAGGGCTTTCAATAAATCAACTACGTTTTTTGAATCCACGTTTTTAGAGTCGCACATTACATTAGCCCTCCCCCGTTATTTGATAAATCCATTATAACATCCCTAAATAAAAAATCGCCCGAAATCTTATGTTTTTTTAATGATATAAATGTAATTTTGCGACTCCCCTCGATCAACGGTTTCCTCTGGTAAAAATGACGACATGGAAATCTTTTTCTTTTTCTTGGGAAAAGCCTCAAGCAAGTAGACCAAATCATCTTTTAATGATTTGATCTGATAGATTTGAACGTCCTTATTTTCAATCACCTTTTCTTCAATATTGTAATTTGAACTGATATATTTCCCGAATGTACTGACACAAAGGTCCATTTCCACACTTTTTTCGAAAACTTTACTTTTTAGATTCATAAAACGCACTCCATTTTGTTGTTTATTGTCCATATACTTGATATAATGTAAGAGTTGAAATATAAGGAACGGTGAATGAAAATGAATAAAGGCAATCCATCCACGGAGATTCTCAAGAACAGGCTATTACAAAGCGAGAATATTGAAGATTTTATAGAAACACACCATAAAAACTTGAGTGCCAACACGTTCAAGGATTATATCTATGCCCTGATTGAACACAAAGGACTGAAGATTTCAGAAGCGCTCGGAATGGCTCAGATGAGCGAGTCCTATGGTTATCAGTTGTTCAACGGAAAAAGACAACCTTCCAGGGATAAAGTCATTCAACTCGCACTTGGACTTGGCCTTTCCTTATCCGAGACCAATCGTTTGCTTAAGCTTTCAGGTAAATCCGAACTCTATGTTAAAGAGCAACGCGACGCGGTTTTTATGTTTGCGCTCAATAAGAAATGGTCATTATTTGATGTTGAGGAACTTCTACTGGATCGTAACTTGGAATGTCTCATAAAAAAATAATCGAGCAATTTTCATATCACTTTATGAAAGTTGCTTTTTTCTTTGTACATGCGCGATTCGGCACATGCAAAGACCGATCCAAAACTGTCGCAACTCTCATCATTGAATGCATAGCCGAGTGCAATGGATAATGATTCATCATGGACTTGCATCATTGTACAATCCCTTTGGATCTTGTATATAATCTTAGCGACATTCACTTCTGACGCATTTTGTACCACAAGGCAAAATTCATCTCCACCGAGCCTGAACACTTTGTTGTTCTCTGAATTTTTTCTAATGATTTTCGCAATCGCCTTTAAATAGGCATCTCCGACCATATGTCCATGAAGATCGTTGATCTTCTTCAGTCTGTTGACGTCACCGACAATAATTGCAATGTTCTCCTTTTTATATTCCTCATTTTTTTCGAACAACTCTTCATAAGCACGTCTATTGAACAGTCCCGTCAACGTATCCCTGTAACTCAAGTGCCGGAGTACTTCCACACGATCCGAAAGCGATTTGATCAGTTCAGCATTTTTTATTGCGATTTGCATAAAAACGCCAAGTTCGGATACCACATCATAATCCGATTCGTCATGTTTCTGATCGACATATGGAGATATCGCATCATTGTAGATCGAGTAAATATCTTCAACGCTTGTGGCTCTGGTCAATCGCTGTCCATACCTGATCACATGAGTGACCCTTTCCAATTTATCATTTGAAATAAATTTTCCATTTTCCATGAAGTCTACCTCTTCTTTATCTCTTCTTTATCTCTTC
>JACUUV010000091.1 GCA_014859095.1 Clostridia bacterium | reverse complement strand
AGCAGATGCATCCTGGGGTATATTCCTTGATATGCTTGAGTACAAGTCTCTTTGGCATGATAGAAAATATATCAAAATCAATCCCTTTTTCCCAAGCAGTCAGCTATGTTCCAGCTGTGGCTATCAAAACAAAAACATGAAGAAGCTGCACATCAGGACGTGGGAATGTCCCATCTGTGGTGAATTCCATCACAGGGATGTAAATGCAGCCAAAAATATCAAGGCAGAGGGTCTAAGAGTAGCGTCTTAAGCCTGTTGCCGATAATTAGGGTACTGGAACTACCCGATATTAAGCCTGCGGAGTCCTAAATAAGACCTCGATACCAAATGAGGCACAAGACTATGAAACAGGAATCTCCCACTTCAAAAGCCATGCTTTAAGTGGTGAGAGTGTTCAATCGACTTATACTCAATGCAAAGCAACTCATCACCTCTTTACCTGTTAGGTTAATTAATTATAACATAACTTTAAAAATACCTCAATTTTTTTACCTTATAGGTTAATTTTATCAAATGTAATATCATAAAATATTGAAGTGATACTTGAAGTCACAGATGTTACCCCCGCATTAGTAAGTGGTACCCACAGTACTATTTTCCACAATCAAATTTTATTAAATTTTGGGAAATAGAATTGATCAAAATAAAAGCCATTAAATGTCATTAATACATTCAATGGCTTTATTGATTTGGAAGAATATTTTTGTTTCTATATCGAACAATGTACTTGTCAGTACAACGTTAATGCCACAACCACTGCTTGGTACCGCGTACCCTCAGTATTATCCGGTAGACTTTTTAGCTCGAAGTTTCTTCATATATTCGTTTTTTAGTGCGTTTTCAGATTCCAACCTTATAATTTTCTTTTTTAAATCCGCGATATAGTCTGTGGTAACCTTAACACCACCACGTACAGCAACTTCTTCATGTTGACTCATATCATTGAGCCACTGATTCACCGAATGATCTCTAAGATTATTGTAAGTTTCGTCCTCTTTACCAAACATAGGGTTAAGCCTCCATTTCAAATTTAAATGTAATAGCAACATGGTGTACCGGAGCTCATATTTGCAATTTCTCTCTAATAATCGATATTTGTTTTTGAGTAAGTGCTTCCTCCATATTCAGTATAATGATTTTCTCATCGAAAAACAAAATATATTCTCCAGTTGGAGTGTTCTCATAATAGCGATGATATGCTTCCACAGTATCAAATATATTCTGATCCATGGTTTCAAACGTTACATTATCTCTCCACTCTGGAATTTCCAGTAGGTGTTCCTTGACAAGTTGATAAACAAAATCAAATTGAGGTTTTAGTATCTCATATTCAATCCGAGGAGGTGCATCTTTAGCAGGAGGTGAATCCTGACTATATGCACTTTTCAGAAGAAAAAGAGTGTTATCAATCTCCTTTTCGTATGAATAATAGTTATAGTCAATTGGACCATATAAATCCTCACTGGTTAGAGGAATTTCATCGCTATAGAGCCTGTACGTATAGCTTTCTGTTTCAGTAAACTGCCAATCAACAGTTCGATAATTCATATGATTATCCATGCTAAATCCGAATCGTATCATGACAGTCAAAAGTATTGCCAAATAAGCAAAAGTACCAAAACTAAGAACCGTAATCGATATTGCTTTATTCTTTATTGCAGATGCTTTTTTCTTCTTCAAATATTTGATTGATGACCAGAACAAAATCGTCAAAATTGGCATTTGTGCAATAAAAAGGAATAAACCGAACCAGCTTGTTTTAGAAGCGAGGTGAAACAATAAAAAACCGAGACTGCCAAATACAAAACTCATAAATATAATATCAACAATCTTGTTCATCACGTTGCTTTTCTTCACACAGTCTCCGCCAAGAGCAATTGACTTATCTGAACGCTTAAGCCAGATAAAGTACGTCATCAATGAATACACTTGATAAATGATAGCCGCAGCTAACATGGAAATACTTAATAATCGAATAGAGTCTGAAAAAAAATCTATTGGGTTTAATTGAAATATGTTGAGTTGCAAAATCAAATTTAATACAAAAAGTAAAGTAGTAGCAATCGACCATGGGATAAAGCTCTTATTCATACATCTTTTGATATTAGCCAGTTTTTCTTTTTCATCTGTCTCAAATGGTATCGGATTATCAATTTCACTGGAAAAAATTTGCATTTGATTTAATTGTGTCACAAAATTCCAACCCGCTTCATTTGCATAATCAATATAGGTTTGTTGATTATCAGTGATGTCAGGATTAAATACAGACCCTTCAGAAAAATATGTGATGGCATACTTTACTTTCTTCGGTGTTCTTTTTCTAAATGACCATAAATAAGATCCACATTCCTCTAGAAATAGTCCCTTTTCAGCCAGTTTCTCCAGTTTGATTTCTATATCTTCATAGCGATCAAATCTAAATCTTACTGCTTTTTTGATTTTATCTTTCATAGTTGCTCACCACCTTTTACCAACATCTCATAATCATTTTTCAATTTTGTCACTCGATGATATTCCTTTTCAAGCATTTCTTTGCCAAGGTGCGTTATGACATAATTTTTTTTTCTATTTTCAACTTTGGTTTCTATAATAATTCTTTCTTTTACAAAGTTATCCAACAAACTGTATAGAGTTCCTGGTCCAATAATGACTCTTCCACTTGTAAGTTCATCTACCTTTTTCATAATATCAACACCGCAACGCTCTTGCATCAGTGAAATAAGAACATAAAACATTTGCTCAGTCAACGTTTGATACTTCTCTCTAGCCATCAGATCACCCCACATAGTATCGAATATCGATATTTCATATCTAAATCATAACATCGAATATCGATATTAGCAAGATAAAAAAACGCTGAATCGATTAAAATTGCTCCAGCGTTTTCTTATGGTCAAACAGTATGCCTATCCTTATAAATGCACCTGAAGTGCCTGTGCAAGTTGTGATGGACATGACGTATTCTTACCACCACAGTTTTTAAGTAAGTCGAACCCAATCAACTGCCACTTCTCCAAATACAACTTCTATTTTTAGTCTCCGAACTCCCAATTGACCCAATTTTACACCAGGGAAGGAAAAGGTAATATAATCATGTTCTTTCAAGAACTCAATTTTTTTAATCACTTGATCGTTCTCATATACAAGCAATTCTCCATTTTCCAAGCCTCGTATACTTACTTGCCATTCACTCTCACTTTGATCTCCAGCAAAAGTATAGCAGGCAAACTCTCTTTTTTCTAATACCAGAGCATTGAAATCCCACTGATTATAAAAACCAACTTTGGACTGAGCGGGCCTATTATGTGTTATAAGTTTCATGCCAGTATTGCATCTATGCGAATGTTCATTTTCATGATGGCGATTACTTAAGTATGAATGCCCACTCCCTGGAAATTCGTCAAAATCAATACCCATGACTCTAGCGCCTGAATTTCTAAACACTGCATCTGTAACATTTTTATTTTTTAAGCAGTTCTCAAATTTAATATTATGAAGCAACTCATTAAAAATTGCTATTGCCTTCTGGTAACCTGGGTGTTTACCGCCTTCCAAATAAGCTAAAATCTCATTCCAACCTTCTGGTTGCTTTATGGAATACGGGGAATTTATCGCTTCCATTTTTTTTGCTGGCCATAAGTTGTAACCAATGTTCAATTCAAGGGCTAGAGGATACATAGCAGAAAACCACTCCAGCACGTTCTCGCCGGTTTCACCCAACCATAAAGGTAAATTCATTTTCAATGACAATTCTACAAACTCTTCAAATGCCTGATAATCCGGATTACAACCATAACGATGGAAATGAATTACCATGTTGGGATCATACACCCGATCAAATACTTCAGTACTAGTCGACCAGTGGTGACCTTCAACAGAAAACATATGTTTATCATCGATTTTTCTTATTTCATAAATTACGTCCTCATAGAACTTAATCAATTGGGGCAACAAATGATCGTAATTCTTTATTTGCGAGTCACCTGGCCGAATGGGCTCGTTAAGAAGATCATACCCACCAACTATAAATCGGTCTTTGTATCTTCTGGCTATTTCCTTCCAGAGTTCTATACACTGCTTATAGCTATGTTCATCGATAAATAGTCTGGGAATATCATCTATACTGTCATCAATATTCGCACCTGTTTGCCCGCCCGGTGCTCCATGCATATCAATAAAAGCATAAAGCGAATATTTTTCACACCAATCCAAACATTGATCAATTAACTTGAAACCCGATTCAATAAATGTAATTTCCTCATCCTCTTCCATAAGTAAGCGCCAATGAATAGGAATACGTACAGAATTATAACCCAATTCTGCCATATCTCTTATTTCCGCTTCTGTAATGTAATGACTTCTGAACTCTTCAAAAAAATGCTCCTTGTAGGCCTTACCTGTCAATTCTTCAACAACCCTTTCAATTCGTCTTGGTCGATCAAAACGGCTGTTCTTAAACGACTTCCACATATAGCCTTCATTGAGGAACCAGTTTCCAAGTCCCCAACCGGTCAGCAAAATTTCCTCACCATTTCCATTAACAATTGATGTCCCATTTGCCTTGAGATAGCCACATACCCGACTTTTACTCGTTTTATCTATTGGTTTCATCACTGATCTCTCGCTTTCTTGTAAACTATTCATAGCTCCTCATTTACAATGATATCACAATTAGGGTATTTACGAAATCGATTTCTATGACTGCTATATTTGGTCTTTCTTCGATTCTGCAAAAAATAAAGATCTCACAAAAATCATGAGATCTTTACCGCCTTAACAGCCACTTGGTGTGTGGTAAACACAGTAGTAATACATTCCACTTCCCAAAATCAAATTATTTATCTTAATGGGAAATAGAATTCACCAAAATTAAAAACGATTAATGCCATCAATGCATTCAATGGCTTCTTAATAAAGGAATGCCTTTGGCATTCAATTACACTTCAGACATAATGGCAGTTTGAACAAGGGGCTTGTCAATACAGTGTTATTGCCGTTACCGCCGTATTGGTACCGCATACCAAATTCATCCGAATAACAATTTCGATGCCTACAAGAGTTCAAAACACTATACACTTTTTCGAGTTACCGCCGTTGCCGCCGCGTTGGTACGTGGTACCCGCAGCTGTCGATGGGCAGACGAACTATATCCATTGACGAAAAAATCTCTAAGCAAAAAGAAGTG
>JACUUV010000006.1 GCA_014859095.1 Clostridia bacterium | reverse complement strand
CGCAATTCATCTCCCACCTAAGAGGAAGGAGTATTCTTGCTAGTGATGATAAAATAAGGCATAATAGGAGTGTAGGAGGTGACTCATGTTATTTGATTCACATGCGCATCTGGATGCGTCACAATTCGACCATGACCGTGAACTCGTCATAAAAAGAGCCAGACTGAACGAAATTTCATATATACTCAACCCGGGCGCCGATTTCGAATCCAGTGTAAGAGCTGTGGAAATCGCAAAAGCGCATGATTTTATATATGCGGGGGTCGGAATCCATCCTCATGACGCTGAAACAGTAGATGCCACGATGCTTGGATTGATCGAGCAGATGGCTAAAAGTGACCGCGTCAAAGCCATTGGTGAAATAGGACTCGATTATTACAGGGATTTGTCGCCCAGATCCGTCCAAAAAGAGGTTTTCATAGAGCAGATCAGGATCGCCAAAAAACTTGACTTGCCAATCATCATACACGATAGGGACGCAAATGCCGATGTGCTTCAGATTCTCAAAGAGGAAAAAGCCTTTTCCACTGGTGTCCTGATGCATTGTTTTTCAGGAAGTCATGAACTGGCCACCCAATACGTGAAGCTGGGGGCCATGATTTCAATCGCTGGACCTGTCACTTATAAAAATGCAAGAAAAACTGTCGAGGCAGTGGAAGCGGTTCCTCTGGATCGACTATTCATAGAAACGGACTCGCCCTATCTGTCTCCGGAACCCATGAGGGGCAAACGCAATGAACCGATGTTCGTCAGACATACCTGCGAACGCATAGCGAATATCAAAAACATCAATTATGAAACTGTTGCGGAAACCACGCTTCAAAACGCCAAACAGTTTTTTAGAATCAAATAGTGGAAACGAGAGGGTTATGGAACATATCAAGGAAACAATAGTAGTAGAGGGAAAAGACGATGAATCCGCAGTGAAAAAAGCGGTTGTCTGCGATGTCATCATCACACATGGTTACGGAATCCGTGAATCCACATGGCAACGCATTGAAAAAGCGGCCGAGACCGTGGGAATCATCGTTCTTACGGATCCCGATTTTGCAGGTGAAAGGATCCGGGAAAGAATCGCCAGCCGCATCAAAAACTGCAAACATGCTTTCATCAGCAAGGCTGACGCAAAAATGGGCGATGACATAGGTGTTGAAAATGCAAGTCCTGAAGTTATCATTGATGCACTTTCGAAAGTGAAGACAATCAAAGCGTTCAGCACTCCTGTCTTCACAAAAAACGATCTGGTAAGAGACGGACTCAGTGGTGGCACAGGTGCCAGCGAGCATCGGGCAGTCGTCGGCAAGGCGCTGGGGATCGGGTATTGCAATGCCAAGCAATTCCTGAACAGACTCAATCATTACGGCATCATCAAAGAGGAATACAACCGCGTCGTAGACGCTGTACTTAAGGAGAAAGCATGATAGGTAGATTGACATCGCCCAAAACGATAAAATATATAATGGAAAAGTACGGATTTCAGTTCAGCAAAAGATTCGGTCAAAACTTCATCATCGATGAAAATGTTTTGGACAGGATAGTGGATGGTGCGGGAATCACCAAAGAGGATCACGTTCTCGAGATTGGACCCGGAATCGGCGTGATGACCAATGCGCTTTGTGAGGCGTCCGGCAAAGTCGTCTCGGTTGAGATTGACCGCAGTTTGATTCCTGTATTGGATGAGACCGTGGGACATCATGACAACCTCACGGTCATTTGCGACGATATTCTAAAAGTGGACCTAAAGGCATTGTTTGAAACCCATTTCAAGGAAAAATCACCTAAATTAGTTGCCAATCTTCCCTATTATGTGACGACACCCATTATCATGAAGTTTCTTGAAGAAAGAGTGCCGGTCACCGATTTGGTCATCATGATCCAAAAGGAAGTCGCCGATAGAATCATGGCATCGCCTTCCACAAAGGCGTATGGAGCACTTTCTGTAGCTGTTCAATATTTTACGGAACCGTCCATTGTAACCCGCGTTTCCAGAGGATCGTTCATGCCTTCGCCAAATGTGGATTCCACTGTGATCAGATTGAATGTCAGAAAGGCACCACCAGTCGAGTTGCTCGATGAAAAAACTTTTTTCTCAACAGTTAAGGACGGTTTTGGAAAACGCAGAAAAACACTTCTCAATGCATTGACTGGAGGTTTTCTCGGACTGGATAGGGAAGAGGCCAGAAAGGCGCTTGCCATTGCGGAAATCGAAGAGAGAACTCGAGGTGAAGCGCTTGGAATGGAAGAGTTTGCAAGACTTTCCAATGCCATATTCACTATTAAGAAGGGAAGATGAAATGAAAAGGGTTTATGAGACTGAACGCCTCAGACTTGTAGTGGTCGACAGTACTTATGCTTCAAAAATTCTTGAATTTTATTTGGAAAACGAATCGTTTTTAATGCGATGGGAGCAGATCAAGCAACCCGATTTTTATACGATCAATCACCAAAGACGAATACTCAATCTTGAGGAACGGTTTTTCATGAAAGGTCAAATGGTCCGTTTTTGGATATTTAAGCAAGAAGACGAGACCAATGATGAACCTGTCGGCAGTGTTTCGCTCACCAATATCATCAGGGGTGTCTTTCAGTCCTGCTTTTTGGGGTATAAACTTGGTGAGCGTTTTACGGGAGCCGGGTATATGACAGAAGCCATCTCGAAAGTTATGGAAGTCGCATTTGATGAAATGGAACTTCACAGGATTGAAGCCAACATCATGCCTGACAACATGAAATCCATGAACGTGGTGAAAAGACTTGGTTTTGAAAACGAAGGACTTGCCCGGAAATATCTGAGAATCAACGGCAAATGGGAAGACCATTATCATATGGTCAAATTGAATGAATACATGATATAATAAATAATAATACACAGGGGGATTTTATAAACCATTTTGAGACCGTATATGGTATAAGAAATTTTACCATCAACACTTTGGAGTGTGCGGTAGGAGCTCATTGTGGACCGGGTATGATCAATATTTTTTTCAAGAACGAATTTTGATGTTGTGCAGCTAACTTTTTATGAGATGGTACTGGATGGTGAGCGATTGTGAAAATAATTGAAACGAAGCAACTTAAGGACGGTATGATTTTAGGCGAATCCATTATAGATTCTAGTGGTGTCGTCGAACTTCTCAGCAAAGGCACTCGTTTGACACAAAGGCATATTGAACTGATTTCAAATCTCGGTTTTACAGAAGTCAAAGTTTTGGAACATGAAAATGAAGCCATTGAAAATGTTACGCTGGATGTTCACGCATTTAAAGAGAGTGCATCCAAAAATGGTGACGCCTTCGATTTGATGAAACTTTTAAATGATCTCGATGAAATCAATGGACATGTCTATGAGCCCACCGAAAGAAGTGTTGTCAACCGCAACATGGAAATTCACGTTCTCACTGGTGAGGGCAATATCCCTATAGATGTCAAACATCAGAAGATGATCGATGACACCAAAGAAGTGTTCAGAAACATCAGAGAAACCGGCGAACTGGATCTCGAACGCATCAAGCATAATGTTGAAGAGGTGCTTCCGGATATGATCAGAAACAACGATGTCCTCATGAGGCTCAATCAACTTAAGGAATCTGATGATTACACTTTCCAGCACTCCTTAAGAGTTTCAATACTCGCCACAATGATTGGAAAATGGCTCGGTTATTCTCAAGAGGAACTCATTGAACTCGGCGAAGCCGGACTTTTGTATGATATCGGTAAAATGAATATTCCTGATTTTATAGTCAAAAAAGAAGAAAAAGTCAACGCTGAGGAGTTCGAACTCATCAAAAAACATGCTCAATTCGGTTACAGCATTTTGCTTAAGACCAAAGGCGTTTCGTCCAATATAAAATATGCCGCTCTTCATCACCATGAACGCATGGATGGTTCGGGATATCCCCTTCGTCTAAGAGAGAATCAAATTCATGACTTTGCCAAGATCATAATGGTATGTGATGTGTTTGACGCAATGATCACAGATCGTCCTTATCGAAAGGGCATTTCACCACTATTGGCTGCAGATTACCTGTCCTGGTCGAGCGGGAAACTCTTCGATGCTGAAGTGTGCTACATTTTCATTAAAAAACTGTCAGAGTACTATGTCGGGAAACAGGTCAAACTTTCAACCGGTGAAATGGGTAAAATCATATTCATCGATCATAATTATCCGACCAGACCTCTGGTTCAGGTGGACGAGCGTTTCGTCGATCTCGCGAAGGACCGATCGGTTCATGTAGAGGTTTTGATGTAGTACGACTTGACAAGTATTGAAAAATAATTTATATTTGTAGATAATTCAATAGGAACATCATGTTCTGTATAGGCGTTTGAAGTGGCTTAGTAGAAAATTCTGTTGAAATTCAGAGAGGATTGCGGTTGGTGAAAGCGATTCCAATAGTTTTTTTGAATTACGCACCATGAGCCTTGATGGGAAACCATCACGCGTCCCGAGCGTTATTCGGTTTGAGGTGACTACGAAAGTAGTCATGAAGCAAGGTGGTAACACGGGTTCTCTCGTCCTTCGATGGAGAGGCCCTTTTTTTATTTAAAAAAAAGGATTAGAGGTGGCTTATGAAAAACGTATACGATACACTGCTTGAACGTGGTTACATCGAACAGATCACACATGAAGAGGAAGTCAAAGCGTTGCTTGCAAAAGAAAGCGTGACTTTCTATATTGGCTTCGATCCCACAGCGGACAGTTTGCATTTAGGACATTTCATACAAATCATGGTCATGATGCACATGCAGCGCGCGGGACACAAACCGATTGCATTGATTGGCGGAGGAACAGCAAAAGTCGGAGATCCTTCTGGTAAAACGGACATGAGAAAAATGCTGACACCTGAAGATATTGATTTCAATGGCAAGTGTTTAAAGAAGCAAATGGAAAATTACCTGACTTTGGACGGTAAATCCGGTTACGTCTCCAACAACGCCCAGTGGCTTGATGAACTGAAATATATTCCTTTCCTAAGGGAAATAGGCAGTAAGTTTTCGGTCAATCGCATGCTTTCTGCTGAGTGTTTCAAGCAAAGGCTTGAAAAGGGACTGAGTTTCCTTGAATTCAACTATATGATCATGCAAGCATATGATTTTCTTGAGCTGAACAGACAGTTTGACTGTCAGATGCAACTTGGTGGCAACGATCAATGGTCCAACATCATTGCAGGTGTGGATCTTGTAAGAAGAATGGAAAGTAAGCAGGTTTATGGCCTGACTTTTAAATTGCTTTTAACCAGCGATGGTAAGAAAATGGGTAAGACGGAGTCCGGTGCGATTTGGATGGACCCTGAGAAAACGACACCTTACGAGCTTTTCCAATACCTGAGAAATATTGAAGATGCTGACGTGGAAAATTGTCTGAAACTTTTGACCTTCTTGCCGATGGATGAGGTCAGAGCGCTTTCCGCACTTGAAGGATCGGAAATCAATAAGGCCAAGGAAATTTTGGCGTTTGAGTTCACTAAGATTGTTCACGGGACTGAAGAGGCCGATAAAGCACTTGAGACGGCGAAAGCTTTGTTTTCGGGGGGAAACAACACAGAGAATATTCCAACTACAGAAATGGATGCCTCAGAGTTTGAGGAAGGCGTTTTGATTCTTGATTTGATGCTTAAACTGGAACTCGTCTCATCTAAAGGCGAAGGCAGAAGATTGATTCAGCAAAATGGAGTTTCTGTGAATGATGTGGTTTTAGAGGACTTTAACAGAATGATCACGAAAGCGGACTTTATTGACGGTGATCTGATGATCAGAAAAGGAAAGAAAGTTTACCATAGAATAACGGTTAAATAGACTGTGAAGGGTGGGCGCTATGGAGTTTTGGAAATCAATCGAAGAAGAAGTGTTTGAAAACTACGATCTCGACATTTACGAGAAGATGTGTCTATTGGTGTTGATGAGCAGAGATGAATCTACGCGTATGACCACCGGGAAACTCGCTGAGTTTATGGGCTGTGGCAAAGTCACTGCAAAGCGTGCATTTGATTCACTCAGAATGAAGGGTTATCTGGCCAAGGACTACCAAAGTGACCCTCCCGTCAGAAGAGAAAGTAGTGTCATTCAAAATCCGGATGATGTGGCTGAAATCACAAAAGTACTTCAGCATTTCGACGATGACTTCAAGGAAGGTTTCTTCAAAGTCGATCAGGAACCTAATGTCGACACACCGGAAAATCCTGTTCCGTCACAAACCAAGCATCGTGGAGAAAACGACCTTAGAAGACGTATGGCGGAGTACTTGCTCGGTGATGAAACTTCATATGAATCTGTGCCAAAAGCGTTTGTGAGTCAGAAGGAATCCAAGGAAGCGCTTGTAGATGAAGTGATTGAACTTATTGAGGAAAAAATCAACTTTAAAGAGGCCAATATCATACTGGCTTTTGCCGGCAATGATATGGAACGAATTAAAAAGCACTATGTGCAAGCGAAATCATCACAAGTGAAAGACACAATCGGATTCTTGATCAATGCGCTTCAGAAAAAGGAAAGCAATGTCATAAAAACTGAAGAAAAGGCTCAAGAAAACAGTCAAATCGACACAAATAGACTTAAGAAAATGCAGGCATATCACAACAATAAAATGAAATAAGGAAATAATTGGAAACACAATTGTGTAAAAATTACAAAACAATTTAGTGCAATTTTAGAAACCATCAAAAGAATCGTTTTATTGCAAGGCGTAAGAAGCTGGAATAATAAGGTAAAAACTCGCTACTATTGGTGGAAGACAACATAAGTTACATTTTGTTAATTGACACTTTTTAAACTTATGCTATAATTTGTAAAGTCATGATGAACATAGCGCAACTTGCTGTGTTCTTCGTTGTTTTAGAATATGAAGCTTAAATTTAGAAAGGTGATATCATGAAAACAATCAATAAGGTTTTACTTGTAGCGCTTGTATTTTTAGGATTATCTGTAGTGTTGTTGGGAAGTAAAACATTACAAGCGGCAAATGAAATCCAAAGAGTTGAAATGGAAAAGGCAGAACTTAAGGCAGAAGTTTCAACAAGAGAACAAGAGATCAATGCATTATCCATACAGGTTGAACAGGCACAAAAAGTAATAGAGGCACAAAAACCAATCGTAGAGGAGTTTGAAAAAATTTCAAAGTTAATTGATTTCAATGCTTTTGAGTCCAATCAACTCGAAAAAGTGAAAAGCATATCAGAGCAGACACCTCTGAATTATGAAAGTGCACTGGCACTGGTCAAGTATGCGGATAAATACGATGTACCCTACTCGCTGATTTTATCCATCATCGAACTTGAAAGCAATTTCGATCAAAATATTGTCGGCGCAGATCAGGACAGAGGCTACATGCAAATCATTCCAGGAACCGAAAAATGGTTGGCAACCGAGTTTGGTGGGGAGCTTGAACTCGAGTACGATCCCTCGCAGATATTTGAGCCTGAATACAATTTGGCCCTTGGAATTAAATATTTGGATCTCTTGATGGATTCTTACGGCGCCAATTATGAACGTATTCTTTCCGAGTACAATCGGGGTCCGAACAATCTTGCAAAGTACTATGCGGCGTATCAGACGTATTCAACCACGTACTCGAGAACCGTATTATCCAAAGCCAATAAATATGTAGCGCTCAACAACTAATAGAGCACTTGGGAGTCAGACGAATTTGTCTGGCTCTTTATCATTATATTTGATACAATAATTACGAACATACGTTCATTGTCCGGTAGAGAGGTACTCAATGGCATATGAAAGCAAAATTTCAGTAAGAGGCTTGGTTGAATTTGTCTATCAATCCGGCAATCTTGATTCCAGATTTCAAGGCAAAGGCAAAATGGCAGAGGGCATCAGGACCCATCAGAAGATTCAAAAGTCACAGGGAGATGGATACGCAGCGGAAGTCCCCTTATCCAAAAGTATAGAATTAGCCACTGACGATGGTGATGAACCCATCAACCTGAATATAAGTGGTAGAGCTGATGGTATACTTACTACATCAGAAGGCGTCACAATTGATGAAATAAAAGGAACATCAGTGTTTCTTGAAAAAATTGAAGAAGATACATATCCAGTACACTGGGCACAGGCGAAAATATATGGTGCCATATACTCTGAGAACGAATCTCTGAGTGAAATCACCATCCAGATGACCTATGCCGATTTTGAATCCGGTGCGGTCAAAAGAATAAAGAGGCTGTTTTCAAGTTCCGATTTGAACTTGTTTTTGATGGAAACAGTCGAACGGTACAAAAAATGGATTGTTTTCAAATCAAAATGGATCCAGTCCAGGAACAGTAGTATCGAACAACTGAATTTTCCTTTTGGATCATATCGGGCAGGCCAGAGGGCGCTGGCTGTTTCTGTGTATAATGCCATCAGGGATGGTGAACACCTTTTTGCTCAGGCGCCTACAGGTATAGGGAAGACGATGTCCACACTGTTTCCGACCATAAAAAGTATGTGCAGCCACATGACGGACAAGATTTTTTATCTCTCGGCAAAGACCATTGCAAAAGGCGTTGCTGAGGATGCAGTCAAGCAGATGCGCGTGACGTCCGGTGGTGAGCTTCAAATCAAACAGTTGACGATTACTGCCAGGGACAAAGTCTGCATCAACGATGTAGTGGCTTGTTACCCGGAAAAATGTCCTTATGCCGATGGACATTTTGACAGAAACCTCAATGCGCTTTGGGATGCTCTGAGTCATGAGGATGTTTTCAGCAGAGAGACAGTTGTCGAATACGCTATCAAACATCGCGTCTGCCCATATGAATTTTCACTTGATTTGGCACTGTTTTCAGACGTGATTATATGCGACTACAATTATGTATTTGACCCTAGGGTTTATCTAAGACGTTTTTTTGATGTGCCAACAGAACAATATGTGTTCCTGGTCGATGAGGCTCACAATCTGGTGGACAGATCCAGAACAATGTATTCAGCGGAACTCAGTCGCGAGAAATTCACGAGTCTGAAGAAGAAGTTGCTTCCGAAAGATAAGAAACTGGGCAATTCTCTGGAGGGAATCAACAAGTTGCTGTTAAGCGCACGGAAAAATTGCAACGACGCTGGAGTATGGGTTTCAAATGAGGAAGTCGAAGAGGTGGCTATGGGGCTCAAAAAAAGAGCACCGCAGGTTGAGAAGTGGTTGACTGAAAATGCGGGTGCCGAATATTTTGAGCAAGTTTTAGAGGTGTATTTTGACATATTGGGTTATTTGAGAATCAGTGAGCTCTATGACGATGGGTATCTGACCTATATCACAGATGGCCATAAGAAAGAAATGAGGTATAAACTGTTTTGCATTCATCCGGCGACCAAGTTGAGACGCTTTTTGATGAATTCCAGGTCTTCTATCTTTTTTTCAGCGACGTTGTCGCCAATGCCATATTATCGAGATATGCTTTGCAAGGATGACGAAATCAAACTGCTCGATTTGCCATCGCCTTTCGATCCGGATAACAGGCTTTTGTTGTATGCAAGCGATGTCTCGGTGAAATATAAGGACCGTGAGAGCTCTCTCAACAAAATATGTGGTTATATTAATGAAATGGCATCCGCGAAAGCGGGCAACTATATGGTTTTTTTTCCTTCATACCAATATATGGACAACGCATATTCGCTTTTTGAAGCGCTTCATGGAGAACGTTTCAATCTCGTCAGACAAACACGTGATTTGAGCGATTCGGACAAAGTGGATTTTCTGGGTGCCTTTGAAACCCATTTGACGGGTGCAAGTGGCACATCTATGATCAGTTTCGTCGTCATGGGGGGGCATTTTTCAGAAGGAATCGATCTTCAGGGAGATTTACTCATAGGTGCTATGGTAGTCGGTGTCGGTCTCCCGATGATTGCTTTTGAGAATAATTTGATTAAAAATTACTTTGATGATATTTCAGGACGAGGATTCGAGTTCGCCTATCAATTCCCTGGAATCAACAAAGTCATGCAGAGTGCGGGCCGAGTGATAAGGGGAAGCGAGGATCGTGGAGTTGTCGTTCTAGTCGACCAAAGATATTCAACTGGGCACTATAGAAGGTTTTTTCCTAAGGATTGGGGGAAGATATTCACGAGTGAGAAATTGTTTAAGGGACAGTTGGATGGGTTTTGGACGAAGTAAAAGATAGGGCTGCATAGCAATCCTATCTTTTAATCAGACCTACGCCCAATGTTTCGTTTCACAAAACATTGTACTTACCTACGCGAAATAAATATATGCGTGCTACGCACGTATATATTTATTTACTCAGTTCATAAATCGCAGAAGCAAATATTTCCGTCATCTTGACAAAATCATCCAATTGCATGTATTCATCTTTTTGGTGCATGGTGTCTTCCCTGCCAGGAAAAAGTGCACCAAACGCCACTGCGTTGGGAATCGCCCGTGCATAGGTGCCACCCCCTATGGTTATTGGTTTGGCTTTTTCATCACCGGTGTGTGTTTTGTAGACCTTCATGAGAGTCTCAACCAATGGGTGATTGGGCTTGAAGAAAAGTGGAGGAGCTCCAAACCAATCGGAAATCTCTATTCCAGTGCCTCGTACTGCTGAATCGACGCCAGCCTTTATTTTAAGTTCTTTCTTGGTGATCGGGTATCTGACATTGATGGTCATTTCTCCAGAGTCTTCATTGAGGTCAATCATACCAAGATTCAGGACTAGTGCGTTATAGGCGTCTTCAACGGCGATGCCCAGGGATTTGCCGTCGGTTTCTTTGCCGATATTGTTGGCGATGAATCTTATGAAACTGGATAAATCTCCAACTTCAATCTCGATAAGGTTGAGAAACTCAATCAGTTGAGCAATGGCATTTTTACCTTTTTCAGGTGTGCTGCCGTGTGCCGATACGCCGTGGGATTTAATGAGGATATGATCCTCGTGTTTCTCATATTCCAGGGTTGCTTCCCTGGAGGCATTGAATTTATCTACAATCTCTTCCAAATCATATGGTGAGACGAGTTTGGCCTGAGCATAATCGGGTACCATGTTCGGTGCATTGCCGCCTTTTATGCTCAAGACCTTGATGCCTCCATCGGGAACCTTGTCCACAAAATCTTTTTTGAGTTTGAAAATGATGATGCCCATTTCTCCGTGAATAACAGGGAAGTCGGCATCCGGACTAAAAGCCACTGAAGGTTTTTCTTCATGTTTAAGGTAATATTTCATGCAATTGCTACCACTTTCCTCGTCGGTTCCAAGGATGAGGCGGATGCGTTTTTTGGGTTCGAATCCGGAATCTTTGAGCGCCTTCATGGCGTATAGCGATGCTATTGCAGGACCTTTGTTGTCAAGTGTGCCTCGTCCATAAATCTTTCCGTCTGAGATTTCACCACCGAACGGATCGTGAGTCCAGTGGTCGCCTTCCGGAACAACATCGAGATGGCACAAAATACCAAGCATCTCTTTGCCTGTACCATATTCGATGTAACCTGCAAATTGATCGACATTTTTGGTTTTGAATCCCATTTGCTCCCCTAAATTCAAAGCGTGTTCGAGTGTTGCTTTGATGCCCTTGCCGAACGGAGCGTCGTTTTCAGGTTCTGATTTCACACTCTTGAATCGAAGCAGTTCCTGCAGAGCCTGGATCATTTGGGTTTCATTTTGCTGGATGAAAGTTTTAAACATTTTTGATGGCCTCCCCTAAATAGTCTTTTTTAAAATACTCTTCAATGATGGATTCAATGCTTAAATGACTTGTATAAACTTCGTCAATTTGTTTTAATACTAGAGTGGAGATTTCAATGCCTTGAGTATAAGCCTCCCAAAATTCATCGAAATCAACCATACTGTAATGCTGATCTGTGAGCGATTCGGGATAGCTCAATAATTTGAGGTCGTAATTGAAAACGCGTGACAATAACGGTACAAAAGGCAGCGAGGAAATGATGTTTTTCAGCAATATGACCTGTATGATTCTCATGTCCTTGGTCGCTTGCATATAAAATGGTGTTGGAATTTCATCAATTGCACATTCCTTGAGGACGTGTCGCCACAACGCTCCGATTTCATCGGTCATGACCTGTGGATTGAAGCGCCACTCTTTCATGGACATGTCTTGGATCCGCATTTGCTCGGATCGCCATACGATCATGGCGTCTAGAACCAGCTCAATTTCCTTGTGCGATTTTGAATCGGGTCCCCATTTGCATATGAGCGGATGACACTTAAGGTCCAAAATATAATGCGTTATATAACCAGTCACATAGGCCTTGAGAGCCTGTGTCTGATGCAGTGAAAGATAATCAAGCATGCTTTTGAAAGTGGACTGAATGTCTGTGGTGTGAAGATGATTTCCGATGCTCTTATAACGTTTCTTCCTATTAAAACGAGGTTGGTTGATATAGAAGAAAAAATCTGGTCCTTGGGCACCAAAATAATAATAGGGATCGAAGCTGCTGTCCCATTTGAAAAAAAATGGACTCTTTTCCTTCAATAGCTTTTTTATTTTTTTTGATGCGAGCTGATGACTCCAAAAGTCGGGCATTTGATCACTTCCAATCGAGAGGTTTGTCAATTCCATTATACATTGAAGTGATTAATTAATAAAGGAGGTTGGGTATGAATGAAAATCTGGAATTTTTAGAAGATATGATTCGAAAAGGTAAACTTATCTTCGCGGTTTTGAGCAATGTCAGAAAAGGGGCTCAAAAGACCTATCAAAAGATGGATATAAAACCAGTGCTTATAAAAGGTGTTCAGCTCTATCATGTGACTTACCAATTTGAGAAAAAAGTGTTGCATGACAATTTAGATGCCGCAGAGCTTTTAAGCCTTCTCCAAGAAATCTTGGGAAGTTATTTCAAGCAAGGGGTCTTCTATGCGACAGATGGTGATCATCAATTGCTTTTCAACAAGAAACTGGAAGGTAAGATCATCACCAAACCGCCATCGCGCTTCAAAGTCGAACTGGAACACAATCGCAAAAAAAACTATATCATACCAGACGGAGAGCCTTGTGATTTCATGACCCATCTGGGTCTGATGGACGCAGATGGACGCGTGTTCAAGAAAAAATATGATAAGTTCAGGCAGTTGAACAAGTACTTGGAATTTGTTTCGGACAGCTTGGACAGACTTGACGGTCTGAAAGTGATCCGAATCATCGATTTCGGTTGCGGGAAAGCCTATTTGACCTTTGCTCTGTATTACTATCTGGTGAAACTTCAAAATCGCAATGTTGAGATTGTAGGACTGGATCTTAAAGAGGATGTCATCGCGTTTTGCAATCAAACCGCAAAAGCACTGAATTACGAAGGATTGACGTTTAAATTGGGTGATATCAAAGATTATGAAACCGATAATGTGGTGGACATGGTGGTTTCACTCCATGCATGTGATACAGCAACCGATAAGGCGTTGATCAAATCGGTCGGATGGAATGCCAAAATCATCTTTGCGGTGCCGTGCTGCCAGCACGAACTGTTCAAGCAACTCGACAACCCAGCGATGATTCCTCTCCTTAAATATGGAGTGATCAAAGACAAACTGGCCACTCTGGTTACCGATTCACTGAGGGCATCCGCACTCGAGTGTGTGGGATATGATGTTCAGATGCTCGAATTCGTGGATATGGAACATACGCCCAAAAACATTCTGATCAGAGCCTACAAGGCCGACAAGTCCGATGAGGCGATTTTGAAGGCGCAATATGAATATCAGCTACTGAAGGAAACATTTAATGTGAGACCCAGTATCGATCGTTTGATGAAAGCGTAATAATCGAATTATTTCTTTTGATTTTTTAAAATAATTCGCATTTTTGTTGACTTTAACCCTATGGTCTGTTAATATGACAGTGGATTTATGCGTGTAATTGCAGATGCAATGATTTTATAGTGAGGTGAGTTTATGTCTACAGTTGTAATATTAGGTGCACAATGGGGAGATGAAGGCAAAGGAAAGGTCATTGATTATTTGTCAAAAGAGGCTGATGTCGTAGTACGTGGCCAAGGGGGCAACAATGCAGGTCACTCTGTGGTTGTCGGTGATCAAAAATATGCACTCCATCTTATTCCATCAGGTATTTTGAATGAAAACACAATCAATGTGATTGGAAACGGCGTCGTATTTGATCCTGAAGGTTTTTTAAACGAAATCAAGGGACTTGAAAGCAAAGGGATAGCAACATCATCCATCAGAGTTTCCGATCGTGCCCACGTGGTATTTCCATACCATAAGGAAATCGATCGATTGGCAGAAGAAGCAAGAGGTGCTGACATGATCGGTACCACCAAAAAAGGGATCGGTCCTTGCTACATGGATAAAGTTGAAAGAAGTGGCATCCGAATTTGTGATTTTGTCGATGATGAAATTTTCGAACCGCTCTTCAGAAGCAGAATCAAAGCAAAAAATGAAATTATTGAAAAAATATATGGTGGAACTGCCATGGACGAAGAAGAGATGGTCGCGCGATACAAGAAATATGCCGAGCAAGTCAGACCTTTCGTTGATGACACATCCGTTATCGTTTATGAAGCACTCCGTGCAGGCAAGAAGGTTCTTCTTGAAGGCGCTCAAGGCACACTTCTCGATCTCGATTATGGAACTTATCCATATGTGACCAGTTCTCATCCGACTTCAGGTGGTTTTACAATAGGCTCTGGAATAGGTCCTAATGAAATCGGAGAAGTAGTGGGCATCACCAAAGCATACACAACCCGTGTTGGTCTTGGACCATTTGTCACTGAACTGGACAACGCAATCGGTGAACGCATCAGAATCGCCGGCAACGAATTCGGTACCACTACCGGAAGACCTAGAAGATGCGGATGGCTCGATACGGTTATGATCAATTATTCTAAGCGAGTGAATGGCATGACCTGTATCGCTCTCATGCTTGTGGACGTACTCAGTGGTTTTGATGAAATCAAAATTTGTACCGGTTACAAGTACGGCGATAAGATCATGACGAATTTCCCTGCAAGCCTCTCGGTTCTTGCGAAATGTGAACCGATTTATGAAGTGTTCCCTGGCTGGGAGGAAGACATCACCGCTTGTACCACATTTGAATCTCTTCCAGAGAATGCAAAAAAATATGTGGAACGTATAGAAGAACTGGTAGGTGTTCCAGTTAAGATTGTTTCAATCGGTCCTAAAAGATCTCAAACCATTGTAAGAGACAGCATTTTTTAATTTCGATTGGGGACAGGTCAAAATTGGTACCTAAAATGAATAAAAGCTTGAAATCTATTGTGAATAGTAGATTTCAAGCTTTTTATGTTTTTATCATCTTTTCCCAACCACCAACTACTAACCACTGGGTGCGCCTTACAGCACCCACTAACTCAAATCTCCCAACGGACATCGGGTCCAAAAAACTTCATCAATTGATAATGTCCTTTGATGCGCGAATCGATTCGATCGTTGTAAAATGAGCTGATTTCAGAGAGCTTGATGTTTGTGGAAATGATTGTACTCTTGCCATTCAGGATTCTGGTGTTGATGATGTTATAGAATTCACTGATTGTGAATGTGTTGGCGCTTTCTGTGCCCAGATCGTCAATAATGAGCAGATCGGCACCAAAGAGTTGCTCATAGGCCATTTGAATAAACGTGTTGGTCTTGTCTGTAAATGTCTTTTTCTCAATCAACTGGATGATTGTAAATGGTGTCTGATAGAGGACCGAGTGGCCTTTGTCCAATAGCGACTTGGCGATGCAGTTGCATAGATAGGTTTTTCCAAGTCCGCTCGCACCAAAAAAGAGTAGGTTTTTTTCGCTCGGAAAATTCTTGACGAACTCTTCTGCCTCGGATAGGATTTGCATCATATTTTCTCTTTGTGAAACGCCTTCTTTGGCATTTCTATGGTCTGAAAAGATGCTCAGGTTGAAATGGTCGAAATTTTGAAGCGAGAGTTGACGCTCAATATTAGACATTTCGTATGCCCGGTGGATCAATTTCTGATTGAAGCAAGAACATCTTCTGTTGTCTTCCATAAAACCAGTATCTTTACATTTTTTACATTTATATTCTAGTTCTAGCGCATCCAGTGAAATGTTGTTGTCTGTGAGCAGGATGGCTTTGTTGCGCTTCAGTTGATCAAGTGTGCTTTTGAGTTCCATGAGCATGATTTCGGTGTTTTGGGGGTTTTTGAGGATGGCCTTGGAAATCTCCGCACCGATCTGGCTCATTTGAAGATCTATCTCAGCGAGTTTGGGCAGCTGTTCATAAAGCGCCAGTCGCCTCTCCTTTAGAGTCAATCGGTTCAAATCCTGCTGTTGTTTGTATTCATCCATGATTCCTTTTATACTTTGGACATTTTGAGACATCGTGACTCCTTTCTTAATTCTTCTTATTGAGCAGCAGATTCTCAAGTTCCTCTTCAGAGTAAGAACGTTCCTTTTCAATAGTGAATCGGTTTCTTTTGGCTTGAGACTGTGTCTGTGCTTTCGGCTTATCATTTGCTTGGGTGCTTTCGTAATTGTCTACGGTTTTGATGCCCTGCTTGTGCAGATCTCCAAATACCTTATCCAGATAATTCATGTTGATGTTGAGAGTCTTCTTTGAAAAGACTATAATGAATTGGTAAAGGGACTCGGGTTCAAATTCATATTGGTCCAACCACTTGTCGATCAGTTCCTTTTCTGCCTGATTGGCCATCCGGAAGGACAATCCGAGATTTCGCAGCACTTCTTTATAGATCATATTGCGTTCATCTTTGCTTTTGATGTGGTGTTCTATGGATTCGAGAGTGGACAAGTTTTGAGACAGCCATTGGTTCAATAGACCTTTGACAGCTTTCACACTTCGGATGTTCTTTTCCTTATAATTGATTTCAAACGCCCTCAGTATGATGGGGGTATCTGTATAGTAGTGGTCGTAAAAATCGCCTATATCCCGGTATTCGGTGTAGGATAGAGGATGGCCCACAATTTTTTCAACTTGTTCACATAATGTCTTGTAATGACTTTTGATTTTCGGATCGCTTTTTCGGTCTGTCGGCTCGGATTTGGAAGTGTAATTGTTTAGAATGTACAGTTCGCGGAGCGATAGGAATTCCACATCGAAATTTAAGGCATCGTCGTGAATGTGTTTTTTGATAATACCCTGTTTTTCCCAGTAGTTCCATGCCTCGACAACATCCTGAAGTGGAAGACCGAGCATATTTGCCAGACTCTTGTTGTCAAAGCGAAAGGCATCATTTTCAGATCTCGAGAACATAAGGCCAAGAAGGTATACTTTGACGTAAGTACCACTTGCAGAGGGCATGAAGTCAGAGATGAAAATGTTTTCTATATTGAGTTCGCCAAGGTCAAAAGTCGTCGCGTTTTGAATAAATGCCATGATTTTCCTTCTTTCATAATCGTCATATGAAATATTATAACATTAATATGAATGGTGTATCAGTATTTTAATAAGGTGTTCTAACAATTCTATGTACAGACAAAAAAACATTCAAAAAAAGCACAACATGTGGTATTTGAATACTCATCAAAGCATCAGATGTTGTCAAATCCGGTTACATCTTTCTCAAAAAAAAAATTATAATTTATCTCTTGGGAAAGTTGTGCTATAATTAAGAAGGTATTTTTAACAAACTACTGCTGTGAACCATTATTAAGGCCAATATTAAGGAGTATAGGATGGGGAAAAAGAGAAACGGGACGTCTCAAAAACATATAGTAAAACGTTCCACCAGTAAAGTTTATGTCAAAGGAGACGAGAAAGTCGAGCGCATTGAAAGAATGTCTGATTTTGGTGCCAAAGCAATTGCCTTGTCATTGTATCCTTTATTTTTAGCAACATCTGGAGTTAGCAAACTCACAAAAAAAATCACATCAAATAAAAATCACAATACAAAATATAGCAATGGTGACAACTTTATTCAAACAATCGCGGATTATTCGAAATCAACACTAGGTACTGCAAAGCCATTTGTGATCAAGCACAAATGGGTATTAGGTGGTGTTGGAGCGGTGGTAATGGTATCCGCTATAGGGCTTTTAACTTTCAACGCCATGACTCCTTCAGAATTAATCGGGGCGGACACTGCCAATACTCATGTGGTCAGTGTTCCTACAAAGGCATTGGAAGTCGAAGCCGTTGAGGAATCTGTAAACGAAGTGGTTGTTGAAACCGCTGGAGCAGTTGATATTCCTGAAATCAAAGTGATGAGTATGGCATCGGTAAAAGTGCATCAGGTTCTCGTGAACAACAATCCGGTGGCGAGTTTCAAGACTGAAAATGAAGCCAATCGAATGCTTGAAGCATTAAAAGCACAGTTTACTTTGAAGGACGATGTTGAGATTTTGGATGTCTATTTCAAAGAAGAAGTAAAAGTAAGTCCAGGGTATATCGATATCATGGACTTTGAAGAATATGACACTGTCGAAACGGCACTGGAATACATCAGAAAAGGTACAAGGGAAGTCAAGATCCATAAAGTTCAAAAAGGTGAAAACTATTGGGTGATTGCCGATTTTTATGGAGTCAATCCTTATGATCTTGAAGCCGCAAATCCTGATATCAAAGCAGAATCATTGCAAATCGGAATGGAAATCAGTTTGGTGACTCCAAGACCGCTAATCAATGTTGTAACAGTGGAAAAAGCCACTTATTCCGATAAAATCGCTTTTGAAGTGGAATATGAACAAACAAGTTCCCTTTATAAGGGCGAGACAAAGACAAAAGTCGGTGGTGCGTACGGCGAACGTGTCGTAGAAGCGGAACTGATCAGACACAACGGAAGAGAAATCGGAAGAACTGTAATTTCCGAAAACATCACTGCCAAGCCACAGACGAAAGTCGTTTATCAAGGTACCAAAGATCCTCCACCGAGAATCGGTACAGGTACATTGGCACATCCAACTTCACGTGGCATCGTCACTTCAGAGTTCGGATGGCGATGGGGAAGACAGCATACTGGAATTGATATCGGTCTTTCTGTAGGAACAAGTGTCAAAGCAGCCGATGGTGGAGTCGTTACATTTGCAGGATATTCAAGTTCTTATGGAAGATACATTATCATCGATCATGGTGGCAACCTATCCACACTTTATGCCCACAATAGCGTTTTAAACGTTAAAAAAGGCGATAAAGTATTCCAAGGACAAGTGATAGCGGCAAGTGGAAACACAGGTTACAGCACGGGACCACACCTTCATTTCGAAGTGAGGAAGAACGGTGTTCCACAAAATCCAAGAAATTATGTTAAATTTTAACGATAAAGCGAGTCGATGACTCGCTTTTTTATTTTATTTCGTATAGAATAAGTATATATGCTAACGTCTTAACAAAGGAGGCGAAATGATGAGTAAAAGAATTTTAGTAGTTGATGATGAGAAACCCATTTCGGATATCATCAAATTCAATTTGGTTAAAGAAGGTTATGAGATAGAAACCGCATTTGATGGCGAGGAAGCTTTAAAGAAAGTATATCAGTTCCAACCGGACCTTGTTTTATTAGATGTCATGTTGCCAAAACTTGATGGTTTTCAGGTATGCAGGAAAATCAGAGAGGGTTTCAGTATGCCGATCATCATGCTCACCGCCAAAGAGGAAGAAGTGGACAAAGTGCTTGGATTTGAACTAGGTGCAGATGATTACATTACCAAACCTTTTGGAATGAGGGAACTCATAGCGAGGGTCAAGGCCAATATTCGCAGAGTTGATATTTCCGATTCTGATGGAAAGGGCCCTAATGGCCACATTATAATTGCCAACAGCCTTACCATTGATCTGGACCGTTATGAAGTGACCATAGACGGTGAAGTGATAGAACTCACACTCAGGGAGTTCGAGTTGCTTAAGTTCTTGGCGACACAAGCCAATCAGATTTTCACGAGAGAACAGCTTTTGAAAGACGTTTGGGGTTATGAATACTTTGGAGACATCAGAACTGTTGATGTCACAGTCAGACGATTAAGAGAAAAAGTGGAACAAGATTCAAGCAATCCAACTTATATCATGACTAAAAGAGGTGTTGGCTATTACTTCAAAAGAAGTTAGTTGGAGGCACAATGTTTAGAAGCATACGACTGAGATTTACAATTATATATTTTTTGCTCGTATTTATTGCGATGCTTTTGGCGGGTGTGTTCATTGTCAGATCTTTTGAAGATTACAATCTCAATGTCGTGTCCAACCGGTTGGATGATATAGCTCAGATCATGATGTCTGAGCTTTCTAAAATTGAAAATGATGAGTTGGAAGAGGTCAGGGGACTTGTTCAGGAATCCATTGAACGGCATGCTGACATCGGACTGAGAGAAGAGATTTATATCATCGATCAAAAATCACAGAAGATATTGGCTACGAGTACTGAAAATGTTGATCGGCCAGTATCTGAAGTGCTCAATACAGGACTTGTTGTCGAAGGGTTGATCGGAAAGACCGTGGAAAAGAATTTCGAACTTTCCGGCAATGTCCGTACCAAAGACAAGGTTTATCCGGTTTATAGTAAAAATGTGCAAATTGGTCTGATTTATTTGCGATATGATCTAAATGACATATATGGTACGCTCAATCGGGCCAGAAGGATCATCTTGCAAGCTGTGGCGATGAGTCTTGTACTTTCCATCATCATAGGATTCTTGTTGTCAAAGAGCATCACGGATCCGATCAATGAAGTCACACTCAAAGCTGCAAAACTCGCCGAGGGCGATTTCAATCAAATCGTTGAAGTCCGATCGGAGGATGAAATCGGTGCTCTTTCAAAGACATTTAACTTTCTTACGGGAGAGCTCAAGAAATACATTTCTGAAATATCCAGTGAAAAAAGCAAACTTGAAGCCATCATCAATTACATGGAAGATGGCCTTATAGCCATAAATGCTGAAGGGCAGATCATTCATTGCAATCCGAAAGCCGGGAAATTATTGACTACGGACGGTGTCTTTAACGATGACATCATTGGTGATCTGTTATCAATCTACAGTTCCGGAAAACTCAACAATGGCATTGGATCAAAAAGTATTTCATACAATTTGCTGATCCTGAAAGTGAATTTTGCACCATTTTTAGATGAGTCTTCGAAAAAAATGGGCGTGGTTTTTGTACTCCAAGACATCACCGAAGAGGAACGGCTTGAGAATATGAGAAGAGAATTCGTAGCCAATGTCTCGCATGAGCTCAAGACACCTCTTACGAGCATCAAAAGTTATACTGAGACCATTTTGGATGGTGCTGTGGATGATCCAGAAATGCAAAAGACATTTTTGGAAGTCATCAACACCGAAGCGGACCGTATGGCAAGACTGGTGCGCGATTTGCTTGAACTCAGCAATTTTGACTCGGATACCATTCGTCTTAAACGTGAAAGATATGAAGTCAACTCACTCCTCGACACTTGTGTCCTAAAAGTCAAGGCAACCGCGGATCAAAAGAGACAAGAAATGGTGAATCATTATAAAGATATTAAAATTTATGCCTTGATTGACTATGACAAAATCGAACAATTGGTGCTCAATATATTGTCAAACGGCATCAAATACTCAAATGAGGATTCTCAGATCATCATAGATTTGAGAGAAGGTTCGGATGAGGATCATTTTGAACTCGTGGTGACAGACAGTGGAATTGGTATACCGGACCAGGACTTGAACAGAATTTTTGAAAGATTTTATCGTGTGGATAAGGCAAGATCGAGAGAACTCGGGGGAACAGGTCTCGGACTTTCAATCGCCAAAGAGATTGCGGAGGCACATGGTGGCGATATTCGAATTGATTCGGAGTATGGAGTGGGCACCAAGGTAACGATCATTTTGCCCTATGGAATTCATGAGGTGTAATTTTGATTTAAATACTGCGTAATGCTTCTGTAACAAATAATGTGTATAATGATATAGAGATTGAATGTAGTTTTCGATCAAAACAATTTTGGAGGATCCTCATGTTCCGTAAAGGACTTATAATGATATTGGCTTTGGTGATTTTCACAACAGGAAATACCGCCTTTGCATTTGAAAATTCAAATGCCTCACCCATAGCACCGGATCAGATCATCATCGGTGAACCAATGAGTGAGAGCATCACAAATGACAATTTGATATTCATCAACGTGAATATCAACAACACGAGAATAGTCGACAACCCTCTTTCGGTTTCCCTTGTGAAAGTGGACAGACAACTGTCTTTTGGGAATGAACTGGGTGATGGGCTGAATGTCTCTGTGATGAGGCTTAATTCTGGTGCGGCAAGTATGGATAAAAGTACTGCCCTCAGTAGGGTTTATGCAAATCAACAGCCTACTTTTTCTGAAGGCTTGGTAAGAGAAACCAAAATCATCAACCATTTCTTCGAAATCAAAGACGCACTTGCCATAAAGCAAAGCGCGTATACAGAACTCAATAAACAGTATCATTTTGATTTGATTGCAGATCGGCTTGAAGAACTGTCAAAACTCGACCCATCTGTTTATGAGGATTATAAAAAGTGGTCCACAATCAGATCGGAACTCAATACACTCAGAAAATCATATTCTCTTGCGATGATTGATTATTTGTCATTGTTTGAAAAACATATTTACAATGATACCATCAAAAACATGAGTTTTTATAAGGAAATCGGATATCTGTCGAACGGCACTTACAAACTGAGATTTTTAAATAGTGAGATGCGACTTGTAAAAGAAATGACATTTAGAATCATTGATAAGGAAAAAACCATCATACCAATGGTTCCATTAAATATAACCAATTAATTCAAGGAGCAGTCGTATGGTTTCATTAAGAGAAAGAATGAAATCCGTACTGATCATCGGATTGTTCTTGACCGCTTTGCTATTGATGCAGTGGGTCATGTATGATGACCTTTTTGCCTCGGATATCGACAGCAGCGATATTGAGATCAATTCAACTAAACTGTCCGCGTATATTAGCCCCCAAAGTTATTTCGTTAGCTTTGGGGGTATATCTTATACCCGTGTCTATGACGTCATGCTTCAAGAGCGAATCTGGAGTGAAATTAGACCTGTAGTGCTGAACAGTTTTGAGAAATATGACAGTGTGGAGATTATAACACGTGAATCGTATATTGAGGCTTTCTCTGATGAGAGTATGGTGCTGAGAATGCCCGTGGAATTGACTGTGGAAGAATTTTACAGTTTGTTTTCATCGAATGCCGTAGAGGATTCCATTTCGGAAATCACCCCATATGAATACTTGCTGAGCGGGAATGATTCAAGAAGCATTTATATCCATGATCGGAAAACGGAGCAGTATTATTTAGTTAAAAACAATTTCCAAATTCACGATATCGGAGCATTGGTCAAGATTGTCAAACTATCACCTTATATTGAATATAGAAAAATCAGCACCCGATTCAGTTTGGAAAGCACTGTGGATGAGAGTTATGACCGATTGAATTATGAGTTGATTCCTTTTCAATACAATTATGTCGTTCCCAAAGTCCGTTTTAGAAGTGAAATCGAATTTGTGGATGGTGAAATGATCGGTGATGTTCAGAGGATTTCAGGATCCGTATTTGGAAATCGAATGGATTTTGTCAAGCGTCTGAAAGATGCCAACGGATCTACAATACTGATGTATGGCTATGGCGAGAAGGTCTTGACCCTCTCGCCAGGCGGTGAGGTGCTCTATCATAAACGATTTGATGCTTCATTGTCTTCAAATTTAAACTTTAAAGAGGCCTTTTCAATAGCAGCGGGAAAAATCGAAAATTTCGGTCTCTACCCGTCTGGAATTTATTTGGCGGATTACGTGTTTGAAAGCGGCACAGTTACTACGCACGTGTTCTATTTTGGTTATAAAATCAATAATTATTCTTTGGCTGAAACCACTCCGGATGCACATCCTATTCGAGTGGAAATAAAAGGCAATCAAGTTGTCGACATCTTCAAAAACATCAAACAACAGGCTGAACTGGTCGATGCCCAAGAGATGGACCGTTTGTATTCCATTGATGAGTGCATTTCGAACAATTTCTTGGAAGTAAGTGTTTATTACCTCCAGGACAACAATATATATGATTCTGCACTGGACAATATCGAGTATTATTTTCCGATCAGAAGTGAGATCACAAAAATTGATATGCGTTATTCCATTGAAGGGCAAAGTGGTAGCGCTTTTATGGTGCCGACATGGCAGGTCGTGATCAGTGGGCGAACTTACCTTTTCAATGCCTATACAGGGTCTCTAATAAAAACGTATCGCTAAATGAGGTAGATTATGGATTGGCCAAAAATTAAGAATGTGTTGATTGTACTGTTGATTGCCACCAATTTGATGCTTGGATTCATCATTATTGAAGATCAGGCACTTTATAGACAGGCAAATGCCTCCAATCTTCAGGATATATTGCAGCTTTATGATGTGAATGAAATTAATTTGATGCAGGATGAATTTCATTTTCCTGATGAGATCTCATCCATTCAACTGGATTTCGAGAGAATCCCGGAGACTATGGTCAGTGATCTTTTAGGTCCTGGATTCATGTATGACGGAGAAAAATATACCTGGGATAATGAAATTGTCATTCTGGATGAAATGGAAATCGTATGGTCGAAACAACCGCATTATAGCAGGGTTTCAAGTGATGATGAACAGAATCTCAGATGGTTTGAACCTGTCACAGATCCTGATGCCTTGAAAGAAACTATGGAGATTATCAATACTTTCAAATTGGCAGGTGGTTTCGACAGCGCATTTGAGAATATTGAAGTGAAGACTCTTGGGCACTATCAGATTGTGACAATGAAACATATGAGAAACAATTTGGTCATTGAAGAAGCGAAAGAAATCTATTGGATTCATGGTGGAGAGGTTGTTGGATTCAAAAAGTCATGGCCAGTAAATATCGGCTCTTCTGATGTGACAAATTATGATATAATCAGTGTAGATCGTGCTCTATATTCCGTCATGGTCAATTTTAAAGAGGGCGACAACATTCAAGGCATCTCAATTGTGTACAAATTGAATGACCAGAGTTTTCAAGTCAGTGATTTGATTTCCGGTGAAGCGTTGCCCTATTATAGATTTATGACGGATCAAGGAAAAATTCATTATGTTCAAGCGGTCGAGACACCTTAGGAAGAGGTAAACATATGGCGTTGTCGTTTTGTTCACTTGCAAGCGGGAGCTCTGGAAATTGTCAACTTGTGGCATCAGAAACCACAAGATTGTTAGTGGATGCGGGGATGAGCGGAAAGTATATCAAGACATCCCTTGATAATATCGATGTTAGAATTGAAACCATAAGCGGTATACTTTTAACCCATGAACACTCAGACCATATCAGTGGACTGGGTGTGTTGATGAGAAGGTATAAAATGCCACTTTATGTGACTGAAAAGACTTGGGAAGCTGTAAAACCAAAAATTGGTGCAGTGGACCCAAGTCTATTGCACGTTTACGAGGAAATTGATAATATTGAGATCGGAGACATCAGAATCCAGAGTGCCAAGATCACTCATGATGCAGTCGATCCAAGATGCTATGCCTTTATCAATGAAAACACAAAAATTGGCATCGCAACGGATCTTGGAACCGTATCGGATGAGGTCATCGAGAAATTCAAGGACTGTGACTTGTTGATGATTGAGTCCAACCATGATATTGAGATGCTCAAGACGGGTTCTTATCCCATGGTGTTAAAAAGACGAATACTCAGTGAATTCGGCCACTTGAGCAATGAGGATGCGGGATTCATCGCCAAGGAAATCATCGGATACGGTGTGACCAAGCATATCATTTTGGCCCACCTCAGCAAAGAAAACAATTTCCCTGATTTGGCTTATGAAGCCGTAAGAGGTATATTGGAAGAAAATATGATCATACCTGGAAAAGATATCGTTCTTGATCTCACCTACCGGGACAAGGTCGGCAAGCTTTATAAAATAATGAAATAAGTGAGGCAATACATTGAAAAGGAAATTTATGGCCCTGACTTTGGGTTTTTGTCTAATGATAACGAATGGCCTTGTTTTTTCGGAGGCTCTTGATATAAATGAATCCTCTATGGATGAAATCGTCAATCGTGCCATGGTGAACAACAATTTACCTGGCTTGGAAGTGATAGTGGTGCAAGGGGGCAAAGTACTTTTTGATACGGCTCTTGGTCAAGCGGATATCATGAGAAATCAAGCCATGAGCCTTGATCGATCCGTTGTTCAGACTGGATCGATATCAAAGGTTTTCACATCGTATCTTTTGCTTCATTGGATGGAGCGAAAAAAAATAGACGTTGAAGAGGCCATCGAATCCTATTTGCCTCAGAACATCAAAGACAAGCCATCGCTGATCGGGTTGACATTTGGAAACGTTCTGACCCATACCACTGGAATAGCCACATTAAAAGCAGACTCCGCTGTCAGTGAGTCGCCAATCACCATGTACAAACCTTCATTTGGCGTGGAAGCAAATAAATTTTTCAGTAACTATAAACTGAAACCGGTCATAGAAAAAGATGAGTTCATTCTATTGTCCAATGTCAATAGTTTGCTTGCCGGAGTGTTGATTGAATCCCTAAGTGGTTTAACCTATGAGCAAGCGATGTCCAATTTGCTCAAATCGTCTTTTGGCATGAATATGAGTGCCAGTATGGTGTCGGGCGAAACCGTTGGCAACATAGAGTTGATTCAAAATTATGCGGTTTCAGGAGGGAGACATGAAGCCCTTGGCAATTATAGAACACTTTATTTGCCATCGGATGATTTTCTGACCACAGCTTCAGAAATTTCGCGATTCATGACTTTCATGACCGGTGAGAGCGTCTCTGATGAGATGAAAAAAGCGTTTTTCACCAGACAGGCGGGCAGTTTTTCTGGAAGAAGTTTTGGTTTGTCCAAAACACAGTATGGAAAGTATGAGGTGTTCATTCAAGACGGAGGAATACCGGGATCCAACTCCAGACTGTTGTTTGTTCCCGAAAGCAATACATCAGTGTTCATAACTTACAATTCCAATCTGCTCAATGCCAGAGATGAGATCACAAAATCCATTTTCGAGGAAATTTTGCCAGGATATGATTCCATAACGGTTCATAATCTTTATGAAGCGGACGCGCTTGAGCGATTTGTAGGCGTTTATTCACCTGTGAACGCTTCGATGGAGTCCATAGAAAAACTGACGAAAATCATTCATCAGTTGCGTGTTGTCAACCAAGGACAAGTGCTTCTGATCGATAAAGTGGAATATGTGCCAATTTCAGAGACAGTATTTTACAACGCAGAAGATAATGTATACGCAGAGTTCAAAACAGACGAGTCGGGAAAATTAAAAGCCCTCATCATAGGCAATAATGTCTATACGAGAGCTTCTTTCTTCAGAAGTATATATGTGGAAATGGGATTGCTTGTTTTCTCTGCATTTTTCAACTTGCTTGCGTGGTTGGTGCTCATCACCAAATGGTCAAATATGCGGGTCAATCGCATCCATGACACACCAAGGGTCGTATTGATGATCCACACACTTGTGATGACCACACTTCTGGGGTTCATTTTGCTTGTATCCGCACAGTATTCGCTCTGGGATGTGATTTATGGTGGTTCAAATGGATTATCTGCAATCAGGATTTTAGGATATTTGAACGCGCTGTTGATTGTTCCGGCAATAGTGATGTTCAACAGGGCAAAAACGGACTTCAGGTGGTCTGGAATGATGAATTTCATTTTTAGGATCCAGCTGATTTTAAGCGTGATGCTCACAATTTGGCTATGGCTTTACAATTTTATTTAAATTCAGGTGGTCGAGCAGAAGCTCGGCCATTCTTTTTTTGACGCTGGCCTCAATAGCGTATTGCATCAAAAGTGCCTTGGCCATCTCAGGACTAAGATCATCGAGATCCGAAGGCAATTCAGACTGCTGTGAGGCGCGGATGATCTTATGCAGCTTGGTGAATTCCGTATAATAGGAGGATTCAAGCCTTAAGATATCCAGAATGGTATGGGTGTCTTCCATGGAAAAACACTGCTTCAGATGATAGACCAGCACAAGGTCTGCTACTGTGGATTTTGGGTATTTTTTTTTAGTAGGGGCTTCAATGATTCCTGACTTCACATAATTGTTGATCATGGTTTTTGTGAAGACGGAATCCTCGTCAGATCTCATGAGGACTTCAAGATTGATTTTCAGATAATCTAGCATCTGATCCATATAAAGTTTGATGTCGGGCAATTTGTCAAAAGGTGGATCTTCGTAATAAAGTGATTCTTTTAGTGATGACATATGAACCTCCTGTACCAATTATAAAGTTATTATAGCATGTATTGCAAATATTGGGAACATGTGATAATATATCGATATAACTTTAAGTAGTATTCGATACTACGTTAGGAGCTCGTTATGAAAATCAGAGAACCACTCAACACATGGACACATTTTATAGGTATCGTACTATCCTTTGCGGCTTTGATTACTTTGATCATCACCGCTGTCATGAAAAAAAGTCCTGTCTCATTGGCAGGCGGGATTGTATTTGGTATCAGTTTGATATTGCTCTATACCGCATCAACCATTTACCATGGGTACAATGGTAGCGACCAAATCATTCTGAGACTTAAAAAGCTGGATCACGCAATGATTTTCGTATTGATTGCAGGCACATATACACCCATTTGCCTTATTGCGCTTAGAGGACCTCTTGGCTACGGTCTTTTGATTGGAATCTGGTCGCTGGCTTTGATTGGAATGGTGACTAAAGTTATCTTCATCCATATGCCCAGGTGGTTGTCTGCAGGTATGTACCTTTTCATGGGATGGATCAGTGTGGCCTTCATTTATCCACTTTCAAAAACACTGCCGACCAATGGTTTTATTTGGTTGATTATTGGAGGTTTGTTCTATACTGTCGGTGCAATATTCTATGCCACCAAATCAGAAAAGATCAAACTGGGTAGTTTTGGGTTTCACGAGATTTTCCATCTGTTCATACTTGCTGGAAGTGCGGCACATTTCATACTGATTCATCGCTATTTGATCGCAATTTCATAAAACCAATTTGGAGATTCTGAGATATATTCAGGGTCTCCATTCTTTTTCACCTTAGAGGCTATTTTTTTGATATAATATATAAAAACCAAATTTAGGGGAACACAATGAAATCAATTGAAATTGAAAAGATTTTGAACGGGGATCCGATAAAATATAGCAACATCATAGGTCGCACAATCAACCAAACACTTGATGTATCCTGGTATGTCAAAGAAGATTTTTTTGTCATGGAACAAGGCGGGTTCATAGTGCCATCAGATGAAAGTCCAGAGAAGTTTATTCATCATTTTGAAGAATACTGTAAATCCGATGTCAAACATACCGAGTTTAACTTTGCAGGTGTGCCCAGAAGACAATTTGATTTGTTGACGACAAAGTATAAAGAAGAATGGTCAGAGTTTTGTTGGTTGTATTATTATGATGGAGAACCATATGCGAATATTGAAGACCATTACAGTTTTGATGAAGCAATCTACGAAATCGACTGTCTCAATTTTGATGATCTAGATATGGTATTTGAAAATTATGCATTTAAAGACGATGGCATCGGTTATATTGAAGGCATTATAAAAAACGAAACCACTTTTTGTGCCAGATTGTGTGGTGAAGCGGTTTCATGGGTAGTCCAGCGTGAAGATGGTTCCATGGGAATCATGTACACACTGGAAGGTCACAGAAGAAGAGGCGTTGGAGAATGGCTTTGTAAACATTTGATCAATAGCATACTCAAGAAAAATCAACTGCCATATTTGCATATTTGGATAGAAAACGCACCATCGATCGCACTTGCAGAGTCTTTGGGATTCAAACGTCATAGCGAGGTCGTATGGTTTGGTATAAAAAACCGTTATCTCGAGAGCAGGAGGGGTGCCGTGCTAAGTGAAGACCAACTATCGACGCTTTTTGACAGACATTTGGAAGCAATGGACGAAAAACTGAAAAGTATGATCAACCAGGATTTCAATCATTTGAGTATCCACGATTATAGAGAAAGCATTCGCCGTTTCAGGGCTTTACTCTTCTTTTTCATGCCTTTCATGAGACCTGGAGATTATCGTTTTTTCGACACGCATTCCAAAAGGTATTTTGATAAAACCTCGATGATTCGTGAAATTGATGTGTTTGAACACGGTTATGGCGATATCATGAACGACTCTGTCCTGAAGCGGCTTTCTGTGCTCAAACAACCCCTTCGTGCAAGACTGATCTTGGATGCCAAGCGCATGTCGACCTTCAGGTTTTCGAGCACAAAGGTCAAACTGATGCATGCAGAAAACAAACAGAAACCAGGATGCGATTGGGGTAGACAATGCGAATTGTTCAGAAAGTTCATAGAAAAAGATGATCAATTGCTGGGTTATGAAGAGAAGTACATTCATTCCAAACGAATGCTTGCAAAAAAAATGAAGTACGTGCATGAAATTCTCATGCCTGACCATGTTGAACTTCAAAATATAAACAATAAGTTGGAAGTGTTTCAATCGCATGCGAAATTGTTGCATGACACATGTGTCAACTTGAGATTTGTCGGAAAATATGAGCTCGACGACGAACCCTTGATTGTCAAACTTATTGAGGATCACGCTTACTATTCAAAGGCCTCTGATGAAGCTTATCTTGAGGTGTGCAAAGCAATGAGTGAGTATATGGACGAAAAAAAATAGGAAGAGGTCATCTTCCTATTTCATAGTTATTTTTCATTTTCCTCAACCCATTCTTTTGCTTCTTGTACAGTGTCTTCTGAAGGGATTGTCACTTTAGTATCCTTAATTTCCTTGTCGTTCTCTGCCCATGCTTCAGTAGCACTTGAGCCCAATTTTTCCAGTTCTTTTGTCTTTTCCATAAAAGCACCTCCATGTTATTGATAACTATTATCATTTATACCCTGTTACAACATTTTTTAAACATTGAATTCTGATTGAAAAGCATATAGAATAGTTTATACTGAGAAATATAAATAATAAGGATGGTAAGCTTTGAATCCAGTTGAAAATCCAAATAAAAAACAGGAAACAGACAACAAAACCTCAAAATATGAGAAAATAGCTCTGGATATTGCGTACAGTATTGTCAATGACGAGTGGAAAATAGGAGATATCATCAAAGGCAGATCGACACTTTCTGGAAAATACAGCGTTTCCCCAGAAACAATTAGAAGGGCACTAAAACTGCTCGAAGAACTTAATGTCGTAGAGGTGATTGAAAAAAAGGGAATGTTGATCAAATCCAAAACAGCAGCCGTAGCCTACATAAAGGAATACCGATCCAAGGATCATGTGCTATCGTTACGTGAGAACATAGCAAAAATGATTGAAGAAAAAAGACTGATTGAAGACAATATGCTGGAAAAGCTCGACAAGTTGATAGAAGAAGCTGTTCTGCTTAAAAACGTGGGTATCATCTATCCGTTGGAGTTCAAAATTCTGGAAGGTAGCCCTTTGATTGGACGTTCCATTGGTGACATCAGATTTTGGGAACATACCGGAGCGACAATTATTGGAGTCAACAGAACGGGTGAGCTCGTGTTGTCTCCTGGCCCTAAGCTGGTTTTTTTTGAGGGAGATGTGGTCTTCTATGTCGGAAATTCCCCGGGAAATTCGGAACGGGTCAACAAGTTTGTCAAAAGTACGGAATAAATCAAAGTATGGAATAAGTTAAAGGATGTAATCGATTTTGACAATCGAATACATCCTTTTTTATCAGCTTGTTTTTCTAATGATGCCGAGCGGCGTCTGCTCATGATCCTGACCGAGAGGATTGTCCTTCAATATTTTGGCGATCTTTACCCGGTTCATGCTGGCATGGGACACACCAAGTACAGAACCATCCAGATCATTGATGTCCACAACCGCAACCTGTATGTCATCATAGAGTTCACTAAGTTCCTTTGCGACTGAATCCGGTCGGTCAGGCCCTAGAACTACATACTGATTGTAAGGAGGAAGGGTATTTGGTGTCGGACCATCTATTGAAGAAGCCTTGTAGCCTGCAATTTTATAAAAAACACCTTTTTTGCCTAACAATTTTGTAACGGCACTAGCAAAGGATGCCCAAAGTATACGGGGTATTCCGCACTCTCTAAGAGCCATCTCCATAGTTTCAGGCATTCCAAGTCCTATTCCCGCAGGAGTCTTCATCACAAAAGTAGAAAGTAGTTTTGCAAGAGGTCTCGGTGTGATGTCCTTCACAGGTATGGCACGACCTTGAGTAATGGCGACTATCTTTTCAGTCACAAACAAAAGATCACCCGGTTTGATAAATTCTTCAGTATATTTTTTAACCACATCGATCAATTGGTCATTTTCCATAACGACGTGCGTTTTAATTGGAATTCTCAGGTAGGTGTCATTGTCCAATTTGATTTCAGGTGCTTTGACTCTTTTTCTAGGTTCGCCCATAATGATCCTCCACATCTATATCAATAGCTATTCATCTTTAGTTATTATAACATCACTCCAGACATATTTGGGAATGATTTTTAGATTTTGTGTGAATCCTTTGTAAAAAGGCTAACAACCTTATTGACAAGATGGAGTTGTCAGTGTTATACTATGTTACAAGCTGACAACTTATCATCTATCACAAGTTGTCAGAAAATATTTTTTTTAATTTCAGGAAGGAGGTTTATATGATTTTAAGCAAAGGTTATATCATGAAAAACAAAGCAATTTTGGAGCCATATATCATGCGATTTATCATGCCTGAAGAGATTGATCAGGTCGTTTCATTACAAGATCATATTTATGAATTGTTGCCAAACAAAGAAATATTCTACAGAGATCCCAAAGAGATGCTTTTGTTTGAAATCGAACGTGGTGGCAGAATCATAGGCGTATTCAATCACGCGAAACAAATGATCGCTTACCGCTATATAAGCTTTCCCGGTGAATCCGAATATAATCTGGGTCTTGACATCGGTCTCCATGAGTCTGAATTCAAAGATGTTGTCCACTTGGAAACGACTTTGGTACATCCGGACTACAGAGGCAACAGTCTTCAAGGCTTGACTCTTAAAAAAGCGCTTGAGTGGGTGGTCCCATTCGGTTATAAACATATGCTTTGTACGGTTTCACCGTACAATTACTTCAGCCTCAACAACATAATGAAGGCCGGGCTGAACATCAAGGCCTTAAAAAAGAAGTATGGCACACCTGGAGAAGATGACGGTTTGTGGAGATTTATCCTTCACAAGGACATCACGAGTCAATGCATCAACAATCCCAGCAGGTATGAAGCCCTGGAAATGGAAAAAATCAAAGAACAAAAGATATTGATAGAGAGTGGTTATGTGGGCTATAAACTTCATAAGGAAAGCCATCTCATTCACTATACACAAGAGTTCTGTCAAAATTGATCATCGATGATCTCTCATGTCCATAAATTGGATGTGAGAGATTTTTTTGTATGTTATAATATTCGTAACTGAAATAGAAATGGGGAATGGATATGAGTGATAAGATAAAAGAGGCATTGGCTGATTATGAATTGAGATTTCATGCCCTGTTTGAACAAACTCATGACGCTGTTTTTTTGCTCGATTTTGAAGGCAATCATTTGGAAGTCAATCAAAGAGCCTGTGAAATGTTTGGATATTCAAAAGACGAAATGCTTAAACTTTCCTATAAGGATGTTTCCATGAAAGTGGACAGCAGCCGGGATAATTTGGGCATTTTAATGAGAGAAGGGACTTTGCCCATCTATGAAAGTCTGTTCAAAAGAAAAGATGGCTCTATCATTCCTGTGGAAATCAATGCTGTGCTTGTGAGAACACGTGATGACAAGCCTCTGTTCATTCAGAGTGCCTTAAGGGATATCTCTGCTCGCAAAAGAGCTGAGAATGAATATATGAAAAGAGTTGAAAACGAGAAGAAAGTCAAAGCCTTAAGTCGGTTTCAGGCAATCATGATGAATCTGGCGATAGGTTTTGTCAATATAAGTGAAGATCGGATGGACGAAGCCATCGATCAAACGCTTGAGATGGTGGGGAAGATGTATGGTGTGGATCGTGCCTATCTCCTTAGAAATGATGAACTGAGCGAAGACAAACTGACGAACGAATGGAACAACCCGGGTGTGGTCAGGCCAAAAGCTCCAACCGATATCAATCGTATGGAATTACCACTTTCTCATGAAGAATCTTGTCTTGGTCATGTTGGATTTGAAGTTTATTCAAAAGATGTAAAATGGCAGGACGAATCGACTACCTTATTGAAAGTTTTGGCATTGTTGCTCACCAACGTCATTGAGAAGCAAATTCACGAGAATGAGATGGTCAAGGCAAAAACAGAAGCTTTATTGGCCAATGAAGTAAAAGGGAACTTCCTCGCGAATATGAGCCATGAATTCAGAACCCCGCTCAATGGTGTAATCGGAATGTTGGGGCTATTGCATAAGACCACCCTCGATCAGAAACAGAAGGATTATCTGGACAAGGCTCTTGAATTCTCAAGACTGTTGTTGCATACCCTAAATGATATACTCGATTTCTCGAAAATAGAAGCGGGAATGCTGAAACTTGAAAAGACGCGTTTCGAACTTCATAAAATCGTTGAGGAGGCCACCGCGATTGTCTCACCGGCGATATTCGACAAAGGACTTTCACTTACAGTGACCATCCCCAAAAATGTACCTGAATGCCTGATTGGAGATAGCTTAAGGATCAGACAGATTCTGATCAATCTGATGAGCAACGCAGTGAAATTTACGGAAAAAGGCAAGGTGAGCATCAAAGTTGAAATGGGTGAAGCCATTGATGAGAACAGTGCTTGGTTCATTTTCGAAATAACGGATACCGGAATCGGTATGGATCCAGCTCAAATTGAAAGCGTCTTTAGTCCTTTCGTACAGGCAGACAGCAGCGTCACGAGGCAATATGGGGGAACCGGACTTGGTCTTGCTATCGTAAAGGATTTGGTTCAAATGATGGGGGGTACGGTTTCACTGGACAGCCATCCTGGTAAGGGAAGCAATTTCAAGGTGATGATTCCACTGGAATTTATAGAGGGTGATGCTCTGGATTCATGGATATATGATTCGAGCAAAACGGAAACAACAAAGAGAGTTCTCTTGAAAGTACCCCTTCGACGACGCACTGATCCAGAGGTTATTGAGGTGAAAACGAGGGAGAAACTCATAAGCCAACTGATTGATGCACTTAAAGCCCATAAGCCCAAGCAAAGTTATGATGCTTTGGAAAAATTGGAAATCTATTTTCTTAGAACAGAAGACCAAGAGGTCATGAGCACAATCAAGGTACAAATCAAGAACTACAAATTTGATGAGGCACTTATTTTGGCAAAGAGCCTTCAAGGAGGGATTTTCAATGAATACCCTTAAGGATTGCACTATTTTGGTAGTGGATGACACGCGAATAAACATAGACATATTGGTCAATATTCTAGGTGACGATTATGAAGTGTCTGTGGCGATGGACGGTCAGGAAGCACTTGATACGATAGAAAATATCCGACCGGATCTCATATTGCTCGATATTATGATGCCCATCATGGATGGGTATACAGTCATTGAAAAACTGAAAGAAAATGCGATCACGGAAAATATTCCGGTCATATTTATTTCTGCCCTTTCTGATATTGCAAACAAAACCACAGGTTTCAAGCTGGGTGCCGTGGATTATATCGTCAAGCCTTTCAATATCGAAGAAGTCAGGGCACGCGTCAAAACGCATCTTATGCTTTCACTTGCTCAAAAAGCACTCCAGAATCAGAATGAGATTCTTGAAATCAAAGTTGAGGAGCGTACAAAAGAACTCATGTTGACGCAGCAAGCTGCGATAATGAGTTTTGCCAGTCTCGCTGAGTATAGGGATTTGGACACGGGCGGCCATATCAAAAGAATCAAGGAATATGTTCACACCATTGCGAAAGAATTGATGAAAAATCCCAAATACCAAAACATGATCAACAAAAAATATATAGATTTGCTGGTACAATCATCACCACTTCACGACATCGGTAAAGTGGGTGTTCCGGATGCCATTTTAAAAAAAGGTGGCAAGTTGAATTCGGATGAATTTGAAATCATGAAAAAACATACCACTTTCGGGAAAAATGCGATAGAATCCGTTGAAAGGGATTTGGGAGAGCTCGCATTCCTACATCTGGCCAAGGAAATGGCATATACCCATCATGAGCGTTGGGATGGTCTTGGTTATCCAAGAGGCATCAAGGGAAGTGAAATTCCTCTATCGGGAAGGATCATCACAGTTGCGGATGTTTATGACGGAATGGTGAGCAGAAGGATCTACAAGCCGCCGTATACGCACCAGGTTGCCGTAGAAATGATTCTAAAGGGCAAGTCGATGCAGTTTGACCCGGATGTGGTAGACGCATTTGTGGTTTGTCTGGAGGAGATCAGACACATCGCAATAGAACAAGCCGATTCAGATGAGGAACGCGAAGTGCTCATGAATGAATATAGCGATTTGCATGCACATTCGCAGGAGATCCCTTCTTCGTATGAAAGGTATAATGATACATTTGTATCCAAAAACAGGAGTTCACATGAGATTAAATAACTACATCAGTGCCTCGGGAATCTGTTCAAGAAGAGAAGCCGACAGATGGATTCAGATGAAGCGCGTAAAAATCAACGGAAAGATTGCCGGACTCGGCGAAAGCGTCCGACCTGGAGACAAAGTGGTAGTGGATGGAAAGCCAGTACGTCCCAAAAAAGATAACGTGTATATCGCATTCAACAAGCCCGTAGGAGTGACCTGCACAACTGAGCGGCATATCAAGGGAAACATCATTGATTTCATCAATCACAAAGAACGTATTTTTCCGGTTGGAAGATTGGATAAGGATTCTGAAGGTCTCATTTTGCTGACAAGTGACGGCAGTATTGTAAATACCATTCTCAGAGAGGAAAATGAACATGACAAAGAGTATCTGGTCACAGTGAATAAGCCCATTGATGATGCATTCATTGCCAATATGAAAAAAGGGGTTAAGATCTTCAATCCGGTTAAAAAGAAGCACACGGTCACAAAACCTTGCATAGTGGAACTTGTTAAACCTAAAATGTTTAGAATCACTCTCAATCAAGGTCTTAACCGGCAAATCAGAAGAATGTGTTCGGCATTAGGGTATGAAGTGGTCACTCTTAAAAGGACACGGATCATGCACATTGAGTTGAATCATCTCAAAACAGGCAAATGGCGTGACCTAACAGAACAAGAATTGAAATCGCTTCTCAAACCTTGACACAAAATATACTAAGTGATAAAATAAACGCAAATGCAAATCAGTTGCATTTGCGTTTATTGTTTTAATTTTGTGGTATATACTTAGTGAATATACAAAAGGAGGCAAAATGATGAGAAAATTATTAACTGTTGTTATAGCGATAATGCTGGTTTTTGCCCTAAGTGGTTGTGAATCGAATATTGAGAACGTGGTCGCAGCAAATGAAGAAATTACAGGTGAGGAAGTAGAACCAGAAGAGAAATTGAGCATTATCACCTCACTTTATCCACAATATGATTTTACTAGAAGCATAGTTGGGGATAAAGCGGACGTGATTTTGATATTACCCCCAGGTGTTGAGTCGCATTCATTCGAACCGACACCCCAGGACATGGTCATGCTTCAGAATTCAGATTTGTTTCTATATACAGGAAAAGAAATGGAGCCATGGGCCTATAGACTCACAGGGAGCATCAATGCTACAATTGTCGATTTGAGTGAAGGAATAGAATTGATGGATCTTGATGCACATGAAGATGAAGATGAGCATGATGATGAACTGATGGATCCGCATATTTGGACAGACCCGAATTTGGCCATTGTCATGGTGGATAATATTTTATCTTCCCTAAAGGAAATCGATGAAAAAAATGCCGAATATTATGAAGAAAACGCCAACACTTTAAAGAAAGCATTGATGGACCTCGATCTTGAAATCAGAGAAACCCTCTCGAAAACCACCTCAAAAACGATTCTGTCCGGTGGGCATTTCGCTTTCGGTTATTTCGTGGAGCGATATGGACTTGAGCATATGTCCCCTTATGAGGGATTTTCACCCGATGCGGAACCTACACCAAGAAGGATAGCGGCTCTGATAGAGACCATCAAAGAAACCGATGCTAGAGCTATATTTTATGAGGAACTGATTGATCCGAAGGTATCGAGGGTCATTTCGGAGGAAACTGGCATTGAAATGCTTTTATTGCATGGCGCACACAATGTCACGAAAGAAGAGTTCGAGGCAGGAAAATCTTATATCACCTTTATGAAAGAAAATCTTGAGAGATTGAAGATAGGACTTGGATACGATGAATAAATTAATTGAAGCAAAAAATATAACAGTGAGATATGGGAACAATATTGTCTTGACCGATATCAGCTTCGCCATTGAAAAGGGGGATTACATCGGTCTTGTAGGTGCCAATGGATCGGGAAAATCAACACTCGTGAAGGCCATATTGGGACTTGTTCCTCTTGAAAAAGGTACAATCGTCTATAACAATCTGAACAAATTTGAGCATGGCATAGGGTATCTGCCTCAAGTCGCTGTCACAGGCAACACGTTATTTCCAGCTGAAGTGAGAGAGATTGTAGGGATTGGACTTTTGGGCCAAAAAAAATTCCCTAAGAGACTGACCAAAGAGGACCACTTGAAAGTGGATACGATTTTGGACAGACTGGGAATCATCGGACTTAAGCATAAGAAAATCGGAGATTTGTCAGGTGGTCAGCAACAAAGGGTCCTGCTCGCCAGAGCCATGGTCTCACATCCGAAACTGCTGATTCTGGACGAACCTACCAGTGCCCTGGATCCAAGAGTGAGGGCGGACTTCTTCAACTTGATTGAGGAAATAAACAAAGTCGACCAGACGAGCATAGTCCTTGTATCACATGACCTTAGCAGCATCAAGCGGTATACCAGGAAAATGATGCTACTCGATCGAGAACTGGTCTACTTTGGTCCTTCGGGAGAATTTGATTTGAATTTTGGCACAGCAAAGGGGATGCACAATCATGAACATGATTTTTGATACGATAAAAGAAGCACTTTCATATGGTTTCATGCAAAGAGCCATCATTGTTGGCGTACTGATCGGACTCAGCAGCGCCATGCTTGGCATATTTCTGGTGCTTAAAAAATACTCCATGATCGGGGACGGGCTGGCACATGTGAGCTTTGCCACCGTAGCCATCGCACTTTTCCTAAATGCATCGCCACTGCTCATATCGATTCCGATAGTCATTGTGGCTTCGATTTTGATCATGGAACTCAATGAAAAAGCGGGAATTCACGGAGATGCCGCCATTGGACTTGTCTCCTCTTTTTCGGTCGCGCTCGGGGTACTCCTATCCAGTGTCGCTGGCGGATTCAATGTGGATTTGTTCGGATATCTGTTCGGAAGCATTTTGTCCATTCAAAAGTCCGATCTTTGGTTGTCTGTATTTTTGGCGGCTGGCGTTATCTTCACTGTGATCTTCTTTTACAACGATTTGTTTGCGATCACACATGATGAGGCATTCTCAAGTGTCATCGGCATTCCCACAAAGAGAAGAAATTATCTGATTGCCACTTTGACATCTGTGACCATAGTGCTCGGAATAAGAGTCGTGGGAACGATGCTGATCTCCAGTATGATCATATTTCCAACGGTGGCCGCCCTTCAGATCTCAAAGAGCTTTAAGTCGACTATTGTGATTTCCTCAATGATTTCTGTGTTTTCAGTCATTGTGGGGGTCCTTGGGTCTTATGTGTACAACTTGCCGTCGGGAGCCAGTATCGTGATGATCAATGCCGCAGTATTCATCGTCATGATGGGATACAAGCGGTTTGTACGTTCTTGACACACAAAAGAGGTGAAGAAATGTTATCAAAAGATTTAAAGGTAGTTTTCAAAAAATGCGGAATTAAGAATACGGTTCAAAGACAAGCTGTTTATAACTTTCTTTTAAAGGAATCTGCACCGATTTCGGCTGAGTACATTTACATGGAACTGACTAAGACTGAGAGCGAATCGATGAATCTGTCGACAGTATATAGGATTCTCGATCTTTTCACGAGAAAGGGATTGGTGCTGAAGTCCAATCTGCAGGCAGATGGCAAGTCCACCTATGAGATGAACCATATGGAGCATAGACACCATCTCGTATGTGTTAAATGCAACAGTATTGTCCCTATCAAGGGCTGTCCACTGAGTGATTACGAGAAAAGACTCAGTGAATCGACACATTATAAAATATTGGAGCATCACCTGGAGATTTTGGGAATTTGCCCCAAATGCCAAGAATAAAATAGCCCCATACAAACCTAAATAAAATGAAGGTTTGTGTGGGGCTTTTAAGCGCTTAAAGTGGTGTGAAATAATTTTGTGTATAATATGTGCCGAACGGACCACCGAAGTAGACTCCGACACCAAGGTAATCAATGGTTCTGACGAGATTTTCGCGATGACCGTATGAATTGACCCAACCCGCATGCGCTCCGAAAGCGTTGAGATAACCTGCGGCGATGTTTTCAGCGGCCAATTTGAAGTCGATACCATCAGCAGCAATTCTATCAAACGGCGACTGTCCACTTGGGTTGATATGATCGAAGAAGTCGCGGACGGCCATGTCTCTGCTGTGTTTACGCGCCACATTGGCAATCGGTTCGCTCCATCTGAGGATTGGTTTGCCATGTTCGAGTCTAAAAACGTTGTTCAGATCAAAAATCTGTTTTTCAAAACTTATTCTGACGGCATCCGTCAAGTTGCCATATTGAGAGGTCATACCCTTTTCAACAGCGGAATCGATCAACATGATTGAGAAAAGCCTTCCAGAATCATGATTGTCAAAATAAGTGGTCAGATATATATTGTTCTTAAGGTATACGGCAGATTCCTGGTTGTTCATTTGAATGTATTCATCCGCACCTTTGAATATGCTGTTGATAGGATTGCCAAGTGCCTTTGTCACAGCCGCCTTGCTCTGGTTCATGGCAAGAGCTGTTGAAGATTTGAGCAAATCGGATGCGGTGAAGAGTGCAACCACTTTTTGATTGCTTACTCCCACTAAGAAATAATCCTTATAATTGTCGTGATAGACCCACCATTTGAATCCATAGGCACTGTCATCGATTCTTACGGGGTCCCCGTAAATCTCTTTGACCGTCACTGATGAATCACCGATTTCGATATCATTGACTGAAAATGGTGTGGACAAGGTGGCAAACGCATGACCAGCAGAATAACCTGAAGCATCCAGATTGTCAGTAACAAGTTCGATCTTGTTCAGAGTGGCCAGGTACTTTTCGAGTACTACCGATGATTCCGCACGGGTGGCGTTCAGCATGGGTTTGAAAGTCGAATCCGGATATCCGTTTATGATGCCAATGGCAACTGATGTAATGACGGAGTCAAGATACCGGTTTGAAACGGTATTGTAGTCGGTCAGCTTTTGACTGGCTTCAGCGATTGCCTCACCTGTGACGGTAGCACCGGTTGCCAGGTAAGCTTTTGTTATGATGCTGGCCATTTCTTGTCTTAAGATCGGTTTTTCATATACGCTGAGATCTGTACTGCCGAACTCGTCCGCTTTTATATAGTTTGCTTCAATTGCCGCTTCGATGAACGGTTTTCCCCAATATTCCGTTCCAACACGTTCACGGACTTCAATGGACTGTGCTTTAATCACCAGAACCAGGTATTCAATCCGCTTGATTGTGGAATCGGGCTTGAAACTTCCATCGGGGTATCCTGAAATGACGCCGTATTCACTGACGTTGCTGATGGTTTTTTCCGCCCAGTGCCCAGAGACGTCATTGAAGGTGACTGCGAAGGATACTGGAACGCTTAGTGTGATTATAGTGATAGCCAATAAAACAACTATGGATTTGAGTGCCCAAAAAGCATTTGGCTTTTTTGTCATAAAGTTCTCCTTTCGATTGTTAACTCTTTAATTATAACCCATTAAGCTTACAGGCGTATTACAAAATTATAAACAATACAAAACAATTGTGTTATAATATATTGGATTTGAAATTCATTAGAAGAGGTTGAAATGGCAATTAAAAACAAAAAGATAGATATGACCGAAGGCGATATACTGTCCAGTCTGCTCAAAATGGCACTGCCCATCATGGGTACCAGTTTTATGCAGATGGCTTATAATCTGACCGATATGATTTGGATTGGATTCCTCGGTTCAAATGCTGTGGCCGCAGTTGGAATCGCTGGATTCTTTGTGTGGTTCGCGAACATGTTCATCATGCTGAGCAAAACGGGTACTGAAATAAGGGTCGCCCAGGCATCCGGAGCAAAAGATGAAGCGCGTGCCGAACACTTTGCAAGAAGTGGTCTCCATTTGATTTTCTTTCTTGCGATGGGGTACATGACATTTTTGCTGGTGTTTAAAACCGGTCTGATTTCATTTTTTAACACAGGCAGTCCGGAGGTGGAAAAAAACGCCATCGGCTATCTGTCCATTATCGCCATCGGCATTCTGTTCCCATTTGCAAATCAGGTATTCACTGGAATATTCAATGGGCGTGGAGACAGTAGAACCCCATTCATGTTCAACGCTGTGGGACTGGTGATCAATATCGTACTAGACCCCATCTTGATCAACGGCATTGGTCCGTTTCCGGAAATGGGGGTTGCAGGAGCGGCGCTTGCGACTGTATTTGCACAGTTCGTCGTCTTTGTCATTTTTGTCTATAACATCAAGTTTAAACATACGCTCTTTGAACATTTTACGCTCATCAAACCCATCAAATGGGTGACGTTGTCAGATATAATGAGACTTGGTGGACCCCCGGCTGTACAGAGCGGTCTGTTCACATTCATATCCATGGTGATCGCAAGAATCATCGCTGTATACGGTCCGCTTCCTATTGCGGTCCAAAAGGTCGGTTCACAGATAGAATCCATCACCTGGATGACAGCCACAGGACTTGCGGTGGCACTAGGCGCTTTTGTGGGTCAAAATTATGGTGGCAAGCAATATGCCAGGGTGGTGAAAGGATACCGGACGGCCATGAGACTGGCCTTTTCTCTGGGCATATTCAATACTTTGCTTTTGTTTTTCGGAGCGAAATATCTTTTTATGATCTTCATCAGAGAACCTGAAGCGATAACACTGGGTGTGGATTATCTCAGGATTCTAGGACTCTCACAACTTTTCATGTGCATTGAAATCACAATTTCCGGAGCATTCAATGGAATCGGTCGCACAAAACCTGCCGCAATCACCAGTATTGTTTTCAATATACTCAGAATCCCCATGGCACTCTATTTCAGTCAGATGACATTTTTGGGACTCAACGGCATCTGGTGGAGTATCAGCATCAGCAGTGTCTTCAAAGGAACGATCGTCTACATTTGGTTTGAAAGATTGCTTAAGACTCAAAAAGAATTTATAGATCAATAAAAAAGGATGTCTCGATCATTTGAATAAAAATGATCGAGACATCCTTTATTGTCAGCCCACGTAATTGAGCACAAGATATACAAGGTAAAAGGACACAAGCAATGCGCCTTCTTTTCTGTTCAGTGTATGCCCCTTGTTAAGGGTAAAAATTCTGAAAGTGAACAAAATCAAAAGCATTGCGGGAAAATGAAGTGAGTAGAAGTTCTTCGGCACTGCAAGTCCGAGAGGTGTCGCAGCTGCGGAAGCACCGACAACGAACAGCACGTTCAGTATATCGGCTCCGATGATATTGCCTATTGCGAGATCCCCATGGCCACGAAGTACAGATTTTATACTTGTCGTTAATTCAGGCAGACTTGTGCCAAATGCGACCAGTGTCGCGGCGATGATGCTCTGAGGCACTCCGATACGGATGGCTGAGATCTCCACTGCAGGAATCAAAACTTTTGATGACAGAATGACAAGGGTCATGCCCGTAGCCATGAATAAAAACTGCTTGATCAGACTTTCTTTTTCATGTTCCTTGATTTCACCTTCAATTTCATCCAATTGTTCTTTTCTGGAGTGCTTGAAAGACCAATAGAGATAAATACCGAGGAAAGAGAGTAGTACAAATCCCATACCTTGGGTGATCACACCCGAACTTGAACCTGAAAAAACGGGAAGAGCGAATACGACCAGAAGAATACCGGCCAATAGCTGGATCCAACTTTGGACGCGGATGGACTTGTAGTCGATGACGATCGGGCTGATCAGTGCCGCTATACCGACAATAAGTCCGGTATCCGCAATAATTGAACCGACAGCGTTTCCTAGTGCGAGATCCGGGTTGCCGTTGATTGCGGCCAAGACTGAAACAGACACTTCAGGAAGTGTGGTTCCAAGTGACACGACGGTTGCGCCGATAATGGCTTTAGGGATCCGTAGATGTGCTGAAATGGCCACTGCCTCATCAATCAGAATGTCAGCGCCTTTTCCAAGGGTATAAAGTGTGATGGCAATGATTGCGAATAATAAAAATGTGGATAGCGGGGTTAATAACCCTAAAATGAGTTCGTCCATGATATCTCCTTATATGTTTTGATCGGGGAACGAATGCAATAAAAAAACCCTACAATTCACCCGCGAATTGTAGAGTCTCACACGATTTAATGAAAATCATCCAAACCGGGACAAAGTCCGTTCTGACGGCATGGATTCCACTTATGGGCAGTTACTCCCTCTAACACAACAAATTTATCACAAATAAAATATGATGTCAATGACTCCTCAATATATTGCCAAAGAGTAAAAACATTCAGATAATTATTAATAAAATGACCTACTTTCGTAACATCGATTTTATTGTATTTGTAAGGGCTGTATGGTATTTTTAATACACAATATCGAACTATGAAGCCAGGTGAAAAGAATTATGACCATAGATTACATAAAATTGCTCAATCCTACCGCATTTTCTCCAGTGGACATCATACTGGAGTGGAGAAGTGAAGGCATTCGTATGGTTGGCAATGACTGTAAGTCAAAAAAAATTGAATACTGTTTGAGTAAACTTGTTTTGGAGGACGAATCTGTCGACAAGGTCATCATACATTGCAACAGATATTTCGACATCAATCCTGAAGTGGTCATATATGAAGCAAAGCGCGTTCTAAAGAAAAACGGAAGAATTTTCTTATCCTTCTATCACGATGAGGAAATCGGTGTCGTATCGAAATGGTTGTCGAGGCTCAGGACAAAATCCAGGTGGTCCATGGATCAAGTTGCCGAAATCATCAATAATTCCGATTTGTTGATCGATAAGAACATCATCGTCGAAAACGATCTGATGTATTTTGAAGTTATAAAACTCGAGAATGAAAAATTGGGTCGGATGATCTGGTCGTAATAATCATGCACATTGTTGCATGGTTTTTTTTATGATAAAATTGAGAGGACAAATGACATCGGAGATCAATTATGTTGGAGCTTAAGAACCTGGGTAAATTTTATAGAGATCAGAAGATACTTGAAGACCTGAACCTGCGCATCGAGCCCGGTGAGATATTTTGCATCCTCGGTCCGTCAGGTGCGGGGAAATCGACATTACTCAATATTGTCGCGGGGATCATGGATTCCTACGATGGAAATATGGTCAATGATGCAAAACGCATCGGTTATGTTTTTCAAGAGGATCGGCTATTGCCATGGATGAATGTGGAAGACAACATCAAAGTCGTCAATGATGCTTTGACCCACTTGGAAATCAGCCATTTGCTCATAGAGATGGAACTTTTGATCGATAAAGACAAGATGCCTCATGAGTTGAGCGGCGGTATGAGGCAGAGAGTGGCAATTGCGAGAGCTTTTGCCTATAAACCGGATCTTTTGTTGCTGGATGAACCTTTCAAATCCTTGGATTATTCATTGAAAGCCAAGATGATCGATGCTCTGTTGAGGCTATGGAATGAGACTGAGATCACAGTTTTGTTCGTCACACATGACATGGATGAGGCGCTGTGGACCGCGGACAGAATCGCGCTACTCGCAAAGCATCCGAAGGGCCTTCTTGATATTTTCAGTATCGAGAATCCGAGAGCGCTCTCTGTGGACGATGTGATTCGATATAAAAACACTATTAAGACCTATTGGGAGGAAAGCATATGAAAAAAACGTTGTACTTGGTTTTGCTTATAATGATGATATCAATAGTGAGCGCCTGCTCACAAAATGTGGATGGTCCTGAGGTGGTCATCGAGGAACCATCGGGTGATGTGGTTGATATGCCTGTGACATCCACCCCGGAAGAGCCACTGTATGTAAGGGCATTGACTCCTGAAGGAGCGACTACCATTGCCATGCTCAAGATGATCTACGAACAACCCGAACTGATGAAAAACGTGACTGTGGAATATGAAAGCATCAACTCCACTGACTTGTTGGCCTCTGAAATCATCGCTGAAAAAGTGGATTTCGCACTTGTCCCGACCAATCTTGCCATCAAACTCTACAATAAAGGGGTCCCATATAAGTTTGTGAGCATCAACACCCATGGCAATCTTTATATGATCACATCTGAAGATATTGACTCGTGGGACTCGCTGAGAGGCAAAGATGTCTATATGATCGGCCAAGGTCTGGTACCGGACCTGATTTTCATGGCATTGCTCGAGGCAAACGGACTCGATCCTGAAAAAGATCTGAACATCATATATTTGGCTGGAACAGCGGAAGTAGGACCGACATATATTTCAGGTAAATCAACAGTCACAATCATGCCTGAACCCGTACTCTCAACGTTGGAAGCAAAAGGTATTCCGTATAACATGCTTTTCGATCTGCAAGAGGAGTATGAAAAGATGTCCGGAATTGAAGGTGGTTTCCCACAAGCGGGGCTCATAGTCAGAAACACCATTGCGGAGGTTTACCCGGATTTGGTTGTAGCCTTTGCAGATCGTCTTTCGGAGTCTTCCGTCTGGTTGAATGAGTTTCCGGATTTGGCCGGTGGTTATTCGGAACAACTTGAGCTTGGCATACCCGTACCCGTTTTTGTGAATGCGGTGAAAGGACTCAACATCCGTCATGAGGACGCTTTTTCGAACAAAGAAAAGTTGGAGTCGTTTTATAAGATGCTTTATACGTTTTCCCCGGAAGCCATAGGAGGAAAAATGCCTGATGAAGATTTTTACTTCAAAAGATGATCGGCAAACAATTGACAGGAAAAAAAATCTGTATATCACCATTTCAACAATCGGGCTGGTATTAATCTGGCATTTGTCCGCATTGGCACTGGAAAAGCCTTACATTTTGCCCACACCTCTGGAAAGTATGGAAGCCTTTATAGATTTGGTCTTCAGCAGATCCTTTCATCTGGCACTTTTTTATACACTCTTGCGGGTTTTGAGTGTTGTGGCGGTCAGTACTTTTCTAGGAATAATCTTTGGGATTTTGTCGGGTCGATTCACAGTGCTTGAGCATTTGCTCTCACCACTTGTCTTGTTGATCAAGACGGTTCCTACTATTGTTCTGATCGTATACGTCGTTCTTTGGATGTCCGGGGTTCTTGCTCCGATTTTCGTGACGATTCTCATTACATTTCCAGTGGTTTACGGCAATGTTCTTGAAGGTTATAAACGCATTGACGAGAAACTCATTGAACTCGCGGATGTATACAAGTTCAATTTGATCAAAAAATTGAGAACCGTGTTATTCCCCTCCATCAAACCATACATTCAGTCGAGTGTGCTGGCAATTGGTGGTCTTGGACTCAAAGTGGTCATCGCATCTGAAGTGCTGAGTCAGACCCAAAATTCTCTTGGAAGATCGTTTCAAATCGCTCGTATGAATATTGACACCAGTGAAGTGCTCGCTCTGGCAATGGTCACCATCATCATCTCCATAGTGCTTGACGAATTATCCAAACACCTGCTCAAAAAAATGAATTAAGGCGGTAAGTTATGGGAGATTCAAGATTGGAACATCTTTATAAGTGGAAATTGCTCGATGAGAAAAAAGGCGATTACGAAGAATCCTGCTATATGAACGAAGAGCTAAAATTGATGCACTTCGGTATTCGTTCGAAAATCGTACCTCTGGAGGATTCAAGGGGGTATTCCATTTGGGTGCCTCTCAAGGATTTTGATGTGGCATGGGATTTGTTTCACGACCTTACGAAAGAGGTCATTGACTCACCGATAGAAACTTATCATGTTTTTGATTTGGATCTGAGCTATAAAAATAAAGCGCTCTATAAAGACAAATACAAGGTGAATCAGAAATATATCAGAGGGAGAAACTATTTTCTTTTGGGACTGGTTTTGCTCGCTGTATTTACACTGCTTAAGTTTGTAAAATTTTAGTGAACATTGCTTTCTATAAAATTATCCTCTAGGCATTTCAACAAATGAGTGTTAAAATATTGTCATGGGGATCGTTTTATTTTTTTTGCAACAAATGGTTAATAATTTAACGAACGGAGGAAGGCAAATGATATTTGAACTGACAAGTGAAGACCTCATGATGAGGGAAATGTTCAGGAAATTCACGAAGAACGAAGTAGAACCAATAGCGGCAGAGATTGATGAAAAAGAAGAATTTCCAGTTGAGAATGTTAAAAAAATGGCTAGGTTTGGGATGATGGGCATCCCGTTTCCGGTCGAATATGGTGGTTCAGGTGGTACGTATTGGCAATACATCAACTTTGTTGAAGAACTTGGTGTGGCATGTGGCGCATCATCGGTGATCGTATCCGCACATACATCTTTATGTGCTGCTCCGATTTATGAATTTGGTACAGAGGAACAAAAACAGAAATACCTCGTGCCACTCGCAAAAGGTGAAAAAATTGGTGCCTTCGGACTGACAGAGGCGAATGCAGGTACAGATGCAGCCGGTCAACAGACCATAGCGGTAAAAGATGGCGATCAGTATATATTAAACGGCAGCAAAATATTCATTACCAACGCCGGATACGCGGATGTCTATGTGATTATTGCCATGACAGATCGTGCAGCAGGTCTCAAAGGGATTTCTGCGTTTATTGTCGAGGCAGGATTCGAAGGGTTCAGTATCGGAAAAAAGGAAGCAAAAATGGGCATCAGAGGCTCAAGTACCTGCGAACTAATTTTCGAAGATTGCAAAGTTCCTGCGGAAAATCTACTCGGAAGCGAAGGAAAAGGATTCAAAATTGCAATGATGACACTTGATGGCGGCCGTATTGGAATCGCCGCACAGGCGCTTGGAATTGCTCAAGGTGCATACAATGAGACTGTGAAATATGTCAAAGAAAGAAAACAATTCGGTAGAGCGATTGCAGCCTTCCAGAACACACAATTCCAAATAGCGGATATGAAAACCAAAATCGAAGCTGCAAGAATGCTCGTTTACCATGCCGCTTATTTGAAAGGTAAAAAACTGCCTTATGCCAAAGAAGCCGCAATGGCCAAACTGATGGCATCGGAAGTGGCTATGGAAGTCACTACAAAAGCGGTTCAATTGCATGGTGGATATGGTTACACAAGGGATTATCCTGTGGAAAGAATGATGAGAGACGCTAAAATCACAGAAATCTATGAAGGCACGAGTGAAGTCCAAAAGATGGTCATTGCCGCTGCCGAACTCAAGTAATGGAGGATTGAACGATGAAGATTGTCGTATGTATAAAGCAAGTTCCAGATACAAATGAAGTTAAATTGGATCCTAAAACAGGCACATTGATCAGAGAAGGGGTTCCAAGCATCATCAATCCCGATGATAAAGCAGGTCTTGAGGCAGCACTTAGACTTAAAGATGAGTTTGGTGCGCATATCACAGTTCTGACCATGGGACCGCCACAAGCGAAAGTCGCTTTGCAGGAAGCCTATGCGATGGGTGTGGATAGAGTTATCTTATTGACAGATAGAGTTTTCGCTGGTGCGGACACCCTTGCGACATCCACTACAATTGCAGCGGCACTTTCAAAAATAGAATATGACCTCGTGATTACAGGCAGACAAGCGATTGACGGAGATACTGCTCAAGTGGGGCCACAAATCGCAGAGCATCTCTGTTTGCCACAAATCTCTTATGTCTCGGTATTTGAGCATCATGGCGACCATGCCATAGTCAAAAGAATTTTTGAAGACGGATTCCAAAAGATAAAGGTCAACTATCCATGTCTGATCACAACGCTCAGTGAAATGAATGAAGCCCGTTATATGTCTGTGAAAGGCATAATTGCAGCTCATCGTGAACTTGAAGTCGAAACATGGACTTACGCTGATATAGATGCCGATGCACTCAAAATGGGTCTCAAAGGTTCGCCTACGAAAGTGAACAAATCATTTACCAAGGGTGCCAAACAAGCTGGAAAAATTATTGAGGGCACACCAAAGGAACTGGCAAACGCAATCGTGGACAAATTAAAAGAGAAATTTATCGTTTAGGGAGGATCCAATGAATATTTCAGAATATAGTGGTGTAATGGTTTTTATTGAACAAAGGACAAATCATGTCCAAAACGTTTCACTTGAACTGCTCGGAAAAGGCAGAAAAATAGCAGATGAACTCGGTGTTCAGCTCATTGCGGTACTTCCAGGACATCAAGTGGACAAACACGGAAGATTACTTGTGGAATATGGCGCTGACAAGGTCATCCTCGTGGATGATGTGGCGCTTGAGAGTTATACAACAGAGCCTTACACCCAGGCCGTGGTCAAAGCGATTCGTGAGACGAATCCTGAAGTGGTATTGGTTGGAGCGACATCCATAGGTAGAGATTTGGCACCTAGGGTTTCTGCAAGAATCAAGACAGGACTCACAGCGGATTGTACTTCACTGGATATCTCAGAGGACAGAATGCTTTTGATGACCCGTCCAGCATTTGGTGGAAATATCATGGCGACAATCATCTGCCCAGACCATCGTCCACAAATGTCCACTGTAAGACCGGGTGTTATGACAAAAATGGAAAGATCATCCGACAGAACGGGTGAGATTGTCACCATGCCTATAACCATTGAGAAAAACAGACAATTTGTCGAAGTGTTGTCTTTTGAAAAAGAGACCGAAGCCAGACAAGATATTCAAGAAGCAACGATTCTGATTTCCGGAGGAAGAGGTGTGGGCTCCGCAGAAAACTTCAAATCGCTCTATGCGTTATCGGATGAACTCGGTGGAATGGTGTCCGCTTCAAGAGCAGCAGTGGACAGCGGTTGGATGGATCACGACAGACAGGTCGGACAGACAGGAAAGACCGTAAGACCCGATCTTTACTTCGCTTGTGGCATATCCGGAGCAATCCAACATGTGGCAGGTATGGAAGAGGCAGAACTTATCATCGCCATCAACAAAGATAAGAATTCGAAGATATTTGAAGTCGCAGATCTTGGTGTCGTTGGTGATGTGCATAAGATCTTACCTTTCGTCGTTGAAGAGCTAAAAAAAATCAACGCTTCAAAACAAATCGAAGATTAAATATCATTCTTACCTGATTCTAATCTCTGGCTAACGCTTTTTATATTTATCTGAGGTATGATAAGTTTAGAAAAAACAGACAGAGGTCTAAGATAGATGGAGGTAAATATGTTGTTTTCGTTAGTTGCAATGGGAGCGTTTGCTTTGATACTCAGCAAAAAGGGTTACAGTTTTGAAAAGATGATTCCTTATCTTTTGGTGGCTGGTGCCATCACTTTCTTCATTCCAATCGGTCCAATTTTGGCTTTGCCGTTCAAATTGATCGGTGGTATCATTGGAGGCATCGGAGGACTCATAGGAGGAATTATAGGTTTGGTCTTTGGACTGATCGGGGGAGTCGTCGGTCTGGTTTTCGGAGCGATTGGTATCGCATTCGCCCTGGTGACAGTGCTTGCCATCCCTTTATTGATTATTTTTGTGATATTCAAAATCGTTACCTGATGATGTAAAAAAAACACCCTTTGACAGGGAAATGTCAAAGGGTGTTTGATTTTTTCAGGCTACTGCGTAACGAGAAAGTCGACCACCAATTTTGCAGGTTCCTTCAGCGAGAACACTTTGAAGGCGCCTTTTTCATTGAGTGTGATAGTGATTCCAACAGCGCTGTCGCTGCCTGGGAAGAAATACTCAACAGAAGAGACGGTTGAGCTTTCTTTGAGGTCTATTCCGCTCTTTTTGGCATAGGCACCTCTGGCACCGTTTATAATCACGGTGATGCTTTTGCCGTCTCCTGAAATAGTGGCTTCGTAAACTCCAATTTCATCAACTGTTTCTGTAGGTTCGAAGCTCGTCCAACCGTAGATGTCAAATACAATGCGTTCAAAATCCTCATGTCTTCCATATCTTGCGGTTGCTACGTCTTGTCCATCCGTTATTTTACCTCCTGAAAATGTACCGGATTCCAAAAACCCTTCTGGAATCTCTCCGGATATTTCAGGTTCAACAGGTGCAGGTTCTGGTTTAGGTTGAGGCGTAGGCGTTGGAGTTGGTGCCGGTGCCGCCGGATCTGATGGTGCCGGCTCAGTAGCCACCGGATCACCTGAGAGCACTTCAACTGAAAAATACTCAATAGTCCACGCGTCATCCGCTCTAATGACTCTGAAATCCCAATGCATTTGCTCCTCAAATTTCTTGTCATCCAGTGTGCGTTCCATTTCAGTGGTCACTGAATATCTCATGGCTTCGGGGTCTTCTTCGACAAGTTTGACATCGTACTGATTCAGTTGTTCGAAAGTGCCATTTGCTGAAAAGTCCATTAGCGCTTCGAGTGCGTCCTCGCTGTTCGAAAACAGCGTTAAAATCGAGATATTGCCTTGATTCACAAAAGTGGGCAAAAGAGTGAAAAATTGGTCCACACTATCCTGTGCCGTCTTATCTTTAGTTTCATCTGTCGGTCCTGGCACTTCTATGGTCTGTCCCGGTTGATCGGCACTGGATTCATATGACCAAGGGAAATCGGACCAATTGGATTTCAGGAACATAAACAACACGATGACCAATAGAGCCAAGGCACCAAGGATCAGAAAAGGTTTTATGGATGAATGTTCTTCATAATAATCCAGTTCCGGATCATTTTCAGTCAGTTCGATGTCGATAATATCGGAATCATCATCAAAATCGGAACCAAATAGTGTTTTGAGGGCCGAATCGAGTTCATGATCATCAGCATGGTCAGTGTGATTTATTTTAGGAGGAGCCTTGGAAATCGGTGGTTCCGGCTTTTCTGTGGAAATCGCTATGAGTTCATAACCGCATACTTTGCAAATTTCCGACGCATCCGGGTTGACGAAACTGCAGTTTGGACATTTCATACGTATTCTCCCTTCCGTTTATCGATCAAGTGGTATATCAATGGTGAAGCACGTGCCTTCACCGAGTTCGCTGGTGACTTCGATCTTTCCCGAATGTCTCTCTGTCAGTTGTTTGACAATGGCAAGACCGAGTCCAGATCCACCTTTTTCCACTTGGTCTTTGACTTTGTTGACCATGAAAAAAGGATCGAAAATATTGTTGAGCACATCTTGGGGGATGCCATCCCCGTCGTCATGTATTCCTATTTGAAGATGATAATGGACAACTTTGGTAGAGACTGTTATTTCAGATTTCGCATATTTTTTGGCATTGCCGATCAGGTTGTCCAGTATTTGATTGAATCTATAAGGGTCCACAAGAATGAATGTGGATATAAAAGGCCTTTTTAATACAAGCTTTATTGGAGAGTGTTTAAACTCAGTAATTTTGTGATCAAAGTAGTTGCTCATCATTTGTCCCGAATTCACGCGTTCCAAATTGAGCGAAAACTCGCCAAGTTCCTGCTTGGTATATACGGATAGGTCATCAATCAAATGATTCAGAAAATCAGTCTTTTCCACAATGGTGTCGATGTAGAGATCAAAAGTGTCCTGATCTTTTACAATACCGTCTTGAATGGCCTCGATGTATCCTTTTATGGATGTCAGCGGGGTCCTCAGATCATGAGTGATGCTTGCGATGAGACGTTTTCTGCGTTTTTCGATCTCATGCTGCTCGAGGATTGTATCTTTAAGTCTGATCCGCATCTTGTCGAATTCCCTGCAGAACTCACCGATTTCATTGTCCCCTTGATATGCTATGGGATAGTTGAGGTTGCCCGATTGGATGTTCTCAGCCGCCCGTTTCATTTCGGAGATGGGTGTGAAAATATATTTGTTGATGAGTAGCATCATGACCATGAAGTAGATGATCAGCACAGTGATCAATAGCGCAAGCAATAGGTAAGGGCTGTTGATGATCGTCTGGTCCTCCATCAGATCAAAGTTGTATTTGAAAAATATGTAGACCATGAAGGCGGTCGTGAAAAGTACCATACTCAGTACGAATAGAATGATGATACTTCTCAAATTGATGTGAAAGCGTTTTTTAGCTGTCATAATTTATCCTTTGAATTTGTAACCGATGCCCCAAACAGTTTCTATGAATTCAGGTTGGGAGGGATCGACTTCAATCTTTTCTCTGATTTTTCTAACATGGACCGTTACGGTGTTGATGTCACCGTATTCGTTATACCCCCAGATCTCATCGAATATTTTCTCGCGGGACAGTGCCTGATTGCTGTTCAACATCAGATAATGAAGAATCTCGAATTCCTTGACTGAAAATGGAACGTATTTGCCTTCTACTTTGACGGTTCTAGCTTTTACGTCCAGTTCAAGTGATTTAAACGTCATCACATCAGTAGCGGGTGCGCCTGAAAGTTCTTTCACACGTCTGAAGTGCGATTGGATTTTAGCTATAAGCACTCTGGGGCTGAAAGGTTTTTCCACATAATCGTCCGCCCCAAGTCCCAGCGCCAAGATTTTGTCGGTGTCTTCCTTCTTTGAGCTGAGCATGATAATTGGAATGTTGGATTCGTTTCTGATTTTTCTGCAGAGTTCAAAGCCATCAATTTTTGGAATGATGATATCGAGCAGGGCCAATTGGGGTTGTTCCGTTTCAAACTTCATCAATGCCTCTTCACCGTCGGATGCTGTGACAGCTATGTAACCGGAGGCATTGATGTAGTCTTTCAGAAGCGTTTGAATTTGCAGATCATCTTCTACAATGAGTATTTTTTCCATGGACAATGTTGCCTCCTCGCCACCTTTCAGGTGGTTATTTTTTTAGGCCTTTTAAGTCGGCTGTTGAGAGTATGTTTATGGTATTTGAGCGGTTGAGTGATTTTTTTCTTCTATATGTCCTATGAGCCGCATCAATCATGTCTTCAAGCATTTTGGAGAATGGTTTTCCGGTTGCCTCCCAAAGGTAGAAGGAGAGAGAACCTGGAATGGTGTTGAATTCGTTGATGTGTGGAAGTCCAGTGACTTTGTCGATCATGAAATCGATTCTTGTGACACCGGCACAATCCAGTGCGATAAAAGCTTCTGCGGCCATGCGTTCAATTTCATCACGCATATCTTTTGTGATATGTGCAGGGATTTGACGTTTTGATGCCGACATGCCTTTGGTCTGACCCGAATTCACATATTTTTCCTCATAAGTGAGGAAATCATTCGCTGAGATAGGTTCCTCGCATACAGAAAGCTCCAGCTTCTCACTGTCGCCTACTACGGAGATGTTGATTTCCCTCATGCCAACAAGCATTTTTTCGACGAGCATACGAGATGTGAAGTTGCGGGCGAACTCGATGGCGTCGAGGAGTTCGCTGCGGTTTTTGGCTGGTGTGACGCCGACACTTGAACCTATATCGGAGGGTTTGACAATCATCGGGTAACCGAGTTTTTGTTCGAGATCCTCAATGATGGCGTCTTTATAGGAAAGCCAATGATGGGTATAAAACCATTCTCCCTCCACAACACGGATTCCCGAACTCTTCAAAAATAATTTTGAGGAGATCTTGTCCATGGTGAGCGATGCAGCTAGGACGTTGCATCCTACATAAGGAATATCCATGTGTTCCAGGAAGCCTTGAAGTGTCCCATCTTCACCACCTGTACCGTGAATAATCGGGAATCCTATGTCCACAGTGGTCATAAACGAGTCTTTGAAACGCTTGATCGGATGTTTGATCAATACTGCAGAGCGCTCTCCTTTGACCATTTGAATTTCCTGAGCATTTTTTATGACCTTATCGAGGTCTTTGTAATGTTCCACATCGAGCAGATAATCCCCTGTGTACCATCGGTTCTGTTTGGAGATGTAGATAGGCACCACCGTGTAATCGGACATGTTCATAAGTTGAGCGATGGCTTGTTGTGCGGTGATGATGGACACCTCGTGTTCCACGCTTGTCCCACCGAAAAAAACACCAATATTGATCATAATTATTCCCCTTAACCTTTATTCGTTGAATGTGTCCGGCAAATCGTTCTCCAGCAATACGACGTCACCCAGTTCAATGATTTCCGACAATTTTGAAAAGGCGTCAGAAATGTTTTTTGCTATATACAGTTTGTTCTCATCATAATGTTTGGAAGTGAGACCGTCCTGGATCGGTTTGGTCTGGTTTTGTCCGACCAAAATGACAAAATCACAGACATCTGCAATGGATTCTCCAAATGCCTTGTTGAGTTCGAAATGTCTGTCTCCGAGCTCAATCATCCCTGGGGTGATGACAATCTTTTTGTTGCCTTCAAATTGAGCAAGGACTTCAAGAGCCATTTTGGATCCTACTGGATTGGAGTTGAAAGCGTCATCGAGTATGGTGTAAAAATCATTGACTCTTCTGTACGAAAGACGATGCTCCACCGGCTTCAAATCAGCTGTAAGTGATGGAAGTCGTTCCATCGGAACACCGAGTGAAAGCGATATTGCCGCTCCTGCGACCACATTGGAAAGGTTGTGTCTTCCAAGAAGTCCCGTGCCCAGTCTGACTTTTTTGCCAGTCGGGGTGTGAACGAGTGTGAAACTTGAACCGGAATTGTTCATGGCAATGGATTCAATCCTGTAATCAGGTGTGATTTCCAAATTTTCAGGGAGTTCGTCCTCAACCGAAAAATAGATGTAACTTAAGTCATCTCTTTTGGGAAGTGAAACTATGTTGGGGTCACTGACATTGACGAATGCCGTGCCATTTGATTCCAAATATTGGAACATCTCGCCTTTTGTGGAGACGATGTTTTCGAAAGTTTTGAACGTTTCCAAATGCTGTGGTCCGATGGAGGTGATGATGCCCATCGTAGGATGGACGAACTCCATCAGCTCCCTGATTTCTCCCACCACCTTTGCACCCATCTCAGCAATGAAGATTTGATGGGTCGGTTTGAGCCCCTCCCTGATGGTTCTGGTCAGTCCCATTTTTGTATTGAAGCTTTCCGGAGTCATAAGCACGTTGAAGTCCTTTGAAAGCATGGCGTGAAGAACGTTTTTTGTGCTGGTCTTTCCATAACTTCCAGTGATGCCTATGACAGTCATGTTGGGGTTTTTGGCCAACAGTCTTTTTGCATCGTTGTAATAATAATTGTTGACGGCGGATTCAATCGGTTTATTGATGATGTTTGATAGTGTGAGCCAGAGGAAACTGAAAATGTAAACAAGCATAACTCCGGCCATGTCAAATGGAGAAGGCATAAATCCTATTGCCAGTCCGAGCGAGCAGACTATAATCAGGTCTGTGATCAGTAATCGTTTCACACGCGGCGTGTAAACCAATTTTTTCTTTTGGGGATAAGTTGTTTTGATCAAATGGAAGAAGTAAAAATCTATGGCGATGAGCAATAGGCCGAGCAGTTGCAACCATGTGACACCGCTTAAGAAAACGAGAAGAATGCCGATAACATAAAGGGACTCATGTGGCTTCACCAATCTTCTTATGTCTTCTGAAACCCATTTGAGATAATGACCATTAAAATAACCGATCAGTTGAAATCGATGGACATCCGTATGGGTTTTCACCCATGTGAAAATAATTGCAAGTATTAAAACGAAACTTTTGATCCACATACTTTAGCCTCCGATAAATGTCTTTAGGATTGTCAGAAAACGTGCCGATTGCTCCAAATATGAAAAGTGACCGGCGCCTTCGAATACGACAAGTCCGGCATCAGGAATCAGGGATTCCATCAGTTTGGCATCGTTAAGTGGAGTGCTCGTATCCTGATCACCCCACATCAGTAGAGTGGAAGCTTTTACCTTTGGCAGCAAGTGCCTCAAATCTTCGTTCACCACTTTGGAAAGCACCTGCTTCATAATGTCTGAAGCTTGTTTGTAGTCGCTGCTGGAATAACGGTCTCTGTAGGCTTTCAGTGGCTCCTCCAAAATCCAGGACAAAACGGGTAGTTTGGCGAGGTATTTAAACGCTTTATAACCGTATACCTTAAAATAGTATTCCGGTTTTCTGGAGGGTTTGATTCCCGCGCTGCTGATCAGAACCAACTTGTCGAACCCGATATGCTCTGTGAGCCTGATCGCCACACGTCCACCGAATGAATGGCCGATGGGAATGAATGACTTCAGTTCGAGATGCTTTATGAAGGCGACTGTCATTTCAGTATAATCGGTCAAATTCCATGGGACCTGCGGAGTGTCTGAAAGCCCAAAGCCTGGAAAGTCAATGGCTACGACTTCGTAAGAACGGACCAGATCATCGGTCAAAACTTTGAAACTGTCCAGATTGGCACCCCAACCGTGAAGAAAAAGCAATGTCTTGCCATTACCAGAGCGGGTATAGTTGATATTTAAATCCCTATATTCAAAAGTTGGCATAAATAAACCTCTCAAATCGACTATTTTTATCACTCCTTATTTTATCATAAAAGCACATGAAAGTAATAGAAGGTTTGATTTAGCTTAAAGAAAATTTAATGATGGAACAATAGTGTACGTGTTATAATGGGTTAAGAAAAAATTCGGAGGACGGAAATATGAAGAAAGCGGTCATGGCCATCTTATTGTTGGCTTTTATATGGAGTTCAGGTGCATCCTTTTCAATGGATGTTCCGGAAGGGCACTGGGCAAAATCACATATTGACAGTGTCACCCAGAAAGGCATAATGACAAGGGATGCGTTTGGGAATTTCTATCCGAATAGGTTGACGACCAAAATCGAGGCTCTGCTTGTGATTTATCGTTCGGTGAAAGTTGGTGGACTGATAGTGGATGAGGAGTTGGCAGCCATAGTTTCGGACTATGAACCAAGATTTGTCTCAACGGGAATCCCAAGAGTGCATTCCGGTTATGGAGAAGATGTCTATCCCGCCATTGCATATGCTCTTGACAAGAACATCATCTCAATTGAAGAACTGGATACATTGATGATCAACAATCAACCTGTAGTACTGAAAAAAATTGAATTTGCCGTTTATCAGTCGAAGGCATTGAATTACTATAAAAACGAGAATCTGAACAAAATCATCATTCTTCAGTACAAGGACGATGCCCTGATCGATCCGGCATCCAGAAAACATCTCATGTTTTTGATCGAAGAAGGTGTTCTTTCCAGTCTTGGTGATTCGAGTGGCAACTTCAATCCCGATAGTGAGGTGAACCGGATGATCATGGCGACCATGGTCCATGGATTCCTTGATGCGATCGAACCGTATACGAAGGGGCGGCCTGTTGTGGAGCAAGTCGACATCAAACCGATCATTGAATCTGAAAAAACCATTTCAGGAATCATACAGAAGGTCAATGACAACAATAAAACCATAATACTCCAGGAACCCACAGGTAAACTTACAACACTGGACATAAAGTCTGCGACTATAACACATCTGGGTGTTGACGTCGGATTTGATGCGTTGATCCAAAATTTGCATGCGGATGTGACCATCAAAAATGGGACAGTCGCGTCAGTGGAGCTGGACCGTGTCTTTGAATCCGTTGAAGGCGAAATGGTTTCAATCTCTGAAGTATTCAGTGAAGCGCTCAATTTCCGTTCCATGAAAGTGAAGCTGAATAATGGGAATTATGATTTCAAGAGGGTCTATGACAATACGCTCATCACAATCAATGGGATTTCTGCAAAGCCTTCGGATCTCAAACCTGATTATAAGCTGAAAGTATGGTTTGACGGTTATGATGCGAAGCGTATAACCACCTACTCAGAAGTTTACGATTTCAGTGCCATGGTCGAGGAAATAGTGGTAAATTCACGGATTCGACTCAGGATGGAATACGGCGTGACTTTTGAAATTGATTTTGAAGAGGGATTTCAAGTGGGTGACATCGTGAAGGTAACTATGCTTTATGGCAATGTCTCAACTGTAGAAAATATTGGAAAAGCGCATATGTTCACAGGTAGAATCTTTGGAATCAACATTAAGGCCAGACCGGAATTGACAGTCAGGCTATACGATAATGTCTATGAGACACACCCACTTGCAAGAGGGGCTTTGATATTGGATGAGACGGGTAACAATACTCTAGACATATATGATTTGAGGCTCGATCAGGAAGTTTCTGTGAGTACCGGAATCGGAGGAATTGTCCGGATCGATACCGGAAGAAGAATCGTCGTTGTGGAGACTGGAAACCTATTCACTGTCACCCAGGTTTTTGAATCCTCCAATATTTTGATTGTCACAGATAAGGAAGGCAGAACGAGAACTTTGGTATTTGCACTCGGTTCAGGACTTTCCATATTGGATTACAATGCCGGAGATGTGATTTATGCTGAAGGACAAGCGCTTACGGATCAGATATTTGAAGCGACAAAAATAACCTTTACAGGCAAATAGAAAAGAGTTGACTCGGTTTGTCAATGTGGATATAATATCTAAGTATTGTTAATTGAATCGGTCAGTATCACCCTGTGGGGTGGCAACTAGAACCTTAGAACAAGAGTGGTCAGTCATCCTTTTGGGAGCTTTCTCACTCTTTTTTTATTTTTGGGCGTTTTTTTGAAAGGAGCAATTTATGGGCACGAAGTATATTTTTGTCACAGGGGGCGTTGTATCCTCACTTGGTAAGGGAATCACAGCGGCTTCATTGGGTCAGTTGCTGAAAGCGAGGGGACATAAGGTCACCATTCAAAAGTTTGATCCCTATATCAATGTCGATCCGGGAACAATGAGTCCTTATCAGCACGGAGAGGTGTATGTTACCGATGACGGGGCTGAGACGGATCTGGATCTTGGCCATTATGAGAGATTCATCGATATCAATCTATCAAAACTCAGCAATGTGACTACCGGTAAGATTTATTGGAGTGTTTTGACCAAGGAAAGACGAGGCGATTATTTGGGGGCAACCATCCAAGTTATACCTCATATCACGAACGAAATTAAGGAGCGTCTGACGCTTTCGGCGAAAGAAACCGGTGCTGACATTGTAATCACAGAAATCGGAGGAACGGTAGGAGACATAGAATCGCTTCCTTTTTTAGAGGCCATCAGACAAATGAAATACGATGTCGGCGCAGAAAATGTCATGTATATCCATTTGACTTTGTTGCCATATCTCAGCAAGGCGGGTGAACTCAAAACAAAGCCCACTCAGCATTCGGTTAAAGAACTGAGGGAAATCGGTATTCAACCTGATTTGATTGTTTGTAGAACCGAAAAACCGATTTCTGACGATTTGAAATCAAAAATCGCATTGTTTTGCAGTGTTGCAGCTCGAAATGTCATAGAAAATTTAGATGCCGATTCACTTTATTCAGTGCCGTTGACCCTTGAAAAAGAGGGTTTGCCAGACAAGGTATGCGAGTTTTTCAAAATTCCTGTGAGCACTCCGGATCTTACGGAATGGCAACACATAGTGGACATTGAGAATAATCTGGAAAAAACGGTGAAAATCGCTTTGGTCGGTAAATATGTCGAACTTAGAGACGCTTATCTTTCCGTTGCCGAAGCGCTAAAACACGCCGGCCTTGCAAACAATGTGGCAGTGGATATCCAGTGGATTCATTCTGAAGACGTCACTGATGAAAATGCGGCCGAAATTCTCGGAGAGTGTAGTGGCATTTTGGTCCCGGGTGGTTTTGGCTATCGTGGAGTTGAGGGTAAGATTGCCGCGACAAAGTACGCCCGCAAGAACAACGTTCCTTTCTTTGGAATTTGTTTGGGGATGCAGATGGCAGTCATTGAATTCGCAAGAACCATTCTTGGTTATGAAGACGCACACAGCTCGGAACTCAATGGGCTTACCACTGTTCCGGTCATTGACCTCATGTCGGAGCAACATGAGGTGGAAGATAAGGGCGGCACCATGCGCCTTGGACTTTATCCATGCAAAGTGAAGCCTGGAACAAAAGCATATGAAGCTTATGGAGAAGCGCTGATCTATGAGCGTCATAGGCACAGATATGAATTCAACAACACCTATAGGGATGCATTTTTGGCAAAGGGATTTGTATTCAGTGGATTGTCACCGGATGAAAGATTGGTGGAAATCATAGAAGTACCGGATCATCCATGGTTTTTGGCTGTTCAGTTTCATCCGGAGTTCAAATCGAGACCGACCAGGTCACATCCACTTTTCAGGGAATTTATCAAAGCTTCGCTTTAATTCAGGCGTCAGATGATGTAGAATAAGAGATGTAAGAGGGACCAAATAAAATTATTTCGGAGGGATTTTATGTCAGAAAAAGCTATGATTAGAATGCGAATGAGCATGCATGACGCCCATTACGGCGGCAACCTGGTGGATGGCGCAAAAATGCTCAACCTGTTTGGCGATGTGGCAACAGAACTATTGATTCGTCAAGATGGCGATGAGGGTCTTTTTGCCGCTTATGAGAGTGTCGAATTTTTGGCACCTGTTTATGCAGGAGATTATATCGAAGCTGTTGGTGAAATCACCAAGTTGGGAAACAGCTCTCGAAAAATGACTTTCGAAGCAAGAAAAGTGATCGTTCCAAGACCGGACATCAATGAGTCCGCATGTGACGTGCTCGAAGAACCGATTGTTGTTTGTAGAGCGGTAGGAACCTGTGTGGTTCCTAAAAACAAGCAAAGAAACAAATAGCGATTGAATTTGGAGGTCCGGAATGGATAAATTGATCATCACCGCAGCGCTCACCGGAGCGGAAGTCACAAGGGAACAACAACCTAATTTGCCACTGACAGCCGAAGAAATCGGAGTAGCGGCATATGAATGTTATAAAGCGGGCGCGTCTATAGTGCATGTCCATGCGAGAGACGCAAAAGGCGATCCGACGCAGGATATTGAAGCTTACCGCGCAATCAAGGAAAGCATTGAATCAAAATGCAATATCATTTTTCAACCCTCTACAGGAGGAGCCGTATGGCACACACCAGAAGAAAGACTTCAGCCTGTCGAACTCAAGCCGGAAATGGCGACACTCAGTGCGGGCACATGCAATTTTGGTCCCGATGTGTTCATGAATACGGAAGAATATATGGAGAAATTTGCAAAGCGTATGCTCGATCACGGTGTCAAACCTGAAATTGAAGTGTTCGAACGTGGTATGATCGAAAATGCCAAGAAATTGGTCAAAAAGGGTTTGGTCAAGGCACCACTTCATTTTGACCTGGTGCTTGGAGTGCCTGGAGCATGTCCGGGAACACCTGAAGATCTCATGTTCATGATCGCTCAGTTGCCTGCCGGTTCCACTTGGACCGTAGCGGGGATCGGTAGAAGCGAATTGCCACTCGCTGTTATGGCCATCGTACTCGGTGGACATGTCAGAGTTGGTTTTGAGGACAACGTCTATTATGGCAAAGGTGAACTTGCAACTTCAAATGCCCAGCTTGTGGAACGAATTGTCCGCATCGCTAAGGAAGTTGGTAGAGAAGTCGCAACACCGGATGAGGCTAGAGCTATACTAGGGATGTAAAAAATAAGAAGGATTTGGCAGTTTCTCTGCCAAATCCTTCTTATTTTTAAAAAGGCAATATCTCCGTACTTAGGAAATTCGAATAATGAGAGCTCCTCGAGAGATTGAAACGTTTTGGTCCACTGTCATCGCGCTCGGTGATGTCCAGTGCAAGATCTGCGATGAGCCATTTTCCGTTGATGAAGGTTTCCACCCAGTAATCCGATTTCTCCTCAAATGAGCCTCTGACGATTCTGGCAGGAATATCATTGGCCCTGAGCAGACCGGCATAGAGCATGCATATTTCAACTTCGTTGGCCGAAGTCGTTTCAATCAGTTCATAGAGAGAAAGGAAGCCGCCTTCGAAAGTCTTGTCAGACAGTGTGTAGTTATCGTAAATCCATTCATAGATGGTGCGTGCTTTTGCATATTCACTGGTCAGATTGTAAGTGAGTCTGGTGGTCAGCGCGTAAATTTCTGGTCTGTCAAAATCGATGAACTCCGAAGGCAAAAGGTTCTTGATGGTATCGCTTGAAATGTTGATCACACTGAAATGCATCAAAGGTTTGCTGGTATTGACGCTGCGAATGCCGAGAAGAGCGAAATCAATGAAATTGTCCAGAGAAAGATTCGACTCGGTTTCAAGAGACCCTATGATATCAATGACAGAATCCGGTTCTCCGGTGACATCCAAAAATACCCTGATGTTGTGTTTTCCTAGGCCAAACGGGGTATAAATCATTGCGTCAAAAGTATTGGAAACGACAGGAACATAATAGTCGGTCCTTTCCGAATCCTTTGTGACAGAGATATAAAAGCCTTCAACTTTTTCCTTTGAATCCAAAGTGCCGCTGAAACGAAATTGATTTTCGACCTGGACGTTGGAATAAAGATTTGTATTCAAATGGAGATCGTATTCGAAAAAACTGTCGAACTCGACATAGTGCTCATTGATTGTATTGATGGACAATCTGTTGATTTCAAATGTGCTGATGACTGTGTCGAAGATCTCACGGCTTTCTACGACATCGTTGACATCCGTGTGGGTCGCGGTAAAAACATAAGCTATATTATTCTGAAAGAAGACGTACAAAATCTGATGAAGGACCTCATTTCCGGTTGTCAGTGAATAGTAAAGACTGTTCGCGTGGTAATCTCCTGCCTGAATATTCTTTGAACCTGTGATACTGAGGGCGTCACCATACTCAAACTGTAGGTTTTCGATCAGATTGCCAAGCAGTATAGCGCTAGTGAAGTTTTCATCGAGCGGGAGCAGTTTGACATTCAGCAGATAATGCTCATATTGGGTGACGAATCCGTAAGTGGCGATTTGATTCTCGATGGGCACCCAAAATTCAGGCATGTAGAAACTGATGCCGAAATCCGGTATTCGAACCCTTTTATAATGATAAAATCCGATTTCACGATATTGCGCCACATCATCCCGGTAATTCATCGTGACTGTTTGTTTCAGTTTATCATGTGAAAAGGTCAAATCATAAGCTGCGGTGAGCATACTTAAAGGAATGAACACCTCTTTGCTGCTGATCAGAATTTGGACGGGCAAAGCGACAGCTCTGCCGTTGATCATGGCAAAATCGCTACCGACTTTGAATTTTGAGAAGGTGTTGTCTTTGTAGCTTACGAATTCCATGCTGTCCTCGAACCAATAACCTTGTGCGCCTATAGTATCAAAGAACGATTTCGCAGGAACCATGATCTCATCATTGATGATAAAGGAAGAAAGCGTAAAAGGCGCTTCGCCATCGGACAGGAACAAGTCCACATTCTCTATTTCGCCTCCCGTTGACGGGGAAAGGGTATTTGAAAAAGTAGCCGGTGAGATCAAGAAAATCATCAAACCGAACATAAAGATCATATATAATTTGAGTTTCATTGTCATTGTCTCACCACCGTTTGATTAAGGGATTGAATTGTGATAATATTGAATTAACCTTATAATAGAATATATCACAAAATGAAAATACTTAAACGTCAGATTTGAATTGTTGCGTGGATTTAATATATGCACCGGAGGCGAAAATGGAAATTGAAACACTGAGGCTGAAAAAAGTTGCAGATTTAAGGGAAATTGCTAAAGCAATGGGATTTTTACACATCACGCAATATAAAAAAGATGAACTGATCGATTTGATTGTCAACGGAAACACCGATACCATTGAAGAAGAGGTGGCAGAGGACGCCGGACGTGAGAACGAAAACGATGAATTGTCTTTTTCTTCAATTGAATATAAGGAATATCCTGAAGTGCTCAGGTCACTGGAAGATGAAGTCAAAATCAGACCAAAGCACAATCCACAGGAAGAAGTGGAAGGTGTTCTGGAAATCATCGAGCAGGGGTATGGTTTTTTGAGGTTTGAGAATTTCCTTTCAAGTGAGAGGGACGTGTACGTCTCACCATCTCAAATCCGAAAGTTTTCCATGAGAACAGGGGATAAGATTTCCGGATTGACCAGACCACCAAATGCGGGAGAACGTTTCAACGCATTATTACGGGTAGGTAAGATCAACGGGGATCGTCCAAGGTCGGATTATAAAAGACCAAAGTTTGAGGACCTCACACCCCTTTATCCCAAATCGAGATTCAGGCTGGAAAGAAGTTCGGATGAACATGCGATGAGAATCATCGATTTTGTTTCGCCGATTGGCAAAGGTCAGCGTGGACTCATAGTTGCACCTCCGAAATCAGGCAAGACAATTTTGCTTCAAAAGATTGCGAAGGCCATATCCAACAATTACCCTGAAGTCGAATTGATTGTTTTGTTGATCGACGAGAGACCTGAAGAAGTCACCGATATGAAAAGGTCCATCAATGCAGACGTCATCTACAGCACCTTTGACGAACTTCCGTCGCATCATATAAAAGTGGCGGAGATGGTGCTCAGCAGAGCCAAAGCACTAGTGGAACAAAAGAAGGATGTCGTCATATTGCTCGATAGCATCACAAGGTTGGCAAGAGCCTACAATCTGGTTATCCCTTCAAGCGGGAAAACCCTTTCCGGTGGGCTCGATCCAAATGCTCTCCACAGACCGAAACGCTTCTTCGGAGCGGCAAGGAACATTGAAGAGGGAGGGTCACTCACGATTCTCGCCACAGCGCTCATCGAGACAGGATCCAGAATGGACGATGTCATTTTCGAAGAGTTCAAGGGTACTGGCAATATGGAACTTCTTCTAGACCGTAAATTGTCTGAAAAACGCATTTTCCCATCCATTGATTTGCGTAAATCGGGCACGAGACGTGAGGAGTTCCTTTTTGACCCCGAAGAACTTGAGGCTGTGTGGCAAATCAGACGCAATTTCGACAAGTTCAACAACACCGAGATTATAGAGCGCTTCATAGACACTTTGATCTCAACGGATTCCAACAAAGAACTTATCGACCTCATCAACAAAGACTCAAATAATTAACAAAATGTTATTGAAAGTATTTTTATATTGTGTTACAATGATAAGGCTTGAAATTTGATTATCGTATTTTGATATAAAACAAAAATGAGGAGTGAGGTGAACAAAATGAAAGAAGGAATTCATCCTAATTACAAACAAATAAACGTACACTGTGCGTGTGGCAATAATTTTGAGACTGGGTCTACAAAAGACGAGATTAGAATCGAAATCTGTTCAGAGTGTCATCCGTTTTTCACAGGAACTGCAAAGTCAGTAGAACGTGGCGGTAGAGCAGAGAAATTCAAAGAGAAATACAATCTTAAATAGTTGCTATGATCAGGTTAGGATGGGGTAATCCTAGCCTTTTTTGTTTATGGGGGGTCAATATGGCTAAATTATATTTTAGATATGGTGCTATGAATTGTGGAAAATCCACCGCGCTCATGCAAGTTGTCCACAACTATCACGAACGTGGGCTCAAAGCTATGGTCATCAAACCTTATACGGATACAAAGGGTGGCAATAGGGTCGTATCTCGACTCGGAATTTTCAGAGAAGTGGATCTGATGGTGAAGCCGGACGAAAACATAGTGGATGAAATAAAGGCTTGGCTTGCCCAAAACGGCAAGATTCATTGTATTTTGGTAGATGAGGCACAATTTTTAAAAGCGGAGCAGATCGATCAGTTTTTTGAGATTGCTGTGAGGCAGAACATACCGGTCATTTGCTATGGTCTAAGAACGGATTTTTCCATGAGGGGATTCGAGGGGTCGGAACGTTTATTGCTGCTGGCGCACAGTCTTGAGGAGTTGAAGACTATTTGCAGATGTGGTAAAAAAGCCATATTGAATGGTAGAAAAATTGATGGGAAATTTGTCTTTGAAGGTGAGCAAGTGGTGATTGATGGCGGTGGTCATGTGGAATATGAATCCCTCTGTGCCCATTGTTACTTTCAACTTAAGGAAGAGGAAAAGGCATGAGTGAATACAGACCTGTTGTCCCCAACAGCATAGGTGGTCAGGCACTGATTGAAGGTGTTATGATGCGCGGAAAAGATAAAATAGCAATAGCTGTCAGAAAACCTGATGGCGACATAGAAATGAAAATGGAAAAAGCGTTATCATTCGAAAAGTACAAAATAGCCAAATTGCCACTGCTTAGAGGCATGTTCGCATTGATCGGATCCATGATTGTAGGCGTGAAAGCATTGACTTACTCAGCTGAATTCTTCGTTGAAGGTGAAGGTGAGGAAAAAGGAAAGTTTGAATTGATGCTTTATGAAAAGTTCGGCAAACGCGCAGATGATATCATTCTAGGATTCTCGATCGCTTTTGCATTTGTGTTTGCGATGCTGTTGTTCGGCGTTTTACCCACCGGCATAGTCGGATTTATGAAGAATTTTATTGAGACACAATGGTTGCTCAGCGCACTAGAAGGTGTGATGAAAATCGTTATGTTCGTTACTTATATAGCTTTGATCTCACGAATGAAAGATATCAAACGTGTTTTTGAATACCACGGTGCTGAACACAAAACAATCCACTGCTATGAAAGCGGTCAGGAAGTCACTGTTGAAAACGCAAGAAAATTTACAACGCTCCACCCTCGATGTGGAACGAGTTTCATTTTCTATGTTTTGACCATCAGCATCATATTGTTTACTTTCCTCAGTTGGGAAAGTCTTTTGGTGCGGATTTTCACCAAACTTTTACTGTTTCCTGTCGTTGCGGGTCTTTCCTATGAAATGATCAGGCTTGCCGGAAAGTCGAACCATCCTGTGGTCAGAGCGCTTAGTGCGCCAGGACTCATGATGCAGAAATTGACCACAAGGGAACCGGATGATGGACAACTTGAGGTGGCTATAGCCGCATTCAATCGTGTTCTTGAAGAAATGGATGAACCTATAAATGAAGCTTAGGGAATTACAATCACGCCTTGAAAAAGTACTTGAAAAAGTCACTGAATCATGGGTTCATGAAGCAAAAATCATTTTGCTCGAGGTACTCGGCATATCTACTGTGGATTTAATCATGGATAAAGAAAAAGAAGTGCCTGATGAAAAAGTTGAAATGGCTGAAGCCATTGCAGTAAGAAGACTTGCCAATGAGCCACTGCAATATATTCTTGGGAAGCAGGCCTTCATGGGACTTGATTTCTCAGTGGATGACAGTGTGCTCATACCAAGACCTGAGACGGAAGTGCTTGTGGAATGGGTGCTTGAGCGGATCGAAGACATCAAGAGCCCCAAAGTTCTCGACATAGGCACCGGAAGTGGTGCCATTGCCATCTCGATAGCCTATCAGAACACCTGGGCAGACGTCTTCGCATCGGATATTTCTTCATCTGCTATTGAAAAAGCCAAACAGAATGCTGTGAACAACAACGTATCAGGCAGAGTCCGTTTTTTTGAAAGCAATCTTTTTGTGGATGTTTCGGAGAAGGATTTTGATCTGATTGTTTCCAATCCGCCGTATATACCTGCCGGTGAGGTCAATGGGATGCAAAGGGAAGTAGCACTTTACGAACCGCATCTCGCACTTTTCGGTGGTGAAGACGGACTGGATTTTTATAGAAGAATTATACCGGAGGCCTTATCCTATATGAAGGATGGGGGCATACTGATTTTTGAGGCCGGTCATGACCAAGCGGATGTCATTGAGGCCATTATGGTTTCGGCAGGTTATGAGGACGTGAATCATTTCAGTGATTTATGTGGCGTACCACGTTTTATATATGGTAAGAAAGTATTATGGAGGCATGAAAATGTTTGATAAGTTAGAATTTATTGAAGAAAAATACGAAGAGCTTGGACACAAGCTGTCCGATCCCGAAGTGATCAGTGACCAAAACACTTGGCAAAAGCTGATGAGAGAACACTCGGACATGACGCCGATCGTGACAAAATACAAAGAACTTAAAGCTGTGAAGCAAGGCATCCAAGAAGCGAAAGAGATGCTCAGGGAAAGTGACGAGGACATGAGGGAACTGGCAAAGCTGGAACTCATCGACCTCGAAAGTACCATTGAGACTATTGAATTCGATTTGAAGAAGCTGCTGCTTCCAAAAGACCCGAATGATTCGCGTGACGTCATCCTAGAAGTGAGAGCCGGTGCTGGTGGTGACGAGGCAGGACTGTTTGCAGCGGAACTCCTCAGAATGTATCTCCGCTATGCCGAGCGCAAACGCTGGAAAGTAGAAGTGCTCAACACCAATGAAACCGCTGTGGGTGGCATCAAGGAAGCCTCTGTGTTGATCCAAGGCGCTGGTGCGTACTCCAAAATGAAATATGAGAGCGGCACACATCGTGTACAGAGAATTCCACAAACGGAATCCGGAGGTAGAATCCACACATCCACAGCAACTGTTGCGGTATTGCCGGAAGTGGATGACGTTGAAATCGATATCAAACAAAACGATCTCAGGATAGATGTTTTCAGATCTTCGGGTAACGGTGGACAGAGTGTAAACACTACCGATTCCGCAGTAAGAATCACGCATTTGCCTTCAGGTCTTGTAGTCAGTTGCCAGGATGGAAAATCTCAACTCACGAACAAGGATAAAGCGATGCAAGTGCTCAAAGCACGTCTTTATGAGATGGAACTGAACAAGCAAAACGATGAAATCGCCGAACAAAGAAGAAGCCAGGTCGGTACAGGGGACAGAAGTGCGAAAATCAGAACGTATAATTTCCCGCAAGCTCGCATCACTGACCACAGAATCCCCATCACACTTTATAAACTTGAGCATTTCATGGACGGTGAAATCGACGAGATGATTGATGAACTCAGTACATTTTTCCAGGCGGAAGCTTTAAAAACGTTGGAAGCTCAGTAAAAAAAATACCCTTGAAAAAACAGATTTACAGGAGTATACTGATTCAGTGGATTAACCACTTGAATGGGGGACGTTATGGAATCAAGTTATTTCTTTATGTTACAACTGGCGATTGTACTCTTTGCAGCACATGTTGCCGGCATAATCAGTGAAAAATTAAAACAGCCCGCTGTCATGGGTCAAATTCTTGTGGGTTTGATCTTTGGAGCGGGTTTGATGGATAAAACAGAGTTGATTGAGCAATTCGCACAAATAGGGGTCGTGTTCCTCATGTTTATCGCGGGACTGGAGACGGATGTCAAAGAACTTATGGCATCCATAAAGTCATCCTCCTTGATTGCACTTGGAGGGATCATTGTTCCTGCCGTACTTGTGTTTGTCGGCATTATGGTATTTTATCCGAATCAGTCCATGATTGTGGCATTGTTTCTGGGTATCGTATCAACAGCCACTTCCGTCAGCATCTCGGTGCAGACGCTTAGAGAAATTAAAAAACTGAGAACCAAAGAGGGGCTTATGATCCTTGGTGCCGCCATCATCGATGACGTCGCTGGAATCATTTTGCTGACTCTGCTTGTAGGACTTGTCAAACCAGGTGCTTCGAGTTCTCTTGCCATAGTATCGCTTAAAATCGTAGCTTTCTTTGCCATTGTATATGGTGTCGGATTCGTTGCGATCAAAATACTGAAAAAAATGGATATCGATACCGATAGCGATGACAAGATCATCACACTTTCCATCATACTCTGTTTTGTACTGGCTTTCATGTCGGAAGAATTTGGTGTCGCCGCCATCACGGGTGCTTATTTTGCAGGAATCATTTTTTCAATGACTTCTTTCAAACACCGTGTATCGCACGACGTGAACAAAGTTGCCACTTTTTTGTTCACACCGGTTTTCTTCGTCAGCATAGGCATGGACATCGATCTTAAAGCCGCACTCACAGCCGTGGGTGTAGGTTCGATATTGATTGTCGCAGGTGTGCTGGGTAAAATCATCGGTTGCGGAATGGGAGCCAGACTTTCAGGTTTTGACACCAGTCAATCGCTTCAGATCGGAGCCGGTATGGTGCCTAGAGCTGAAGTCGCCATCATTGTGGCCAATTTGGGTCTGCAGATGGCAATTCTGAATGAGAAGGAAATGGCCGCTGCGGTGTTGATGGTACTCGTAACGACACTTATGACACCATCCCTCTTGAAATGGACTTTCACAAGAGTCAAAACTGCGACATAATTTAATTTTTCAATTCTAGAAGCAGTCTTAATAGACTGCTTTTGTTTTAGGGTAAAGGTGGAACGAATGAGAAAAGAGACATTGATTATAAAAATCGACCCGGAAATCATGGAAGAGCAACTCGTTGTGGCTGGTAAAATGCTCGCAGCCGGAAAGACGGTCGCATTTCCTACGGAAACGGTTTACGGACTTGGCGCAAACGCGCTAAGTGAATCGGCAGTGGATGCCATTTATGAAGCGAAGGGGCGACCGTCGGACAATCCTTTGATCGTGCATATAGCCAGACTGGATATGCTGGGTGAACTCGCCGGGGAAGTCAAGCCTTACGCGAAAATCCTGATGGAAGCTTTCTGGCCGGGACCGATCACTTTTGTAGTCAAAAAAAAAGACCATGTGCCATATAAGGTCACAGGAGGACTCGAAACGGTAGGTGTGAGAATGCCGAACCATCCTGTGGCTCTCAAGCTTATCGAGCTTTCAGGAGTTCCCGTTGCAGCACCTTCAGCAAATCTATCCGGCAAGCCAAGTCCCACGGATGTCAAATACGTCCTGAAAGATATGAACGGCCGTGTGGATTGCATCGTAGATGGTGGGGATTCCCATGTCGGACTTGAATCCACGGTGCTTGATGTGACAGGTGAAGTTCCGGTCATACTAAGGCCAGGTAAGATCACGCGAGAAATGATTGCGAAGTGTGTTGGTGGTTGTGAGGTCGATCCCGCACTTGTTGACAAAAGTCGGCAGGATCTCGTGCCAAAGTCACCGGGAATGAAGTACAGACACTACGCCCCTGATGCTGAAGTGAGTGTTTATTCTGGAGATATTATGGCTGTGATCAGAACTTTCTATGGTAGAATAATAGAAGTAGTCGAATCGGGCGGGAGCATAGGAATCATGTTCTTTGAGGAGGATGCTTTGGTTCTTGAAAGATTGCTTGAGGACGATGCTGTCTACAAACGTCATCGTGAAAAAGTGCATTTCATGAAAGAGGGCAGTTCAAAAGACTTGGACACATTTGCAAGAAATCTTTTCAAAGATTTAAGAAAATTGGATGAACTCGGCGCTGACATCGTTTTGGTACACGGAGTCAGTGAAAATGAGCTTGGGCATGCCATTATGAATCGGCTGGATAAAGCATCCGAAGGACGTGTGTTCAAAATTTAATTTGATTTTTAGGGACCAAATCATTATAATGTATAGGGAAATTAAGTCTAATAAATGTGTGGAGGTGTCTGATGAAAGTTGCTCTAGGTTCGGATCATGGCGGATTTAAGCTCAGGTTGACGATTAAGGCCCATCTCGAACAAAAAGGTTTTGAGGTAGTGGACTTTGGTGTGGAAAAAATGGAGTCGGTGGATTATCCGGATTATGCCCTCAAAGTGGCTGAAGCCATAACGTCTGGCGAGTGCGAACTCGGCGTTTTGGTTTGCGGTACGGGACTGGGCATCTCTATTGCGGCAAACAAAGTAAAAGGAATCATAGCAGCACCGGTCAGCGATACATTCAGTGCTGAAATGGCAAGATGTCACAACAACGCGAACATTCTCGCTCTTGGAGAACGTGTTGTCGGTGAGGGACTCGCACTAAAAATAGTAGACACTTTTTTTGAAGCAACTTTTGAAGGTGGAAGACATGAAACACGCGTGAATAAAATCAAGGCGATTGAAGCCAAATATCTGTAAAGGGGTGCAAAATGAGTAAAGTATATGAAATGAATCATCCATTAATTCAGCATAAATTGAGTCTGATCAGAGACAAGAATACGGGTTCCAAGGAATTCAGAGAGCTTGTAAAAGAGATTTCAATGCTTCTCGCATATGAAGTGACTAGAGATTTGTCGGTTCAGGATGTTGAGATCGAGACGCCAATCTGCAAAACGAAAACAAAGATGCTTTCTGGAAGAAAATTAGGGATTGTTCCTATTTTAAGAGCGGGACTCGGAATGGTTGATGGCTTTTTAAATCTTTTGCCTGCGGCGAAAGTAGGTCATGTAGGACTTTACCGTGATCCTGAAACCCTTGAGCCAGTTGAATATTATTGCAAACTCCCTACGGACGTCAGTGAGAGAGACCTGATTGTTCTCGATCCGATGCTTGCAACAGGCGGGTCTGCAAATGCGGCTATCCAGTTCATTAAAGCGCAAGGCGCCATCAACATCAAATTTGTCTGTCTGATCGGTTGTCCTGAAGGCATCAAGGCAGTCCAGTCCATGCACCCGGATGTGGATATCTATATCGCACATATTGATGAAAAATTGAACGACCATGCATACATTGTACCAGGTCTTGGTGATGCAGGTGACCGTTTGTTCGGTACAAAATAAAGTAGAGGTGTTTTATGTATATACCTGCGATTATTGCAGGTTTGATCAGCTTTCTTTTAACGCCACAAGTGATCAAGCTGGCACATCGATTCGGAGCTATTGACATTCCAAAAGACGAAAGGCGCGTTCATTCAATACCGATACCACTCTGGGGAGGTTTGGCCATTTTCACAGGTTTTTTCGTGAGCATGGTTCTCTTCGCCAATATTGAACCTTTCAAATTGATGGGATTGTTCATCGCGTCCCTTATAGTACTCATTACAGGAATGGTAGATGATGTCAAACCGCTTGGTGCAAAAGGCAAATTGATGATGCAGATCATTGCGGCCATTGTACTTGTTACTGCTGGGTTTGAAATCAAATATTTCACCAACTATTTTGCGGACTCAGGTTACATTATGTTGGGTGCGCTTTCTCTGCCTATTTCCATTCTGTGGATTGTCGGAGTCACTAACACTGTGAATCTCATTGATGGACTGGATGGTCTTGCAGCGGGGATTTCCGCAATCGCGGCCATCACACTCAGTTATATTGCCATGATCAACCTGAGATATGATGCGGCTATGATCACACTCATACTCGCAGGCAGCTCGATTGGATTTTTGCCTTTCAACTTCAATCCCGCGAAAATATTCATGGGAGATGCCGGTGCGCTTTTCCTTGGTCTTGTGCTTTCGGCGGTATCCATCGATGGAGCGCTCAAAGGCGCTACTGCCATGACGGTGGTTGTGCCCATCCTCGCTCTTGGTGTCCCGATATTTGATACCACATTTGCTATTCTCAGAAGAAAAATCAATCGAAAACCCATCATGGAAGCGGATCGGGGGCATTTGCACCACCGGCTTCTTTCGCTGGGTTTCAATCAAAAAAAGGCGGTTCTCGCCATGTATCTGATCAGTGCTCTTTTAGGAGGCGGTGCGATTGAACTGCTCAAAGAGAATTGGATCCCAGCAGGCATATTGCTTGGGATAGCGGTTGTTGTTGTCATCATTCCCATCAACCGATCGCTTTGGCTTGAAAAAAAGAACACATTGGAGTAAACCATGATAAAAGTACTCACACTATTCGGAACTAGGCCTGAAGCCATCAAAATGGCTCCACTTGTGAAAGTCCTGGAACAGGATCCTGAAATTGACTCTGTTGTTTGCGTCACTGCCCAACATAGACAAATGCTCGACCAGGTTCTAGATGTATTTAAAATCGTACCGGATCATGACCTCAATTTGATGCAACATGGTCAGACTCTTACTGAAATCACTGCGCGCGTTCTCGAAAGTGTGCAGACTGTCCTTTCGTCCGAAAAACCGGATATTGTTCTCGTGCATGGTGATACGACGACGACGCTTGCAGGAGCACTCGCCGCTTTCTATGAACAAATCCCGGTCGGACATGTGGAGGCTGGACTTAGAACCGGCAACATATACAGTCCTTATCCAGAAGAGATGAATCGCATGCTTGCTTCGAGACTCGCCACAATTCATTTTGCGGCGACTGAAGGCAATGTGTCGAACCTTGTCCGTGAAGGTGTTGATAAGGAAAAAATTGTAAAAACAGGAAATACAGTCATCGATGCGTTGATTTCAGTGATCAAGCCGGATTATAAGTTCAAGGATGCTATTTTGGATGGCATTGACTATAATGGCAAGAAAGTAATTCTTGTCACTGCCCATAGAAGAGAGAACCTTGGGGAACCCATGGTGCAGATTTTCAGTGCGATCAGAACCATTGTGGAAAATTATCCGGATGTTGAAGTCGTATTTCCAGTTCATCTCAACCCTAAAGTAAGATCTGCCGCAAGCGAATATCTTGCGGGACATTCCAGAATCCACCTCATCGAACCACTCGAATATGAGCCTTTTGCCAATCTTATGGCGAAATCATATCTGATCATGACGGATTCAGGAGGTATTCAGGAAGAAGCACCTGCTCTGGGCAAACCTGTTGTCGTCCTAAGAACTGAAACCGAACGTCCTGAAGCCGTAGAAGCTGGGACGGTAATTGTTGCGGGCGTTGAAAAAGACATAATTATAGAGATGACATCACGTCTTATTTCAGATATGGATTACTATAAGGCAATGTCAGAAGCGGTGAACCCTTATGGGGATGGCAAGGCTTGTGAAAGGATTGTCAAATTTATCAAAATGTGGAAATTCAAAGGCTAAAAGGGTGCGATTGCGATAATTGCACCCTTTTCTTCGTAATAATTGTGCTGAAATTTTAATGAAGTATGATATAATAACTTAGTAATTATTAAATTGAGGACAAAACTATGAAGAAAAATCAAAAGAATGTTCTACAAAATCTCGCTCTTTTGTCACAAGTGGGCATCATGATGATCGTACCGATCATTGGAGGTGTTTTCATAGGCAATTGGCTGGATAGAAAGTTCGGAGATGGTAGCATGTTCATGATCATCTGTCTGCTCCTCGGAGTGGGCGCCGCTTTCAGGAATCTCTATGTCCTTGCCATAAGGCAAAGTAAGGATTATAAGAATTCTGAAACGCCAGAACGTTATGTTCAGAGATTTGAGAAGGAAGTACGTAAAAAGAAACGGAAGTGACTAAATGAATTCAGTTAGACAGACTCAAATCACTGTGGTCAAAGCGCTTGCCGCAGTTATTGCCGTCCTCGGCATATTGGGTTTTGTGTTTTTGAAGGAGCCTGTTCCTTTCATGATGGGACTGATTTTCGGCTCTGCCATAAGCGCCCTTAATTTTTTCCAGCTCGCAAACACCTTGAATCGGGCGGTAAAGATGCATCCGGGAAAAGCACAAACCTTTGCGGTTACACAATATTTCATAAGATATGTCATCACAGCAATTGTCATTTATATTTCGATTGTGGCACCTTATATCAACATCATAGGCACCGTGATGGGATTGCTTACAATAAAACTGATAATTTTTGCAACAAATCTTTTCAATGACAAGACCTACTACAAAAACATTTTTAAGAGAAAGGAGGATGAACCTAATGGGCGCTGAAGGTTTTGGACCACGTATTGTATTTCACATTGGCTCCATTCCTGTGACTGAAACAGTAACTGTCACTTGGTTGATCATGTTTGTTATGCTCGTTTTTTCGATTTTGGCTACACGAAATCTTAAAAGGGAAGCCAAAGGATTTCAACTGGTTGTGGAACAAATTGTCAAAGTGATCAACAACTTGACGAAGCAAAATATGGGTGAGCGAAATGCTGTTTGGGCACCATTTGTAGGAACACTACTGATTTTCATCGGGCTATCCAACATCATTGGACTGCTTGGATTCAGACCACCCACAGCGGACCTGAACACAACGATGAGCTTATCCATCACGACTTTTGTACTGACCCAGGTATTTGGTGTCAAAAGCAAAGGACTCGGCGGGTATACTAAAGGATTTATGGAACCTATTCCTTTTTTATTGCCGCTTAACATTATCGGAGAACTCGCGAACCCGATATCACTCGGTTTCCGTTTGTTCGGAAATATTGTTGCCGGCGTAATCATCATGACGCTTCTGTATGGCGCACTGGGTAGTTTTACAGAGTCACTATTGGGCCTTGCTGTTCCATTACTTCAAGCTGGTGTTCCGGCTGTTCTGCACATTTATTTCGACTTGTTTGCAGGATTGCTGCAATCATTTATATTTACCATGCTAACAATGGTATTTATTTCTGGCGCTATGGAATAAATGGCACAGGGAAACAAATCATAAAAGGGGTGAACTCATGGATTCAACCAATTTCATAATGCGCTTTTTCGAATGGTTGATGACCTTTGAACCGAAAGCACTCATCCTTTCCGCAACTGCAATCGGCGCCGGTTTTGCTATGATCGCAGGAATCGGCCCCGGCATTGGACAGGGGTATGCTGCAGGTAAAGGTGCTGAAGCTGTTTCGAGAAATCCAAAAAGTCAAAGAGAGACCACCATGGTCATGCTGCTTGGTGCTGCTGTTGCAGAAACATCCGGCATACTTGCTCTGGTTGTCGCACTCATAATGCTCTTTGGTAATCCTTTGGTCAATTTAGAGGGTGGCGCACTGATCATCATGGCATCCGCAATAGGTGCGGGACTGGCGATGATCGCAGGTATAGGACCTGGTATCGGTCAAGGTTACGCCGCTGGAAAAGGAACGGAAGCGGTCGGTAAAAGACCAAAATTACAATCCCAGATCGTAAGAACGATGCTTGTTGGACAGGCTGTCGCTCAAACGACGGGTATCTATGCGCTGGTTATCGCGCTCGTATTGTTATTTGCCAATCCGTTATTAAGACTCTAACGCGGATTGAGATCAATCATTTAAACATAATCTTAAGGAGGAATTATATTATGGAACCTATCACAGGAAAAGCTCTTATTCTTGCCGCTTCAGCAATTGGCGCGGGTCTCGCGATGATCGCAGGTATCGGACCTGGTATCGGACAAGGTTATGCGGCAGGTAAAGGCGCTGAAGGCGTCGGTAGACAACCTGAAGCTCAAGGAGATATCGTCAGAACAATGTTACTTGGTGCTGCAGTTGCAGAGACAACTGGTATCTACGGACTGGTAATCGCTCTTATTTTATTGTTTGCCAACCCACTTGTAAGAATGCTTTAAAAATATAGGAAATAATCCCTTAAAGGAGGATTTACATGAGTATGGACTTGACAACTGCGAGTCTTAGATTGGGACTTGTAGAAATTAACTGGACTTTTGCATTCCAGCTGATCAATACGCTCATCCTATATTTAATTCTTAGAAAGTTTTTATTTGGGCCAGTAACAAAATTCATGCAGACTCGTGAAAACGAGATCAAAGATCAAATCCAACACGCAAAGGACATGGACGCCATCGCACTGGGCCATAAAGCTGAGTACGAGGGCAAACTCGCCCTGGCTGAAGAAGAAGGCAAGGAGATTGTCAAAAAACACACTCTGCGCGCTGAAAACAGAGCTTTTGAAATCATAAGAGCCGCGGAATCGGATATTGAAAGCATGAAGCTCAATGCCCATCGAGAACTTGAAAGAGAAAGAGTTAAAGCTGTTAATGAGTTAAAAGATCAGATTTCACATCTTACGATCATGGCTGCGTCGAGAGTGGTTGAAAAAGACCTCAATGAAGCCGATCACAAGGAGCTTATCAATAAGTTCATCAGTGAAGTAGGTGAAACGCGATGGCAAAGTTAGTCGATATAACGTATTCTCAGGCCATTTTTGAATATGCCCTGGAATCGAACCGTTTGGAACAATTCCAAAAGGAGTTTGATTTTTTTGCTCAAGCATTGATAGATTATCCGGATTATTTTGAGATCATCAAAACACCTACAATCAATTTTGAGGAAAAGAAAACGATAATCACTGAAGCTTTCAAGGACAGTATTTCTGAAGAAATGCTCAATTTTCTGAAGATCGTGCTGGACAAGAAACGTGGTTCTGAACTTCTGAACATCAAGCGCGACTTCGATCGTCGTGTGGATGAACACAATAATATTTTAAAAGCATCTGTGGAATCCGTGATTCCATTAACTGATGAACAGCTTGGAGCTTTATCACAGAACTTGGAGAAAATGACTGGTAAAAATATAGTGCTTGTCTCCAGTATAAATCCTGCTCTGGTAGGTGGGCTTGTGGTGAAGATGGGTGACCAGATTATTGACGGTTCAGTCAAATTCAAGCTGGAAAGTATGCTCGAAGGTTTAACTCAAATAATAATTTAGTAGGAGTGTGTTAGACATGAATCTAAGACCAGAAGAAATTAGTTCTGTGATCAAATCACAGATTAAGAAATATGAGTCTAAGCTTCAAGTAGAGGATACAGGTACTGTCATTCAGGTTGGCGATGGTATTGCTAGAGTCCATGGGCTTCAAAATTGTATGTCCGGGGAGCTTCTTGAATTTCCCCATGAAGTATATGGCATGGTACTTAACCTTGAAGAAGACAGTGTCGGTGTCGTTTTGTTTGGCTCAGACGAAAATATAAGAGAAGGGGATCTGGTTAAGCGTACAGAGCGTGTTGTTGAAGTGCCTGTTGGCGAAAACATCTTCGGTAGAGTAGTAAACTCACTCGGTCAACCGCTCGATGGCAAAGGCCCGATTCCATCTGATAAATTCAGACCTATAGAAGCGAGAGCTTCAGGTGTAATTGACAGAAAATCCGTATTTGAACCGCTTCAAACCGGTATCAAAGCGATTGACTCCATGATTCCAATCGGCCGAGGCCAAAGGGAACTTATCATCGGAGACCGTCAGACAGGTAAAACGGCTATAGCGATCGATACGATCATCAATCAAAAAGATACAGATGTATACTGCATCTATGTCGCTATAGGACAAAAGAAATCAACAGTGGCGCAAATCGTTAAACAACTTGAGGACAATGGTGCTATGGATTACACTTGTATCGTTGCAGCAACTGCTTCCGATCCTGCACCGCTTCAATACATCGCACCTTATGCAGGTGTAACAATGGCTGAGGAACTCATGTATGCTGGAAAGCATGTACTCATCGTATACGACGATCTCTCCAAACATGCCGTGGCATATCGTGCCATGTCCTTGCTTCTGAGAAGACCACCAGGACGTGAAGCGTATCCTGGAGACGTATTCTACCTTCACAGCAGACTGCTTGAGCGTGCCGCTAAGCTTAGCGACAAACTCGGTGGTGGTTCGATCACAGCACTTCCGATCATCGAAACACAAGCGGGCGACGTTTCGGCATATATTCCGACAAACGTCATCTCGATTACAGATGGTCAGATCTATCTCGAGTCAGAGCTCTTCTTTGCAGGCCAAAGACCAGCTGTAAACCCTGGCATATCCGTATCAAGGGTTGGTGGTGCCGCACAGATCAAAGCTATGAAGAAAGTTGCGAGCAAGATCAAACTTGAACTTGCACAGTACAGAGAACTCGCTGCCTTTGCACAGTTCGGATCAGAACTTGACAAAGATACAAAAGCGACTCTCGAGCACGGTGAAAGGCTCATGCAGATTCTCAAGCAAGCTCAATATAGACCAATGTCCGTGGAACATCAGGTCATGAGTATATATACGATTGTCAATCGTTATATGACGGATGTCGATGCAAATCAGATTCGTCATTTCGAAGCGGAGTTGATTGATTTCTTGGATCTCAATTATCCTGAAATAGGTAAAAGCATTGTTGAGTCAAGTGAATTAACAAATGATATGGAAGAAAAACTTAAAAGCGCAATCACTGAGTTCAAAAAAGGCTTTAAAGTAGAGTAAACTTCCGCATAGGAGGGATAACATGGCGGGTAGCGGTACGCGCGATATAAAAAGGAAAATCAGAAGCGTCAACAGTACCATGCAGATTACAAAAGCGATGGAACTTGTCTCTACCGCAAAGCTTAAAAGAGCTCGTAACAGGATGGATATCACCAAACCTTATTTTGACACGATCCAATCTGCCGTAACGGATATTCTCGGTTCTGACCGAAGCATCAAGACCCGTTACATTTCGGACAAAGAGATTGTAAAAACCCTATACATCGTCATCACGTCAGATCGTGGACTTTGTGGAGGTTACAATGCGAATGTCATCAAAAAGGCACTGGAAAACGTAACGGGTAAGGAGAATGCTCAATTTCTGACTATAGGTCGAAGAGGAAACGATGTTCTATCCAGACATGATTACAATGTTGTGGACAGTTTTCTCTACATTTCTGAGAAACCTGAGCACATCCATGCGTCGCAAATATCCAAAATTGCGATTGAGCTTTACAACAAGGGCGAGGTAGATGCCATACAGCTCGTGTATACGAGATTTGCAAGCACCATTTCTCAAGTGGCGACAGCACTTCAATTGTTGCCAATCGAACGTTCGGAATTTGAAGAAAATGACGAAATGATGGAATTCATCAATTATGAGCCTTCACCGGAAGACGTGCTCAGATATATCATTCCAAAATACGTGGAAAGCACCATCTATGGAGGCCTGATCGAATCGGCCGCCTCTGAGCAGGCGGCTAGACGTGTGGCTATGGAAAGTGCATCTGATAACGCTGAGGAAATCATCGATGAATTGGTACTTTTCTACAACCAAGCGAGACAAGCGGCTATTACGCAAGAAATATCAGAAATTGTTGGCGGTGCTGAAGCACTAAAATAATGTATATAAAGGAGTGAGAGTATGGATCAGGCGATTGGTAAAATCGTTCAAATCATTGGACCTGTACTCGATATTAGATTCGAAGCAGACATGCTTCCTAATATTTATGATGCAATCAGAATTGATTATAAGGACATACATGTTGTTTCCGAAGTTCTGCAACACATTGGAGACAACACCGTCAGAGCGGTAGCAATGAGCTCGACAGATGGTCTTGTAAGAGGTATTGAAGCTGTATCTACAGGGGCACCAATATCTGTACCGGTTGGTAATGCAACTTTGGGCAGACTCATTAACGTACTTGGGGAAACAATTGACGAAAAAGGCCAAATTGAAAAAAGTGACGCGGAGTTTTGGCCGATTCATAGAGAAGCCCCACCTTTCGTGGAGCAAGGAACTTCTGCAGAAATGCTGGAGACCGGCATAAAAGTTGTCGACCTCATAGCACCATATGCCAAAGGTGGTAAAATCGGTCTTTTCGGTGGTGCCGGTGTAGGTAAAACGGTAATCATCCAGGAACTGATCAACAATATAGCAACCAATCACGGCGGTCTGTCAGTTTTTGCAGGCGTTGGTGAGAGAACACGTGAAGGTAATGACCTTTACCATGAAATGAAGGAGTCAGGTGTTCTTGAAAAGACGGCTCTTGTCTTTGGACAAATGAACGAGCCTCCTGGGGCAAGGATGCGTGTTGGCCTTACTGGCCTTACAATGGCAGAATACTTCAGAGATCAAGAAGGTAAGGACGTTCTTCTTTTCATCGACAATATATTCAGATTCACACAAGCTGGTTCCGAGGTATCGGCTCTTCTCGGCCGTATGCCAAGTGCCGTTGGTTATCAGCCTACGCTTGCTACAGACATGGGTGCGCTCCAAGAGCGTATCACGTCGACAACAAAAGGCTCTATCACATCGGTTCAAGCGGTTTACGTTCCGGCAGACGACCTTACTGACCCGGCTCCTGCGACGACGTTCTCGCATCTTGATGCGACAACGGTTCTTTCCAGAAAGATTTCCGAACTTGGTATTTACCCTGCGGTAGATCCGCTGGATTCATCATCTAGAATCTTGATGCCTGACGTTGTCGGCCAAGAACATTATACTGTGGCTCGTGATGTTCAAGAAATTCTTCAGAGATATAACGAACTTCAGGACATCATCGCAATCCTCGGTATGGATGAACTTTCCGACGCCGATAAGTTGGTAGTTAGTAGAGCTAGAAAAATTCAAAGATTCCTCTCTCAACCGTTCCACGTTGCTGAGCAGTTCACTGGATTCAAAGGCGTTTATGTTCCAATCAAAGATACCATTCGTGGTTTCAAAGAAATTTTAGATGGCTTACACGATGAAATTCCTGAGCAAATGTTCCTTTACTGTGGAACAATTGAAGAAGTTGTCGAAAAATACAAAAATAGCAAGGCATAGTGGAGGTGTTTAGATGGGCAATAAATTCAAGCTTGAAGTAGTCACGCCAGACCGTTCGTTTTTTTCGGGCGAGACGGATATGGTCATTATGCGGACATCTGAAGGCGATATAGGAATTTTATATGACCACGAACCTCTAGTAGCTCCTTTACGAGTTGGCAGTCTCCGCATCAGGCAAGATGACCAGACCATTAGATGGGCAGCTTGTTCTGCAGGATTTGTCACTGTGAACGATTCGGTCGTCACAATGGTGGTTGATTCAGCCGAATGGGTGGATGAAATTGATATGGATCGTGCACTTGAGGCAAAACGGAGAGCTGAAGCCCGCATATATGAGGGCAATGACAAGGAAGTAGATGTTGTCAGAGCCAGAGCGGCACTTGAGCGCGCCATCAATCGTATCAAACTTAGAGAAATTCGTAAGTAAGAAACTAGGGATGACCAGCCGAGAGGCTGGTCACCTCTGTTTCTTCGTGCCTAAGGGAT
>JACUUV010000035.1 GCA_014859095.1 Clostridia bacterium | reverse complement strand
TACCTACGCCCAATGTTTCGTTTCACAGGCTAGTATAGTTTCTTTAGGAAAATTTCGAAATATATGCTGAGACGCTAATAAGTTTTCTACGGAAACTTAACTACGCGATTTTTTGCTCCGCAAAAAATTATCCGACAACTTATCCGCAATCTCCAGAAGATGTTCCTTATCCTTAAGCCCATCCACAAAACGCTTCGGAATCTTAGAAAATCCTACTTGAGCACCAATCAGTGCCCCAGTCAGCATGGCCCTAACCTGATTTTGACCACCACCATTGAGTGCATTAAGCACGCCTGCCTCAAAATCATCTGCAAATCTCGCACCAAGATAATATGCGGCGGGTAACATATGATAAATGGCGCAAGGCATCCCATATACGATTGAAACTTTCCATGCGGGTTCAATCTGAATGTCCTTATCCAAAGCTGCTTTTGCCATATACCCTGGTGATAGCAGTGCGTCCGGAGATGCGAACAATCCTTCGTTTGCTTTTTCACCTTTTTGTGGTGCACTAAGATTTGATGATGTGACTGCATGAAAGGGTAACTCGCCCTTATGCACTTTTTTCATCAATTTCATACTTATGGATTCATCAAGCGGTTCACCGTTTATGAGCATGGCCAATACCAGATTGAATGCCACAGAAAGGGAGCCTGTAACATTATCACTTTGTGTCAGGGCAGTATTCCTTGCAACAACTTTGCTTAGAGTTTCCAGATCATCGGCATAAAAAATCGCAACAGGAATATTTCTTTCAAGGGACTCTGAAGTATCGCTGATGCTGGCAACTTGATCCCAAGGTAAACTCAGTTCGACGCGTGTATGAAACAAATGCCGCATCACTTGGCTGGTATAGCCGCCTTTTCCACCCATTGGAGTGCCATCGAGGTGGGGCAATATTTTGTCATCAACCATCCTGCAAAATGATTTTTCGTCGTAGCAATTGTTATCAATCATGTATTCAGCCATCAACTGAATGATCCATCCCTGCTGGGACAGTTCACCTGGTTCTAGACCGTCATGGTATCGATTTGCCTTTGGCCAAGTATAATCATCTATCCATTCACCATATTCTGCACGTTGCTCCTCAAGATCGTAATACCAATGTGGTCCCACTCCAAGTGCTTCACCGATGAATGCACCCATTAGTGCGCCTTTTGCTCTATCTTTTTTACTGGACATAGTCGTCTCCTTCCCAAATTGTAATGATGTTTGATTAATACCACATTAAAAAGAAAAAAACCATTCAAAACATTAAATATCACATTATGTGTTATTTAATGTTTTGAATGGGTATTGTTTGAAATGTAGAACAAAAATATTTCAATTTGTGCACAGGAGGCCACTTATGAAAGAGATAACACTAAAAAAATTAAGAAGATTCAATATGGTTATGGGAGCACTACACCTGATACAAGGTGTAATCATGTTATTTCTCGCTACTACAGTCATTCAAAACATTGCCGAGTTCAAACCGAACATCACACAATTCTATTTGGCATTCAACACTCAGACACAAAGTCTGGAATCCGCTTCAAAAATACTTTTTGAACTGCCTTTTGGGCTTATGGTCGCATCATTTTTATTGATCTCAGCCTTGGCACATGCCTTGATCTCAATTCCTAAAAAACTCAACAATCAATACAACTCAGATCTTGAAAAAGGCATCAATCAATTCAGATGGTTTGAGTACGCACTCAGTTCCTCAATTATGATCGTTTTGATTTCAACATTATTTGGAATCTATGATATTGCATCGTTGACACTGATTTTCATCGTGAATGCCACCATGAACCTTTTTGGACTGGTCATGGAACAACTCAATTCAGGTAAAGATAAGACAAAAGTCATTTGGGGACCTTTTATTTGGGGCTCAATAGCTGGAATCGGGCCTTGGATTGCCATATTGCTTTACATGTTTGGCAATGGCAATTTTGATCAAGTGCCATGGTTTGTTTGGGCGATTGTCGGAACCTATTTTGTGGCATTCAACACATTCCCGGTAAATATGGTTCTGCAGTATAAGAAAATTGGTAAATGGAGTAACTATATATATGGAGAAAAAGTTTATATCACTTTAAGTTTGGTAGCAAAATCAATTCTGGCTTGGCTGGTATTGTTTGGTGCTATGCAACCATAATTATGAAAAAACTAGAATTTGCATCAGCAAATTCTAGTTTTTTTATTGATAATCTCAAGTATTTAAAGTACGATTCTTATAACTGGCAATGAATTTCCATCATTTGAGTTTCCTAGGAGGATGCAGTGACATTTAAAGACCTTTCCATCAAAAGAAAAATCATATACCTATATTTGCCACTTGCCATTATTCCAATGATTCTGTTTGCCGGAATCTCCATGAAATTTTATGAGAGCGCGATCATCAAACGAAGCCTTTCCAGCATGTCAGATAACAACGTGCTTATTTCCGATCGGATCGATGGCATAATATCTGAAGCGGAAGGCAGCGCAACGCTTCTGACCATAAGCATCAATCGTCTTCTCAACAGTGACGCCTTTCATGGGATGTTAAGTAATGACATCAAACTCTATAATCTCATATCCAATGAATTGGCTTACGCGAAGCTGATCTATAAAACTATAGATTCCATTGGATTTATTGATATAGACGGTCGACTTTATTATTCGGATTATGAACTTCAGAATGGGAGAAATGCCATAACGGATTCCAAGATGTATGAAATTCTAATGGCAACGACCGGAAATAGCGTATGGTTTGAGCTTTCAAATAGAGATTATCTGACAAAAGATCCTGACCAGAAAATGTTGACACTTGGTAAGAAAGTATGGAATATCAATACGGGTGCTACCATAGGATATTTATTCGTGAATATTGATGAGCAAGTATTCACTGATTTGATTAAAGGACAACTTGCAGATTACATAGTGTATAATGTAGGTCATCAACAGCTTATAAGTACAGCTGAGGATGGAGTCAGTAATGTGAAAGTCGCACCATTTCTCAGTAGCGCTGCAACCTCGGATATATTGAGTACTGGTGGAGAACGGACATTGATCTCAAAAGTTCATATTGATAAACTGGGATGGACACTGCTTAGCAAAGCAGATCTGAATTTATTCACTCAGGATTTGGCCAACATCATCCTCTTGATCATCATCATGCTTATAACCATCATCTTACTGGAAATAACGATGACTCTTGCACTTAATCGCTTGATCACCAATCCGATTATGAAGCTTAAAAATGGTGTCGAAGAGATATCAAAGGGTAATTTTGACTTTAGGTTCAAGATGAAGACCAATGATGAAATAGGTCTTTTTGCAATGAGCTTCAATCACATGTCGGCTCAGATTAAAAAACTGCTCTTTGACGTCGAGAGAGAAGAAAAGAAAAAACGTGAATACGAACTCGCTTTGATCCAACAGCAGATCAAGCCTCATTTCTTATACAATACGCTGGATATCATTTTGAAGTTGTCTCAACTCGGTCAAGAAAGAAAAGCTCAAAAGGTAACAAGACGTTTGGCCGATTATTACAGGAATTCACTTTCAGGAGGTGCGGATGTGATTTCTGTGAAAAACGAATTAAAAATCACACTTGATTATCTTGAACTTCAAAAGTTGAGATATTCTGACGTATTCGATTATCGTATTGAGGTTTCGGAGTTGATGGAATCGATCATGATTCCAAAATTGTCACTTCAACCCATTGTCGAAAATGCGATTGAGCACGGCTTCAAATATTTGTCCGAGACAGGTTTGATCCGTATTTATGATGAGATGCATGAGGACGCTTATGAAATCATTGTTGAAGACAATGGTGTAGGCATGTCGGAGGAACTCATGAATAAGCTCAATCAGGTGCTTAGTGACCCAAGCGACCACCAAACCATAAAAAGTTTTGGAATCAAAAATGTGAGCCATAGAATGAAACTTTTCTTTGGGCATGAATATGGGGTATATATTGTCAGTAAGGCTGGCGTGGGTACTGAAATCAGAATAAAATTACCGAAGGATGGACAGTATGATTAAAATCATGATAGTAGATGATATGCCCATATTTCTCGAGTATCTTAGAACTGCAATTGATTGGGGCGCTTACGGATTCGAGCTTTGTTGTGAAGCGAAAAATGGCGAAGAGGCATATGAGAAAGCGATTATCCTTCAACCGGATATAGTACTTTCAGATATTCAAATGCCTTACATGAACGGTTTGACACTCACAGAAAAATTGCATGAGCTTAATCCTGAAATTGCAGTTGTTCTGATTACCGGAAACAGTGAATTTGAATACGCTAGAAGGGCCATTAAACTTGGTGTTGTGGATTATATCGTAAAGCCTTTTGAAAAAGAAGAACTCATTTTGACTCTACTCAGTCTTCAGGATAATATCAATAAAGCCATTGAAATGAAACAAGGCAAAAAAGACGAACAGTATCTGATCCGTGAGCGTCTATTGAGACAGCTCATCTATGCCAAGGAAGTTGATGATTCTTTACCAGTCCGGTTGTTGGAAAATGGACTTGACCTTAAACCAGACCATCATTTCTTTGTTACTGCACTTGAGATAGAACCGGAAGAGAAAAGTCTGAAGGTATCTGAGAAGGCGATGAACTGGAAGAGCGTCATCGGGGATCTGTATAAAGATTATATGCAATCTGAAGGCACTGAGTACTATTTCACAGATTTCGAGAGTCGGGTACTTTTTATCAACGTGTTGGAAAGCAAAGAGAATTATTCACTGGATCGGGAAGAACTGGATCACTTCATGGGGTTTATCAGTGAGCGATTGTCATTGAATGTGACCATTGGAATAGGTGGAGTTTACAGGGGTATTGATGGAATTAGGAAATCTTACCTCGAATCGGTCAACGCGCTCTCGCATCGATTTCAAGCCAGTGGCAACAAAGCGATTTGGTATGATGCTATATCACAAGAAGAGAAAACTTATGGTTTTTACTCGGCAGAGATCAATGAAATCATTCTGAATCATTTGCATCAACTCAATGCGGATCATACCATAGAAGTCATTGAAACGGTTTTCAAAGAAGCGGATACAAAGCGATTTTCTCCAGAATATAAGCGTATGAACAACATGGGACTCATCAGCCTGTTGCTTTCATATCTAGTGAAAGCTGGTAAAAATATCTCAGATGTATTTCCCGATCAATTTCAGCCTTATGATATTTTAAATCAAGGGACTGAAGAGGAGCAAAGAAGGTTCATCAAAATGTCATACTCACGCGCATTCAAGTATCTGATGGCTCACAGGGAAACAAGAGCCAACCAAATTGCAAGAGATGCCAAGCTTTGTATTGATGAAAACTATTCGAATCCAGAGTTCAATATGAACGATCTTTCAAAAAAATTATTAGTCAATCAGACGTACCTTCGAAAAATGTTCAAAGATGAAATGGGGATGACTATCTCCGAATATCTCAGTAAGGTGCGCATGGATCAGGCAAGTCTCCTGGTGATCGAGGGGAGATACAAATTATCTGCCATATCGGAAATGGTGGGATACAGTGACCCAGGCTATTTCAGCAAGTGTTTCAAAAATCATTTTGGCGTTTCACCAAGCGAGTATCAATAACCATACATGATACTTGTTTTTTTTGAAAAGTACAAATTCATTTTGAATATTACATTTAATTTACAAATGTAAAAACATATACTGGATTCGGGAAGACAAAATGAGTCCCATAAGATTTTATAGGGGGAAAGAAAATGAAAAAAATAACCAGTTTGTTACTCGTTTTCATGCTGCTTATAGGCATGCTTGCAGGTTGCGCCAAAACTGAAACACCAGATGCTCCAGCTGTAACTCCGGTTGTATCCGAACCGGCTGCAGAACCAGTAGTGGAAAATGAACCTGTAACACTCAGAATCTATGCACAATACTCAGACGATGATACAAAAGTGCCATATGATTACGCTGTAGAGCAACTTGCCATCGACTATCCACATGTCACTCTTGAACTCGATATCCAAGCTCAAGATGATGGACAAAAACTTCAGACTTATGCAGCAACAGGCAACTTGCCAGACATATTTCAAGTAGGTCTTTCCCAGATTGAAACTTTTAAAGAATCAGGAAATATAATGATTCTGGATGACGTAGCCAAAAGTACCGGATTTTTGGATCGAGCACATCCAAGTGCCGAAAATATCATTTACAACGAAGACGGCCACATTTACGCATTCCCTTATGCAGGAAACGAACTCGTGTTGTGGTACTACAACAAAGCGTTGTTCGAAGAATTCGATGTGAAGGTTCCTGAAACCTATGAAGAATTATTGACCGCAATTGAAACATTTAAAGCCAACAACATTGTTCCAATGTCAATCTTCGCAAAAGAAAAATGGATCACAACTGCAATGTACGATGTATTTGCAACACGTTTCGACCCAGCGGGCATCACTAAACTGGATTCAGGCGAAAGCAAAGCTTCTGAAGAAGCATACACAAAGGCTGCGGAAACTTTGAATGAACTGGTAAAAGCAGGAATGTTCGCAGACGGAGCAACCAACACAAACTATGACCAAGCTGCTGCACTTTTCTATGAAGGCAAAGCTGCAATGTTCCTGAATGGTCAATGGGAAATCGCAGGTTCTGCTGAGAAACTTGGTGAAAATGCGGACTGGATGTGGTACCCTGTAATGCCTGGCTATGAAGGCAACCAATATGCACTCAGCGGCGGGGGAGCACCAGGTGGTTATGCAGTGAATCCAAATTCCAAGCACAAGGAACTGGCTGCTGAAGTGGCTGCTTATCTTTCAGAAAAATATTGTGAAGCAAAATATATGTACCGTGGCAACCCTATCCTGGCTGTGAAAGTGGATGAAAGCATAAAGCCTGAAATGCCTTTCCCGACAATGATGCAAAAATTGGATACTGAAATGGGCAACATCACTTCAACAACCAAATTTGCATGGGGTTTATCCAATCCTTTGTTCAAAGTTGCCATTGAAGATCAATCGCAGTTCTTGATGACGAAAGATTACACACCTACTGAGTTTGTAGAAGAGCTCGACAAAGTAATAGAAAGAATGAATCAATAACAAATCGCTTGACTAGGGAGCCGCGCATGCGTGGCTCCCCTTTTATTCCACTGAAACTTGGGAGTTGATCTCAGAAAGGACTTGATTGTGAAAAAATACTATGGAAATAAACTAGCGATTGCAGTCTTCACTTTACCGGCGCTTTCGCTCTTCAGCATAATGGTCTTCTATCCGATTATACAGGTGTTCTATAAAAGTTTTTTCAAATGGAATGGCCTTTCGGCAGGGACCTTTATCGGCATTGACAACTATTTAAGACTCTTTGATGATAAGTTGTTCTATCTCAGCAATAAGAATGGCTTCATTTTTGCTGCGGTAATCACAGTATTTCAGATTTCGGTTGCTACAATTTTGGCACTTGCCGTCTCCAGTGTGAAACTTAGAGGCCGTAACGTCTTTCGAATCGTATATTTCATACCGGTCGTGCTTTCTGTGACTGTTGTGAGTCAATTGTGGCTATCCATTTACAATGCAGACACAGGACTTCTCAATAAATTCTTTGAACTCATAGGATCTAGTTATCGCCAAAATTGGCTTTCGGATCGAAATAAGGCAATTTTCGCTATAGCTGTAGTCAATGCGTGGCAATGGATGGGATACCAATTTGCTCTTATATTGGCAGGCATTAAATCCATACCAACATCTTACTACGAAGCGGCACAAATTGATGGAGCCTCTCCAGTCCAAGCTCATATGAAGATTACTATGCCATTATTGGCAGAGACTTACAAGTTTTGTCTATTGATTTCGGTCACAGGTGGAATCAAAGCCTTCACTGAAATGTTCATCATGACCAGCGGTGGTCCTGGCAATTCATCCTACACACTCACCTATATGATGTATTCATCCGCTTTTAGAAGTGGTGAATTCGGATATGGACTTGCCGCCGCAACAATACTCGTACTCGAATGTCTGATTGCAATCTTGGTCATCAACAGGGTCTTTAAGACTGAAAACACCTCAGAGGGAGCTTAGTATGAAAAAACTGTCTTTTTCTCAAATTTTCTTCAGAATATTTTTGTGGGGGTATGCTTTCATATCTCTATATCCTTTGGTTTGGATGCTGCTCTATTCATTTAAAAATAATGAGGAAATCTTTGTCAGCAATCCATTTGGATTTCCGAAAACACTTAGATTTGAAAATTATATCAATGCGTGGTCTCAATACGATGTGCCCGTATATTTTTTAAATAGTGTGATTGTTGCTTCGGCAACAGTTGTAATCACAATCGTGTTGGCTATGATGTTCGCTTACGCGACCAGTCGTATGAAATGGCGTGGAAGAAATTTCGCGAGGACTTTTGTCGCGCTTGGTATGTTTATACCTGTACAAGCGGTTTTGATTCCAGTGACAAGGGTGGTTCAGGACCTTGGTCTATCAGGATCTCATTGGGCATTGATCGTGCCCTATACTGCCTTTAACCTAGCCTTTGCGACTCTAGTATTTTATGGATTTTTTGTGGGACTGCCTGTTGAACTAGAGGAGGCGGCATGCATTGATGGAGCAAATATTTTTCAGACATTTTTCTTTGTGATCGTGCCAACGGTAAAACCAGCGATAGCGACACTTGGGATTTTCACATTCCTGAATGCCTGGAATGAGTTCATTTTAGCAAATGTACTTGTCCTCGATAAAAGCTTGAAAACATTGCCTCTTGGAATACTTTTCTTCCAAGGACAGTTTACGACAGATTGGGGTGCGATGGGTGCGACAATGGTTATAGCAAGTTTGCCAACAGTGCTCGTCTACACTATTTTCAGCAACCAAGTGGAAAAAGCCGTTACTATTGGCGGAGCAGTGAAAGGATAATCGATGAACATTTATTATGATCCTACACAAAAAGTGTTTCATCTTATAAACGGTCAAATCAGCTATGTTATTGGCATTCTTCGAAACGGGCATCTTGGACATTTTTATTTTGGAAAAGCGCTTCATACGAATGAAGCAATGAATCAATCCCAATTCAGAGAAGATCAAAACAGAGGGCTTACGAACTATGTGTATGAAGGGGATATGGGATTTTCACTCAATATTGAAAAACTTGAAATGCCTTGTTTTGGATCGACGGATTACAGAGCGCCGGCTATAGATGTTCAAATGGAGTCGGGAAGCAGCATTATTGATTTTATTTATGAGGACCATAACATATATGCTGGAAAGAAAAAACTAGAGGGGCTGCCATCGACACGTTATGAAGATGGACAGGATGTCATGACTCTAGAAATCAAAATGATCGATCCTGTGATGGGGTCGTTATTGATTCTTTCATACTCAATTTTTAGAGACTATCCGGTGATTGCCAGAAATAGTCGATTGATCCATCAAAAATCTTCTAGTATAAGACTCAAGAGGTTGATGAGTCTGTCGCTTGATCTTGACGACAGCGAGTGGGAGTGGGTTCAGTTATATGGGGATTGGACCAGAGAACGCCATATTGGGACCAGTCCACTGCATCATGGCATACAATCCATTGGCAGCTTACGTGGCGCTTCCAGTGCAGCTTATAATCCCTTTGTGGCATTAAAAAGAAGTTCGACCACAGAAGAAAATGGTGAAGCCATAGGCATTTCTTTAGTTTATAGTGGAAACTTTCTGATGCAGATTGAAGTCGATGGTGATGAAAGAGCAAGGATGCTGGCTGGAATTCATCCACAAGGCTTCGAGTGGATTTTGAACGAAGGCGATGTTTTTCAATCCCCTGAAGCGCTTCTAGCTTATGTACCAAATGGCCTTGGTGCTCTAAGCAGAACTTTTCACGACCTTTTCAGATCTCATTTGATAGCAAAAAGATGGAGAAATGCGCCAAGACCAGTTCTGCTCAACAATTGGGAAGCGACGTACTTTGATTTCAATGAGCAAAAGATTCTTGATCTTGCCCATGGCGCAAAAGAACTGGGCATTGAACTCCTTGTACTGGATGATGGATGGTTCGGCACAAGAAATGATGACACCAGTGGACTTGGGGATTGGACTGTCAATCTGACAAAAATTCCAAGTGGGATTAAAAAACTGTCTCATGATATTGTGGAGTCTGGTATCGCATTTGGACTTTGGATTGAACCCGAAATGATCAATAAGAAATCCGATTTATATTATAGTCACCCCGATTGGGTAATTGGTGATCCTGATAGAAGAATGTCTCATGGACGCAATCAATTCGTCCTGGATTATTCAAGACCTGAAGTAGTGGATGGAATATTTGAGCAACTCATCAGGGTTTTCGACGGTTCGGCGATTACCTATATTAAATGGGATATGAATCGTAATATCACAGAGGCATTTGGTAGGGGCCTCTGTGCTGAAAAGCAGGGAGAACTGATGCACCGTTATATTCTTGGTGTGTACAATCTCTATGAACGTATGATTGAACGCTATCCGAATATACTGTTTGAATCCTGTTCTGCAGGTGGTGGCCGTTTTGATCCTGGAATGCTTTACTACGCACCCCAAGCATGGACCAGTGATAACACAGATGCTGTAGAGCGCTTAAAAATACAGTATGGGACCAGTTTGGTTTATCCGCTTGTCTCCATGGGTTCGCACGTGTCGGATATACCGAATCATCAAGTGCTCAGGCAAACCTCGCTCAAGATGCGCTCAGACGTGGCCATTTTTGGAACTTTTGGTTATGAGCTGAATATTCTTAAGCTCTCAAATGAGGAGAAAAATGAAGTAACGCAGCAGATCGAAGACTTTAAATCACAGCGTGAGCTCATTCATAAGGGTGATTTTTATCGTTTGATCAGTCCCTTTAATGGTGGTGGCAACCAGACCGCTTGGATGGTCGTCGCAAAGGACGGAAGCCAAGCGGTGGTAGCATGGTATCAGATTCTTGCCCGACCGAATGATCGCACAACAAGACTTAAACTTCATGGTCTGGATGAAGAGTCTTTCTATGAAGTCAGTGGGTATGAGTATCCTTTATCAGGTCGATATCTGATGCACCTGGGATTGCTGATCAGACCATCGTTCAATGGCATTGAACATAGTGGGGACGTAACGGGGGATTATCAATCGCGGTTATGGACGATTAAAAAATAAGAATTTGCTGACTGGTGTCATTTTATAGAAACTGTTTGGGGCGCTGGGTACAGATTTAGGGTATAATAGAAAGAAATGCTAAGGAGCAAATATGAAATTTGAAAATTCTGTAATAGATCTCATTAAAAAAAGAACATCTACGAGAACATTTGAATTCAAAGAGATAGATCCGAACCTATTTCAAAAATTGGAATCCATTTTAAAAGATATCAATGAGGACGCTGTGGCGCTTTCAGGCATAAAGGCGAAGTTCTTTTTGTCGAGTTTTAAAAACTTGGACCTTAAGGAAGAGAAAAAGATAGGAACTTATGGGGTGATTTCGGGAGCAAAAAATTATATTGTCGGCATCGTGGATCAAGATGAGAAAAATGCGTTTGAATTCGGGTATCTGTTTGAGAAAATCGTACTTGCCGCAACTGATCTGGGTCTACAGACTTGTTGGCTGGGCGGAACGTTTAAAAAGGCGGATTTTGAACAAATCATGGAACTATCCGACCATGAGAAAATCGCAATCGTTTCTCCGTTGGGCTACAAAAAAGATAAGCTGAGGATGATGGAAATGGCAATGCGTAAAGTCGTTGGGGCTAACAAAAGAAAACCTTGGCAAGAAATTTTCTTTGATAAGAGTCCTGCAACACCATTGACCGAAAATGAGGCTGCCGAATACGCCGTTCCATTGGAAATGGTGAGAATTGGTCCTTCCGCATCCAATAAACAACCGTGGCGCGTGATTAAAATCGGTGAGTGTTACCACTTTTTCCTAAGTCGCACCAAAGGCTACGGAGCTTCTAGTTTCGACATGCAACTCAACGATATTGGAATCGCGAAATGCCATTTCGAACTGTCAGCTGAGTCACTTGGTCTCTATGGAGAGTGGATCAATCAATCACCTGAGATTGGACCTTCAGAATGGTCATATGTTTGTACTTGGAAAGCTGAAAATTGAAATAAAATAATTATAGAGAATATATACAATGATTAAAATCCATATATCGGGTACAATATAACATGTGAGAAAATTATAGGAGGTCTATTATGATACCAACCCCGCATATTGAAACAACTGAAAAGGGCATAATCGCAAAAACGGTTTTGATGCCTGGAGACCCATTGCGTGCAAAGTTCATCGCTGAAACATTTCTTGAAGATGTTGTTCAGTTCAATAGCGTTCGAAATGTCTTGGGCTACACCGGTACCTATAAAGGCAGAAAAATCTCTGTCATGGCCAGTGGAATGGGTATGCCGAGCATCGGAATTTATTCCTTTGAACTCTACAAATTTTATGATGTGGAAAACATCATCAGAATCGGTTCTTGTGGCGGCTATACCGCTGACATGAAACTTTATGATGTCATTCTTGCTAAAGACGTATGGAGCGAATCTTCTTTTGCTAAAGTACAAAGTGGTTATGACCAAGATGTGATTGAAGGTTCAGCTGAACTCAACAACCAATTGATTGAGATTGCAAAAGCACTCGAAATTCCAATGCACATCGAAAGAATTCATTCTTCTGACGTTTTTTATAGGGAAAACTTCGACGAGTATAAGGCAATTTATGAGAATCACGGCTGTGTGGCTGTGGAGATGGAAGCATTTGCACTGTTCCATAATGCGAATGTTCTTGGAAAGAAAGCGGCTTGTCTGCTTACTGTTTCCGACAACCTCGTGACTCATGAATTGACCACTTCAGATGAACGACAGTTGGCTTTCACCAACATGATGAAAATAGCGCTGGAAATGGCGGAATAAACAAAAAAACGGCTCAGATGATTCTGAGGCGTTTTTTTATTTGGACTACAATTCTATTTTGCTGGTTTGCCAGTGATTGTAAGGAAAGTCTGATCCAAGGTCTCATGAGAAATTTCGGTGGCATTAAAATGGAGTGCTTTGAATGTTGTCTGGACAAAAAAACCGATTAGAAATGCGAAGAGAATTGTTCCGACGCCAACCTTTCCACCCAGTTGCCAACCGACAATCACCGCGAGTATTTCAATGCTTCCTCTGCAAAATCCCACCGGCAGTCCGGTCTTTCTTGTCACCGCCACCATAAGGCTGTCCCTTGGTCCGGACCCGAATGCCGCGCTGATATAGAAATAAGTGGCAAGCGAAATGGTTACGATACCGGTAATCATCATAGGAACTCCAAAGAAGAAATTTGTCGCTATTGGAACGAAACCTGCGAGCATAATCCAATCGACGAATACTCCGATCAACACCATGTTCAGAACTGTACCGATACCGATTTTTTCACCTAATATCACTGCGATCACACCGATTGCGAGTCCTGTGATGATGGATGCCATTCCGATGCTCATCCCAAAGGTACTTGCAAATCCTACATGAAACACATCCCAAGGTGCGTATCCTATATCCGCATTGATGGTCAGCACTATCCCGATGGCGTAAAGCAAAAGACCGAACATCAATCGAATCACTCTCATTATATATGTTTTCATATTATCTCCTCTTCTATTGGTATTCGATTCATTATATATGGTTTATTGAGTTGATGCAATGTGGTAAAATGAGATTGGACTAAAGATAAAGGAGATTCAAATTATGATTAGTATGTTTGTCAAATCGATTCAAATCGATGATGCGAAACGCGTTGTTGTACACATTCAGGATATGATTGCAGAGCATTTGCTCAAAGACGATTCCAAAAAGATGCTCAAGGAAATGGCTGAAAAAGCACTCGGATCGGATTTTGTGAAAATGGAAGTCTCAAAGTCGAGCTTTAGGGTCACGGTATCAGAAGGCGCTGAAGAGGCCGCAAAAGAAAAAATCGAGGCCGAATTGCTCAAATATATTGAAATGGCCATGTCTTTCATGGCACAGATGGATAATAAAGAAGAATAATTGTAATCGAAAAAGACGCATGCTCTCATATAGGGGGGCATACGTCTTTTTAAATAGTTTAAATCAATTCTTGTTGATCAAACAGCAACTTGATCACTTTATCATATTCACGCAAATTATCGGATTTTTTTATCGCTTTTGCGTATTTTTTCTCATTTGGGAATAATTGAATCATATAGAGCCAGATTTCTTTCATCTTGAACAAGACATTGTGATCACCGGACATCACTTTTTGATAGTTTTCATAGATTTCGTCATGGAAATTTCTTAAGCGTGATTTGTCCAGTGGACCTTTACCTTTGATCTCGCCTATGAGATTCGGATTGGTTATGAGGCCTCTTCCGAGCATAATACGTTCAATCTCCGGAAAACTCGTTATGAAATTTTCATAGTCGTCTTTTTTAAATAGATCCCCATTGTAGCAAATTTGTGCTTTTAAAGTGGGAAGCGCCGCTTTGAAAACCGCTAAATTGGGTGTGTTCTTATAAAAATCCTTTTGAATTCTCGGGTGGATGGTCAACTCTTCAATGGGATATTTGTTGAAGATTTTGACGAGTTCATAAAATTCTTCCGGATCATTAACGGCCAATCTTGTTTTTATGGAAATCTTCATTTTGGATGAGTTGAATATTTCATCAAGAAATCGATCCAATTGCTCCGGATACGCCAAAAAACCGGAACCTTTGCCTTTTGAGACTACCGTTCCCGAAGGGCAACCGAGGTTGAGGTTGATTTCTTCATAGCCGTACTCATATAGGGCACCTGCGGTCTTTATAAACTCCTCGGATTTATCTGAGAGTATTTGAGGCACAATCTTGATTCCTGGGTTGTTCTCAGGGAGTATATCATTCAGTTCTTTTGTGGTAAAATTTCTTATACTGTTGGGGGAGATGAACGGGGTGAAATATTTGTCTGCTCCATCAAAGTATTTTCTATGGGCATTTCGGTAGATGTAACCCGTGACACCTTCAAGTGGTGCAAAATAGTATTGCATAGTTGGTCGTCTCCTTTCAAATGGAACATATCTATTATAGATGAAATAAGACATTCTTTCTAGTTGTTTAATCTATTGTTAATGATTTGTGGATACAATGAGAAAAAATTCTCTTTAGGAGTCGTTATGTTGAAAAAAATGAAAGTCATGAAAAATGTCATCAAAAAGTTTGGAGAAATTCCCAAAACCACATACAAACCAGGTGACATGGAAGCCATAAAAAGCTACCATGGGTATAGGGTCGAAAACAGTATGGATCCGTTTGTGGTCGATGATATCACATGGAACGACCTCAATATGGATGATGTTTTCAAACGCATCAATATGGGGCTGTCCACCTCAGGGGAACAGTATCTTTATCATCAGCTTAGGCAACCGACCGTCTCTGAAGATGATTTTAATCACTTATGAGATTATAAAAAATAAAATTGGAACGCATTATCATTCCATTTTCAAGATTCATGAATCGCTTGGAAAGATTGAATCCGCACTTGCAGTCTCTTCCTATCGAAAAAGTGTTCCAGAACATTCAATTCCAAGAATCGTCTTTGAATCGAATAAAACGCCATATCTACAGGGTGAGGCTTTGATCCATCCTCTTGTCAAGACATGTGTTTCCAACAATTTGATGATGAACAAATCCCATTTGGTAACAGGGTCGAACGCTTCGGGGAAATCGACATTTCTAAAAACAGCCGCCATCAATGCTATCATGGGGCAGGCGATTTGTACGGTGTTAGCCAAAACATATGATGCAACAGCATTCAGAATCTATTCATCAATGGCCTTAAGTGACAATCTGCTATCTGGCGAGAGTTACTACATTTCTGAAATCAAATCCTTAAAGCGGATTGTTGAGTCTACAAAGTCAGGTCATGCGATTTTATGTGTCATTGATGAGGTGCTCAGAGGAACCAATACCGTTGAAAGAATTGCAGCATCCAGTGAAATCCTGAAGGCGATTGCAGATGAGAATACACTTTGCCTGGTGGCCACACATGATGTGGAACTCTGCCGTTTGCTTGAAGGACAATATGAGATGGTACATTTTCAGGAAGATTTCTCAGGCAATACCATGATCTTTGATTATAAAATGAAAACTGGAGAGGCCAAAAGCAGAAATGCAATCAAACTCCTCAGAATTCTCGGATTTGATGAACAGATTTCAAGCGCTGCAAATGAGCGGGCCATGAATTATTTGAGTCAAGGGGTTTGGAAATAGGATTGAGCGTACACCTACAACTGTCAGTTTTTGATATACTATGAAAGATAGATAAAAATTTTAAAGGTGGAACAGATGAGAATGCTATGGGAAATCTATGTATTGTTCTTTAAGATGAGTTCAGTGACATTCGGTGGTGGATATGCCATGTTGCCTATTCTGCAGAAGGAAATCGTTGAAAAGAGGAATTGGATCAGTCATGAGAAAATCATTGACTATTATGCTGTGAGTCAAGGATTACCAGGAATCATTGCAGTCAATGTCGCCATATTCATCGGTAGGGAGCGAAAAGGGGCATTGGGTGGAATCGCTGGAGCAATGGGGATCGTCAGTCCATGTTTGATCATCATTACTTTCATAGCTGCTTTTTTGAATAATTTTCAAGAATTACCGATTGTGAGAAGCGCTTTCTCCGGTATAGCTGTATGTGTCGCGGCGCTTATTCTCAATGTGGTGATCGGATTATGGAAAAAAGCTGTGGTGAACACAATTGGACTACTGATTTTCTGTGTTGTTTTCTTAGGAATGATTTTCACGAAATTGACCCCTATCGCATTTGTACTTGGAGCTGCTGTGGTTGGCATTTTGATGGGTAAAATGACTAAGGAGGAGAGACGATGATCCTTCTTGAGTTGTATTTTGAATTCTTTAAAATTGGTCTCTTCGCGATAGGCGGAGGCATGGCAACAATTCCTTTTCTTAGGCATCTATCCATGACAACAGGGTGGTTTCCGATATCCTTCATAGTGGACATGGTGGCAATTTCCGAGTCCACACCTGGTCCGATCGGCATCAATATGGCAACATACGCGGGTTATAATGTAGGAGGTCTCTTTGGAGGTCTTGCAGCGACACTGGGAATGGTGACCCCATCCATCATTATAGTATTAGTGGTTGCTGGATACATGGAAAAATTCAGTAAAAGTAAAACACTGGAGCATTCCTTTTGGGGGCTCAGACCTGCTGTGACTGGTTTGATAGCAGTTGCGGGTTTTGACATCATAAAAATCGCCGTGTTTGAAAAGGATTTATTGGATCTTAAGAAAGCCATTTTTTTTCTAGTCATATTCTATATGATCAAAAGATATAATAGGCACCCAGTCGCTTATGTGGTCGTGTCTGCAGCGGTGGGCATTTTGCTCGGATTCTGATGGGCAAAAAAAAACAGTTCTGAATCCTAAGATCCAAAACTGTTTCCTATTGAAATCTCCTAAGAGAGATCAATTTCCGCTTGGGCAAGCGTTTATGTTACACATCATTATAACACAAATTACTAACTTGATGTACATGATCAGTGAAAAAAGATTATAATGTATTATAAAATGGAATTAAGGAGGGGTTATTTTGAAGGAAATCACTTTTCAGGAGTTATCTGAAGATTTGTTGACCCAGCTGGTCAAAGGGGCTTTCTTAACTGTCAAAAGTTTTGATAAAGTCAATACAATGACCATTGGATGGGGTACACTGGGTTATATTTGGAACAAGCCCGTTTTCATGGTGCCAGTAAGATATACAAGACACACGTATTCAATGATCGATCGAGTTGAATCATTTTCTGTCAGTGTACCTGTTGATCAGGATCTGAAAAAAGCTTTGGCATTTTGTGGCACCAAATCCGGTAGAGACATGGACAAAATCAAAGAATGTGGTTTGACGCTTGCAGAGTCTCAAATTATTGACACACCCATAATAGCGGATTGCGCACTCCACCTCGAGTGTAAAATTGTTTATAAGCAGGCCATGGAACCTGGAACTTTAAGCAGAGACATTCGCACTTCAAGTTACCCTAACAATGATTTTCATGTACTTTATTATGGCGAGATTGTAAAAGCGTATTATAAATAGAGAAGGAGAAATCAATGAAAAAAGTATCTTGGAAAGCCATCAAATCGGGGTGGGCCCTGGCAGCCATATTTTGTGTGACATTTATCGGTGGATCATTCAATGTCGGTTTTTATTTGCCTTCGATATTTGCTTTGATTGGAATTGTATATTTGACTAAAACGAAACTGAGATGTCCACATTGTGGGAAGAGAGAAAAACTTGAAAGATTGACTCGTGCCAAAAAGCATGAATACCACTGTAGTCATTGTGGTGAGCTTATCGAAGTCGATACAAAAGCTTAAGTGAAAGAATTGGAGGCAAACAATTGTTGATCACTGATTTGCTAATTGGAATCCGATACACTGTATTTCAGGGATCAGAAGATCTGAATGTGAAATCCATCGCTTGGGATTCGAGAAAAGTAGAGAACAATGCACTGTTTATTTGCGTTAAAAGCAAGAGTGTGGACAGACATGATTTTGCGCTTGAGGCGATTGACGCTGGTGCAAAGGCATTAATCGTAGAGAGAGAGGTCCCTGGAATTCCAGACGATATCACAGTAATAAAAGTTGAAGACACTCGAAAAGCCATGGCTGTAGTCGCAGGTCATTTTTATGGTAATCCTTCGCACGAACTCAATGTCATCGGAATCACAGGAACAAATGGAAAAACCTCGGTTGCTTGGATTGTTGCGAAATTACTTGAGCTCGGTAACAGAAAATCAGGAATCATTGGGACTATTGACAACACCATCGGAGAACAATCAACTCAAGTGGAAAAGTTAAATCCAACGACACCTGACGCATTGGAATTACAAGGTACTTTGAGGGAAATGCTTGATGCAGGAGTAACAGATGTTGCTGTTGAAGTGACTTCAATCGCCCTAGAGTATCATAGAGTCGACAACTGCGCTTTCAGAGTGGGTGTGTTTACGAATCTGACACCGGATCATTTAGACGAGCACGGCGATATGAACCGATATAAAAACGCGAAGCTGAAGCTTTTTAAGATGTGCCGCTATGGCGTAATAAATGCAGATGACGTCATTTTCGATGAGATAATGGAAAGTGCAACTTGTGAGAAGATTTGGTCTTATGGGATAGATCGAGATGCAGATTTTAAGGCAAGTGATCTTTCATACACGGAAACGGGAGTGAAATTCACACTGCACTTTAAGGGAAACGGGTATGACATTCACCTAAAGACTCCAGGTAAATTCAGCGTATACAATGCACTTGCCGGAATTGGTGCTTGCTATGTCTCTGGTATGTCCATAAAAGACATTGTGAAATTCATTCAAACCATCGGAAGTGTCAAAGGCAGATTCGAACCTGTCTTTAATAAAAAAGGTACAATGACCATTGTGGATTATGCCCATACACCAGATGGTCTTGAGAATATTTTATCAGCAGTAAGAGCTTTTGGAAAAAGAAAAGTCATTGTCGTCTTTGGTTGTGGTGGAGATCGGGACAAGACAAAACGACCTGTCATGGGTGAAATAGCAGGAAGGCTCGCTGATTTATGCATTCTGACATCAGATAATCCAAGAAGTGAAAATCCTTATAGTATAATCTCTGAAATCGAATCCGGGATCAAAAGATCATCGCAATCGTATGAGATTATTGAAGACCGCAAAGAAGCCATCTATAGGGCACTGGATATTGCTGATTCAGAAGATGTGGTTGTGATAGCCGGTAAAGGGCATGAGTCGTATCAGATTTATTCAGACCGCATCATTCCATTTGATGATGGAGAGTTGGTCAGAAACTATGATTTTAGTAGCAGGAGGTGAGCAATTGAATTTCTGGTTTAACGGAAACAGTGATATCAGATCCATGGAAGACAAATCCGTCCGTCAGTTGGCTGAAGATAAGATGAAAAAACGTATTGCCATGGAATCAGAAATTGGCTTCAAAAAGAGTGTTCTGATGATGCTGAGTGGAGTTTTCTTTGGAATCATATTTTCAGTGTTTGAGTATATTTTGAAAAATATTGATTTGGGTGTCGTTTTAAACTCTTTGCTGAAAGTAGGGATGTTCTTGACTTTGGCTGGATCACTTTTGTTTATTTTTGGAATGTATTATTTTATTAAGAGTTTTAGGCGATAAATAGTATGCAAAAGAAAATGAGTAGGTCACTGATATCAATATTGTCAGAACCTACTTTTTTAAATGCTTATACGGAACTCAAAAATGTTATTGACTTGTAACATTTAAGTGATATAATTAAGTAAACGTTTACCTAGAGAGATGAAAATATGAAAATTACAATAAAAGATATTGCAAAAATGGCGGATGTATCCACCGCAACCGTGTCAAAAATTGTCAATCATAAAGATCAGAACATCAGTCAGGCAACCAGACAAAAAGTGCTGGATTTGATTGAAATCCATAATTATGTTCCCAATAGGGTGGCGTCATCGATGATAACGAAGAAAACCAATTCGATTGGACTGATCATTCCAGATATAACCAATCCATTCTTTCCTGAAGTGGCTAGAGGTGTTGAGGATTATGCCAAATTGGAAGGTTATCATGTTATACTATGCAACTCAGACAATGATTTGGATAAAGAAGTCTCCTATATAGGGATGCTTCAAGAAAAAATGGTGGATGGCATCATTTTCACATCATCGAGTTTGAGAAACAAAGTATCAAAAGAATTTCTTAGACTTCAGATTCCAGTCATTACTGTAGATAGAGATATCACAGGGATGAGAGCTCAAGGTAAGATTACAGTGGACAACACGACTGGCGCTTATCAAGGTGTAAGCTACATGATTGAACGCGGTTACAAAAGAATATTGCATCTTGGTGGTCCCATGACATCAAAACCAGCATTGGACCGATTTGAAGGGTATAAAACCGCACTGGATGATCATGGTATAAAATATGACGAGAAGTTGTTTTTTGAAGGCAATTATAACGCCCAGTGGGGATATGAAGGTGTCGCACAGGCAATAACAAACAATTTAGAATTTGATGGAATTTTTTGTGGCAACGACATGATCGCAATTGGAGCTATTAAGGCACTGAATGAAAAAGGAATATCGGTACCTGAAAACATTGGAGTGATTGGATTTGACGATATTTATATGGCGACAGTAGTCACACCTAATTTAACAACGGTTCGTCAACCCAATTATCGGATGGGCTATAAAGCCGCTGAAATGTTGATAGAACTCATTAAGCATCCTGAAAGAAAAATGAAGGATGTCGTACTTAAAACGAAATTGGTGATTAGAGAATCCACTAAATGATTCTCTAATATTTAACAGGTTAAACGTTTACCTCTAGTAAGGAGTTGTTATGGAAAATCAAAAAAAAATTTTGGTCATAGGTAGCCTTAATATGGACCTTGTAACTCAAGTGGAACAAACACCGCGAGTAGGGGAGACAGTTGCCGGAAGAGGACTAATTTATAACCCAGGTGGAAAAGGTGCCAATCAGGCGGTTGCCATGGGTAAACTTGGTGCCGATGTAACAATGGTCGGTATGGTTGGAGATGATGTATCAGGTGAGGAGCTCAAGCAAAATCTAGCGGTTATGAATGTACACGATAAAGTTGGCCTTGCAGCTGATGCACCAACGGGGATGGCATTGATTATGGTCAATGACAATGCTGATAACTCGATAGTGGTCATTGAAGGCGCCAATGGCAATCTCAAACCGGAGATAGTTCAAAAGTCATGGTTTGACGATATGGATATTCTTGTTATGCAACTTGAAGTGCCAATGGAAACCGTATCAAAATGTATGACTTTAGCTCATGAGTCAGGTCTGTTCACAGTACTCAATCCTGCTCCAGCAAAAGCTCTATCAAAAGAATTGCTTAACAACTTGGACCTGCTTGTAGTTAATGAAACTGAATTTGAAACACTCTCAGGTACTGAATTTAAGGATCCTCAAGATTTGGCTCATGGATATGAGCTGTTGGGAGTCAAAAGTATTGTTTTAACTCTTGGTGATAAAGGTGCATGGTATTTTGATGGGGATCAATTATTACATGTTCCCGCATATAAGGTTAAAGCAGTGGATACCACGGCAGCGGGAGATAGTTTTATAGGTGGGCTTATGACAAAAATTTCAAAAGGATCCTCCATGAAAGAAGCCTTGGAATTTGCGACAGAGGTAGCCGCATTCACTGTTACACGTCTTGGTGCTCAAAAATCACTTCCTACTTTGGAGGCATTACTTGAAAGGAGAAAGCTTTGAGAAAAGGTCGATTGTTAAATTCGGAAATTGTTGCTACTCTTGCAAAATTGGGACATACCGATCAATTGGTGATTGCTGACGCAGGGCTTCCTATACCAGCGGCAGTCAATAGAATTGATTTGGCACTAAAAAAAGGTGTCCCTGGATTTATGGAAACGCTGAAAGTCTTGTCAGGTGACATGGTAATTGAAAAAGTGATTCTGGCAGAAGAAATTAAAGTGAATAATGGTGAAATGTTGGATGCAATATTAGAGCTCCTAGGTGAAACACCGGTTGAGTTTGTCACTCATGAAATTTTCAAATCAATTACTGGAAATAGCAAAGCTATTATCAGAACAGGAGAATGTACCGCTTATGCCAATATAATACTTCAATCCGGTGTGGATTTCGGTGGTGATTCATATGACTGATGTTGTCCTTCACATGGATGGAATCACAAAGGAATTTCCAGGAGTGAAAGCTCTTGATGGTGTTCATTTAAATGTTTATAAAAGCAAAGTCATGGCACTTTTAGGTGAAAATGGTGCAGGTAAGTCGACGCTCATGAAGATTTTATCCGGTGTCTATCAGAAAACCTCAGGTGAAATTTATTTCAAAGGTGAGAAACTGGAGGTTACCGGTCCTAAGGATGCCATGCAAAAAGGCATAGCAATCATCCATCAAGAACTCAACTTGATTGAAGGATTATCCATAGCTGAAAATATATTTATGGGAAGATTTCCAAGCAAATATGGAAAAGTTAACTGGAAAATAATGCATAATGAATCAAAGAAATTGCTCGATCGATTGAATTTGGATCTGGATCCCAAAAGAAAAGTACAGAGCCTTAGTATAGGCCAGAAGCAAATGGTCGAAATCGCAAAAGCATTATCATTTGAAGCGGAACTGATTATCATGGATGAACCTACAGACGCCCTTACAGACAGCGAAACCGAAAGTTTGTTCAAGGTGATCGAAGATTTGGTGAAAGCAGAAAAAAGTGTAGTTTACATTTCACATAGACTTCCTGAAATTTTTAAAATCTGTGATGACGTCACAATATTGCGTGATGGTTCATTCGTAGGAGAAATGCCTGTTTCTGAAATTAACGAAAATCAATTGATTGAGATGATGGTCGGTAGAAAACTTGAGGAACAATATTCGTACCTCGATTGTAAAACAGAGGAAGTCGTTTTTAGAGTGGATGCTCTCAGTAATGCTTTGGTCAAAGATATAATATTTGACATAAAAAAAGGTGAAATATTAGGTGTCGCAGGCTTGATGGGAGCAGGACGAACTGAACTAGCCAAATCCATTTATGGCAATATACCCTGTGATATAAAAGATATGAGTGTTTCAGGTGTCAAAGTCTATGGCAAAACTGAAAAACAAGCCATTGATGAAGGCATCGCCTATGTCTCTGAAGATCGGAAAAAAGATGGTTTGGTCCTTGGCCTATCCGTTGGAAATAATATCACTTTATCATCTTTAGGACAATATTCAACAGCAACAGTAATCAACAAAAAATCTGAAAAGAATTGCATCCATTATTACAAAGATGCAATGAGCATTAAAACACCTTCAGTCAATCAAAAAGTCAAATTGCTCAGTGGGGGCAATCAGCAAAAGGTCTCCATCGCAAAATCGCTTTCTGTCAAACCGAAAATCCTGATTTTGGACGAACCCACGAGAGGCGTTGATGTCGGTGCCAAGAAGGAAATCTATGAATTGATGAATACTTTCAAGAAAGAAGGACTAGGAATCTTGATGATTTCATCTGAGATTCCAGAACTTTTAGGGGTTTGCGACAGAATCATGGTGATGCATGAAGGGAAAATTTCCGGGATTTTGAATCGTGTAGAAGCAACCCAGGAAAAAATTATGAGATTGGCGATAGGCGCAGGGGAGAGTATACAATGAAAAAAATAAATCTTTCAAAGTTTCAGTCCATAATAGGACTGGTCATATTCTCGATTGTGGTCTCACTCATCAATGACCGATTTATGACTGGCTCAAACATACTTAATATTTTAAGGCAGACATCAATCAACTCCATAATTGCCGCAGGGATGACTTTCGTCATCATTACAGGTGGAATAGATCTCTCGGTTGGAGCGACTCTTGCTCTTTCGGGAGCTGTTGTAGCCATGTTGATTTCTCTTGGTTATAGTCCCATCGTTGCAATTGTAGCGGCTCTTGCAGTAGGTGGAGGTATTGGATTCTTTAACGGTATAGTAATTGCCAAAGGGAAACTACAACCATTTATCGTGACACTCGCCACAATGACTGTTTTTAGAGGTATTACGCTGGTTTTCACAGATGGGAAACCAATCAGTGCAGGATACGAAAAGAATGCTGAATTTTTATCGAATATCGGGAATGGCTATTTTATTGGGATTCCAATCCCAATCATAATAATGATCCTTGTCTTTATCATCGGATTCTATGTGCTGACACAGACCACTTTGGGGCGGTATGTCTATTCTCTTGGTGGAAATGAGGAAGCGACCAAGCTCTCAGGTGTTAACACTGACCGAATAAAAATAATGGTATACACCATCAGTGGTGTGCTTGCGGCACTGGCAGGAATCATAATCACAGCCAGATTGTCTTCAGCTCAACCAACAGCAGGAAGTGGCTATGAACTTGATGCTATAGCTGCGGTGGTGCTTGGTGGAACTTCTCTTGCAGGAGGAGTGGGTTCAATTCTTGGGACTGTGACAGGTGCCTTGATTATCGGTGTCCTAAACAATGCGCTCAATCTGATGAATGTCAGCTCGTATTATCAATTGCTGGCAAAAGGAATCGTCATATTGATTGCTGTGTTGCTTGATAGGAAAAACAAGTAGGGGTTAGAATGGAGGAGAAATATGAAAAAAGTATTGGTGATAATGATGGTCCTTCTGGTGGTAGCGACAGGACTGTCTGGATGCAAAACAGCAAAAGAATCTGATGGTAACAAAGTCGGCTTAATTATTTCAACACTCAACAACCCGTTTTTCGTTTCGCTTAAAGAAGGCGCTGAAACAAAAGCGAAAGAACTTGGACTCGAACTGATTGTTTTGGATTCACAAAACGACCCTGCAAAAGAACTTGCCAACATGGAAGATTTATTGACTCAAGGTGTTGATGTCATCCTAATCAACCCAACGGATTCAGATGCTGTTGGCAATGCAATCAAAGCAGCGAATGACAAGGGCATACCAGTTATTACACTGGACCGTGGTGCAAATTCAGGTACAGTTGCTACACACATCGCATCGGATAACGTTGCCGGTGGTGTGATGGCTGGTGAGTACATTGTTGAAATGCTCGGTGGCACTGGTAAAGTTGTCGAACTCGAAGGCATCGCAGGAACATCAGCAGCTAGAGACAGAGGTCAAGGATTCAATGATGCAATCGCTGAAACAAATCTTGAAGTTGTTGCAAAACAAGTCGCTGATTTCGATAGAACAAAAGGTCTATCAGTAATGGAAAACATCCTACAGGCTCAACCTGAAATCGATGCAGTTTTTGCTCACAATGATGAGATGGCACTTGGTGCACTAAGAGCAATTGAAGCATCAGGCAGAAATATTCTAGTTGTTGGATTTGATGCGACAGATGATGCGGTTTTATCTGTAGAAGAAGGTAAAATGGCTGCAACAGTAGCTCAACAGCCAAGTTTGATCGGTTCGCTAGGTATTGACGCAGCTAAAAAAGTGATTGATGGTACTACTTTGGACGCCTTTATTCCAGTTGCATTGAAGCTTGTAACAGGAGACAAATCATTGGATTCAGGTAGTATAGTGGAACCACCGACAATCGGACTTGTTTTGTCCACACTCAATAATCCATTTTTCGTGACTTTGAAAGAGGGCGCAGAAGAAAAGGCAAATGAGCTTGGAGCGAAATTGATCATTTTGGATTCACAGAATGATCCAGCCAAAGAATTATCTAATATGGAAGATCTGATTACACAAGGTGTTGATTTTATATTGATTAACCCAACGGATTCTGATGCAGTAGTCAATGCGATAAGAGCAGCAAACACTGCAGGAATTCCTGTAATCACTCTTGATAGAGGTGCAAACAGTGGAACAGTCGTGACACATATTGCATCAGACAACGTAGCGGGCGGAATGATGGCAGGGGAATACATCGTAGGACTGCTTGATGGTGCTGGTAAGGTGGTTGAACTTGAAGGTATTGCTGGAACTTCAGCTGCCAGAGATCGTGGTCAAGGCTTTAATGACGCCATCGCTGGCACAGATATCGAAGTCGTAGCGAAGCAAGTTGCAGACTTTGATAGAACTAAAGGCCTAAGCGTCATGGAAAACATTCTACAGGCACAGCCTGAGATTGATGCTGTATTTGCACATAATGATGAAATGGCACTCGGTGCTCTGAGAGCAATTGAAGCATCTGGTAGAGAAATCATCGTTGTAGGTTTTGATGCGACTGATGATGCTGTAGTATCTGTTAAAGATGGTAAAATGGCGGCAACTGTAGCTCAACAGCCAAGTTTGATTGGTAGTTTGGGTGTTGAAAATGCGGTAATGCACCTGGAAGGCAAAACAATTGAAGCTTATATTCCTGTAGAACTAATGCTCGTAACAGAATAATTCGAATTATAAAAATCCCGTATCACTCCAGCTTTGAGTGATATGGGATTTTATATGTTGACTTCCGAGACGACCGGTCATATAATTGATATCAAATGGAGGACAACAAATATGAGAATGTTGAAAGGCAATAAAGCACCACAGTTTGAGATGGTGGCATTATCAGGAAAAACAGTGACACTCAATCCACCAAAAGACGGCAAAATTCTACTTTCGTTCTATAGATATGCCTCTTGTCCCTTATGCAATCTGAGGGTCAGCGAGCTTAACGAATTATATCCACAAATAAAAGCCGGGGGAATGGAAATGATAGCGGTATTTCAGTCGCCGGAAGCCAGCTTAAAGGCCTATGTGGGCAAGCAAAATGTTCCTTTTGAAATTATTCCAGATCCAGAACAGAAACTTTATAAAATATATGGACTTGAGAAATCCTTATTAGGAATGTTGAAATCAATGTTCAAACCCGGAAAATTTTCTGAAGCGATGAGGAAAGGATTTAAAGTGGGACCGTCTGAAGGTCCAAAAACTCAAATCCCTGCAGATTTTATAATTGATGAGAACAACTCTATTCTTGAGGCTTTTTATGGGAACGACATTGGCGATCATATGCCAGTTGAATCTATATTCAAATATCTGAACAAGGGGGAATAAACATGGATAAGGTGACAATACTCGAATCGTCCATTCATATCATGCATTCAAAAGGATATAATGGAACAGGAGTAAAAGAATTGACCGATGCCAGCAATATACCCAAAGGATCATTTTACAATTACTTCAAGAGTAAAGAAGAATATGGTGTAGAGGCACTTTGGTATTACTATGATCAATTGTCTTCCTCATCCTTAATGATCTTGACGGATCATAGCATAGAGCCAAACGAGAGAATTGTAAGGTTCTATGAGGATAACGTGGAACACTTTAAAAACAATGGATTCGTCAAAGGGTGTTTTATTGGAAATATGACTGAAGAGATGTGTGACACTAGTTCAGATATAGCAAGTGCAGCAGAAGAAATTCATAAAAATATATCCCGAAAAATTGAGTTGTGTCTAACTGAAGCAAAAGAATCCAATAAGAGAGAATATTTGTCCGATCCAGATCTACTGGCAGACTTCATAGTCAACAGCTGGCAAGGGGCACTTGTAAGAATGAAATCCGAAAAAAGTGGAAAAGCACTGGACGTATTTATGAAAATCTTGAACAAGATTGTGGGGGAATCATGAAAATTCTTGGAATCAGCGGAAGCGCAAGAAAAGGTAGAATCATAGAACAGACAGTGACAGCGATTGCAGGACAATTGGAAGGTTCAGTGGAAATTATTTCATTGACCGGAAAAAGAATCAACGGTTGTACGGGGTGTACAATGTGTGCTCTGGATAATATTTGCAAGCAAAGTGATGATTGGAATAGTATAGGTCAGAAAATGACAGAGGCAGACATCATCATTTTCGGTGCTCCAAATTATTATGGGATGATGAATGCACTCAGTCATGCTTGTCTTGAGAGAACTTTCAGTTTTAGACACGGGGGCGCATTCTCTCTCAAAGGAAAGCGTGGCATTATTGTGAGTACATCACGTGGTAAAAAAGAGAATGATCCTGTTAAGGAAAATGTCGAGAGGTTCATGCGTTCCAATCAAATGGAAGTCATAGGACATGTAGCTGCTACGGGATACGATCAGTGCTATACATGTGGAATTGGGCATGAATGTGTCTATGGTAATGTAGTTAGAAAACATGGCATTATTGATAAGATTGAGAAGCATCATCTGCCTCTCGATTTTTCGGAGCAAATGACAACACATGAACAAATTGAGGAATTGATTCAAGAATACAAAGGGGGAAATATATAATGGCTTGGATTAGAATAATTCATGAGAAAATGGCATCAGGCAAACTCAAGACACTTTATCACAGAATTACCGGCGGAGAAGATCGTGCGGTTGCGAATATCCTGAAAGTACATTCAGTGCACCCGGAAACCTTGGACGCCCATTTGAGACTTTACAAAACCATCATGTTTGGAGAATCTGGTCTATCCAGGGCGCAACGGGAATCCATAGCGACCATTGTGAGTAAGATCAATTTATGCGATTACTGAGTGGAACATCACGGAGAGGCTCTCCGTTTGGAAACGAATCGTGAATTCGTAGAAGCATTGAAAGAAGATTATACCAAGGTTTTAGATAATAAGGATATTGAGATGATTGGTTATGCAATAAAGCTCACCAAAGCACCTCACTCTATAATTGAAGAGGACATCATCAATCTCAGAGAACTTGGATTTGAGGATCGAGATATATTTGACATCAATCAAGTGGTGGCTTACTTCAATTATGTGAACAGAATTGCTAGTGGACTTGGAGTTGAACTCGAATAAGTTTTT
>JACUUV010000090.1 GCA_014859095.1 Clostridia bacterium | reverse complement strand
CTCAATAAAACAAATCTCAGCGAGATGTTGTTTTTAGGTGGTGAGTAGTTCACAATCTGCCTCTTCAGATAGAATCCACTCTCCCGATTCATCCTTTTTCAGATCAGTGAACTGAAATTTGATGTTCATAGTATAATCACCTTCCATCAAATATTCCTCAAAGGTTGGATATTCATCCAAGAATTCAACTAAATAAATATTCGACCTTATTGTACTTTTAATTTCTCCGACTTTTCCCATTTTTTCAATATCCTACATGTCAAATGGAATCGTCTCTCCCATTAACTCTTGACCTGAGTAATACACAGAATGCCGTGCTATCCCGCCGACATTACCAATTACTAAATCTTCATTCTCACCATGATAAGTAAGTGTCACCGGAAATTCAATAATTGTCATGGTAATTATAGCGATTATTCTCATGCTAACACCCTCCTCAATCAACTCTGTGGGCTAACGAAAGTGAATTTCAGTTGTACGTATAATGACCTCCTCTAAGATTTTAAGTGAATTGATTTCAAAATTAATATTTCGAACGTCAACATCTGTCTTATTAGCTTCTTTTAGAAATCTTCTTTTCTTGTATTCAGTATAGAGCAACAAAACAATCAGTGGCAGTATGTATCCATATTTTGCAAACATTTGTACACCCCTCTCATTAATCCAATCAAGAATGTTAATCCATCATATATATAACGTTTTGGGAGATGATTTTGTTACGCTTCCCCGTTATTCCCATGCACTGGAGATTTCCCGAGTACGTCTAATTTTACTTTCATTTAACACAAACAAGGTCTTACGCTTACATACTTGTTGTATACTTTGTTTATAAGTTCTTACTACACTACCCGTTTCAAAATTCGAAACTATCATAAATCAGCTCCGACTGCATAGAAATCCTCATTTCCCCTTCATAACGTATGATTCAGTCATGCGTTCTTTTTTTGTAACACCTCTAATTTCAGCATAATCCATCAACTTAGATATATTTTTCTTAGGATCTTCTATATAATTGATTATGGCTTTATTCATGGTTTCTATATCCATTTTGCCTTCATATTTTAAGCATTCACAGATCAGTCTATCCCTACTGAAAATATTCATTTTTGAGTCATCAACTGTTATTGATTCAACACCAATACTGAGCAATTTACACTCAATATAATAGGGTTCATTAAACGGATAATCAATTCTGACTTTAGCTTTTGATATATCTTTATCAACTGCCAAATGCCACTGTTGAGGTATCCTGTCGCTATATCCAAAATAAAATAGTGCTGAATCAAAAGTTAGGACAGCTTCCGGAATCATCAAAGAAATCAGCTTGGAATCGCTGATGTCAGATGCGGACAATTTATAGTAGCCTTGAGTGATTCTATCAAGTAGACCTAATTCTGTATACTTCTTTACTTCATATTTTGAGACGCCGAATCTATATAGCTCTGAAGTTTTAAGAAGTTCACCATTTTGCACAAATATAGCTTCGATTTCTTTCTCATTCATACTTATCTCTTCGTCCGAACTACCGCTTTATCAGCACAAGAGCGGCGTTTTAGATTTTTCTTCAACTCACCACTGAATCGTCTCAGGATATGTCATATTAAAAATCACATCTTTCTTATCACAGTTATTCTCTCTAGCAAAAGCATCAATTTTCATGCGTATATTATTGTGCTTTTGATCTTCCCAATGCTTTGTAATTGCCTTTGTAATTTTATTGATCTGTGTCATTCTTTTTTCACGCTCAAGCTCTAAATAATCAATATTCATTTCATCAAGGTACTGTGTATAAAACGTAGTAATGCCCTCGGAATTGCTCATAAGGTTTAACCATCTTGAATATGTCGCCGAAGTCATAACTTCTTTAAGACTCTTAGAGAAGGCACTCTGAAAAACGCGTAAAGTTATAATTACTTCATCCCAGATAACATTCTTATGAAACCCTTCACACTTTGTATATTTCGACTTGCTTAATTCAGCAACTCTAAGTTCTATCAGTTCGTTGAGTGCCAATGTGACAAAAATCATTTCAGGTAGAATAATATTGCATGCATAGTATACATTATCTTCAGGCACGATCAGCTTGTGATAAGTCATCGTTTCTCTAGTCATACCATTTGACTCCGTTACGACGTCCCGATCCCCTTGATAGGCATGTCTAATGTCATAGCAAACCCCTAAAACGCGCAACGACGCTGCCGCATATCTTGAATATTTTTCATATTTTTCAGAATACTCATCAACAACAATCTCATGAATAGCATCCACCAATTGATACAGGTCCTCATAATCCCCCACCAATCTCACACCTGCTAACTGTTCTGTAGTAGTTATTTTAATCATTCTAACCTCCGTTGCGTCTATAAATCCTCATTTCCCCTTCATAACGTGTGATTCAGTCATGCGTTTTTTTGTCGGGAGAGATTTCGACATTTACTCTTCGTCCTTTCAACATGTTTTTTTACTTCTCTTCAATTCCATTCTCATCATGATAGATAAATTTATCAAAATTCTGAGGTAAGAACATCATTTAGTGTTATGGATGGCTCTTTCTTGCGTTGAGTACTTTTTAAGATTTGGTCAATCTCATTTCTTGTTAATACTTTTCCCATAATGCCCCCCTCTTGTAATAATTTTTTACAACGCTGTGAGATCTAAGCGGTATCGTGCACATTGAATATCTCAACCCAACTTAACCGTCACAAGATTCTTGCCTGCTTCTTTAGACTCATATAATGCAGCATCCACTAAAGTAAAACTCTCTTTAAGTTGATCGCCCCCGTCCCAGAGAACTTCTGTAATACCGAAGCTACCTGTAACTTGTATAGTCTGACCGGCAATCACAATTGCTTCTGAAGCAATCGCCATTCTAAGGGACTCCACCTTTTCAATCAACGCTTCAAATGTCGGTCCTTGAAGCATAAAAATGAATTCCTCACCACCCCAGCGTGCAAAAATGCCACTTGGCTCGATACCCTGCTTCATAATTTCAGCTACTTTTATGAGCACATCATCTGCTCGGTCATGTCCAAATGAATCATTCACTTTCTTAAAATCATCAAGGTCCATAATCCCAAGGGCAAGATGATTCTGTTGATCGCTACCTTCCATCAGCTTAAAAACTTCACTCTCAAATCGGCGTCTATTATACAGTCCTGTCAACGAATCGTGATGTGCCAAAAAATCTAGTTTCTCTGTCCATGCTTCCAGCAATAATCCTTTAGAGATTTCCGATTTCGCCCTGTTGTAGTTGAAAACCGAAATAACCATCATCGTCACATAAAACAGCAGGCCATTGATGATGTTGACGCTGGCAATCGCAGGGTCCTCTTGAAAGTGCCACACAAAGATTACAAAAAGAGCAATTGGAATACCAAAGACAAACGGTTGCCGAGAAGGTTTGCAATAATAGAGCGTACTACCAATCGCAAACATAGCGATAAAGGACACAATTTGATCATTGACCAACTGATCTAATCCTGTAATAAAAGCGACACCTGATAAAAACAGCATGCCAAAAACAGCACTTCCCCACTTAAGGTACATAAAATCTAAATCCTTATTTTTGGAAATCGAAATTTGTACAGCAATAACAACGGCTATGGAAATGATCAGTAGAAATAGATGAGCACCTAAATAAGCCAATGACAGTGTCATCTGAGACTCTGTATTTGCGAGATTAGGCAGATCATAAAATAGTATCAGAAGCAGTTCTAAGACGATTGCTATGTAACCGACAATTCTTAGCCTCATCGCATTGAGCCGTTCTATCCGGAAAAGAACGGCTCTTTCGTCCGCCACAGTGAGCGCTAGCTGGGTATCGAGTTGTGGAGTGCCAAAACTTTCAATTTTAAAAAGATTTTTAATATGCATAAGTCCCATAAGATTATTTAATGGCACAATTGCCATACTCCTTATTTTAAAAAAAAGACTGTTCAGGCACTGTAAGTAGTAAGTTATTGCCATTTCCGCTAATAGAAATATTGTCACCCACTATACCTAAAATTCATAAAATACCCCATAAGTGCACCAGCGAAAATAAACCAAAGAATGATTCCAACAACCATGAAGATCAACTGAGCTTTGAAAAAATTAGCCTTGCTTGGATTGGATCCACCTCCAAATGCCCATACAAATGGCATCACTAAGTTCACAATCGGGATCATCAAAATCAGCATTGTGATCAACCACTCCTGCATGGTTACAGGTTCTGGGTTATGATCAACTGAATTTTGTCTATAGCCGTACTCTTCCATTGATACCTCCGTGATATTGATGTTGGTTTTAAGCTTTTTTATTGAAGGAATGCCGAAGGCATTCAGTACAAATTATGCTTCGTTGATTGTCTGAGCAATGAGGTGGTCAGGACATTGTGAAAAGTGAGTTATTGCCGTTTCCGCCGTACCAGTACCTGGTACGCCTCCTCTCTACTAAAATATTATCGTTGTACAACGATGCAAACTATAACATTTGGTATCGGGTACCCCTTCCTTGGCCTTTCTTCATAATTATATTCTTTTTGATTAACTTGTTTAATAAACGAATAGACTTGTCTTTACTAAATTTTGTCATCTGCTCAATTTGAATTCTTGTGAGACTTTTACCTTTCAAAACATCTAAGATTTTAGCTTCATCCTCATCAAAATCATTTAAAGTGGTTTTTACTAGTGGTAGCACAACAGATATCGAATTTTCAAAAAAATTGAACTCTGGCTTTGTTAGACTATCATTATAAGCATTTTTTATTCTAGATATTCCCGTTCCAAATTTCTCAATATATCTAATTCTGAAGAAAACACTTCCTAGCTTGGGATTTCTAAACATGGATACTTGTCCATTCAAATACTCTTCCTTTGATATACCTGATAAAAGTGAACCAGGTGATGATATTTCAATCTTATCTGGATGCATGGATATTTTTACGTGTGCGTTAATATCCCATACACGATGAACTATAGAATTTATTACAGCTTCACGAAAAGCCTTTTCAGGAATTTTATCAAATCGTTTCCTTATTGAGCCATCTATGAGATCATATTGATAGTATTTTTTGAATAAATTGAGTGCTTCGTCGTATTAAGCAATTAGTGACACACCTTCAAATGTTTGTCGATCCCTTATCTCATCTATGGTTTCACCAAACACTACAACATCAATTCCAGGATATTTATTCTTATCCGCCAATAATTCTGCAGCTCTATTATATCCATCAGTATCTGAGTATAGATCTAATGTTTTCAATATATCTAAATTGATCCCTTTGATATTCAATGTTTCAACTAATCTTTTTTCCAAGTATGTGAACTACTCACCACCTAAAAACAACATCTCGCTGAGATTTGTTTTATTGAGG
>JACUUV010000089.1 GCA_014859095.1 Clostridia bacterium | reverse complement strand
TCCAGGGCGTCTTGATACCAAACAATTATCGGGAATAAAACTGAGAATTTGACCTCCAATTGGCTCGTCAAAGTAACATTTTGACATAAAAACAGAATAAAAATACTCATTCTTCACATATGCAGCCTTCAAATCCACTTGTAGATCAAATTCCAAACAGTCTATCCAATCCATTGTTTCTTCACTAAACTGAGATATTATGTACATTGGTTTAGGAATTAGATCTGTGTAATTTATTTCAAATCGATTCTCCCCACGAACTAGAATTATTTTCTTGAACATATATCGACTTAATCCAACAAAATCCAGTTCACTCAAATATCTGATAATTCTAAGAATTGTTGATTTGCCAACGCCGTTTTCACCAATCAAAACATTTAAACGTTTGTCCAAATTGATCTCGAAATTATATTCGTTAAATAAACCCTCGATAATGAAAATGTTATCACTATTTTCATTTTTAAAACCAGACTCATCTTTCTCAAGGCTAGAATTCATGAATTATACACCACCGTTCTGACGACAGTATTGTCTAACAACACATTTGTGACAATTGGGATCAGCAGTACATATTTCACCATACCCATCTGCACAATAGCTCCAGAATAAAATATCTATATAAGACTTCAAATATCCAGTGTCACGTGATATTTTATCAATGATTTGGATTGTCTCAGTTTCTGTCGCAACTGAATGCTTAGAAAAACCCAACCTATCGGCTCCAAGAATTCTGCACATATGTGTATCTGGTTTTGCACCATCAATGCCATTATTTCTTAAGAATTCCCAAGCTAGAGCATAGCCAATATATTTCATTTTATACTCCCCACTTGACAGAATTTTCGCCAATTGAGGGGTTGGGTAACTAGAATAGAATTCATCCAGACTCCCAAAGTCCCGTTCAATTCTTTCAAGTGTATGAATGTTCTCAGCCAATGACTTCATCTGATTTTTTGTTGCTATATTTCCACATTTCAGTTTGAATATTCCCTCGTAAAAATAACTTGCTGGTGTTTCCAACAACTTTCTCTTTTCATAATTGAAGAACAATTGATCAATATGTGGCAACTTTGGCGCAATATTTTTCCATTTTGTTTGATTGCTCAATTGCGCATAAATCAATCCTTTAATGTTATCATCAAAAGTAAAAACACGTCCATTCTTTCTGTCTTTGATATTTCGGATTAAATCATGATTTTCAAAATCAATTCCATTTTGAACCAAATAATCTCTGATGCTATCCACTATTATTTGACCGTTAGATTCATTCATGGTGTTACCTCCTCCATCAAAAAACAAAAACCGATCAGGCGTCCGATCGGTTTCATTAATATTGATTGTGATTAAGCTATATTCAGATTCGCTTAAAATCGACGGTATTTTTATACCCATTCTTAAAAAAAAATATCACCCACTATACCTAAAATTCATAAAATACCCCATAAGCGCACCGGCGAAAATAAACCAAAGAATGATTCCAATAACCACGGAGATCAATTGGGCTTTGAAAAAATTCGCCTTGCTTGGATTGGATCCGCCTCTAAATGCACATACAAATGGCATCACTAAGTTGACAATCGGGATCATCAAAAATCAACATGGTGATCAACCATTCCTGCATGGTTACAGGTTCTGGGTTATGATCAAATGAATTTTGTCTATAGCCGTACTCTTCCATTAATATCTCCGTAATATTGTTGTTGGTTTTATGCTTTTTTATTGAAGGAATGCCGAAGGCATTCAGTGCGATTTATACTTTTGTAGATGACTTGAGCAACGGGCTATTCACGACAATATGAATATTGAGTTATTGCCGTTACCGCCGTACCAGTACCTGGTACGCCTCCTTTCCTATCAACAGAAGATATTTCGGAAATGAAAGCCTATCATGGTGTACGATTGAAAATGCTTGTAAAGATAGCGAATACCAAAACGCCATTCGATGTAGACATTGGCATAGGTGATATAATTGTACCTTCCACTAATGAAATAGTAATTCCAACGCAATTGGATGGATCCATCGCTCCCAAGGTGTCATCCTATTCACTTGAATCAACAATTGTCGAAAAGCTTGAAGCAATGTTTGATCGAATGGAAACGACGAGTAAAATGAAAGATTATTTTGATATATATTATTTAGCAAACCACTATGATTTCGATGGTAGCATTTTAATGGAAGCAATAAGCAAGACATTTTCAAATAGATGTACTGACTACTCTATAAACTCACTAAACAGAATTGCATCGATATATCAGGATTCAAATATGTAGATCAGTAAATCTGGCAATCGCCGTTAACGCCGTGGTGGTGCAGCCTGTCCTGTTTTCAACTTATCATTCCAATAAGACACATACGCTTCAAAACCGTTAGTCATAAACTTGATATGTGTCTCCATTGGCACAAGGTAAGCTTTTATTGTCTGAATCCCCTGTTGTTTCGCCTTTGCAAGCCGATGTGAACCATCAAGCACATTATAGCCTCGATCATAGAAGTCGTCCACTATAGGATCATCCGAATAGTATTTCCTATCAGGAGCAATCTCAAAGAGCAACACCGGCCTATCGATATCCGCTTTTTCAATCCATTCAGGTTGCAAATCACTTCTGGAAAAGTAACTGAAATAATAATCCACTGGAATTTCGACTAATTCAAAATCGGCTTCATTTTCATTAATGTACTCATTTACCCCACTTACATTAAACTCAAATATGCCATTTCTTACAAACTCGTCTCCAGGATTGCAACTCACGTTGTTTTGTTTGATTTCCAAACCAAGCATTCTCGGATGTTCAAATTTCTTCTTTTTCATAAGCTCACCCACTTTATTTATAATTGATAACTATACCCACTATTTAGCTCTATCCAACTTTGAGAGATTTTTATTTGTTATTGAAGGAATGCCAAAGGCATGCGTTGCAATTTACGCTTTGTTGATTGCCTGAACAGCTAGGTGGTCAGGGCTCTGTAAATATTGAGTTATTGCCGGTACCGCCGCTTAGTAACCCGGTACCATTTTCATGCAATTACGTATTTCATCACCTAAAGCCATTGAAAACACTAAACACTTCAAAAAGTTACCGCCGTTTCCGCCGTACCAGTACCTGGTACGCTGAATATAACTGGTACTTTCCAATTTGATCTATTGTGAATTTTTATAAATAGCGAGCATCATTGGAATTGATAATGCTGTCATAATTAGATTTTCAACGCATAAACCGATTGCTACACCTAACCAAATATTTTTCACTAAAAAAACTCCAATAATACCACTTATTATACATGTAAAAATGCTTCTCAGCTGTCCTGTTGCCACTCCTATTAGTAAATCAATTATGATTACAAAAGCTGCTATGTATGTAATCATATAGTTGCCGCTAAAAAAGCCGATAATTCCAGCAATTGAAAAGAATAATTTAACGATTGCAAATATCATCTGTTACCTCCAATATAATTTATTTTGTCACCCTTATTTTAAATCGCATCATTTTAAAATAAAAAAAGTCAAAGTATTTTATTAACACATGATAGATTCTCAACACTCCGAACTGTAGTTACCACTCCTGTGGTAAATATGGAATTCTGAAACCGAGTAAAGTCTTTTGAATTACTGTAGACTCTCGTGAAGAAAATCGGACTGAGGCGTGAGCAAGCATGTTTTATAATCAATCCAAATATCCAAGATTTCTATACTTTTCGTATATTTCCCCTTCCATTTCTGAAACTTTTTCACTCACCATATTAACTTCGTAACCAAATAAATAGTATCCATTACTCCGATCTGAATCATAATCAAATTCAAAAGCAACAAAATAGGTAAATGTTTCAACTTTTTCTGCAGTCCATCCATACTTCTTTTGTATATACTTATCAGCCTTGATCGAAATATTCACATTGTTTCCAACACTCTCTTTTGCGATTTCTATAGCTAATGTATTCATCGTATTTGGTCCGGCCATACCATCAATTTCTAATCTGTTAATCATTTGATAATGAGCAATTACAGCAATTAACTCTCTAGGGTTACTCGAATCATAATTCTTTATTTTGTAACCTCTACCCTTGAAGATATTCGCCAATCGTTGTATATCTTTTCCTCTATAAGAACTGGATATAAATCTAGTCGCCTTAGAATAATCAATTGTTTTTATTAAAGTATCCATTTCTTGTTGACTTAATGTTAAACTTGAATCATTAACCACAGTTGGTACAGTTTTTAATTCAATAACTTTTGCGGTATCAGGTACCTCTTGAACTTTTGAACTTTCTTGTCCAAAATTATACATAATTGCAAAAATTATCACCAAAACTAAACTTGCAAATATCCATAAGATACCGTTTATCCCACCATCATAATCCGATTTCGCTTCTTGTATGTCCTGCTCTTGTGTATCCTGCTCTTGTATATTTTCTTTCTCTTCTTCTTCTTCTGCTGCTGCTTTTGATTGTTCATTTGAATCATATCTATCTGTCTGTTTGTATTTTGATTCAGTTGGCTCTGAATGCATAGAAAAATAATCATGAAAAGCCTTCCACATTTCATTTTCTGTTTGTTCGACTGCTCCATTGATTTGACTATATGCGATCAATCCCCTTACAGCTTGAATACCACCGAAAAATATTGCCCCATATAATACATAATATTGACCTCCGTTTTGCATTGCATTAGTATAAGAAAAATAACTCACGAAAATCCCACCAAATAACCAGGCTAAACCAATCATCATAGCCCTTGATGCCTTATCTTTATATGGCATGACCTGTTTATGAATCATCAGAATATATTCTCTTATTATTTGTTCATTGACGCTCTTTGCCTCAAAAACATTGTAATCATATTCAGTTTCATACTGAGAACTATCATAATTCAATTTTGAATTCAGTGCTTCATTATATTCACTTCTACTTTCAGGATTTACCAATACTGAATACGCTTCTGTGATCTCATGAAATTTTTTTATCAAATTAGGATTATTACCATTTATATCAGGATGTGTCTCTTTGGCTAGCCTCCTAAAAGCACTCTTTATTTCAACCTCAGTTGCATCTTCTGAAACGCCTAGTACATCATATAAATTTTTCATCCACCCATCACCCCTCCCCCAACTTAATCACCGGAAATATGATACGAACCTCATCCTCTTTATCTTCCTGCTTCCAATAAACAATAGCGCTAATCCTCGCTTCAAGCAAATTATAGCCTTTCGCTTGATATCCTATAAGTCTTTCTTTAAAACTCTTCGAAAACGCAAGAACTTGAACATTATTACTTGTATAGCATCCATGTTCTTTTAAACTAAGCGCATCGCCACTACGCAGTTCAGCGATAGATTCTTGAACACCATTCCTGTGAAAAAAGCTCAGGAAAATATCTTTATAACCCAGTTGAAGGATCAACACATTTTTCTTTTTTTGAGTCCAAGGCATTTCCAGAAA
>JACUUV010000034.1 GCA_014859095.1 Clostridia bacterium | reverse complement strand
AAAACACCCTGTAACCATTGGTTACAAGGTGTTTTTTTAACTTGGTGGAGATAAAGGGACTCGAACCCTCGACACCCAGACTGCCAGTCTGGTACTCTCCCAGCTGAGCTATATCCCCCGGGACTGTATTCTTATTTTAAATGGTTTCGAAGAAAAAAGCAATGGTTCATTTGATATAAATATTATACAATATCAATTGAAGACTAATATTGAAGGTGGGGCATATGGAATTAAGTTTACCAAAGCGTTGGGGCGTAATAATAGCAATTGTTTTCACAACCAGTATCATCACATGTTTATTCATTGGAATCTCTTTGGTATTCGGACTCCTTGGCACCTTATTGTTTGCCATGATTGTCCTCAAAGGATATGGAGTAAAAGTTAAGACCACACTTGGTTGGATCAAGGAAGGAATATTGAGTGTCAAAGGCATTTATAGTATTATTTTAATGATTGGAATCAATGTATCCATGTGGATTGCCTCCGGGATTGTCCCCACACTCATTTACTACGGTTTTGACATTATAGACAAGGTCAATTTTCTACTTTTCGCATTTTTGATGACAGCAGTGGTCTCTTTTTTTCTGGGCACTGGACTCGGCACCCTAAGCACCATTGGAGTTGCTTTGTTTTCACTTGGAATCAGTGTGGGCATACCTGAAGCTCTTTTAGTTGGTGCTCTGCTTTCAGGAGCTTATGTTGCGGATCGGCTTTCACCGATATCCGCACTCGTTAATTTCACCACAGAGACTATAGGGGTGAAATTCAAGAATTATTTCAAGAAAACCGGATTCACAATGATGCCGGCTTTCATACTGTCCTCATTTTTTTATCTATTTATGGGTGAGCGATTGACTCAGACCATTTCGGAAACGGAGATTTTATTTTATCGCGTCCAGTTACTGGATAATTTCACCGTATCCCCTTGGTTTTTCATCGTACCGTTTATAGTCCTTTGGATCAGTTTTAGAGGCGCAAAAACGAATACAGTGCTCGGAATAGGGATTGTTATGGGACTCATACTCGGAATATTCGTTCAAGGGGATCACATTATTGATATGCTGAAGTATTCCATCTTCGGTTACTCTACTGTATCAGATGGGGTGTTGATTCAATCTCTTCAGATCGGTGGTGCTTATGCCATGGTTGAAGTGGTGTTCATCATAATGGCAGGTGTATCCATGAGTAAAATTTATGATGAATGCGGTTGGGTAAAACCCATAGCGTTTTGGGTGACAGAAAAGAGTAAAACGAAAATTCAACTTGGTACTTACTCAGGCCTTTTATCCATCGCACTGAATGCTTTGACTTGCGATCAGACTGTTGGAATAATCATCCCGGGAAAATATTTGAAAGCCGCATTCAAAAAGCATGATTTGAATGAGGTAGATCTTGGACAGATTATAGCAAACAGTGGAACAGCATTTGCACCACTTATGCCATGGAACGTCAATGCCATTATAATTCTCGCCATTACCGGAGTAGGTGCGCTCAAGTATGCTCCTTATACTATTTTCAACTGGATTTCATTTCCCATTGCGATTCTAATGATGAGCTTTAAAATCAAAGACCAAAAGATTGACAAATAATATCAAACTCTTTATAATTGGTATAGAATAGTTTGAATATCAAAGTAAATGGAGTCAGATATGACCGATAACAAAAGAACTGTCATCAATCACTTGTTGGTGGATCTATTCAATCACATATTGCATATTGAAGAAAAGGCACTAAAGACAGGTCCTTACAACAATTTGAGTATCAGCGAACTGCATGTTGTCGAAGCAATTGGCATTGACCAAACGCTTCCGATGTCTTCGATTGCAGGTAAGCTTGATGTAACCGTGGGTACACTTACAGTTTCAATGAACAACCTGGTAAAAAAAGGGTATGTGATCAGGGAGCGCAGTGAGGTGGATCGAAGAGTGGTATTGATTCATTTGTCCAGCCTTGGTCAAGATGCCTTTAGACATCATGAAAAATTTCATAAAGAAATGATAGAATACACCATGGAAGTGCTCAGCGAGAAAGAAAGTGATGTTCTCGTCGATGTATTGTCGAAACTCACTGATTATTTCAACAAGAAGTACAAATGATTTTTTTTTAACCAAATAGTTTGGATATCAAAATAATTGAATATCAAAGTAACTGAATATCAAAGTAAAGGAGAATATTATGAAAATTACATTGATCACTGACAGCACATGTGACATCGCACCAGAAGAACTGAGTGCAAAAGGCATCAAATTCGCACCACTGAAAGTATTGTTCCCTGACGGAGAGTACGTGGACAAAATTGATTTGACAAATTCAGAATTCTACGGAAAAATGAAGACTTCAGAGACTTTGCCATCCACATCACAAGTCAACCCGAACGAATTTCATGAGCTTTTTGAAGAGGAACTGAAAGCCGGCAATCATGTCATTGGTATATTTTTATCATCCGAGTTGAGTGGAACGTATCAATCGGCGGTAATTGCCAAAGAAATGACTTCAAGTGATCAGATCACATTGATTGATGCAAGAACAACCAGTTTCGGCTTGGGACTGCTTTTGAATACTTTGATCGGTTTTGTGGATCAGGGACTTTCAGTCGAAGAAATCCTTGAAGCTATGAATGAAAAAATAAACAAAACGCAATTGTATGGTATGTTGGATACTCTTGAAAACCTCAAAAAAGGTGGCCGATTGTCATCCGGCAGCGCTATGATCGGCAAGATGTTGAACCTAAAACCGATCATTGAAACGAAAGATGGGCTCGTAAGCATGGCAGCAAAAGTTCGTGGTAGCAAGAAAGGTATGAACTGGATGCTGGAGAAATTGATGGAGGAGTATCCTGACGGCAAGGTGGATGTGATTGGCATAGCACATGCCAACAATCTTGAAAAAATGGAAGAATTCAGACATCTGATTCTCAAATCCATTAAAGTGGATACGATTTATGAAAGCGAAATCGGCTCTGTTGTCGGGACACATACTGGAGAAGGTGCTGTAGGTCTGGTCTATTTCAAGAAATAAACATCGGAAATAATGTAAAGGGCTTCACTGCATATGCAGTGAGGCCCTTACTTCGCGTTTAATGCTTTTAAAATGTAATTGTGAGGTAAGCCAAGGTCGCGAAGAAAAAGCTGACTATGGCTAAATTGATGCTGTTGAACGAGAGTTCAATGCTTTTGATGAATTTAAGTGCCTTGCTGTTCTCTAGAACGTACCTAAAAACCATATAACTCATAAGATATGTGGTGAGATAGATGGGTAATTTGGTGATTTGAGACAAGGCATCAAAAGTGTAAGGTTGGTGATGAATCGTATTTGTGATCAAATCGCCTCCGAATCCCAATAGAAAGCAAGCCGCTGCCATCGTCATGATGACAACTTTCTGGTTCACATCGACATGCAATTTTTCGGGTTTGCCTATTGGCTTCGAAAAAATCACTCTGAAAAACTTGATGAAAGAGGCCATGGTACCTGCGTTGATGATGACGAACAACCATTTGAGCACGGCGTTATCGTAGCCATAGGTGATGAAATATTTGGAGTATCCACCACTGAAGAATGGTGCTCCTGTTATGCTGAGAATCGCGAATATCAATACAATCGAAACCAGTTTTGAGGACTGCCAAAGTCCAGTCATATTCTTGATCTTTCTAGTCTTGAAATGCTGCACCAAAATGCCGCTGACCAGGAAAAACAGTGATTTGAAAACACCATGACTCAGTATGTGGTAAACACCCCCGAAATTGTTCTGGTCTCTCATTCCGCTGATTCCAATCAGAATCAGACCGATTTGGGAAATCGTATGATAGGCAAGAATCAGTTTTATGTCAGTTTGTGACATTGCAAACATAAAACCGGAAAGTGCGGTGAGAAACCCCAAGACCAGAAAAAAACTTTGCAAATCGATGGCGACAGAAAAAATGGACATCATACGAATCAACAGATAAACGCCGACCTTTACAAATATACCGGAAAGTATAGCGGATACAACTGCTGGCGCACTAGCTGTACCGTGAGCCTTCGGAAGCCAGCTGAACAGTGGCATTAAGGCAGCTTTGAGACTCACACCGGTAATAAGGAGAGAGAATGGAAGCAACATGACTCTCTTATTCTCAAGATTGGGTATCAGAGTTTCAATGGTCACAAAATCGAGTACACCGAATGTCTTGTATAAAAAGCCTATACCCAGTAGAAAAAATCCCATGGCAACCATGTTCACCAGCAGGTAGATCATACCGTCATACATGGATTGGCTGTCTTTTTTGTACATGATTAAAATACTGACGGAGATTGTCGCCACTTCGATTAAAATATAAACGTTGAAAAAGTCCGTGGATAGAAAAAGAGCGTTGATCATCCCTTGAAGGCTTAGGAACAAGAATATGAATAGTCTGTTCATGTAAGGGCGCTTCAAACTATAGACAACCATACATAAAAACAGGAAATTGTTGAGAAGCAGCATTGTCGCAGACAATTGATCGATTCTTAGTGCCATACCGTATGGCAAAGGCGCATTGACAAGAAGCATCATAATCGATTGGTCACCAATGTTAATGATATACCAAAGACTGATGGAAAAAAGTAGTATTTCAGTGGCTACTGCAATAATCTTGATCAAACGATGTTTTAGAATGTACAAAAGCAACCCGATTGTAATCGGAAACATTATGAACATTAGTAAGTGTGGTGTCAATCCATTTCACCTCGCTTCTTTTTGACTTTAACCCAATTTGTGGTTCCGTATTTATGGTAGAGAGAGATGAACATGGTCAAACTGACCGCTGTGGTTGAAATTCCAACAACAACAGCTGTGATCATCAAGGCTTGTGGAACAGGATCGGAAACGACCGCCGCATTCATGATGTCCTGGCCAATAGGCGGAACAGCACCTTCCATGGCATGAATCGACAGGAAAAAAAGCACCAATCCGGCTTGCATGATGCTAAGTCCCATGATGGTCTTGAATATGTTCCTTCTGGCACAAACACCATAGACGCCAATGAAAAATAAAAGTATGCTTATGTTTTCGCCATTAATAATTTTTGGAATCATAACCTCACCTGGATTCATAGTATGCAAAACGATAGAAGATAATTGTCATGCCGCAAGCGACTTTGAGGCCGATCAGTATATTCATCAGAATCATATAATAAGGAGTGAAAAAGTCAAACCTTACATTCAATCCAGTTGCTATAAAACCGATGGCTAATAATATGATGAATATGAGCGCCAGTTTTTCGACCCACTGGACCTTATAGAGACTGATGTCTTTAAGTGGAATAACGAGATATTTGCAGATGAACACCGCTGCCAATACCGCACCCCCTTGAAATCCTCCACCAGGAGTGACATGACCGTTGGTAATCATATATATTCCAAAAATCAATATGAACGGGAATACAGATCCGAGTGTTTTGGATAATAGTGTGGAATGTTCAGTCATTATAATCCTCCCCTTCGTGAATAGACATATAAATGACACCGATGATACTGAAAAGCAGCATCAATGCTTCAAACAGAGTGTCATAGTAACGGAAATAAAGATAGACAGAAGTGACGACATTGGAAGCCCCAGTCAAAATATAGCTGTTATCAATGTAGTATTCCGCCAAAGGTAAAGTCTGCAGTGGCTGGATTTGAAGCGAGTGATAAAGAGTCAAAGTTCCAGCTGCAATCAAAAGTACCGTAATGAGTTTTCGTCTCATTCCATCACCTCTCCTTCAATCTCTTCCATTTTGACAATTCGGTAAGGTCTGATGAAAGCAGGTTCATTGTCCAAAAAAAACTCCAATTTGTCGAGCATATAATTTTCGTGGTGCGCATAGATCGAAATGAAAGCCTCATGTTCCTCAATGATCAGAGCGTATTGGTGCTTCGTTAGTATATCATCCAGCTCTTCCAATGAATAGATGATTTGTGCTTCAAGTTCCTGCTTTGTACAGAATTTTTCAAGAGACTTGACCAATTGAAGTTTGTATCTGGAAAAATAATGGGTGTCTTCAACTTCAGAGTCCTGCAATCGATAATATATGGTGAAAATCTTATATTTTTGAAGTGCGACGAGATAAAGAATGGTTGCGATCGTACTTCCAATAACGGCTTCAGCAATTGCCACATCAGGTGCGTGATAAAGCAGATAGACAAAAGAAATCGCCAGAGAAAACACACCCAAATAAATCACGGCATTTCGCAGTGATCGCGTCTGAAGTGCGGCAATGGATAGAACGATCAGTAGCAGAAGTGTCAATTCAAGCATGTTTACTCCTTTCTCAGTTTATAGCCGCTGATAAAAGCGGATCTTACAACAGAGTGCGTAATCAAAGGATTGATTATGAGCGTAATCAATAAAATGAAAAACACTTTCATTGTGAAATATGAAAAGCCGTGTCGAATCATAACGCCAAGGATAATGGTGATATAGCCAACAGTATCCACTTTTGAAGCAATTAAAGCCCTTGAATAGAAATTATTGAAACGATAGATACCGATGATCCCAAGTCCAACAAATGAAATGCCTATGAATATGATGATACCGCTTATGAGATCTCTCATCAGAATCGCCCCTTTCTTTGAATGTATATCGAGATGAATATTATTCCGATAAAGCTGAGCAACGCGTAGACCAATGCCATATCGAGCAAGAAACTTTCTTCTCTCAGACAAGCCACCAAAATGATGAGGACTATGAGTTTTGATGTGATCAGATTGAGCCCAAGAAGCCGATCCCAAAGAGTAGGGCCGATCAAAACCCTAAAGGCACTCAGCAATGAAAATATGATTAAAGCGAACACTGCAAAAGTCATAGAACCTCCTTCAGCAATTTTTCAAGACGACCTTTGATCATTATACCCGCCATAGTGGCATTTTTAGTTTTGGGATCCATCCAAAGGACCTTAAGGCGTTGACCATGAACATCCATAGTAATGGTACCAGGAGTCAACGTAATGGAATTGGCGAGTAGCGCCACTTGCAGATTGGAGTCCAAATCGGTATAGATTTCCACTATATCAGGATTGGAATGGCCGGTAATAATATTTGGAATAATGGACAGACCGGATTTGTAAATCTCAATAATCAGATAGAAACTGTATTTGATCAGCCAAAAGATATTGAAATAATAGAGTTCATAGAAACTGTCCTTTAATAGGAATTTTTCGGAAATTTTAATAGAAAATATTGAAATCAGAGGCGCTGTGAATAAAATGAACGGCGTTGCGCGTTCGAAAAGGACAATCCAAAAGATGGTGAAAATCATAATCAGTTGAAAATAATATATTTGCCTTTTGATAGAATCATCTCCTTTAGCATTTTAGTACTTTTACCCTAATGTTATATTGCTAAAACCAATTTAGAAAAGATTGTATAAAAAAAAACAGACTTCCTATGTGGAGATCTGCTCATATTGTCATGCTGTAAGATATAAATAAACCAATTTCATTGTGTTCTCAAGAGCAGAGTAATGCGTTCGCTCCATGCCATGGGACGCATGGACTCCAGGTCCTACCAAGGCGCCTTTGATATTGTTGCCGGCCCTTAGTGCCGCACTGATATCCGAACCATAGAACGGGTAAATATCCACAGCGAACTTAAGGCCGTGGAGTTTGGAGAGCTCAATCAGTTTTGAGGTCATATTGTAATCATAGGGACCGCTAGAATCTTTGGCGCAAATAGAGACATCATATTCAGTACAGGTGAGGTCGTCTCCAATACAGCCCATATCCACCGCCAACATTTCAGTGATGTCACCGGGAAGATAGGATGCGCCGTGACCGACTTCCTCATATGCGGATATCACAATTTTGGTTTGATATTTAGGTTTGATGCCACTGGTGGACAGGTATTCCATCACACCGAAAATACATGCCACGGACCCTTTGTCATCAATAAATCTAGATTTGACGAAATCGTTGATGATTGTGGTTTTAGGATCTATGCAAATAAAATCTCCAACGGAAATTCCCATATCGAGGACATCCTGTTTGTTGCTTACACTTTCGTCCAAACGGATTTCCATTGTATCCGGTGTTCTTTGAAGACTTGCGGCATCCTTATGTACATGGGATGAAGGGGAAGTGCTCAGAAATGTTCCTGTGTACACTTTGCCCTCACGCGTGTGAATTCTACAGTATTCACTGTCGAGCGTAGGCACGATGGGTCCACCCACCAAAGAAAATTTTAAAAGCCCCGTGGCTGAGACGCTTCTGACCATGGCACCAAGTGTATCGACATGAGCGGAGAGACCGACTGTTTTTGTGTTGTCCTCGCCTTCGATGGTAATGACCGCTGTTCCTTTTTGTGTTGTGTCATAATGGTAACCAAGTGCTTCAGTCCATGCTTTGATCTGCTCCATGATGGTCATGGTGAAACCACTCGGGCTATCGGTCAAGAGCAGTGTTTTGAGAGTATCATAAAAGTATTCCTTATTGACATTGATCATTTGAGTTCCCCCTTGTTGGTTTGTCAGTTTCGATCTTCTCGAATGCCTTCTATGACAGTCAATATTTCAGTCAACGTCTCCTCTGTGAGCATTCCTGGGAAACTATAGAAATATTCAAAATCAGGGCCTAAAAACAAGGTGGTAGGAAGTCCTGTAACCCCAAATTTTCCACCAAGTTCTCCGCTTTCATCCAAGAAAACTTCGAAGGAATAGCCATTCTCCTCAATATATTTACGCACAGTCTTTTCATTTTCACCAACACTGATGGCAAGTACAACCAAATCGTCACGGTCGTTGAAAGCATCGAGCACAGGCATTTCCTGAACACAATAACCGCACCATGTCGCCCAAAAATTGATTAATATGGTTTTTCCTTCATAAGCATATAATGAAGTTTCCTCACCGTCAAGTGTAATCAATTTGAAATCATCCAAAATCAAAGGTTCATAAGAAGCATCGGTGACTGAAGTGTCTGTTTCATCCTCGGCAACAGTTTCTGAGGGCGGTTTCTGTACCACTGCGGAATCAGCTGCCACAGGCACTTCATCTTTTGATGAACCACAAGCTGAGGCGGCAAACAATACACTGGCGATTATGACTGAGTAAGTAATGGATCGGATTAAATTTTTCATGGGAAAGTCTCCTTATTCATGGATTCAATTAAACAGTTTTAAAAGAAAATTGGATACGATGTTCATCTTGTTCGTAAAAATCAACAGGCCCAAGACGAACATAAACAATCCTGCAATGAGATTGAGCTTTTTGGAATGTTTGCTTAATGCGGCAACATGTCGATCGAAAAAATCGAGGAATAAAGTCGTCAGCAAAAATGGAACAGCCATGCCCATGGAGTATACGAACAACAATTTGACACCATCACCGACATTTTGACTCATCGCTGCGGTTGAAGCCAATATCGCACCCAGTATAGGACCGAAACATGGGGTCCAACCAAATGCAAAAGCCATTCCAATGCCTATTGCTGACAAGAAAGTCACTTTGGTTCGGGCTTTTGCTTTTCTGTAATCCTTGGTGAGAAAAGGGATTTTGATCAAGCCGGCCATGTAGAGTCCGAAAAACATGATCACAAGACCGCTGATCCTTGATAACAACATTTTGTTTCTGGCAAAAATTTGTCCCAGCGCACTGGCTGAAATCCCGAGGATCATGAAAACTATTGTGAATCCAATGATGAAACCGAGAGTTTGAATAATGGCATGTTTTCTTTTTTGCGCGATATCCGCATTGTCAAACGACCCGGTCAAATACATGATATAAGCAGGGACGAGAGGCAAGAGACATGGGGAGAAAAATGATAGGATGCCAGCTGTGAATGCTGTCCAATAATTGACTTGTAAAAACATAAAATACCTCTTTATTTAGAACTTTTCGTTCATTATAGCTCAATTGAAAACAACTTTCAATTAAGTTAATGATTTCACATGACTCGAGGGGTTATAAAAAATAAAAAAATACTAGAGTTGGGACTCTAGTATAAGGAATGAAATTGCAATCGTCAACAAAGGCAAACTGTAACATAGGGATTTCTCAGAGGGAGGTACAATTTGCGAGTTGAAAACCATTGCTTGTCATTGGTATTCATTTTAACATAAAAAAAGGGGTCATTTCAAGTCAATAATTGATGTAATTTGTTGTGTTTGTAAGAAATGTCAGGGTATATAGATTATGATTGCCTATATCATCAGCATTTATAAGGGAGAATAAAATGAAAACAATTTTGCTTGTATCTAAAGATAGAATTTTCACAGATTATTTTGAAAAAAGAATGGAGCAAAACCAATATGAGCTTATAGCAACGGAGGAAGAGAATTCCGCACTGGAACACCTTGAGGGTGAAACAACAGATCTCGTGGTTGTCGATGTATCCATCGGTAATTTTAATGAGAGTCTAATCGAGAGAATCCAGTCTGAGTTTCCTGGCGTGATCCGGATGAGTGTGACGGATCTCAGAACCACCAGTGAAAACCACATGCCCGCTTTTGAAGGCATTTCTCAACTCAATTGCAACAAGACGCATTCGTCTGGTGAAATTTGGCAATTGATCTCAAAAATATTTGAAATTGAAAAGAAGGTTAAAAACAAAGAACTTTTGAGTTTGATGTCTACTATGAAAAATGTACCGACTCTTCCAGAAATTTATTTCAGTCTGAATCATATGATCCGCAATAACGCATCTGTGGAAGATATCGCCGAGAAACTTGAAAGCGATCCTGCGATTACCTCAAGTATTTTAAAACTGGCGAACACAGCTTTTTATAACGCCAAAACCGGCTCCATAAGACAAGCCATCATGTATATCGGACTGATCAATGTAAAGCACATCATACTCAGCAATGCCGTCTTTGGAAATGATGGTCTTGACCCCAAAATCAGGGATATCCACTGGCAACACGTCGGACTGACCAACAAGATCCTTGGTGCGATGTATGTGGAGTTGCTTGGCAAGAAGCTCAATACCAATATAGCTTCGATTGGACTTTTGCATGATATTGGAAGTGTTGTTCTAATGAGCAATTTCCCGAAAGAGTTCGATGAAGTTGTGAAATTGGTGAGTAGCGACAAGAAACTTGGTTTTGAAGAAACAGAAAAAAAAATCATTGGATTTTCACATGAAGAACTGGGTGGCTATTTACTGGATCTCTGGGGACTTCCATATCCTATGATCGAAGCGGCACTCATGCACCATAATCCTCTCAGTCCGGATATAATCAACAAAGAATTGGTCATGGCCGTACATGTCGCGAATTATTACGCCTGGAAAGCAATGAACTACACCAAATACGACAATTTCATCAATAAGGAAGTATTACATAAACTTGAAATAACCCAAAAGGCATTTGATGAATTTTATGTAAATTTAATGACAAAATTATAGCGTGTAAGTAGCCATTTGATGTTTATTTTGGTATGATAGACATCGGATGGCTGTTTCACTGTAAAGAGCGGCTTAATAACCGAAAGGAGAATTATATGACTTCAAAAGTATTGGCGAAAGTCAACGGTAGAGAAATCACAGAGCAGGATTTCAACAATTTTTACGGATCACTTGGACAACAAGTACAATCTCAATTTCAAGGTGAAGAAGGCAAGCAACGTTTGCTTGATGAACTGATTTATCAAGAGCTGTTTTATGCAGAGGCTGTGGAATCAAATGTAGAAGCTTCAGAAGCATTTCAAATAGAGCTCGAAAAGATGAAAGAAGGCTTACTCAAGCAATTCAACATCAAAACTTTGATTGAAGGCGTATCCGTAACTGAAGAGGAAGCTGCTGCGTTCTACAACGAGAATATGCACTATTTCAAGGCAGAGCCACAAGTTCAAGCCTCGCATATATTAGTGGACACCAAAGAAGAAGCGGATAAAATCTTGGTGGAAATCAATGAGGGACTCAATTTTGAAGACGCGGCTAAACAATATTCGAAATGTCCATCCAATCAACAAGGTGGAGATTTGGGATTCTTCCAAAGAGGACAAATGGTTCCTGAATTCGAGGAAGTTGCATTTGAAATTTCAGTAGACGAGTTATCAAAACCGGTTCAAACTCAATTCGGATATCACCTTATTCAGAAAAAAGCTGAAAAAGAAGCTGAAGTTCAATCTCTTGAAGCAGTGATGCCACAAATCAAGCAACAATTGTTGGTTCAAAAGCAAAATAATGAATATCTTTCAAAAGTGGAATCACTTAAAGAGAAATATTCCATAGAAAAACTATAGAATATAAAACTAAAGCTCTGACGCCGAAATGTGATCAGAGCTTTTTTTACATAAGAGAAAGTAATCTGGAGGCGGAAAAATGAGTCGCAGAAAAATTATCGTAATCATCGCTTTTCTTGCTTTGGTTTTATCAATGCCTGCCTGTGCAAAGCCCGTGACAAACATGGAAATACCAGAAGTGGTCTCTGTCGACCCAGAATATATCAATACCGTACTGGATATGCTTATATCGGAAGACTTTACCGGTAGATTGCCAGGGACAGAAGGTAATAAAAAAGCAGAGGAATTTTTACAAGGAGAAATGGAAGCCATCGGCCTATCTGCTCCTGAGTTTGCATTATCCTATCTTCATGGCTTTGATCTATTGGTGCCAGTGAAGCAAAAGGTCACCGAATTTGAACTCGTTGACGAAAATGGAGAAGTTGTCCTCAAATTTGATTTCGGTGACGATTTCACTGAGTATATCGCAAGGGACTTCGCTATGGGAATCGGTGAGTTTCAAGGAGCATATACCATTGTGGATGATCCTTTCGTTGTCGGGAAGGTAGACGAGATGACCAAAGATGACATTTGGGTATTCTCAAGAAACGCAACGGCTTCGTCCCGCTATGATGCTTTTTTTAAGTCGGTTTTGAATTCTGATAGAATGCCAAAAGTCATCGTGTATGAATCCGATCAGCTCAACAATGACCACTTCATCCTATCACCATTTACCGGGTTGATGCGTCAAAATGACAATGAAAATGGCGTTTTGATCTACAGAGTATCTCCCGATGCATTTCAAAAAATCAAGGATTCTGAAGAAAAATACCTTCGCGTTTCTACCACTGCCGACTTGAGACGGGTTGAAGTTTCCAATGTCATTGGTATGATTGACGGCAAAGCAGACCATGGTTATGTGATATCAGCCCATTTCGATCATCTAGGCGACAATTTGGACGGAACAGTCAATTATGGTGCACTGGACAATGCTTCGGGCGTCAGCGCTATGATGGCGATAGCTGAAGCGATGGTCAGGGACGGTGAACAGGAACTGGATTATTATTTCATAGCGTTCAACGGTGAAGAGGAAGGTCTTCATGGATCAACTGCCTTAGTCAGAGACGGCTTCCTTGATGTGGAAAAATTTCAGATCATCAACATGGATATGCTGGGTTCGAACACGCCAATCGAATTTGAGATCAGTGCAACTCATCCTCAATCAACCGAACTCTCGCAGTGGATTTTTGAAAATGCAAAAGAATATGGCTTAAACGCGATTACGAGCAACATTGGAGCGAGTGATCACTTCCCATTTGAGCAAGCTGGATTCGCAGCAGTGACTCTCATAGAATTTGACAAGAGATTTTATCATACACCTTATGATACAAAAGACGCATCAATTGATTTGGAACATCTTGCGGACCTGGCTCAATTTGTTTTTGAGCTCCTTCAATAGACATATGAGATGTAATCAAGTATAATGGGTTAAGAAAAAGAAGGAGGATGTCCCGTGTTAATAAAAGATTTGAAGGTTGGAGTTGAAGTAACGGCATTTTACTTGGTAAAAGCGAAAAATGTCAAAACATCGAGCGCCAACAAACCGTATATAGATTTTACTTTGCAGGATATTTCAGGTGAAGTGAATGCAAAACTTTGGGATGCAAAGGGCGATATCGACACCATTTACAATCCTGGTGAAATCGTCAAGGTACAAGCCAGTGTCACACAGTGGCAGAGTACCGTACAACTGAAAATCATCAAGATCAGGGGGACACTGGAAGAGGATGAGGTGGATTATAGCCAGTTCATTCCAACAGCACCTATTGAAGCTCAAACCATGTACGATGAAATCATCTCATTCATAGGCAAGATGGAATCGGATGAAGTGAGAAAATTGGTTCTGACCATTGTGCAATCTTTTGAAACCAAATTGATGTATTATCCGGCTGCAAAATCCAATCACCATGCCATCAAAAGTGGCCTTTTATATCACATATTACGTATGCTGCGCTCTGCAGACGCGCTATGTGATATCTATAAAAATGTGAATCGTGACCTGGTATTCGCAGGCGTCATATTGCACGACATCGAGAAAATCAATGAAATGAACGCCACAGAAGTGGGCGTGGTGGATGATTATTCCATGGAAGGTCAACTCCTTGGCCATATCATCATGGGCATCAAAAGAATTGATCGCGTCGCAGAAGAACTTGGCATCGACAAAGAACTGTCACTTTTGATCCAACACATGATCCTCTCACATCATTACGAACCTGAATTTGGAAGTCCGAAAAAACCATTGATTCCTGAAGCGGAACTTTTGCACTATCTGGATATGGTTGACGCCCGCATGTACGATATGAACAAAGCACTTAGGGACATGGATGATGAAAAATTCACCAATCCCGTATTCGTCCTCGACAGAAGGAGACTTTATCGTTCTAGGTATGGAAAGGAAGAGTAGGCGCAGGCGCTGGGAACCGCGCAGTGGTTTTGCGGACCCAAGTCCGCAGTAGTTAGGAAAATCAAAAGCAAAAAGCATCTTCGATACTCATTTGAGTATTCGAGATGCTTTTTTATGTTTTTGACTTTGACTTTCCCAACCACTTCGCACTGACAAGTGCGAAAAACCACTTGCTCACTCGAAGAGTGGCAAAAACTACTGCGCGTTCTCCAGCGCAAAACCACCGACAAGGAGCTCTAAACGACCAAGGGTCGATTAGAGTTCCTTGTCAATGCAACATTTCTTATATTTCTTTCCACTGCCGCAAGGACATGGATCGTTTCTGCCAATTTTGTTTTCGATGCGAACTGTAACGGTGTCCACGTAGTTTTTCTTGATGTCTCTTTGTTGCTCTTTAGTGAGAATATCGTCCCAAGCTTCAATGGTATATAACCATTCCGCTTTGGCTTTGTGCATGTTGAAGTACAGCTTTTCGAAATCGATCGTAAGATCAAGTTCTGTCTCTTCAGTCATGTTTTCAAGATCGACCTCTTCGGTCAAACTTGAGCTGACACCGTCAATGAATCCGAGTGCGAGGAGCGGCTCAAGCTCGTGTACTTGACCAAAAGCCTTTAGTGTTCCTGTGATTTTAGTATTCTTTGCGATTAAAATTGTTTCGTAGATATGCTTCTCATGTGCCAGATAGGCATTCCAAAATTCATCTGATTGCGCTTTGTTCAGGCCTTTGCCTTCCAAGAGTGCATTCCATTGATCAAATAATGACATATTGTCCTCCTTAGGATATAAAATATCAAAAACAAGTTTATCACACACATTAAAAGGTTTCAACATCAATATTTTTTTGTTATAATCGTAGAGTACTTGGGTAGAGTCATATACACATACAAATGTCCAAAAGGAGTAAGTGTAATGGTAGAAAATTCCAAACCAAATGATGCACTTAAACGCTTTAATGAAGCTCAAGAAAAAAGTATCGCGTTACAGTATGCATCTTCCATCTTGTTTTGGGACGCTTCCACGGGCGCTCCAAAAAGCGGTGCAGATGCGAGAAGCAAAGCGATAGGAACGGTAAGTGGCTTTGCATATCAACTATTGGTCAATGACCAAATGAAAAAAGATCTGGATGTTCTGATGGAACATCTGGATGAACTGAGTGAAACGCAGCGCGTACTCATAAGCAACACGAAAAAGGAATTTGACAAACTGACAAAGATTCCGATGGATGAATTCCAGAAATACAATGCACTTACATCCAAATCATCAATGGTATGGGAAGACGCGAAAGAGAATTCCGATTTCGCATTGTTCGAACCCTATTTGACGCAGGTCATAGAATATTTGTTGAAATTCGCTGAATACAGAGGTTATGAAGGTCATCCCTACAATTTATATATTGATGATTTTGAGGAAGGAATGACCGTTGACCAACTGAATGTATTTTTTGATGAGCTTAGAGCACGTATAGTCCCACTTCTCAGAAGAATCTCAGAGAGTGGAAAGAGTATCGACACAGCATTTCTAGCGAAGCTTTATCCTAAAGAGAAACAGGAAAAGCTATCGAAAATGTTGTTGCCGATGCTAGGATTCGACCTTGAAAGAGGTTGGTTCAAAGAAAGTGTCCATCCCTTTACAATGGCTGTGGATATTGACGATGTCAGATTGACGACACGTTACCATGAAAATGATTTTAAATCAGCACTGCTCAGTACGGCACACGAAGGTGGACATGCCATTTATGAGCAAAACATATCAAAAGATTTAAGAGGCACTTTTTTGGCTACAGGAACATCAAACGGAATTCATGAGTCACAATCTCGAATATTCGAGAACAATTTTGTGCTCAGTGAAGCCTTTCTTGGCTACTTGTTCCCGATTCTAAAAAATGAATTTGAGGAGCAGCTTGATGGACTTGATTTCAATGGCTTTTATGAGGGCATGAACAAAGTGGAACCGTCTTTGATCCGTATTGAAGCAGATGAACTGACTTATTCGCTTCATATCATGTTGCGTTATGAAATTGAACTGGGACTCATTGATGGCAGCATCAAAGTGGCTGATTTGCCAAAAGTATGGAATGAAAAAATGGAATCATATCTAGGTGTCATACCTGAAAATGATGGAAAAGGTGTCTTGCAGGACGTCCATTGGTCCGAGGGACTATTTGGTTATTTCCCTACTTACGCGCTTGGAAGTGCATATGCGGCGCAATTTGCACATTACATCCGCAAGGACGTTGATGTGGATTCTTGTCTCAAAGAGGGAAATTTCAAGCCCCTTTCGGAATGGCTTAATAAGAAGGTCCATCAATATGGTTCGCTTAAGAAACCGACGGAATTGATTGAACTCATCACAGGAGAATGTTTGAATTCCAAATACTACTGTGATTATTTGGAAGAGAAGTATTCGAAAATCTATAAATTGAAATAGGAGGAAACATATGAATAATGGAATTTTAAAAGGCAATTTGTTGGTCGCACAAGGTGGCGGCCCGACTGCAGTCATCAACCAATCCATGGTGGGTGCCGTACTGGAAGCAAGACGATATGCACAGGTGGAAAGAATCTACGGTGCTGTACATGGCGTTGAAGGTATAGTCAACGAAGAATTCATGGATCTTACAAGAGAAACTGTCGCAAATCTTGAAGCTGTTGCCAATACACCTTCATCAGCGCTTTTATCCACAAGGGTAAAACCAACTCCTGAATTCTGCAAGAAAATGTTCGAATCCATGAAAGCACATAATATTCGTTTCTTCTTTTATATCGGTGGAAATGACTCATCCGATACAGTGAGAATTGTCAATGAGGAAGCTAAGAATCAAAATTACGAGTTCAGAGCAGTTCACATTCCAAAGACAGTGGACAACGACCTTGTGATCAACGATCATACACCAGGTTTCGGATCGGCTGCAAGATATGTCGCTTCAGCGTTTGCTGGCATCAACTATGACAACCGAGCGCTTTCAGGCGTTTACATCGGTGTGATTATGGGAAGACATGCCGGATTTCTTACAGGTGCGGCATCACTCGGTAAGGTTTATGAAGAAGATGGTCCACATTTGATCTATTTTCCTGAGCGTCCATTTGTGATTGAAAACTTCCTTGCGGATGTCAAGAAAGTCTATGACAAATACGGAAGATGTATCGTTGCTGTTTCTGAGGGCATCCAGGATGACAAAGGCGAAGCGATAGTGACAAAATTACAGGAAAATGTCGAAAGAGATGCACACGGCAATGTTCAACTTTCCGGAACAGGTGCACTCGGCGACCTCCTCGTTGCAGAAGTCAAAGAAAAGCTCGAAATCGGTAGAGTAAGAGCAGATACACTCGGTTATATGCAAAGATCTTTTCTCGGTTGCGTCTCTGACACTGACCAGAAAGAAGCGAGAGAAGTGGCAGAAAAAGCAGTTCAATACGCTTTAATCGATAATCTGAATGGTTCCGTCGTTATGGAAAGAACAGGCGATTATGCTATAGATTTCAGATTGGTGGAGCTTCATGAGGTCGCTGCAAAGACTAAGCATATGCCAGATGAGTTTATCAATGCTGAAGGTAACAATGTTACTGAAGCTTTCAAGAAATATGCGAGACCACTTATCGGTAGTGATTTCAATCCAGGTTCAAAACTAAAAGCACCGATGGTGGAGAAAATTTTGAACAAATAAGCAATTATGATAAAACCCCGGATTAATGCTTCCTGAGAATGCAATGTCCGGGGTTTGCTTTTGTCTATTCATCAATGAAACAATTGCCGATATAAACATATTTCAAGTACTTTTCAGCGATATGCTTTGCTTTCACCATGGTTTCCAGTCTGGTTTTTGGAATGTTCATTTTATGCGCCGGAAAATAGCGGCTCAAGTGGATTGGAATTTCAGGATCGATGTTTGCAATGTTGCTGCAAAGTGCATGAAGTTCGTCATCACCGGTATTGAGTCCATCGATCAGAAGTGTTGTGATTTCAACCTGAATGTGCTTTGCTGAGATTTCTATGGTTTTGAGCACCGGTTTTAAGTGTCCTTTGCAGATGGAACTGTAAAAACCCTCTGAGTAACTTTTCAAGTCGATGTTCATTGCATCGATATAAGGCAACAGTTCTTCCAGCGGGGCTTGGTTGATGAAGCCGTTAGTCACCAACACATTTTTCAGACCTAATGCATGTGACTTCATGGATAGGTCATAGACATACTCATACCAGACCGTAGGCTCATTATAAGTAAATGCTATGCCAACCGAACCGTGTTCCTGAGCCATTCTTAGAATGGTCTCATCAGATACAGCGGGTGTGGAGCCCTCAAAATGGACCAAAGCGTGATTCTGACAGAAATCGCAGTCAAAATTGCATCCCGAAGTACCTATTGAAAAAATGGTGTGTCCGGGATAAAAGCGGTTAAGTGGCTTTTTTTCAATCGGATCATAGGCATAGGATACGACTTTCCCGTAATTGTTTATGATTAGTTTTCCACCTTCATTGTATCGCGTTCGGCATTTTCCGAGTTCCGATTCTTTAAGATGACAATAGTGGGGACAAAGGGTGCAAGTGACAGAGCCGTTCTCATGCTGTGTTTGAAACATCGCCAGCGGATTGTGATTCATAATATCACCTTCTTTCAGTATTATTTTAGCATTAAATCGAATGTCTTGACAGATAAAAGTCTTGCAAACCCTACAGGTCTATGACAATATATACATATAGATTTTACAAGTGTCGAAAGGAAAACCATGAAAAACAAAGCTGTCATTTTGGGATCAAATTATTATATCGGATTAAGTGTATTGAGATGCTTGGGAGAAAATGGCATAAAAACAGTGACCATGGACTATTCGAGAGTAGGTGCCTATGGTTCGAAATCGAAATATTGCCAAGAAAAATATGTGACTCCTCATTATAAAAATCAAACTGAGGCATTTATCGATTATTTGATCGATTATGCGAAAAAGCAGGATGTCAAACCTGTTTTATACCCATGTCATGATTCCTACGTGGAAGTTGTCGATGCCCATCTGGATCTCCTAAGAGACTATTATTTGATCTCACAGCAAGAAAAAGGTCTTTGGACACGATTGATGAACAAGGATATTCTCCATAAAATAGCTCAGGAGAATGGTGTGTTGGTACCCGAGACTGTTCGTGTAGGGGATGCTGACTTTTATGATAGGATCGAAAGTGAAATCCATTATCCTTGCATCGTCAAGCCGGTGGATTCTGTAGCCTTTGTGAATCAATTCAGAAAGAAGATTTTCCTTGCAAGGAATGTTGAAGAACTGAAATCAGCCATTGATAAAGCGAATGAAGCCAATCTCGAAGTGATTGTACAGCGGATCATACCAGGTTTTGATGATCATATGTATACCTATGACGCTTACTTGAATCAGAATTCGAGGGTGACGCATTATACGACTTGTCAAAAATACAGACAATATCCGATCAATTTCGGAGCTTCCGTCTATACGAGCCAAAAGAATGTTCCAATTCTTCATGAGATTGGTTCCAAGTTTTTTGAAACCATACAATACAAAGGATTCGGGGAAATAGAGTTTAAGAAAGATGCTGAGACAGGAGAGTTCTATCTGATAGAGATCAATGTCAGAACGACAAATTTCAACAGCATGCTTCATAAAGTCGGTCTCAATTTTCCTTATATAGATTATTGTGAACTCACCGGTTCTCCACTTCAGCCAAAAGCTGTTACGGTGGATACGAATCGAGTGTTTTGGTATGCTTTTGAAGACGTGCTTGCTGTGAGAGATTATTTGAGGTCTGGACAGCTGAAACTCGGGGAAGTGTTGAAATCGTATTTGAAACCGAAGGCATTTGCCATATGGAGCATAAGCGATCCGCTGCCTGGATTGACATTTTGGGGCATTTTGATTAAAAAGGCGACTGGTAAATTGTTCAAACGATAGAAAGAAAGGTGTGTATTGATGAACATCAATGAACTCATGAATGGCATAGAAATCATAGAGCGCAAAAACGCCAGGGCACTGGAAATATCAGGAGTGGCTTACCATTCCGGAAAGGTTGCTCCTGGTAATGTTTTTGTATGCATCAAAGGGTATTTGACCGACGGTCACAAGTATCTGAAACAAGCGATTGGGAACGGTGCGACAGCAGCTGTTGTCGAGGAATTTCAGGAGGATGTCGAGATTCCGCAGTACCTTGTCAAAGATTCGAGGATTGCACTTGCCTCAATGGGAAGTACATTTTATGGATTCCCGTCAAGAAAAATGAAAATGATCGGCATCACGGCGACCAATGGTAAGACTACCACGTCCTATATGACGAATTCCATATTCGAGGCGATGGGACTCAGAACCGGGTTGATTGGAACGGTCATGATCAAAAATCATGACCATCACATAGCGGCAGACTTAACCACCCCTGAATCTTTGGATTTACAGGGGTATTTGGCTGAAATGGTCGGGAACGATGTGACACACGTCACCATGGAGGTCTCCTCTTCGGCACTGGAGCTGAATCGCGTCTATGGTGTGGATTATGACATCGTCGCATTCAACAATCTGAGCAGGGAACACATCGACATGCATGGCTCCTTTGAAGAGTATTTCAGTGCGAAATCGAGTCTGATCAGAAACGTCAGTGAGAGCAGTACAGCTATTTTGAACCTGGACTGTCCTTATGCGTCCTCATTGGTTACGCAGACTAAAGCGCAGGTTATAACGTATGGGTTAAAAGAGCATTCTGGTCACATCTTATGTAAAGACCTCGACTTAACAACAGGACGAGGTCGATTTACGGTCGTCGTTGCAAAGCCATTTGCAGTTGGGGATGCCCATTGCCCGAGAGTTGAATTTGATGTTGAGCTTGCTGTGCCTGGACTTCATTCGGTTTATAATGCACTGGCGGCTGTAGCGATCAGTCTTGCGACAGGTGCTCCTGTGGATGCGATTCAAAAGGGTCTTAAGCAATTCAAGGGGGTTGAGAGAAGATTTGAATTCATCTATGAAGGGGATTTCATCATTATCGATGATCATTTTGCGAATGCAGGCAATATCGATGTGACACTTCGCACACTGGATTACATGAAGTACAATGATTTGCAACTTGTATATGCCATTAGGGGCAACCGAGGCCCGATTGTCAATAGAGAAAATGCTGAAACAATCGCCAAATGGTCCAAAATCCTTGGATTCAGCGAGGTGATTGCAACTAAAAGCGTCAAGCATACTACTTCCAAAGATCTTGTTACTGATGAAGAAGTCAATGTGTTTTTAGAGGTCATGAATGACGCGGGACTGGTTGTCCATCTGCATGATGGGCTTGCTGAGGCAATATCGGAAGGGCTTTCGAAAGCTGAACATGATGATTTGGTGCTGTTGGCTGGTTGCCAAGGTATGGATTTTGGGGCAGAAGTGGCTTTACATCAATTGCTTGAACTCATTCCTGGAGTTGATAAGGTAAAGGTGCTGGAACCGCTTCGTACAAGAGTCTGTGGTATTTCAAACACCTTTATATAGAAAGGACTAGATTATGTGTGGATTTGTAGGATTTACGAACAATCCCAAACTACAAGACAGAGAAAATATACTGAGTGCAATGACTGAGGCGATACATCATCGGGGACCGGATAGTGATGGTCAATATGTTGATGATCAGATTGCTCTTGGCTTTAGACGTCTGAGCATTATCGATTTGTCAGATGATGCTCGGCAACCAATGGTAAGTAGCGATGAAAACCATGTCATGGTATTCAATGGTGAAATATATAATTTTGAAGAAATCAAGAAAGACTTGATGGCTGAGGGGTTTCATTTCAAGAGCCATTCGGACAGTGAGGTTTTGCTCAACGGATACAAGGCTTACGGCATGGAGATCCTTGGAAAGTTGAGAGGCATGTTCGCATTTGCCATTTGGGACAAAACGCAAAAAACGCTTTTTGTAGCAAGGGATTTTTTTGGAATCAAACCTTTATACTATACAGAAAACACATCAGACGGAACGTTTATTTTCGGCTCTGAGATCAAATCATTCTTAAAGCATCCGTCGTTCATAAAGACTTTTAATGATCAGGCTCTTAAGCCGTATTTGACTTTTCAATATTCAGTGCTCGATGAGACGTTTTTCAAGGGTGTCTATAAACTGAAGCCAGCTCATTACATGAGAATCAAGGCTGGCGAAATTGAAATCAAACCATACTGGCATAACACTTATGAAATGAACTCCAATGATTTGATGAGCAATGTAGAGCAAATCAAAAGCGTGATGAAATCGTCAGTTGAGTATCACAAAATCAGTGATGTCAAAGTGGGAGCGTTTTTATCTGGTGGGGTGGATTCCAGTTATATTACAGCATTACTCAAACCGAACAAGACATTCTCGGTCGGGTTCTCAGATTATGAAGCCATGTACAATGAGACCGATTTGGCTGAGGCTTTGTCTGATCAACTCGGAATTGAAAATCATAAGAAGCTGATTACAGCTGAAGAATGTTTTGATGCACTGCCCGAAATCATGTACCACATGGATGAGCCTCAATCCAACCCTTCGGTTGTGCCACTTTATTTTCTTGCCGAATTGGCCAGTGAGCATGTGACCGTGGTGCTTTCAGGCGAAGGTGCTGATGAATTGTTTGGGGGTTACGTTTGGTATCAGAATTCTCCTTTATTTGAGACGTATTCCAAAGTTCCACTCGGCATAAGACAAACCCTTGGTAAGGTCGCCAGAAAGCTGCCGGAAGGCAGGATCACTAATTTCATGATCAAAGCAGCCACACCGATTGAAGAAAAATTCATCGGTCAGGCAAAAGTTTTCGAAGAAAGTGATGCACTAAAGATTTTGAAACCTCCATACAAAAATGGTCCGGATATAAAATCCATTACAGATCCTGTATATAATGAGGTCAAGAATCAGGATGATCTCACCAAAATGCAGTTTCTTGACCTAAACTTATGGTTGCCTGGTGATATATTGCTAAAGGCGGATAAAATGAGCATGGCACATTCCATTGAACTCAGGGTACCTTTTCTAGACAAGGAAGTCATCAAGGTCGCATCATCCCTTCCAAAACTTCAACGTGTCAACAAGATAGATACCAAATATGCTTTAAGAAAAGCCGCTGGTGACATATTACCTGAGGCGTGGGCCAATCGACCGAAAGTGGGATTTCCAGTGCCAATCAGACACTGGTTCAGAACACTGGACAATTACAATCGGATAAAAGAAAAATTTACATCTGATACGGCAAACACATTTTTTCATACGGATCAATTAATGTCCTATTTGGACGAACATTTTCAGAAAAAAGCAAATCATGCGAGATATATTTGGACCGTATTTGTGTTTTTGACATGGTATGATGTTTATTTCGAAAATTTATTGCATGATAATTAGGAGAGTATAATGAGAAGACAAAACAAATTCCCGATCAAATCCGTATTGATCGCATTGCTAATCGTATTATTGGGAGTGATGATCTATAATAGTGGTGTCCTTGTAAAAATCGGACTTTTGAAAAGCGGTATTCCTGAAGATATAGGTATAAGACCCGATGATCCAAGGGTTATTGAAAAAGTGGATGAGTCAGTGGACCGTGGTCTTGTTAGACGTACGGTGGATGAACTGATGGGTCTGATCACCGGTAAAGTCAAAGAAGGTTCTATAGTAATTGTCACAAATGACACTGCAAAAACTTGGGGCGTTGAGGACATGACTTTTGAAATCAAAAATGCTGTGACAGGCGAAGTCTTGGAACAAGTAGTCACTAATTCCGAAGGCGTTGCAAAGTCAAGTCCTCTCAAGTATAAGCGTGCATATGAAATCAGGCAAATTGCAACTGCTTTTCCATACGAGTCTTCTGATGAGACCATAGTTCTTGAAATGAAATCACCAATTATGGAAATCAAGTTTGAACAAAGAGTTGAGGAACAAGTCAAAAAATATGAACGAGACTCAAATGGAAATATCAATGTAATTGAAGCATTTGTTCCTGTGGAACTGATTTTTCAAAAGCCTGAACTTCCCAACGGATGTGAAATCACATCACTGACTTCAGCACTGAATTATAACGGATATGATATCGACAAAGTGACTCTATCCGACGAATTTTTGCCAATGAGACCATTTTACCGTAAAGATGGCAAGTTGTTCGGTCCACATCCTGATGAGGCCTTCTCCGGAAATCCAAGGGATGGAAGCGGTTTCTATGTGTTTGCAGGACCGACAGCCAAAGCGGGTAATGATTACATCAAGTCCGTCAACGGGGACCATGCCATCAAGGACTTGACGGGAAGCTCCCGAGAGGCAATCATAGAGTATGTGAAACAAGGTGTTCCAGTGGTCATATGGGTGACTCTTGAGCTCAACCCTCCGAATTTCAATTACAGCTGGCAGTTGGAAAATACGGGTGTGGAATACAAGGCACTCTTGAATCTCCATTCTGTGTTGATCAACGGCATCAACGGCGATCAGTTCAATGTGATGGATCCACTCAAAGGCAATGTCGAGTACGATGTGACCAAGTTGTTTGAAAGTTATGAGAGCATAGGTTCCAGAGCCCTGGTGGTACTGCCTCTGGACAACTGATATAAATCTTGAAAAACGGGTATGATAAGAGCAAGGGTGTTTTTCACCCTTGCTTTTTTAAAATATGGGTGGAGGTTTAGTCTATGAAAGCAATTGTTGTCTCGGACACATTTAAGGGTACTTTTACCTCGTTTGAAGTCAATGCGGCTCTTGAGCAAGCGATCAAAGAAAGATTCACTGATGCGCAGGTCATCAATCTGACAGTCGCAGACGGTGGAGAAGGTACTGTGGAGGCACTATTACAGGCAACTGGAGGCAGTGCTAAGAATGTTAAAGTCAAAGATCCGTATCTTAGGGAAATTGATGCGATCATAGGCATAAAAGAACATACCGCTTACATTGAAATGGCTCAAGCCTCTGGAATATTGAGGCTTGCACAAGATGAACCCGATCCATGCAGAGCAACTACCTTCGGAACAGGAGAAATGATCAAGGCTGCACTCGATGATGGTGTGAAGGAAATTATTATCGGTGTGGGTGGTAGTGCGACCAATGATGTTGGTATGGGTATGGCACAAGCACTTGGGATGGTTTTTTATGATGCTCTCGGAAACGTTTTGCCACCTCGTGGAGATTCTGTCTTCAAGGTGGATCGATATGATGATTCAAACCTGGACCCAAGACTCAAAGACACGGTGATCAAAGTACTCTGTGATGTTCAAAATCCACTCACAGGTCCTGAAGGCGCCACTCGTGTCTATGGAAGTCAAAAGGGAGTCGTTGGCGAACTCGTCGGTCTATTTGAAGAAGCCCACGAAAAATTCAACACCATAATTTTTAAACGAGATGGTATTGATCTCAATTTGGTGCCTGGCAGTGGAGCAGCCGGCGGACTAGCCGGAGGACTTTTTGTTTTTCTGGGTGCCAGTCTTCAATCGGGTCTTGAAACTGTTCTTGAAGCAGTTCATTTTGATGAAATGATTGAAGATGTCGACTATGTGCTCACAGGTGAAGGTAAACTTGATGAACAGTCCTCATATGGAAAAGTGCCTTTTGGGGTTGCAAAAGCAGTCCAGAATTACCACGATAACAATGTTCACAGAAAATGTCCGAAAGTCATTGCTTTCGTAGGACATAATTCTCTTCCTATTGAGATGGAGACGCCTTTTAACGTTATTTTTGAAGCGTCGAGAGGTATTGTCCCTTATGCTGAAATATTGGACAACAAATGGAAATATTTAAACGCGGCAATTGAAAGGCTTATAGATTGGATGGAAATAGATCAGAAAAGAAAGTAGGTAGCCAGATGAAAATAGTGGTTTTGGATGGATTTGCACTCAATCCAGGTGATTTGTCATGGAGCAGTTTAGAGGAACTTGGTGATGTAACTGTTCATGACAGGACGTCAAGAGATGAAGTCATTGAAAGAGCGAAAGAGGCGGACATCATATTGATCAATAAGATTTCTTTTAAAAAAGAACAGTTCGAGCAGTTGCCCAAACTCAAATATATAGGTGTTTTGGCCACCGGTTACAATATAGTGGATGTGGAAGAGGCGAGAAGACATGGTATTGTAGTTACAAATGTTCCAACTTATGGGACTCAAGCTGTGGCACAATTTGTATTTGCCCATCTGCTTGAAATCTGTCATCATATTCCTTTGCATGCGCAATCTGTAAAAGAAGGCAAATGGAATAGAAGGGAAGACTTTTGCTATTGGGAGAAGCCTTTGATCGAACTTTCGGGAAAAGTTATGGGCATCATAGGCGCTGGTCGTATCGGTATGGAAACAGCAAAAATTGCCAATGCATTTGGCATGAGGGTCATCGTATTCACACCAAGACCTGATCTGTCCCGCGAGACACCAATGCTGAAATTCGTATCTTTTGATACTTTGGTCAAGGACTCGGATATCATCAGTCTACATTGTCCTTTAACGCCGGAGACAAGAGGCATCATTAATGCCGAGGCTATATCAAAAATGAAGTCAGGGGTCATCATCATCAATACGTCAAGGGGACCATTGATTGACGAGGTGGCTTTGCTGGAAGGACTCAAATCTGGAAAAATCTATGCTGCAGGACTGGATGTTCTGGCCAAGGAACCACCGTCTGAACACAATCCTCTTTTTGATCAAGAGAATTGCAATGTTACCCCGCATATCGCCTGGGCACCCCATGAATCCAGAAAGAGACTACTGGACACAGCAGTCGAAAATGTCAAAATGTACATGAATGGTGAACCGATAAATCAAGTCAATGGAGGTTGAAATGGTTAATGAGATTTTAAGAAGACACAATAAGTTTTATAAGACCGGTGTGACAAAATCCTTAAATTATAGGATCAATCAATTGGAAATCCTCAGAGCGGTCATTCACAAATATGAAGACGAAGTGATGGAAGCATTGTTCAAAGATCTGAAAAAACCCGAGTTCGAAGCCTATGCCCACGAAGTGGGTTACGTCCTTGACAGCATTACTTATGCGCTAAAACACTTGGAAAACTGGACCACTGAAAGAAGCGTCAAGACACCACTTCATCAACCTTTTTCAAAAGCAGTGGTAAAAAACGAGCCTTATGGTACTGTATTGATTATCGCTCCGTTCAACTATCCTTTTCAACTGCTGATAGAGCCACTGATTGGGGCAATAGCCGCCGGCAACACAGCTGTGCTGAAACCATCCAATCAAACACCTTACACTGAGGCAATCATAAAGAAAATGATGATTGAGGTGTTCGATGAAAACTACATCTCAGTGGTCACTGGTGGCAGAGAAGTGGTCACTGAACTCATACATTCGCCATTTGACTATATTTTCTTCACTGGAAGTGAGTCGACTGGAAAAGTTGTCATGAGAGCCGCTGCAGATCATTTGGTGCCTGTTACACTTGAACTTGGAGGAAAGAGTCCAACTGTAGTTCATGAAGACGCTGTGATTGAAACCGCAGCCAAAAGAATTGTTTGGGGTAAGTATTTGAACGCGGGTCAGACTTGTGTTGCACCCGATTATGTATACGTTCACGAATCCAAGGCAGATGAGTTCATAGATTCTGTCATCAAACATATCATTGAATTTTATGGCGTATTGCCTCAAAACAGTCCGGACTATGGACGCCTTGTAAATCAAGCCACCGTAAAACGGCTCGCAGGACTCATAGATCATGATAAGGTCATCATGGGCGGACAATATGATATTGAAGGTTGTTACATGGCACCTACAGTAATGAAAGGGGTCAACTGGAGCGATAAGATCATGTCAGAAGAAATCTTCGGTCCAATTTTACCTATTCTCACCTATAACAGCTTGGATGAAATCATTGATGTTATTTCCAATAAGCCAAAGCCTCTTGCTTTCTATTTGTTCACTGAAAGCGTAGTGGTCCAAGAACATTTGCTTGAAAGTCTTTCTTATGGAGGCGCAGCAATCAACGATACAGTTTCTCAAGTGGGTTCACCGCATATGCCTTTTGGTGGAGTGGGAGCATCAGGAATGGGGTCCTATCATGGTGAAACCAGTTATAGGACATTTTCGCACGAGAAAAGCATTTTGAAAAAATCATCGAAATTCGATGTGAAGATGATCTATCCACCGTACAAGAACCGTCTGCATTGGGTTAAGAAAATTCTCAAATGATACTAAATAGAAAGCCAAGAGTGCGAGCACTAGATGTTTCTGAATCATACAGAGACGCTAATAAGTTTCCTTCGGAAACTTAACTACGCGAAAGCCAAGAGTGCGAGCACTCTTGGCTTTTATCAGTCCAAAATTTTGTATAAAATTTTATATAGTTTCTTTGCATCATCAGGACTTATGTCCAAACACTGCGCAATCTGTTTCGGGACCTCCAGTGCCTTGTCTTTGAGTGCAAGACCCACCTGGGTAAGATTAATGTAGACGTTGCGCTCGTTTTCAGTGCCCCGTTTTCGGGTGATGTAGTTATGGGCCTCAAGTTTTTTGAGTACCGGGGTCAATGTACCCGAGTCGAGAAAAAGTCTTTCTCCGAGCGTCTTGACCATGATATTGTCATGTTCCCAGAGAACCATCATAGTAATGTACTGGGTGTAAGTCAGACCAAGTGGATCCAAATAAGGTTTGTACATACTGATGATTTCTTTTGAAACCGCATAAAGTGGGAAACACAGCTGATTTTTGAGTAGTAGTGAATCATACTTATCATTCATATTAAACTCCATTCCATATAATTGGAATACACAATTAGATTGTATGCAATTATAGTGAGGATGTCAAGTACTCAATGAGTTCAGGTAAAGGTAACTGCTCATTGGTTGGATGCTCTCCATTTCTTGACATCTAGCAAGCAGTTGTAGCGTTTCATTTCCAGTATGGGATCGATATCGCTGACACATTTGAAACCGAAATTCTTGAAAAACTTCACCGATTTATAATCACATTCAAGAGCCACAGAATCATAATGTCCATCAGCTATCAGAGCGGACAGTAATTTTTTACCGATTCCAGTGCGTTTTTGTTCTGGGGATACAGCCATATGTCTGAGGATGAATTGATCATTGTTGATCTGCGAACCTCCCGCGATGCCTATGATTTCATTGTCTTTTTCACAGACATAGAAGCGACCCTGATTCTTGGCATAAACTGATTGTGCAATGTTCTGAACCTTACCGTAGGTTGGATTGATCATACACAGCATCAATAATTTGGCGATGGTCTCGTTTTCAAATATGTGACTATAATCTTCTATTCTTCTAATGGTCATTGTCAGCCCTCACTTTTCTTAGTTAATTCACTTCATTCTATCATTTTGCTGAAATGAATTCAAACAAAAACATTGTAAAAATATGTAAATAAATGTTATTATTATATAATGTTAATACAGTTGATCCAAATTAAAATGCTGAACCGCCGATTGGGTACCAGGTACCCAATCGGCGGTTCAGCGAGAAGGAGTAGGATATGAGAAAAATGTTTATTGTGTTTGCAGTAGTCACTATCTTGATTTCTGGATTGTCATTCGCTGATGGAGTAGCCATATTCAGTGACCTCAAAGATACCCATTGGTCAAAATCGAATATCGATTATTTGTCAGGACTTGAAATTATCAGTGGCTATCCTGATGGTACGTTTAAGCCTGAAAACAACGTCAAGATCAATGAATTCATCTTGATGACCATCAAATCACTTGGCTATCATTATGATTCCAAATCCACTGATTGGGCGAAGCCTTATA
>JACUUV010000033.1 GCA_014859095.1 Clostridia bacterium | reverse complement strand
AATTTTGATGTAATACAAAGATCTAAGGACACCACCCCACTTGACGACTTGATCCAGCATCTGGTTTCAATAATATAAAACATTTATATATCTCGCAAGTGAATAGATACAGAAATTGATTTATAAGATATAATATGAATAAGGCTCAATGATGGGGAGGTTCCTACTTGAATTCCAAAATTAAGAAGATCATATACTCGGGAATAGTCTTTTTATCGGTATTTGGAATGTTCGCACTCATGGCAAATTATGAACATACACTTGCCATTGAACGTCACAAGCAAGATGCCAGAGACACATTATTGATGACTCAGACAAATCTTGAGAGTATCATCACATCCAGAATGATCAGCATGGGTGGCATAGCTGCCTATATTGAGATTGATAACGAAATTTCGCAACTGGAGTACTCCAGTTTTGCAAAAAACATATACGCATCCGCTGATGAAATTGTAAAGAGTATGACATTCATCACCGACACAACAATTACTCACATTTATCCATATGAGGAAAACAAGGCAGCCATCGGAATCGATTTGGCATCTGAGGCTTCTCAAAGGGACTTGATTTTGTATGCAAAAAATAATCTTAAGGCTGTGTTCACAGCACCGGTCAATCTCGTTGAAGGTGGGATTGGGATTATTGTAAGGATTCCTGTAGTTGTTAAGGAAGCTTACTATGGACAAGTTGCCATTGTCTTCGATTATGACAAAACCATAGCTGCAAGTGGCATCGAAAGCTTATCAAGCGAATACGTTGTTGAGCTGGCTGGATTTGACTCTTTAAGTGGTGAGAAGGCGATCATTTGGAATAATGATGGCAATCCTGTTGGCGATTCAATAATTCAAGAAGTCAATCTTTACGATTCCACTTTGATACTTACTGTTCTTCCTCGTGAAGGTTGGCAGGGAAAAACCGTACTTTATTATATGCTGTGGTTCATTGGTGTGATTGTTTCTTCATTTGCGTTCATGGGTATGTATAAAGTATTATCATTTAATGACGATTTAAAGGGTGCCAATGAAGAACTTGAGAATACCATTGGTAGGCTTCAAATCAGTGAGGCACATATCACACATATGGCTGAACATGACGCTCTCACAGAACTTTTTAATCGCAGAAAATTTGTCGAAATTTTGGGAGCTCAACTGAATTCGGGGAAAACCGGGTCCGTACTGTTGCTTGATATTGACAACTTTAAGAATATCAATGATACACTTGGACATGTTTATGGTGACAAGGTTTTGGTCAGTATCTCTAAGCGACTTTTGGAAGCGGTGGAAGGTAATGCTCATGTCTTTAGATTTGGTGGCGACGAGTTTATCGTGCTGATGATGGATATCACCGATACCGACTCTATCGATCGATGTATTGAAAACATCGTTTGTCATTTGGATCTCGGCAATGAGGTGGAACACATCAAAAATCACATCACTGCAAGTATCGGGGTATCAAGATATCCTGCAAATGGCAATACCGTGGAAGAGCTATTGCTGAAAGCGGATATTGCCATGTATAGTGCTAAGAAATCCGGAAAGAACAAACGACAATTTTTCTTTGACGATCTCATTTCAAACTTTGAGAATCGTATCAACATCGAAAACCGTTTGAGAGGTGCACTTAAATCTAATGAGTTCATGATTTATTATCAACCCATCATTGATGCCAAGACGGGAGACCTTTCCTCTTTTGAAGCCTTGCTAAGGCTAAAGGATCTGTCGATGCCTCCGAATGAGTTCATACCAATAGCAGAAGAAAACGGGATGATTGTCCCCATTGGAAAGTGGGTAATCCGGGAAGTTCTCGATCAATTGCAAAAATGGGAAGCAAGTGGCTTTGAAACCAAACCTGTGGCGATCAATCTCTCACCTAGACAAATTTATGATGCCACAATCTCCGAATTTGTTGAAGACGAGCTCAATTCAAGAGGCATTGACCCTTCGATGATTGAAATAGAAATCACAGAAAGTGTTCTGATTGACAACAAAGAAGAAAATATGAAAGTACTCTCTGCTCTCAAAAAAATCGGGTTGATTATTTCACTTGATGATTTTGGGACAGGATATTCTTCACTGAATTATTTGACCTATATGCCTGTGGACAAAATCAAACTAGATAAAAGCCTTAAGGATAGATTCATTGACATGGAAGATACAAAAATGATGGATGGCCTGATATCAATTGCACATGGGTTGAATTTGGAGGTAGTCGTTGAAGGTGTGGAAGAAGCTGGTGAATCTGAAAAACTAATTGCAACCAATTGTGATTATATGCAAGGATATTATTTTGGTAGGCCAGCACCAGCAGATCAAGTTCATGATTCGCAGGGAAGACTTGTCTATCGTTCATTTACTCATACTTGACCTATACATGAATAAACGTAAAAAATGCGAGTTGACTATTGTCACTCGCATTTTTTATGTTAAAAATCACTTGTTATTTAGAACTAAATTATCAGCATATTCCACGGCAGTTTTAACGGAATCAAAAAGATTATCTTTACTGACAGTTTCAAAAAATCCAGAACCTTCTAGTAATTTTAAAGGTTGATCATTAACACAGGCAAATAAAAGTGTAATGTCTTGATTGCGACAACTCTTTTCGATTCTCTTAAGCGCATTATATGCAGTTGCATCTATATTAGGAACATTTTTCATTTTTAAAATCAATACATTTGTGTTTGCTTTAAGCTCATTCATAACTTCAAGGAATGTATTTGCAACTCCAAAAAACAATGGTCCGGTAATCTCATAAACCATGATTTTATTATTGAGTCCAATATGCGTTCCGTCATTAAAACTTATTGTTTCATCATATTCACTATCATCAGTGAATATATCAAAATAATTATGATTGACATTGCTAACTTGAGTACTTTCGGACATTCTCTTCACAAATAAAAACATCGCTATGATCATACCAATCTCAATGGCTATTACCAAGTCAAACAATACTGTCATTGAAAATGTTACGAGTAACACAATGATATCACTTTTTGTAGATCTAAATAATGATTTGAATGAACGCCATTCACTCATATTATAAGATACAATAACCAATATTGCTGATAATGTAGCCATAGGAATGAGTTTTGCCAGTGGCATAAATATAATCATAATCAGGAAGAGTACAATTGCATGAACCATCCCTGAAATTGGTGTTCGGCCTCCATTTTTCACATTCGCTGCAGTTCTTGCGATAGCTCCAGTAGCTGGAATTCCACCAAAAATTGAAGAAGCGATATTAGCAATACCTTGTGCTATTAATTCGGTATTGGAATTATGTCTTTTTCCAATCATGCCATCTGCTACAACGGCTGACAACAATGATTCAATACTCGCTAAAAAAGCAATTGTAAGCGCAGGTCTTAATAGCTCTTTTGTCATATCCAGTGACAAATTAAGTTCATTAAACTTTACCAGATTTATTGAATTGGATATTTCTCCGAATCGACTTCCAATGGTCTCTACGGGTAAATTCAAAAGTTTGACTCCAACTGTAACAACAACCAATGCTATTAATGAACCAGGGATTCGTTTGTTGATTTTGGGCCAAAACACTATAATTAACAATGAAATGACCCCAATTAATGTGGTGGTCATGTCAATAGTCGAAAAGTCGGTAAAATAGGCTTTCCATTTTTCAATAAACTCTGATGGAACATCGTTCATTGTAAGTCCAAAGAAATCTTTTACCTGAGTTGATAAAAGAACAATAGCAATACCACTAGTAAAACCAGTTGTTGTCGGATAAGGCACATATTTGATGACGCTTCCAAATTTGAGCAAACCAAACATTATCATAATGCAACCTGCTAAAAATGTTGCTATTGTTAACCCACCAATTCCATATTGGGTAACAATTCCATAAACAATTACAACAAATGCACCAGTAGGTCCACCAATTTGTACTCTACTACCTCCAAGAAATGAAACAAGAAAACCTGCAATTATTGCTGTGATAATACCTTTTTCAGGTGTGACCCCAGATGCAATTGCAAGTGCGATAGAAAGTGGTAATGCTATTACTGCCACAATAACACCAGCGATGATATCATTTGTTAATTGATTCTTTGTTAGATCATGCTCTCGATGTTTTAATATTGAAAATAATACTGGTTTAAACATTTTGCCTCCCTATATAATTAATTCTGATCATTGATGCCTTTCCAGAATTGGTTCCAAATAAATTCGTAATGTTCGTTGATATCATGAGAATGATAGATCAGTTCACTTGATAATAAGCCATGAATCAACGAAAAAAACATAATGCAAATTGACTCCTCATGATTGTGATTGATATGTCTTTTTTTTGCTTCCTTTTTTATTAATTCATTCACTATTTCAAACCTTTCATCTAAAAGTTGATGAATTTTTATAAGGATTGACGGCTCTATTGCTTCTGGTGGCAATAATAGCAATCTTTTCCAAAATAGTAGTTTTGTATGAGAATTACTATAATAATTAAGAATTCCGTAATAAATTCTTTTTAAGTCATCATTTTCTTGACTGATTTCAAAAAAATACTCATTTTTTTCTTTATCTATTATTTCATTCAAAAGTAGTTCTTTACTTTCAAAATGTGCATAAATTGAAGCTTTTCTTATGCCAACCTCCTTTGCAACTTCTGCTAAAGTAAAACTAATTCCTTTTTTTGCAAATAACTCAAATGCAGAAGCGATGATTTTTACTTTTGTCTCCATATAATTCCCTCCACAAAATTCCCTACCTTACGTTTGGTAGCCGATATGAGTATATACCTTCTAATTCAATAAATCAAGTTGATTTATTGAAAAGATAGAATTTAAAAGTTAATCTTAATCGACGCTTATTGTGGTAAAATAAAAACATATAAAGAATATAAATTATGCACTCGTATAATGGATTGGAGCATATAAATGAACACATATAATGATACTTTGGGTGAATGGACTTGGCAAATGACGACAAATATTATTGATGTCGAACCGGTGAGATATTTATGTTTGGGATACAGTGGTAGTGACTTGCCTACAATCATCACAATTGAATTTTTCAATGAAATGATCTATGTTGAAGATTACTCTGAAGTGAGAGACAAGATGCTGGCTCTAATTCTTGGTGAAATTGACCGTTATGAGGTTGTTTATAGAATCAGAAAAAAAGATAGCGGTTATAGATGGTTTTATGATCAATGCGAGGTCATCGAAAAGGATAATCTTGGAAAGCCATTGACAGCTCATGGCTATACTCTTGATGTTACGAAAAAGATGACTGGACTGGAGAAGAATGGTGACTTTCAAACAAAAAAGAATTTTCATGACTTATTGACTCAGATCAACAATCGTCATACCATGCTAGAGCATCTTGCAATCGAAATTGAGAAATCCCTCACCACAATGGATTTCATCGTGATTTCAATAATAACCATAAATGACTTCAAGACGATCAATGAAGTTGAAGGACACATATTTGGTGATCATGTTCTGAGGAGGATTGCTGACATTTTGAGAGCGTCAGTTGATACGTTAGATATCGTTGGCAGATATGGTGGCGACCGATTCATGATCATTTTTATCGGGAAACCTGAAAATGTCGTAGAAGGAAAAACAAATGATATTTTAAAGGAAATCGAAGCATACCATTTCGGAAATGATTATCCCATCAAGTTAAATCGTGAGATTGTCAGTTATCAAAACGAGCCTCTCATTGAGTTTGTGGATCGTTTGGAACAGTTGACGGTTTGAAGGGACATTCAGCATATCAAATAAACAAGGCATATATTCTCAGGCTAATTTGATCAATAGTCCTGGAAAGTGTCTTGTTTTTTTTTAAAAACATCACCGAAAAATTCTTGACAAGAACGCAACAATTGGTATAATTGTATACAAATATACCAAAACAAAGGAGTGGTTTTATGGGGTTATCAATCACGTATAAAATTTTGGAAAACAACAAAATTGATGGGAAAGTCATATGCGGAGCGGATATTAGGCTCAAAATAAACCAAACGCTCACTCAGGACACCACTGGAACAATGGTTTATCTTCAATTGCTTGAACTTGGTGTGAGTAAAAAAGCTGTCGAAAGAGCTGTTGCTTATATCGACCACAACACTTTACAACTTGGTTACGAGAATGCAGATGATCACGCGTTCATAGAAAGTGTATGCAAACGATTCGGGATAGTTTATTCCAAGGCTGGAAATGGAATATGTCACCAACTACATCTTGAACGGTTCTCTGTACCAGGAGATGTGCTGATCGGTTCTGATTCACATACACCTACCTGCGGTGGTGCAGGGATGTTTGCTGTTGGAGCAGGAGGTCTAGATGTCGCGATCGCACTTTCGCATGGCTATTATGAAATGAAGGTTCCAAAAGTCATGAATGTAGTTTTGACTGGAATGCTCTCTGAAGGTGTTGGAGCAAAAGATATCATCCTTCATATACTAAAAATATTGTCTGTGAAAGGTGGAGTCAATTATGTACTTGAGTACTCAGGGGAAGGGATTCGATCCTTATCAGTAACCGAAAGGGGAACTATATGCAATATGGGTGCTGAACTAGGTGCAACAACCTCCATATTCCCATCAGACGATGCCACATTTGATTATTTGAATAGACAGGGACGTAGTGATGATTTTAAAGGACTGTTTGCAGATGATGATGCCCACTATGATGAAGTGCTCAATGTGGATTTGTCAAGTTTGAAGCCGCAAGTGGCACAGCCTCACAGTCCTGACAATGTTGTAGATGTGGATGATATTGAAGGACTCAAAGTGGATCAGGTGGCTATAGGAAGTTGTACCAATGCCTCATATTCTGACCTGATGACTGTAGCTAAAATTTTGAAGGGAAGAAAAGTAGCAAGGGAAGTCAGTCTCACGATTTCACCTGGTTCAAGCAGTGTGCTCAAGATGCTCACAGATAATGGTGCTATAAGCGATATGATTGAGGCTGGAGCGCGAATACTTGAAGCCTCATGTGGGCCATGTATCGGGATGGGGCAGGCACCAAAATCGGATGCAGTTTCACTTAGAACATTCAATCGCAATTTTAAAGGCAGGTGTGGAACATCTTCAGCGAATGTTTATTTAGTTAGTCCGGAAACTGCAGCATGGTCATCGATTAAAGGCTATCTTGAGTCCCCGGTTGGAAAAACTGGTGTAGACCTCAGCAATATAATATGGCCTGAGTACTTTGACCGTGTGGACAGTTATTTTATCAATTATGATTTGAATCCAAATGCAGAGATTGTGATGGGACCCAATATAAAACCCTTTCCTCTCAACATACCTTTACAAGGTGGCCTAGAGGGAAATGTGATTCTAAAGACAGGAGACAACATCACAACGGACGACATTGTTCCTTCAAGTGCCAATTTGTTGCCACTCAGATCCAATGTTCCAGAACTGAGCAAATACTGCTTCCAGTCTATTGACCTTGAGTTTTATGATCGATCAAGGATTAATAATGGGGGATTCATCGTTGGTGGTGAAAATTATGGTCAAGGCTCAAGTCGTGAGCATGCGGCTTTAGTACCTCTTTATTTGGGGATAAGGGCAGTAATCGCCAGGTCATTTGCAAGAATCCATAAAGGAAATTTAATCAACTCGGGAATTTTGCCACTCGTTTTCGAAAGTGCACAGGATTATGCAAAAATATCTGGAGGTTCTCATCTTGAATTGAAAATCAATTTTGGATCAAAGGCTATCGAGGCCATTGATACACAAAACGGAGAACGCTACAAATTAAGATTTGATGGTTCTGACAGAGATTTTGAAATTGTTAGGGCTGGTGGAGCGATTCTATACTTGAGAGGTGCATTATGAAAAGTGTGACTTTGATTCCGGGTGATGGTATTGGTCCTGAGGTTGCATTTAGTGCGAAAGCTGTGGTAGATGCACTGAACCTCGGTATCGAATGGGAAATTATCAATGCTGGAAAAAGTGTATTTGATGTCAGTGGGGTCTTGGTGCCCGATGAACTTTATAACTCTATAGAAAGCAACAGAGTGGTTCTGAAGGGACCAATAACCACTCCAATAGGAAAGGGTTTTAAAAGTATCAATGTTATGCTCAGACAGAAATATGACCTGTTCACCAATATCAGACCGGTTAAAAGCATAACGGTACGCAATCGAAGATTTAATGATATCGATCTGGTCATTTTTCGTGAAAATTCAGAAGGTCTTTATAAAGGTGTTGAAAATGAAATTTCAGACGATGAAGTTCATGCACTCAAAATTGTGACTCGGACTGCTTCTGAACGAATCATAAGGGCAGCATTTGACTACGCTCTCAAACAAGGCAGGGCCAAAGTGACGTTGGTGCACAAAGCAAACATTCTAAAAAAATCAGATGGACTTTTTTTAGGAATCGGCGAAGCCATCGCAAAGGCATACCCTACTATATCATTTGAAAGTGTGATTGTGGACAACATGTGCATGCAGCTTGTCATGAATCCTAATCAGTTTGATGTGATTGTGACAATGAATCTCTATGGTGACATATTATCAGATCTTTGTGCAGGGCTTATTGGTGGATTGGGTCTAGTGCCAGGAGCAAATATTGGTTCTGACATAGCAATTTTTGAAGCGGTCCATGGAAGCGCTCCGGACATAGCAGGCAAAGGACTTGCGAACCCTACAGCAATGATTTTATCTGCTGCCATGATGTTGGAATACTTGGGATTCACGCATGAAGCCAACAAAATCAAAAGAGCGGTTGCAACTGTTTTCGCTAGCGGCATAGGTCTGACACCGGATTTAGGTGGAGATGGGACAACTGAAACGTTCACAAAAGTTGTGATTCAGAATTTATGATCGGTTTGGGGGAATGCATATGAAATTGAATGCGTGGATAGAAAAAAAGGCTACATCGGTTGAAATGATCAACAGGATTCCAGAAGAGAATTATGACCTCTACGATGTAAGGAGAGGACTCAGAAATCCGAACGGAACTGGTGTTTTGGTCGGACTCACTGAAGTGGGTTCTGTTCAAGGATATGACGTTGTAGAGAATGTGAAATTGCCTTCAGAGGGCAAACTATTTTATCGTGGTTACAACCTCATAGATCTCGTGGATGGTTTTCAAAGAGACAAAAGGATGGGATTTGAGGAAATAGCTTATCTTCTACTGATGGGGGCATTACCTACAAAACTAGAGTTGTTTGAATTCAATGAACTATTGAATGAGTATCGGAAGTTGCCTGACGGTTTCACAGAGAATATGATTCTTAAAATTCCCAGCAATGATATCATGAACAAACTACAAAGAAGTGTTCTTGTGTTATATTCCCATGATGATAATCCGGATGATTTGAGCACATCGAATCTTTTGAGACAAAGCATGAGCCTGATTGCTCAATTTCCTGTCATATTGGCATACGGGTATCAAGCAAAAGCACACTATTTTGAAAAGAAAAGTTTGTTTATTCATCAGCCTGATCCATCAGTTGGCACTGCTGAGAATATTTTGAGGCTTTCAAGACCTGATTGTGTTTATTCGAAGACTGAAGCCGAAACCCTGGACCTTCTGTTGGTCATGCACGCTGAACATGGAGGTGGAAACAATTCAGCTTTTGCGACCCATGTGGTTTCTTCCAGTGGAACAGATACTTACTCTGCAATCAGTGCCGCTCTTGGGTGTCTCAAAGGACCGAAACACGGCGGAGCAAATAGAAAAGTGTATGAAATGGTTCAAGATATTCAGACCAATTGCCTAGATTGGAAAGATGAGCAGGCATTAAAGCGATACTTGCTGAAAATAATCAATAAGGAAGCTTTTGATGGCAAAGGGTTGATTTACGGTATGGGACATGCCGTGTATACGTTATCCGATCCGAGAGCAGTCTTGTTGAAAGAAAAAGCTAGAGAGCTCGCAAAGGAGAAAGGTTGTTTAGGCACATATGCGCTTTATGAGAGCATTGAAAGATTGACGAAAATCATTTTCAAAGAACGTAAAGGTGATTCGGCAGCAATCGCTGCGAACGTCGATCTTTACAGTGGATTTGTATATGAGATGCTGGATATACCTCCTGCACTATATACACCATTATTTGCAACTGCAAGAGTTGCAGGATGGTGTGCACACAGGATTGAACAGGTGATCAGTGATCCTAAAATTATAAGACCTGCATATAAATCTGTCAAAGACTTTCAACTTTATAGAAATCTTTCAGAAAGATAGTCGAATTGAAGAAATTGAGTTGGCAAATGCCTACTCTTTTTTTTGTTTTTGCGCTATTATGTATATAAGACAAAATTAGAGAGGAAAATACAAATGGGACATGAATGGAAGCTCGAAAGTATTCTTTACCAGGAAAAGACACTTCAGTTTGATCGGTTCACTTTTGAAAACGCTTATGAAATTGGGTCGATGCTTTATGCGATTGCCTTCAAAAGAGGACTTCAAGTAGCTATAGATATCACCAGGAACGGTCACAGGCTATATCATGTGGCATTGAACGGTTCAAGTCCTGACAATGAAGCGTGGATAGAAAGAAAAAAGAACGTGGTCCATCGTTTTTCACACAGCTCATATTACATGAGCTTATTTCTCGAAAATGAAAATACGACGATCGAAGAAAAGTTTCTTTTGGATTCATACGAGTATGCCGCGCATGGAGGGAGTTTTCCGATTATCATCAGAGGAACCGGTGTGATTGGGACCATTACAGTATCCGGCTTGCCTTCCGAGGATGATCATGCGCTGGTTGTGGAAGTATTGACAGATTATTTGGGAGGTAGTCATGAAGTATCACAGCACTAGAGACAAGAGCAAAAGTCTGACGGGTGGTGAGGCAATCATCAAAGGCATATCAGAGGATGGCGGATTGTTTGTTCCAGAATCATTTCCAATGTTGCCTGACTTGAAAACAATGCTTGAGATGTCTTATCAGGGTATTGCACAATTGATTTTGGAATTGTATTTGACGGATTTTACTTCCGATGAGATTAAAAAAGCCGTTGCTCAGGCCTATGATTCAAAATTTGAAACGGAGTGGATAGTTCCTTTGGCTGTTAAGGGGGATGCGGTATTCTTGGAACTTTTCCATGGTCCTACATTTGCATTTAAGGATATGGCGCTTTCCATTTTACCTTATCTGCTTAAAACAGCACTTGAAAAAAGTGGGATCAAAGAAGAAATCGTCATTCTGGTTGCAACTTCTGGAGATACTGGCAAAGCTGCACTTGAAGGATTCAAAGATGTCCAGGGAACAAAAGTGATTGTTTTCTTCCCTGAAGAGGGTGTGAGTCCAATCCAGAGAAAGCAAATGCTGACTCAAGAGGGTGAGAACACTTTCGTGGTCAGATTGAACGGGAATTTTGATGATGCGCAAAATGGCGTCAAAAAAATGTTCGGTGACGAAGAGTTCAATCAGTTGCTGTCCGAGAATGGGTTTGTACTGTCTTCTGCCAACTCCATAAATATCGGTCGGTTGATCCCACAGATTATCTACTATGTGTATGGATATCTGCAACTGATCAAAGAAAATGTCATCAGAATGGGTGATTCAGTTAACGTGGCTGTTCCCACAGGAAATTTTGGTAATATATTGGCGGCTTATTACGCCAAAGAGATGGGACTGCCTATTTCAAAATTGATCTGTGCATCCAATGACAACCGAATTCTCACGGATTTCTTCCAAAGTGGAACATACGACAGAAGGAGAAAGCTGATGACGACATCATCTCCTTCGATGGACATTTTGATTTCCAGCAATTTGGAAAGATTCATGTATCATACCTCCGGTGAGGATGAATCATTGATCAGGGAAAAAATGGATGAACTTTCAAATGACGGTGTCTATCGTTATCAATCTGAAGGTGATATCGTTTATCCGGATATGGCTACTGAAGAAGAGATTTCATATTGGATAGAGTTTCTTCATAAGAAGGAAGATTACATTATGGATCCTCACACAGCGGTAGCGTACTGTGCCTATAAAAAATACTGTGACCAATCAGCAGATCGTAATGTCACTATGATTGCTTCCACTGCGAGTCCCTACAAATTTTCAGATAAGGTATTGAAGTCCATAGGGGTGGAGTTTACAGGATGCGATGAGTTTGAGAAACTAAATCTGCTTTCTGAACGGATGCATACACCCGTACCGGATAAACTGGCTGAACTTGAGTTGTTACCGATTAAACATGATCATATCAGTGACACTGGAAATATGAAAGAGGTCACCCTCAAATTGTTGAAAGGCGGTGTATAAAATGATTGAGATCAGAGTGCCCGCCACTACCGCAAATCTTGGTCCGGGGTTCGACGTCCTTGGACTGGCCATTGACAGGTACAACACTTTTACATTTTCAGCATCCGAAAAATGCAACCTTCCAGAGGATCATTTGGTGTATAGAGCTTATAGACATGTTTTTCAGGCTCTAGGCAAACCTGTTGTCGAAGTCAATATCGGAGTCAAAGGAGACATACCAATTTCAAGGGGACTTGGTTCCTCCGCAGCTTGCATAGTTGGTGGCATAATGGGTGCCAATGCTATACTCGGAGACCCACTGGACAAAAATGAGATTTTGAAACTTGCCACTGAAATGGAGGGTCATCCGGACAATGTGTCGCCAGCGATATTCGGTGGTCTCATGATTTCTGTGATGGTCAATGATAAAATTTTGGTCAACAGTATGCCAATACAGGATTCGATCAAGTTCATCGCCATTGTTCCAGATTTCGAACTATCCACTGAAATGGCCAGAAGTGTTCTGCCAAAGATGATCAATCATAAGGATGGCATCTACAATGTCGCCAGAGTAAGCCTCTTGCTTTCCGCTTTTGCGACAGGAAGAATGGATTTGATCAGAGAAGGGTTGAATGACCGTTTGCATGTGCCTTTTAGAAGTGAGTTGATTCCAGGCTATCAAGAGGTTGTGGACAGGGCATATCAGGCTGGTGCCATAGGGTGTCATCTGAGTGGTGCAGGTCCGACAATCATGTGCTTGGTTGACGGGGATGCGATTGATTTTGTTAAAGAACTGAAGGTATTTTTGAATTCTGATTTTCCGGGATGGAACATCTATGAACATAAGATGGATCAAAAGGGTGCCATTAGATTATAACGAATAGGGATGATATTTATGAATTGGCTCGTACCATAAAACTAATTTATAGTTTAAGTCAATCTCCTTATGATGTTGTATAATCATAATGATTATATAATAAGGGGGATTCGTGTGAAAACTGAAATTGATATTCAAAAGGTGAGAGTCGATGCGGAAGAGTTGTTCAAAACTGGTCAGTTCTACTGTTCAGAAGCCATTGTAAGTGCCATAAGAAGTAATTTTGACCCGAAAATGCCAGAGGAAATGATTGCAATGGCAAGTGGTTTTCCAGTTGGAATAGGGAAATCCAAATGCGTGTGTGGTGCCGTTTCAGGTGGTGTCATGATGATCGGATATTTTTTCGGAAGAACAAGAGGATCTAGTCCCACTGATGAAAAAAGTGTGAAGACATTGAAACTGGCTGCGGAACTCCACGATTGGTTCAAGGAGCGCAACAAAGTACTTTGCTGTAGAATTTTGACACAAGGGATGGATATGGCTTCTGGAGAACATAAGAAACAATGTGTGAGATTCACTGGAGAAATTGCAGAGACAACCGCTCGAATCATTGTACGTGAGTTGGATGAACGATTCATTCAGAAAGTAGAGGAAACACAATGATCGGTTTCTTAAAAAAACTGCCACTTCCCATTTCCGGTCTTATGCTCGCATTGGCATCTCTAGGAAATCTTCTCGGATCATACAGTCATGAAGTCAGGTGGTTTTGTGGTATTCTTAGTGGAACCATATTGTTCTTTTTGATTCTGAAAATCATTCGATTTCCCGATGCTTTAAAAGAAAACTTCCAAAGTCCTGTAACAGCAGGGGTGATGCAAACCATTCCTATGACGATTATTCTCCTTGCTGCCTACTTAAAGCCGGACTTTCCAAACATCTCATTTGTGATGTGGGTTATTGGTTTGTTGATTTCTGGTGGTTTGGTAATTCTTTTCACAAAGAAACATGTGATGAACTTCTCTTTAAGCAAGGTTTTTCCAACATATTTTGTACTTTATGTTGGAATTGTCACAGGAAGTGTGACGGCTCCGGCATTTGGCCAAATTATTATTGGACAAATATTGTTCTGGTTTGGACTCCTGGTTTATCTCCCATTGATTCCAGTGGTGCTTTATAGAGTCGTAAAATACAAGAACATACCAGAACCTGCCGCAAACACAATTATAATTTTCGCGGCTCCAGCCAGTTTGTTGCTCGCTGGCTATTTGAGCGCATTCTCTGAAAAAAACATGGTCATGGTTACCATTTTGATGTCTGTTGCACTATTCATGACAGGTTTTGCAGTGCTTCAAATGCCAAGGCTATTAAAATTTAAGTTTTATCCCAGCATATCCAGTTATACCTTTCCATTTGTCATTTCTGCTTTGGCACTGAAGATGGCAAATGCATTTTTGATTCAATCAGGATTCGAAATCAAAGCACTGTCAGGACTTGTGATCATTCAAATTATTTGGGCAACGCTGATGGTTCTTTATATACTTATAAGGTATTTGAGATTTATGACGCAGTAAATTATAAAGACCTTACCATGGATTGTGGTAGAGAGGATCCCGTGGCAATGGTCAATCTTGACATGGCGGGATCCGAACTTGATCATCCAATATATATGTACAATAGGGTATGGTGATGTCATATGTCCTTTGCAGGAAGCATTTATGGCCAGTAGAGAAAAACTTGGTCTCAAAGTTTCGAGGACTGTATCAGGAAGAACAAATCACAGGAGCTTCGCGACTAGAGGTATTTCGCAGTCAGTTGGTATTGTCAATTTTCAAATATAGTGTAATATAAAGATATACACTAGTCAGAGGAGGGACAAATATGTCAGAAAAGGCTAAAGAAGCAATGAAAAAGATTCTTGAAAAGAGAAAAGAAAAAGAAATCGAACATCAAAAATATAGACCTGATAAAAAATTAGGTCACGCTCAAAGCTCTAAGAAGAATCAAAAACCAGGCGGTTCAAACAACAAAGTTTAGTCAAAATCGCTAGCATTATATTGAAGGCCCCTCATCCATAAAGATGAAGGGCTTTTTTTATTCAAGGTCTACAAGAGCGCCATCGTAAAGGACTTTTAGACTAAAAATGATATTGTTCTGTTTTTCAAGTTTCATCAGATACTTGACTTCATGATCTGTGACTATGGATATGGCCTTCCCTTTTTGACCTGCACGTCCGGTTCTACCCACCCTGTGTGTATAATCACTCAAAGCGACAGGTAAATCAAGTGATATGACATGAGTGATTTCTTTGACATCAAGGCCACGAGCGAGAAGATCAGATGCAACAAGAATAGTTGATTTGCCGGTTCTAAAGGATTCAAGCGCTTTTTTTCGATCTTCTTTCGTGGCATTTCCAAAGATTCCAACGGCGTTGATCTTATGGAAATTGAGTTTGCTTACAACCTCTTGGACCATTTCATTCTTGTTGATGAATAATATGGCTTTGGTCGGTTTTTCGGCGTGGATCACTTTTCTGAGAGTATCCATCTTATCGCGTTGGTCAACCACTATGCAAACATGCTCAATGTCTGAATTGATTCTTTCCTCATGGAGTTTGAAGAGTGTCGGTGCCTTCATCAATGCTTCAGCGCGTTCAATGGCCTGATTGCCTATGGAAGCTGAATAGCAAAGGATTTGTCTATCTTTTAGTGTGGTCTTTATGATTGCTTTTACTGTTTCTATATTATAATCCGTAAGCAATTTGTCAGCTTCATCAAGAACGATGGTTTTAATGGTATGCGCTTTTAGTTTTTTGAGTTGGATCAATTCGAGTATTCGACCTGGTGTTCCTACTATGATATGGGGTTTGGATTTCAGTGCCTCAACTTGTCTCTTGATGTTGACATCTCCAATGATGGTGGCTGATTTCACTGCGAGGCCTGAGTTTTCGGATAAGGTTTTAATGGTGTTGTTGATTTGAATGACGAGCTCATGGGTAGGTGCGATCACAAGTGTATGCAAATCCTTGGAAGTGACATCTATTCTTTCATATGCGGGCAGAAGGTAAGCAAGTGTTTTGCCACTTCCTGTGATGGATTCAACGATCAAGTCATGATTCTCTTTTGCCAACAAAAGAGTATCGTTTTGAACCGCTGTAGGGACGGTGATTCCATCTTTGGCGAGACCTTCAATCAGTAGTGGGTTGGCAATCAGTTCGGTAAATGATTTCATTCGTTTCTCCTCTTATATTGTATAGATTTGATTATATCACACACATCTCACAATTGAATATGAAATAAAAGTTAAAATGATGGGTTGACAGGTTCACTAATTAGTGATATATTAAATTTAAGATAAATAACACTAATTAGTATAAAAAATATAAAGGAGACTATTAATATGAGAAAAGATTTTAAAACGGCTGTAGCAGAAAGACGTTCACACTATTCAATCAGTAAAAAAACAAGCGTTTCTGATGAAACCATCAGGGAGGTCGTGGACCACGCAGTGAAATATACACCTTCTGCTTTCAATTCACAGAGCGCAAGAGTGGTTTTATTGCTCAATCAAGAACACGACAAAATGTGGGACATCACTAAGGAATCCCTAAGAAAAGTGGTGCCTGCAGATTCCTTTGGACCAACAAACGACAAAATCAACTCATTTAAAAATGGATACGGCACTGTACTTTATTTTGAGGACCAAAGTGTAGTGGAAGGGCTTCAAGAGCAATTTTCGCTCTACAAGGACAACTTCCCGATTTGGTCCCAGCAATCCAGTGGCATGCTCCAATTTGTAATATGGACAGCACTTGCGGACGAAGGTTTCGGAGGATCACTACAACATTATAACGAACTGATTGAAAATGATGTGAAATCAGAATGGAATCTACCTGACAATTGGAAACTCATCGCTCAGATGCCATTTGGACACCCGGAGTCAGAACCGGGCGACAAAGAATTCGCACCACTTGAAAATCGTATTAGAGTATATAAATAATGATTGACTTCGTCCTCCTCACTTGTTATAATTCGATTGTTGTTAAAAGATATACAGTTGAGATTATCAAGGAGAGGGGGAGCATCCTCTAATAAAAGTTAATATTTATGAGGCTTGCGACAAAATTATGGTCAAAAATGAAGTCCAGTATATATCGGTAAAAACAGGAGATCCAAGTGCTTTAGGTTTATTTGGGCTTGCAATGGTCACGTTGGTGGCGTCTACTCAGAAATTGGGAGTGACAGAAGGCTTTGCTTATGTAATTCCTTGGGCGATTTTTCTAGGAGCTTTTGCACAATTGATGGCAAGTGTTCTCGATTTTAAGAAAGAGAATCTGTTCGGAGGAACGGCTTTCGGAGCATACGCATTCTTTTGGATGGCTGTAGCGACAAGCTGGATGATGAAGCTCGGTGTGTTTGGAGCGGCACTGATGAACAACATCGATACCAAGCAATTGGGATATGCATTTTTAGGTTACCTGATTTTTTCTATCTTCATGACAATCGGAGCAACTCAAACCAATAAAGCTTTGTTTTTCATCTTCGTATTAATCGACTTTTTGTTTATCGGTCTGTCATTCAGTACACTTGGAATCATGCCGGTGATTATGCATGAAGTTGCAGCAGTTTCTGAACTGTTGATTGCTATTCTTTCATTTTATCTTGCTGGAGCGAATGTGATCAATCATCAATTTAAAAGAGTGGTTATGCCGATTGGAGCTCCATTTGGAAATAGAAAGAAATAAATAAAGTTAAGCCCTTGTCATTCAGCTGATCAGTGAATGACAAGGGCTTTTTCTATAAGATGCTCTCAAAGATAGAAAGAAACAGGTTTAACTCTGAATAGCTAATAGTGAGTGGAGGCAACAGTCTGATGACATTGCCTCGTGTCACATTGAGCAGGAGTCCTTTTGCGAGGGCTTCGGTCTTCACTTTATTTGCTGAATCGTTATTCATTTCAATACCTATAATCAAGCCTCTTCCGCGAACTTCCCTTATGATTTCAGGATGTGCGAGAGCGATTTCACTTAGCCGTTTGATCAGGTAAATGCTTTTTGACTTCACATCGTCCAAAAATCCTTCTGAAGTGAGCGTTTCCATTACTGCGGTTCCGGCGGCACAAGCAACCGGATTACCTCCGAAAGTACTGCCATGGTCGCCAGGCAAGAGAATGGACTCGAGCTCTGGAGCGACAAGCATCGCACCTATTGGCAATCCACCACCAAGTGATTTAGCGAGAGTGACAATATGAGGTGTGAACTCGAATTTCTCATAGGCAAATAAATCTCCAGCTCGGCCAAGGCCAGTCTGAATCTCATCTACTATGATCAGAAAATCATGTTTTTTTGATAATTCGACCAGTTCAATCATGAACTCTTCAGATACTTCTGTTATGCCACCTTCACCTTGAATCATCTCAATGAAGAATGCACAGGTCCTATTTGAAACTTTAGATGCAAGGTCCTGAAGATCATTGAATAAAACGTGTGTGACATCAGGGAGAACGGGTTTAAAACTTTCCTTGTACTTTTCCTGACCTGTCAGAGTCATGCCCCCGACTGTTCTACCATGGAATGAACCTTGAAATGACAATAGCTGTGTTTTGTCTTCCTGCCTTGAACGTCCGTATTTCCTGGCCAATTTGATTGCAGCTTCATTGGCTTCAGTGCCGGAATTCGAGAAAAACACTTTAGAAGCAAAGCTGTTCTCGACCAACACTTTAGCGAGAGAGACAACGGACTCGCTAGGGAAAAAGTTGGACAGATGAAAATAACGATCCATTTGCTTCATGACTGCGGCTTTGACCGCCGGGTTACCATGACCTAGATTATTGACAGCAATACCACTGAACATGTCTAGATATGAGTTGCCCTGATCATCATACAGATAGGAACCTTCACCGTTAACAATGTTGATGTTGAGTCTGTTGTATAAATTGAGCACATAAGTCTTATCTTGATCATATATGTGAGTCATTTAAGCACTTCCTTATTTTCTTAAGTCATCTAAAATTTGTGTTTTTTCACTGGTCTGTTCATCTTTGACTTTGATGAATTTAGCAGGTGAACCTGCGACTACAGTATTTGGAGCCACATCGACCGTCACGACAGAACCTGCCGCAACGACTGCACCTTTGCCGACCCTTACACCTTCGAGGACAACGGCATTGGCACCTATAAGCACATCGTCTTCAATAATTACAGGTGTTTTGCTAGGAGGTTCTAGTACTCCTGCAATGACAGCACCCGCACCGATATGGGCATTTTTCCCAATGGTTCCTCTTGCTCCGACAATAGCATTCATATCAATCATTGTCCCTTCACCGATTTCGGCACCGATGTTGATGACGGCGCCCATCATGATCACTGCATTTTTTCCTATGCTGACGCGGTCTCTGATGATCGCACCCGGTTCAATTCTAGCTTCTACTGAAGTGATGTCGAGTAGGGGGATTGCCGAGTTTCTTCTGTCGTTTTCAAGGACATAATCTTCAATTAAGTGCTTGTTTGCTTCAAGCAGTTGCCTAATTAGGAGAATCTCGCCAAAGACCGTGCGTGAGTTGCCCTCTCCAAAGACCTTAAGTCCATCAAAATCGATATTGTCCAGATCACCTTTCAAATAGAGTTTGACGGGGGTCACTTTTATAGCATCCTTGATAAAACGAGCGATAGCGTAGGCATCGGTTAAGTTTTCCTGGTTCATAGTCTTCTCCTTTCAGCTTTGTGTTATAAATTATATATGTCTGCCATGGTATAGTAACCGACGGGCTTATTTATGAATAGCCTGCTTGCACGGAGTGCATCATGAGCGAACAGATCCTTTGAAAGTGCGGTATGTTTGATTTCGATGATTTCCTGATCACCGGCGAAAATCACTGTGTGCTCACCCGAAATCGATCCACCTCTTACAGTATGGACTCCAATTTCATCAGATGTCCTTGGACAATCGGATCCATGTCTGCCGAACACCAGTGTCATCTGATCGTCAAGCGCATGATTGATTGTATTTGCCATAAGTAAAGCCGTACCACTCGGTGCGTCTATTTTTTTATTGTGATGTTTTTCTATGATTTCTATATCAAAACCATCACTGAGCATCTTTGAGTAATGCTTGAGAATACTGTTCATGATATTCACACCAAGCGACATGTTTGGGGAATAGAGCACTGGAATTTTCTGTGAGGCCTCTTTTACCATGGAGATATGGTGCTCACCAAGTCCAGTGGTGGCAATCACAGTTGCAACGGATTTTGCAGTTGCATATTCAAGCATTTTCTCCAGATTGGAGGTGTGTGAGAAATCAATGATGAGATCGATGGTGCCCTCGTATTCAAAAGGGTCTTTATAGACAGGAAAATCATTATTGGTTTTCCCAGGATCTTGATCCACACCGAAAACCAATACAAAATCATCTGATTCTATGATATGTTTACTGAGCAGTTGCCCCATTTTTCCGTTGACTCCATATACAGCGGTTCTGATTGGTATCACAAATGGCCTCCTTAATGATTGATTGGTAGCAAATCCAAAGTTCTCATCTCTCTGATGAGGACCTTTTTTGTATGTTCTTCCATTTCAGTGAGTGGCAGTCTTAACTCACCGGCATTCATGCCCATGAGGTTCATTGCGGTTTTGACTGGAATGGGATTCACTTCTATGAATAGTGCGTTGATGAAGTTCAGCAGATTCAGTTGAAGAGCCAGTGCATCCTGAATATGACCATCCATGTAAAGACTGACAATCTCATGTGTCTCTTTCGGCAATATGTTTGCAACAACTGAAATTACACCGATTCCTCCCAGTGAGAGCACTGGAATGATCTGATCATCGTTTCCTGAATATATGCCAAAAGAGCTCGGGCAAAGACGGGCAATTTTTGCGATTTGACCGATGTCTCCGCTGGCTTCCTTAATGGCGATGATATTTTTATGACCAGATAGCGCCGCGACAGTTTCCGGGGCTATGTTCACGGCAGTTCGTCCTGGAACATTGTATAAGATGAGGGGGATGTTCACCCTATCCGCTATGGTTGAGTAGTGGGCAATCAATCCCTTTTGTGTACATTTGTTGTAGTAAGGCGTTACAACCAAAAGTCCATCCACTCCAACCTCTTCAGCATAAACGCTGAGTTCGACTGTATCTGTGGTGTTGTTGCATCCGGTTCCAGCGATGACAGGAATTCTTCCCGCAGTCTTTTTAACTGCAAAAGAGATGAGGGATTTTTTCTCTTCGTTGGAAAGGGTTGCGGATTCACCGGTCGTACCGCAAACGATGAGTGCGTCGGTGTGGTTTTTAACATGCCAGTTGATGAGGCGTTCCAGTTCAACATAATTGATTTGCCCATTATTGAAGGGGGTGACTATTGCGACCCCAGAACCTGTAAATAAACTCATAAAATCACCTGCTTTGCAGTAATAATTCGGCGATCTGAACCGTATTGGTCGCAGCACCTTTGCGAATGTTGTCGGCAACGACCCATAAATTGAGGCCGTGATCGAGGCTTTCATCTCGTCTAATTCTACCCACATAAACCTCATCTGTTCCTGACACATTGAGTGGCATGGGATAATCGTTTGCTGGGCTATCGTTCATGACGATGATTCCAGGGCTCTTCGAAAGCATATCAATGGCATCATCAAGATCAAATGCGTTTTCGAACTCCACATTGATGGATACGCTGTGAGCATTCATCACCGGAACCCTTACGGCGGTGGCGGTTACTTTCAGTGTAGGATTGCCAAGTATTTTTCTTGTCTCATCAATCATTTTCATCTCTTCTTTTGTGTAGCCGCCAGTCATAAACACATCAATATGTGGAAGACAGTTGTTGGCTATCGGATGAGGATAATTTGTAGGAGGATTACCCAGTAGTCCTTGTTCCAAATCTCGGATGCCTTTCATACCTGAACCTGAAACGGCCTGGTAAGTGGAGTAGACGATTCGTTTGATCTTATAGGCATCATCCAAGACCTTTAGGGGGACAACGCACTGAATTGTACTGCAATTTGGATTTGCAATGATGCCATTATGATTGTAGACATCCGAAGCATTGACTTCTGGAACCACTAAAGGCACATCCGGGTCCATTCTCCAGAAGCTTGAGTTGTCCACAACTACAACGCCTTTGGCTTTGGCGATAGGTGCAAATTTTTTGCTGATGTCACCACCGGCTGAAAACAGTGCTATGTCTATATCGCGGTCAAAAACGCTTTCTGTGAGTTCCTCTATTTCGTATTCTGCTCCCATGAAGCTGATTTTCTGTCCTTTTGACTTTGCAGATGCGAAAAAGTAAATGTTTTCAATCGGAAACTGTCTTTCTTCCAAAACTTTTATGAATGTTGTTCCAACCATTCCTGTTGCGCCGACTATGGCGATATTGACCTTATTCATATCATATACCTTCCTTATAAATGTATTCGCCTTTGCAGATGAGTTCTGCAGGCCCTGTCATGAACATGCCTTTATCTTTGGCTTCGATGATTAAAGTGCCTCCTGGCACATGTACATTGACTTTTTTACCAGTGAAGCCTTTCAAATTCGAAACGACAGCAGATGCTGCTGAACCTGTTCCACATGAGAGTGTTCTGCCTACACCACGTTCAAAAGTGCTGACTTTGATGTTTTCAAAGTCAACCACTTCAACAAAATTGACATTAATTTTGAGAGGGAACAAACTGTGGCATTCAATTGCTTTTCCATATTTGTCAATATCCAGTGCTTCTAGATCATTTGTAAAGATGACGCTATGCAGTGTGCCCAAAGTCAATGTGCTCAGATCGAATGAAGTTTCATCGACCTCAAGGATCACTTCACCGACCACATTATCAAAATTCGGAAATCCTAGATTAATGGTGACTTGAGTGTTCTGTTTTTCATCAGAATAAAGGTTCACTTTCATGATTCCCGCCAAAGTCTCCACACTAAATTCCTGAACCTCAACAATCTTATGATCGTACACATACTTGGCAAAGCATCTGATGCCATTTCCACACATTGGTGCAATACTACCATCGGCGTTGTAAAAAACCATCTTCACATCTGCGATATCTGAGTGATTCACGAGCATCATTCCATCAGCTCCCACACCAAAATGCCTGTTACAAACATTTTGTGCGAGTCTTGAGGGGTCAAAGCCTAGAGCGTCTTTAAAAATTATGAAATCATTGCCAGTACCGTGATACTTTTCGAACTTCAACATGTGGAGTGCCTCCTATAAATCGAATGCTTTTGTGATGACTTCAATCGTCTTTTGCTTATATTTTGAGTCTATGGTGTAAGATATGCTGATCTCAGAAGTGGTGACTTGTTTGAAGTCGATACCATTTTCAGCAAACAGTTCGAATATTTTAGCCGCGACACCGGATTGTGTTCGCATGCCCATACCGACCACTGAAACTTTTGATATGGCGTCCTCTTCTTGGACTTCAACTTCAGGAAATTTTGCCTTGAGTTCATTTAGTATCTCATCAACAGCTGTTTTATCATCCACCATGGTGGTAAATGAGATGTTGGCATACCCCTCAACCGGTGAAGTTTGGCTGATCATGTCCACGAGGACTTCCGCTTTGGCGAGTCTTGTGAAAACATGAGCGATATTCGTCGATGAATAGGGGACGTGATTGAGCGTGATCATCAGCACGTTTTCGCTGATGGATAATCCTGTTATACTGCGCTGTTCCATAGTATCGTTATACTCCTTTATATAGGTTCCCGGCTTATTGCCGAGGCTTGAAGCCACATATATAGGAACTCCGAATCGGTGTCCTATTTCAACGGATCTGGTTTCCATGACCTTGGCGCCCAGACTTGCCATTTCCTTCATTTCTTCGTAACTGATCTGATCCAGTTTTTTCGCATTCTTGTAAAGTCTCGGATCCACACTGTAGATGCCATCCACATCGGTGTATATCTCGCATGTGCAACCCAGTTTTGCCGCAAGTGCCACAGCTGTGGTATCGCTGCCACCCCTTCCCAGGGTAGTGATGTCGCCGTCTTCGTTGAACCCTTGAAATCCGGCTACCACTACTATTTTATCATTATCGAGATGTGTTTTCACTTTGTCGATATCAATATCCAGAATTTTATTTTTCGTATGGATTCCACCGGTTTTGATGCCCGCCTGGCTACCTGTGAGTGCGATGGCTGGATACCCTTTCTCGTTGAAAATCATAGTCAGGAGTGCGATGGATACTTGCTCTCCGGTTGACATGAGCATGTCAAGTTCCCTTTTTGATGGAGCGCTCGACGCCTGCCGAGCGATGTCGATCAGTTGATTGGTCGTTTTTCCCATTGCTGAGACGACCACAACAAGCTGGGTGTCCCTTTCTTTTTCTGTGATGACCTTATCTGCGATTAACCGCATTTTTTCAATTGTTTCCACTGATGAGCCGCCGTATTTTTGGACGGTTGTTCGCATGTTCTGACCTCCATATGTCAAATTTTGGATACAAAAAATAGTCACGAGCAAAAGGCTCATGACTATATTTGGACATACAGCTTCCTTTTGCCCCAACGCGAGAAAGTGCTCCACTGGAAAATCGGGCAATCTTCCTGTGACAAGGATATATCTCTTAAATATACCCCCAATACTGTTCGTATTTCGGCGACTGCCCCTTTCATCCGGTTTCCCGAATTACTCTTGACACATCGCACCCCTTTAACGCATTGTTGTGTTTATTCGATTTTTTATATATTCTAAATGACTTTAACACAGATTTGCATAGACGTCAAATGTTTTTTCAGAATTTCAAAGGCGCCCAACCTTGACTTATTGGTTATAAATGCTTATTCTTAATGGGTATGAGAAAGGATGGACAATGGACAACAGAGCTATAGAAATACTGAAACAATTCTTTGGACACGATCATTTCAGACGTGGCCAGGAAGAAATCATAAAACACATATTGAACGGACGCGATGTACTCGGAATCATGCCGACAGGCGCTGGAAAATCAGCGTGTTATCAGGTGCCGGCACTTATTTTTGAAGGGACGACACTAGTCATTTCACCTCTGATCTCTCTTATGAAGGATCAGGTCGCGGCGCTCAATCAAGCGGGAGTGGACGCTGTTTTCATCAACAGTTCACTCAGTGCTACCGAATATCGTGAGGTGTTTAAAAACGCCGCTTCAGGTGTCTATAAAATTATTTACATCGCACCTGAGCGACTTTTCACTGACGATTTCACAGCGTTGATGAAACAACTGGAAATCGATCTGGTCGCCATAGATGAAGCACATTGTGTGTCCCAGTGGGGACAGGATTTCAGACCAAGTTATGTCAGAATCAGCAACTTTATTGACAAGTTGCCTCGGAGGCCGGTCGTTGCCGCTTTTACCGCCACAGCAACGATTGAGGTCAGCAACGATATCGCAGACCTGTTGAATCTTCAAGATCCTCATCGTACGGTCACGGGATTCAATCGTGAAAACCTGACTTTCAATGTGGTCAAACCTGAAAACAAGTTCAAGGCATTGCTTGAGTTTGTGAAGAAAAACAATGACAACAGTGGAATCATATACTGTGCCACCAGAAAATCCGTAGAGGATGTCTGCGAAAAACTCAGATCTGCCGGTTTTAAAGCGACAAGATACCATGCCGGATTATCCGATGATGAACGGCATGTGAATCAAGATGACTTCATCTATGACCGCATGAAAATCATCGTTGCCACCAATGCCTTTGGCATGGGCATAGACAAATCCAACGTTTCATATGTTGTCCATTACAATATGCCTAAAAGTATAGAAAACTATTATCAGGAAGCCGGCAGGGCAGGGCGAGATGGCGAACCTGCAGAGTGCTTGCTTTTATACAGTGGACAGGATGTGAGAATCAACCGATTCATGATTGAACAATCGGACATGAATCCAGAAATATCACCTGCTGTCCGAGCCAGCATCAAAGAAAAAGATTTCGAACGTCTGAAAAGAATGACTTTTTACAGCACAACAACCGATTGTCTCAGGGAATTCATATTGAATTACTTTGGTGAGAAGACCCATACCTACTGTGGCAATTGCTCCAGTTGCAACACGACTTTTGAGACAGTTGATATCACACTGGAGGCACAAAAGATCGTCTCGTGTGTGTACAGACTCAGGCAAATGAACCGCAGTTTCGGTAAACTCATGATTTCTGACATACTCCGCGGAAATAATAATGATAAAATTTCAAGAATGCAACTTGAGACACTTTCAACCTTTGGCATCATGCCCGATGTGACATCTCGAAGGATTCATAAAATCATGGACTTTCTTGTGGATCAGGATTACCTTTCCGTATCGGATGACCAATACCCGGTCATTCAGCTTTCAAGCCGTTCAGGCGAGGTCATAAAATCCATGGAACCTGTGTTCATGAAGTTGCCGAAAGAAATCATCAAAGAAAAGCAGACGGGCAAGAAGCGCAAAACAAAAGCATCGGATCAACCAGAAGACCTGTCATTGTTCGGAAAACTCAAGGCACTCAGAAGTGAAATGGCGACAAAAGCACGTGTTCCAGCGTATATCATATTTACAGATGCGGCACTCCGTGACATGGCAACCAAAAAGCCTCTGACACTGGAAGCATTCCTTGATGTCTCTGGAGTCGGTAAAGCCAAGCAGGAGAAATACGGAGAAATTTTCGTCGAATTGATTCGAGCTGAATCGTAAATGGTATCTATTGAGTAGAAGAGCAGGAGGTCGATATGCCTATAGATAGAAATAAACTGTCCAAATTGGTTGAGTTTATGGAAGAGTCTTTCAATGAAATAGAGAAAAAAACACCGACTCCCGGAAAAAAAATCATTCGAAAAAAGGTGCTTGAACCTCTGCTTGGCGATTTGAAAAAACTGACGGATGAAACCCGGCCACCTGTAATGATGATGGTAGGCAGAAGCGGGCATGGCAAATCTTCACTGATCAATGCCATTTCCGGTAAGAATCATGCGATGGTGGATGATATCCGTTCTTGCACCGAAGAAGCCAAAACCTATACGATTCATTTTCCGGAGCAATATGCGTCCATGCGCTTCATCGATACCAGAGGCATTTTTGAAAGTGTTTCTCCAGACGGAGCTGTCAAGGATGATGCAATTGATGTTCTGGAGGCTGAGATTATAGCCTTCAAGCCGGATTTGCTGTTTCATGTGATCAACGCAAAGGAAGTCAGGGCTCTACAAAAGGATATTGAGGTTTTTAAAAGCATCAAGAAGGCCATCAAGAAAAAGCTCAAATATGAGATTCCGACCTTGATTGTCATCAGTCATGTTGACATTTTAGGCAAATCCAGTGAATGGCCTATCGAAGACTTCCCGGAGAAAGCAGATAAAATAAGACAATTGCTGGATTTCCTCGCTGAAGATGTACTGGAAATCGAGTCCAAACGATTCATAGATCGAAACAATCCGATCAAGGGGTACTGGGTAGAGGATGATTCCTATATTGGGATTATACCAGTGTGCTCTGAGGAGGGTAAATTCTGGAATGTGGATTTCCTAGTTGATTTTATAGGTAAGATATTACCGGAAGAAGCGCTACTTGATTTTTTTCAAGCAAGGGGTGAGTTGGCACAGCTGAAAGTCTATTCATCCAAAATCATCAAATCATTCTCAGCAGCCGCTTCGGGAATTGGTATGACACCAATTCCGGTATCGGACATGAGTATTTTATTACCCATTCAGGTTTTGATGATTACTATCATTGCGGCTTTATCCGGCAGAGAAGTGTCCAAGGAGACTGCAGCTGAGTTCTTTGGAGCCATAGGCATCAACATAGGTGCAGCTTACGTATTCAAGATGGGTGCACAGCAAGCGGTTAAGTTGATTCCAATACCTGGAGCGGCACAGACCATTTCGGGAACGATTGCCGGCTCGGCGACTTACGGCATAGGCAAGTCCGCTGAGGCTTACTTCTTTCATAATATTGTGCAGAAACCTTAAAAACAAGAGATAAAAGAAGAGCGAGCTCTTCTTTTATCTCTTGTTTTTTATAGATCATGGTCAGTTCCTTTCAAAAGCATCTTATTCCTCAACAGAAAAATACATCATATCAAATATCTTCTTGTACTGGACTGCAAGAGGTTCGTTTCCTATGATTTTCAAAATAGTGATGCATTGTTTGATGAGTTGTTCTGATTGTTCTTTCTCACCAAGGTTAAACAGTGCAACAGCTTTTCTGAACAAAAATGCGTGCATCAGTGAGTAGTCGGAATGTTCAATACAAATTTGAAGCCCTTTGTCACAGCTGCTGACTACACTTTGATGATTGTCATTTCGGTGGTGACAGTAGGCTATACTAAAGTGAATTTTAAATAATAGATCTAAATAATTCTGATCATAATACAACTTGTTTTCCGTCTTTTTTAGAAGAATTTCTAATGTTATCAGCGCATCTTGATAGTTTGTTTTTAGACGTAAAATAACACAATATATGATTAATAGTCGTATCTCTATAAAATCTAAAGAATAAGAATCAATTTGATTCATAATAAAATCAGAAATTGTTAGCTCAAGTGCCCTGTTTATTTTTATAACCAACGGATCTTTGTCTAGTGGGCTATTTGGATTAATATTAAACTCTTGAATAATCTCAACTAGCGCTTTGAATTGAAAGAGTTTATTAAGCAACATTTGATCACTCGGACGTTCATTATCATCACTGATAGTATCATTAACAAATTTGATTGCCTTATCTATATGTGAAAAGTCATTATTTAGAATCATATCATTTAGTGTCTGAGTTATGTTTCCTAAAGCATAATGATGACCTATTCTCGTCTTGCTTAACATAGTTACAATATCTGTTTTATACAAAAGAGAAAGGTATTCTAATGTTTCAAATTTTGGAATTGTATATCCATTCTCTATTCTTCTTAATGTATCTTGACTTATACCAATAATATCATATACATCGGCTTGTGACAGGTTGGATTCTATTCTGATTTTTCTAATATCTTCACCGAACTTATCTAACTGATATAATTTCATGTTTTACCCCTTATCCGTAAGTGGTCACGATTTGATGATTCTATTATAATATAAAGATAGAAAATTTAAAAGGCGGTGTGTGTATGAAAACTATAATTAAAAGAACAAGTTTGGTTTTGGTGGCATTTGTGATTTCTTTGGCTTTATTATCAACACAAAACAGCAATATGGATTTTAGAGCTGGTGAGGAAGATATTCCAAGTCTCTATAGCTACTGTATTAGACTGTAGGTTGGAACTGATCCGTGATGTTGAATAATGATAGGCCTATGGATGGAGGAAAATATGAGCTCATATGATTTTCTCTCGGAAAGCAATCATATTTTTTCAGAAGCGGATATAATGCAATTCTGTCAGACGAAAAAGTATCAACTATTTGCTTATAAGAGATTATATATTCTTAGTGACAATATTGATTATTTATATTCGGCTACAGAAATTTTTAGGGATTCGACTTTTACAGAATTACTAGTTGAGGATTCCTATCATAAAGATGATTTTCTTAAATTAAAAGCAGACTTATATTTTATCATTGGAAAGCATTTTTTATGTATTGATCGACGGATAACTTTAGATTATTATACTAGAGCTTATCAAATCATAATGAGGATTCCTAAGTATTCTTTAGATGCTCAATTGATGAATATTCTCGAAGAAATTAAAGAAACTGTGTTTCAAAAAAAAACAAAAATAATCTACAAATTTCGAGCATAAAAAAAGAGATGCTTTCAATTTTAAAATTGTCAGATCTCTTTTTCTTACGTTTTATAATACATATCATCAAATATTTTTTTATATTGAGCAGCTAATGACTCTTTGCCAACAATTCGCAACATGGCTATGCAATCTTCAATAGTGGTTTCAGATTCCGAAAACTTATCGATTCTGAACAAAGCGACAGCTTTCCTAAACAGAAATGCGTGCATCAAAGAATAATTCATATGTTGTCTGGAAAGCTGTAAGCCCTTGTCACAATTGATGATGACCTCTTTATGATTATCATTTCTATGATGGCAATAGGCTAAATTAAAGTATATTTTAAAAAGCAAATCGAGATGATTATTATCATATTCCATCTTGTAGATAGTTTTTTCACGGAGAACTTCCAATATTTCGATTGCATCTAAATAGAGATCTTTAAGTCTCAATATTTCACAATAAACAATCAACAATCTGATTTCTATGAAATCCAAGTTGTATTCTGACAAATATGCAATATTGAAATCATTTATTGATAGTGCTAGCGTAGAATAAATTTTCTCAATGAGCACATCTTTATAATGAGTTTCTTTGTTAGGACTTGTTGAATGCTTTATGATTTCTACCATTAATTTGAATTGAATCAGTTTATTTAAGAATATTTGGTCAGTTGGTCTTGTGTCATCACTTTCCAATGTTTCACTGATGAATTCAATCACTTGATCTATTTGTTTAAAGTCAGTATGAATAATCATATTGTTCAAGTTTTCTGCGATATTGACATGCACATAATGATGCCCCAATCTCGATTTCAAAAACAGCGTGGCAATGTCCAA
>JACUUV010000088.1 GCA_014859095.1 Clostridia bacterium | reverse complement strand
GTTTTCAAATCCGAGGGTCTCAAAGTATTTGATTGGTATGGTTATCTCGATTGAGTATTCTGTCAAATTCCGTTTTGATTTTGGAAAAGGGACACAAAATAAGTTATAATGAAGTCATAGGACTAAACGTTAATGCTGGTAAGCCAAAGGAGGAGTGCCATTGATTTACTTAACTGGGGATCCCCATGGCAGTTTTGATAGGATCAAAGAGTTCTGTGAAAAATACATGACAACTAAAGATGACATCTTGATCATTCTTGGAGATGCCGGGATTAACTATTATGAAGGGAAGAAGGATTTAAAGCTGAAGGAGGAACTGAGCTCTTGGCCGATTACGTTCTTTATTATTAGAGGGAATCACGAGAGGGATCCCGCTAATATTGCTTCATACGTTGAGCAACCATTTTGCGATGGGACTGTACTGGTGGAACCTGCTTATCCGAGTTTAATATTCGCCAAAGATGGAGAGGTTTATGCTTTGGAAGTGGATGGTGAGGCAAAAAGGGCTATTGTGATTGGTGGCGCGTACAGCGTTGACAAATTTTACAGACTGGACAAAGGGTACAAGTGGTTTGAGGACGAGCAGCCTTCTGATGAAATGAAAAAAAGGGTGGAAATGAAGTTGGCTGAAATGGACTGGACGGTGGATTTTGTCCTCTCTCATACTGCACCTATCCGTTATGAACCGAGAGAATGGTTTTTAGCTATGATTGATCAAAGCACAGTGGATAACAGCACTGAAGTTTGGTTGGATGAGATTTTTGAGAAGCTGACTTTTGAGAAATGGTACTGTGGGCATTATCATGGTGAAAAGGCGGTTGACAAATTGCGATTCTTGTTTGAGGGTTACAGGGTGCTTGGGGAGTGAGGTGTTTTATTCCGATGCGACCTTGAGTACAGACTGAGTGGGATAGGATTAGCTGTGTACGGCATGAGATTATTGACTATGGATACTGAAAATATAAGCGGAGCTTATATTTTCCTTAACCATCAATCTTGAAAGGGGAAAGCCATGAAATATTCAGAAATTGAAGCCAGTAAGCTTTCGAATGCTGGTGAGTTAACCATTGATGAGCGTATTAAGGTCAATATATTGAACTTCATTAGAGCGATTCACCTGAACAGACAAAACTTTATAAAAGCATCGTATGAGTCGGAATATTTTGGTGAGCTGCCGATGACGTTCAAGAAAAATGCCGGGCAAGTGATTGGATTGATTACTGCGGATGTCGGGGGTGAGGTCCGGAGGTATGTGTTCACGGATGATGGCTATGAATCACTGGAAGATGTTTTGGAGTTGCTTGAAGATTGATATGGTCCAGTTGGATGAATATAAAATTTAGAGGTATGGGAGCTGAAAACATGGTATTAAGAAAATCGGAAACCAAGGATCTGGCAAGAATTCTGGAACTCAATGAGGAATCGGTACACTTCTTATCGCCAATGACTATGGAAAAACTTGAGCAGCTGCGCGGTCAATCGGAGATGCTCAGTGTGATTGAAGTGGATGGAATTGTCGAGGCGTTTGTTTTGACGATCAGAGAGGGCAAGGACTATGATAGCGTCAATTATCTGTGGTTTTCGGAGCATTATGACAGGTTCCTTTATATTGACCGAGTTGTCGTTTCGGTGAAGATGCATGGCAAGGGGCTTGGACGAAAGCTTTATGAAGCTGTGTTTGAGCATGCTGGGCAAATTGGGGTTCCTTTTGTCACGGCTGAAATTGATATCAACCCTCCGAATCCTGGTTCACTCGTGTTTCATGAGAAATTTGGATTCAAGGAAGTTGGAAAGCAGTCTGTGTCGGATGGGAAAAAGGTTGTTTCTCTTCAGGTGGTTGAGCTTTAGGGAAAGGTCGGGGGTTTTATCGAGTCAGTGCTTGCATTGATTCGATTTTTTTGTTTTGAGATCAAAGAATAGCGTGCCAAAACCCTCAAATGTGATAAAATAAAAACAACAGATGTTACATTTTTATAAAAATTTAAGGAGGGCACAAAACGTATGAGTAAAAAACGCAAATCTATTCTCTCAATTTTGTTAGTAATTGCAATGATTTTTGGAACAGTTCCTGGTTTTTCTCTTTCGTCAAATGATATTTCCAACCATTGGGCGGAAAGCATCGTTAATAAATGGCTTGATATTGGTTTGGTAGATGGTTATCCAGATGGAAGTTTTAGGCCAGAGAAAAGCATTACTCGAGCAGAGTTTATGGCTATGATTAATAAAGCTTATGCCTTTGATGCTGAAAGCCTAATAGATTTCACGGATGTCAAAGACTCTCATTGGGCTTACAAAGAAGTCCAAAAAGCAGTTGCAATGGGATATATTAGTGGTTATCCAGACGGGACGGTCCATCTAGAAGAACCTGTAACTCGAGCAGAAGCAGCTATAATGCTTGCGAAAGCAAACAAATTGATAGAAGCCTCTCAGTACAGTAGTAACTTCACGGATGCAAGTGTTTTGAATTCATGGAGTAAAGGTTACATAGGTGCAATTTATAGCGCCAAAATCATGAGTGGCTATCCAGACGGAACGTTTATGCCTGATGCTCAGATCAAAAGAGCTGAGGCATTGGTTGCGCTCGACAGCTCTTTCAAATCTCATTACAAAGTATTTGATCAAAGTGGTGAATACGGACCTGTTGGTACTCGCCAAGTCCTAATGGGTAATGTAAGTATTGATGCGGAAGCAGTCACTTTACAGAACATGACGATAAAGGGCGACCTGATTATTAGTGAGAAAGTAGGAGCGGGAGATGTATTTCTCAACAAAGTCATAGTTGAGGGCAACATGTACGTTCGCGGAGGTGGGAAAGACAGTATCCACATTAATGGTGGATCTTACAATAGTATTATCGTACAGCAAACAGCGACAGGACAAGTGCGCATTGTTGTTACTGACGTAAACGGTTTGGAAGTGGTCGTATCTGAGCTGGCAAAGGGTGAAGAGCTCATACTAGAAGGCGCGTTTGAAAATGTGGTTATTTTGGCTGAAAACGTTATCCTCAAGACTCAAGGGGTGACACAAGTTCAAAATCTCAATATTTCACCTACAGCCGCCGGTACTGTGGTTACGCTATCTGAAACCACAATAATTGATTTGGTGGTTATTGAGTCAAGCGTTGATATTAAGGGTCAGGGTACCATACTCATTGCTGAAGTAAAAGCTGATGATGTCACTTATGAGAAAAAACCTGATAAGTTGAATGTTGATCCTGAATTTTCAGTTGTAATACCGCCTGCTCCAACTGTACCTACGGCTCCAGTTTCACCGCCGACACCACCTGCTGATGAAACACCAAGCACTGTGGCTGTATCAAGCATCACTCTTTCGCAGTCAAGCTTCCAAGTCGTAGAGGGCGATGTATTCACATTGGTAGCTACAGTTTTACCAGTCAATGCTACAGATAAAAGGATCACGTGGCAATCTTCCAATGATTCTATAGCTTCTGTAATCAATGGAGTGGTAACCGCAACTGGAGAGGGTTCAGTTACAATAACCGCAACAACAGTTGATGGAGGCAGAACTTCAAGCGCTTCTATTGTCGTCGCAGCTGAAATTATACCTTACTCAATATTTGGTGAGCTCGGGACAGATTATTTAGAACTATCAGCATCACTAAAAATGATGACGGTAAATTTACGTAGTTATCAAGTCGATGAAATCTGGGCAGTTCCAATTATAACCGATAGTTTTGGTTTCCTTTCAACAGAAATATTCGAAAAAGCTACAATTGTGCCAGTAGCAAATAACGGAAAATTTGAGTTGCCAATTGACGACTTGATATATGATCAGTATGTTTTGCTTTTAATTGACAGTTTGGCAGCAAAAAAGGATCGTATTCAAGGGTTCTTGGCCATTGAAAATACTATGAGCAATAGCGATCTGATTTCAATTCCGGTTCATGCTTTGAATAAGGGCTTAAAGCTAGGTGTTTTAAGACGTTCTGGTGGGGATGCTTTGTCTGAGCTGAATATAGTCAATGCAGCTTCCAGTTTTGACAATCTGACACTTAATCAATTGCTGGAACTTGCTGAAACCAGTAATGCTTTACGTGCATTACGAAATTTTTATATCAACAGTCACCCTGAAACTGGAGAGGTTTACTCTTTTTCGATTGAGCATTTCATTGATTTAGGTCCTATGTCAGTGAATGAAAAACCGACGTTTGATGAGGGTATAACATTTGCGTATAATGGAGTAGGTTTTAGCATGCGAACCAATATGGGCGATACTACTCAAAAGTATTTACATTTGCCTGGTGAGATGGCTAATTATGGTCCCGAAAATCCTATAACGCTTGGCAATAGTCCTGATGGAGGAACTTTCTACTCGTACTTCACGCCATCTATAAGAGATCAGATTCCTCAAGGTGAATTTGTGCTCAAAAATGAAAGTGGTGATGAACTGGGGTACTTTGATTTTGGTATGGTACCATTTCTTGACGCTGAACTCAATCCGCTAGGTTATTTTCCAAGAATTAACCTGATGGTTAACCAAGACGATGTCATTTATAAAATGGCTGTCGAATGGTTCTATCATGACGGAGTGTCCATAAGAAAAGCGACTGACGAAGATGCATTGAAATCTTCAATACTTGGTGTGTATTTTAATCATTCACAATCGCAAAGCATACCTGTTGAGCTCAGTGGAGAATATATTTATAATCCAAGTCCTGAAACGATGCTATGGTATTATGTGGACGATTTGAATGAAGCGCAGCTGCTTCTAGATGGATTTGGTGGAGAGTACACAGAACGTGAGGTGCTTTTAGCGGCTGAAATTCAAAGGGGTAGAAATTTCTTGGATAATTTGGAGTCAAGATTTAAAGATGCAAAACAATACAGCAATTTCAACTTTGTGGTTAAACTTATGGGTGGAACATACACTTATGGTTGGAGGGCATCCGATCGAGTTGTAATGGAACTACAGAACAAACTTTGGGAAGATATAAATTATTACCCGGAATCGTTCAAATCGCTTCTTCAAGCCTACAAAAACAATACAGAGATGGCTCCATTATTCTATGACCTAATGGTTTTTACGCCACCAGATTCTTGCAAAGTATTTGTGAATGATATAGTAGCGAGCAACGCAAATAATATTTTTGTATATGCAAACAATGAGGTCGATATACGCATTGAGGAGGAAGAGCATTTCAAGTATAGCTACAGTTACTTGAATAAAAATGATTATGTAGATAGAACGGGTCAATTCACTTTCAATATGCCACAGAACAATGTTTTGTATGTGTACATGATTCCGGAACTTACATTTGATGAAATCTTTGTTGAGAGTATTGATTACAAGCAACCATCGATGAATGTCAAGAACAGCACAACTGTGAGTCAATTACTTGCAGCGGTTGATGTTGTATCCTTACCGACAAATGGTATGGTGTATTCTTTCAAAGTAGTAGATAGCAATAACATTGTTTGTGCGGATGAAGCTCTAATCGATGACACGATGAGTTTGATTATTGGCATGGATTTCATGGGCGATGGGCAGATGACGATGGGAATTCATCTCGGAATAGATGTTGTTGAATAAAAATCGATCAGCTTGATTATAATAAATATACCTCACACAAACGTCTTATGTGAATAGATGACTGTGTGAGGTTTTTTATTTGACAAATTGGGATAAAATGGATATAATGTTTTTAAAT
>JACUUV010000087.1 GCA_014859095.1 Clostridia bacterium | reverse complement strand
TAGTGTGGCAGATAAAGTAATACGCCACTTTTACACCTGTTATGCGCATGGCACCAGTTATTATATCTTCGAATGGTTTTTGTTCTAAGGTAACATTTGACTTTGTCATTTAATCTCCATGATTACCGATTTTATGTCGTAAATTTCAATTTTCTAAAAAAGGTGATTTGTCAGTAACACCAATTGAATTATCATAATGTAAGTAAAGATATCGTATTTCTCCATTATCCTCATTTCTGTTATTATCATACATCCATTTTGGTACACGAACATGGTATCCAACACGATCCAGTGGATTGAGATTTTCTACTTTTTCCTGATATTCAACAGGTATGCAAGTAGCAGTTGGATAATCGGATTCTCTTGTATAGGCAGAAACATCATCATCAAAAAGTTTGCCAGTACAGACATATCGTCGTTGGTCAATTGCATTGGCGACTAATTTGCGCGCTTTTTTCAATCCCTCTTCTATTTTTGTAAGATATTCTTCACCGTATAATTCGTTCACAAGACCTCTCAAAGTAGCCTCATTTGGCTGCTTTCCTGCACCATCCAGCAATGCTATGCTGGATTTTATCACCTGCATATCACCATATGGGCGCTGAGATTTGACCTGATAGATATAAGCAGGACATATGATGCCTTCTTGCCTATTGCGGTTAACTCGTCCAAATCTCTGAATCAATGAATCAAGAGGGGCGGCTTCAGTATGCAACTCATCAAAATCAATATCTAAACTCACCTCAACAATCTGGGTGGTGATTGCAATAAATCCCCCATCCTGCAGATTTTCTAATAGATATTCCTTCTTTTTCCTATGATTTAGGATGAAGCGAGAATTAAATAGCGTCACTCGGTCATTGATTTTACCAAGATTTCCTATTGCCCTTGTTTCCTCAAGTATTTCAATGATGGAGTTGTATGTATCAATACTTTTACCAACAGTGTTAACGATAACAAGCACCTTTTTTCCTTCCAAAAATGACGAAACTACTTGATTAATGCAATCATCGATTAGTTCATCCTTGATTTTGATTGTGAGTTTTGCTCTTTTATCGAATTCTTCATCAGGTACAAACGAGAATTTTCTTCTACTTTTTTCCTCAATTGTTTCTTTTATTATGTCTGGTAAAGTTGCACTCATTACGCAGAATCGACTTTTTGGACCTGCCATTTTCATGGCTTCTATAATTAATCCCAATGTGTATGGATCATATGCATGAACCTCATCAAGAATGATCAAACTATTTTGGAGCGCATCATTTCTGGTTTCCCACTGGCTTGAATGAAATAAACTGAATAGCAACTGATCAACTGTAGTAGTTGTGATTGGATAGAAGAAAGCACTCATTTCATTCATTTTATAATTATAGCTATTATCATTTTCAGTTAAACATTCACCATACAAAAGAAACCTGGAAGTTCCGTGGACTAAAGCGACATTATCGCTAGAAAATATGTCTGCTAACCTATCACGCATCTTATTTGTTGTAGTCATGGTTGGAAGGAGGTAAAGCAGCCTGTGGTTATCAAGATTGTTTTGAGCCCAAAATAAACTTGCTTCAGTTTTTCCTGAGCCTGTGGGTGCTCTCAAAAAAACATCTCCTTTAACACTACAAGCTTTTTTCTGGAACTCATGCCACTTTATTTCCTGGCGTGGACTTATTCCTCTTTTACTATCGCGGTTTTGAGCACGCTCAAGTGTTGCAGATTCCAGTGGATTTTTGATGTTTTCTATATTGAATTTTTTCTCAAAATGACCGCCTGAACCCCACCAATCGCAATAATGCATTGCTGATTTCAAAAAAGAAAATATATCCCGTATCACCATATCATCGAAATATTTAAATTTTGAGAACTGATGATTAATCACATTGTAATTTGGTTCGTCGAGTTTTGGGAAAATCATAGCTGGTTTTTCTGCATCAAAAATATCTGAGTAAGTATCGCAAATTGAATCTTCCATATGATTCAAATAATTTACATTGTACTGTGGCGGCATCTTATCTTGCCAATATTGAAACTTCAGAGGATGTAGTCGAGAATGGTGACTTGCAACAACCAATGTTTCCAGTTGCAATTCAGGAACCGGCTTATAAAGTGGATCATTCATTACCTGTGACTCAATAAACGGTAAAGAATCTAGAGAGTGCGATGATTTATTGTTTTTTTCACCTTTCAATTTTGATTGGAATGGTACCGTAGCTTTTCCATGGTCGTGATACGCAACACAATAAAATGCACCCTCTAATAATCTATCACCGTCAATAGAAGTTTTAGCAGCTAATTTTTTCACGTTCCACTCACGATGTTTCTTAAAACGCTCAAAAATGCTAAAACAATCCTTGATGTGGCTTTCAAGTGATTTTTGAGGATTTAGTTTAGCAATAACATCACTGTTTGGCATATCAGAGGAAGAAAAAGTTGTATGCACCATCTGTAAATCCTCCATTCTTTGTGATATGGATTCTTAAATTTTTGAGAAAAGCGTATGTCTGCAATTTTGATGGTGTCCTGATGCCATTTTTAATAATGAACTGTGTGGGCAAGGTTACTAATGTACATGGTTCAAAATATCTCTGCTTGGTTATGTCTATATGAAATCCCTCTGCGGACGGATTGAAAGGTAAAATAGTTTCTCCATACTCACCTGATTCCAACGGTATTAAGTTTACTTTTTCAATTTCATGTAATATTATAAGTTCGTCGTCATGCCCTAAGCTCAATGCATATTTTGGATTAAGGAATGCCTCATGAATCTCACCAAGAACATTTTTTTCAGATGATGTATAATATATCAGATATTCAGGTTTGTATAATAATTCACGTATGAGAATACTTGTTTCTACGTCATTGTCTTTGAATTTTTTGTACTTTATTAAATCATCTGCTCTCCCTTCGCCACCCAAACTGTTTTCTTTTGAAATAGCAATTACTGCGACCTGCAAATCCTTATATTCATCCCATAGAACATCTTCTGAAAGCCCCAATGCTGCACCAGCAAGTCCAATCAGTGTTGTTCTAGGTGGAAAAGGAAATGTACGATGAATTTTGTGGGTTTTCGGATCCCTATAGGAATTAAAAACCCCTCGCACATGAAGTCGAATAGCATCCACAACCTCACCCTTTTTTATGAACATCCGTGATATCTGCACGGATTTGGTTCAGACATTCATCTATGCTCAAAACATCATTGAAAACATCTTTGATTTCGCCGTCATTCTCAAAGAAGCCGGGTAAATATCCAACAAGTTTCTTTTGTATTATACTATTGTTTGCACTAAATGCACTATTGAGCAACTCCACATTAACTGCTCCGATTACATCCTGTTTTGTACGTAAAGTTTCAAGGAAGATTGGATTTTTTGAAGATTGTCGTGCATAAGCCAGAAATTTTGGTGAGATATCTGAAAGCAATCTACTCTGTTTACCGCCACCCCACAAACGCTCTATTGCATTGATTAGTGCTGTCAACCGTATTACTTTTATCTCTTTATCAAGCACAGAACCTTCTTTTTTGTTAAGTTCCATCCCGATAAAATTTCCAATACGATCGAGTTCTATGAGTATGCTTCCACAAAAATAATTATGTGTAATTTCTGTTTCGAACATAGCTCCTCCTGACGCAGCTTTATCACGCGTCTGTTCGCTGCTTTTGGTTCCAAGATCACGATCGTTCTGAAATGGATAAATGCCTATTGCCGGACTGACACGCACAGGAGAAGTGCGTTTGCGATTGTCACCACTCACTGCCCTCATGAAACCAAATAAATCATCATCTATGTAGGTTACCGGATCACATTCAGTAAAATCCGGACTTTTAGTTTTAGTTTCCTTTGTCTTTTCGTCATCATTGCGTGGATCCTGTAGTGGTGAAATTTCATATCCCATTTCTACGAATTTATCCCTGATATAACGACGGATTGCCTGGCCCGATATATAGGGTAGTGTCGAACCGTCAGGCAGTGTTATCTTTTTCAACGTGGATACATTATCCTCATTAAACCCACTATTTGCATTTCCAATACTCATTTTGAACAAATAACCAATACTTATACAATTTGATTCCATTTTAGTCCTCCTTCTTTTCAGTTTCTTTGATTTCAAGCACATCTTCTTTTTTGGGTGGTGGATTTTTTGCAAAAATCGTGATTAAAGATTTATATTGACGCCAATTTTTCTCATTGATAATCAACAAGAACTCCTTCGGAATATCCAGCCGTCCTGAGTATTTCTCATTTGGCATCTTAAATTGCGTACTGTTTAGATTTTCCAAAAATTCTGTAAGATTCTTGGAATTACGTAATCCAAAAAGTACGCCTTTATCTTTGGAGAAATAAGAGTATTTCCCAATCCGATCACCAATCTTTTCACATATTTCTACTATTTGTTCATCCATAAGATTCACCTCATTAACACTTTTTGTCATGTAGATTTTCACAAAATGATGAAGTCCCTCCACAGGGCGACCCTTTTCAAATGTGAATTGTTCAACTTTATCAGTAATATCTTCAAACTTAAGCAAATTTTCTGAAATTTTCTCGCGATAAATTATATTTGCTATGTTTACACCGCGTTTTTTTTCAATAAAGAGATCACCAAAAAGGCGATACAAGTCTACCCCTTCTTCTCCTTCGGTTATATTATCAAAGAATCTGAAAATGTCACCAAAACGTGCGAATTCAAACATCTTGCGGAATTGCAAACTCTGTCCTTTGATGCCTGAACTCGCATACCACCTTTTTGATGCAAGACGTTGCCATGCTGCATCATTTTTCATTTCTCTTTGGGATATATAATTTCTCAAAGAATAATACATGGCAATGGCAAGATATATAAAATTCTCGCTTATGTGGTAAGCAGTAATACGTTCTTCTGTAAAGTTACAGAAGATATTTTCAGTGCCTTCTGTAGGATTATATGTTTTAATATCACTCCAAACAAGCTTGAGTTCACCAAGACTTTCAGCATGTGGCAATGCCATGAAAAGCCTATCTTCATTTATATGATATCGGACTAAATCATAAGCAGCAATGGATGCAGATTCACAATATCCACACATGATGGATTTACCGGTATGCATTGAATTAAAGTTTTTCAATTTAGATGCAGAGGTTATCCAGGGATAATTTACACCACTTGGATTCATTCCCTTAGTTGAACGTCCGCAAAATGTGCAAATATTTTTACCTACACCAAAATCTAATTCAGTTTTGATGGAGAGCTTTGGAGCATCCATGGGTACATATGCCTTGTCAGAATCATTCGGTTGCTTTGGACCGATTTTTGCTTTCTGATCTTTATTCTCATTAAAAGATTCGATGGCATCGTCGAACTTTGTTTTCTGCTCAGGAGTCATGTCTTTAAGGAGCAGTTTTTGTTTTATTGAAGGGATTACTCCCGATATGAGTGCTGAATGAAATGGTGTGAAGTTAGTCTTCTGGTAAAGTTTGAATTCATCTGCTTCATCATCATACCAGACATCTTTATTTTTTGTATTAGTTATATAATTTGTATTCGTGAGGCTATCCACAACTTCTTTTATGAATGCTGTAACTTTTTCTTCACTTGCCCCTTCGACAGTAAATTGGTGTTTATCTACTTTGATTCCCATATCGCTGGCTAATTCCTCTGAACAATTGAATGCACGGAATAAGGATATTATTCCAGAATCGAGCCAATAATTGCCAGTTTCTTTAAATTCAGCTTTGAATATATCAAGTGTTTTTTGCATTAAATGCCTCCGTCAGGAACATCCGAATCAATAGAAAACTTCAAAAAATACCTTGAGCCTATGACATGCCATAAGACAAGCACAATTATAACTACCTTCGCATTTACTCCCTTTATCATCACAATAATCACAACTTCAATACTTATAAACTTTTGGAAGCGGCGTGAAACTATTCAACTTTATTCAACAACATCCAG
>JACUUV010000086.1 GCA_014859095.1 Clostridia bacterium | reverse complement strand
TGCGCGTTTTACATGCGCAAAACTGCGTCGTTCGCCCCCATCCACTCCATCACACTTTCATCATATTTACAGTTTATAATGAATCAAAGTTAAATTCTATAAACTGAAGGAGCGAACGACATATGCTTAACAAAAAACTATTAGGTGGTGCAATCGTAGGAACGGCAATCGTTGTAGCAAGTATATTGTTTCTGAATCAGAACACCGATGCTGTTCAGACGGAAACCGTCAAAGAATATACCGTGAATCAGTCGGATATTGTGATTGATTTCATTTCTGACGGTATATTGACGATGGAAGATTATGAGCTGAGCTTTAAAACGAGTGGTGTGGTGGATACTGTGAATGTAGAAGTGGGGGCGGTGGTGAATCCTGGCGATTTGATTGCGACGCTGGATACATCAGAGCTGGAACTGAGAAGAAGGCAGATCGAGATTGGCATGAAGGCGCTCAGCGAAAAAATCGCACTCACCACCAAAGACTATACTTATGACAAGGCGGTTCAGACAGCGGCAATCGGTTCGCTTGAGAAGGATATCGCATATGAAAAAGAGACACTGATGATTATGGAAAACAATCCAAGCGTATACTCGGTACTGGAAATCGCGGAGCAAAAGGATAAAATCGATGATTTGGAAGAAAAACTCGCACTTGAGACGCTCAAACTCAGCAACGTGGTCGTGAATTCATCATATCTGGATAGTCTCTCCATCGAAGATCTTGAGATTTCCCTTGCTCTGATGGATCTGGATATAGCAGCTGCAACATTGACATCGCCGATTAAAGGTGTTGTAGTGAAGATTGTTGGCAGTCCGCAGACTTTTGTTGGGACGACCACTACGTTTGGAATCATACAAGATCAGGATCATCCCTATATAGTATCAATGGTCTCTGAACTGGACATCCATCAGGTGTATGTCGGACAGAAGATTTATGCTGAGTTTGAAAGTGATTTTGGTATGCCTTATCCGGGAACTGTTACAAACATCAGTCCCATTCCGAATATAGACAACAATGGAATCGTCACTTATCAGGTTGAAATGACACTGGAAAGTTATCCGGAAACCACAAGATCCGGGCTTTCGACATTACTCAGTTTTATCATAAAAGAAAAAATCGATGTTTTGGTGATTCCCAATGCGGCTGTCAGCATTGCAGATGGCAAACAATCCGTTGAGGTGAAAACCGAAACTGGAAGTGAGAAACGGTCCATCGTCACTGGTCTGACAGACGGCGTCAACGTGGAAGTCATTGACGGCTTGAGCGCAGGTGACGTAATCCTGATCAAGTCTTCCAATTAAAAGGTGGCGCTATGAGATTATCAGAAATATTTCGGGCATTATTCATAAACATCATCGCCAATCGATTCCGGGTGGTTCTGACCATGCTGGGCATCATAGTGGGTGCTGCGACAATCATAATGGTCGTGGGTATAGGAAAGGCTTCTGAAAAGGCCGTGGAAGATCAGTTTGCAATGCTCAATGTCGGCACTTTGTACATTCAGTCCGCATCCGGCACGAAGTTTATTTTGAGCAAAGATGATGTGGACATGCTTAATGAGCAGTCGCAGTATTTGCAGCAATCCACCATTGTGCTCACTTCAAGAACAGAAATCAGCTCCAACTACGCCTCGAGTAACGGATCGATCTCTGGTGTGACGAGCGCATTTGATGAAATGAGTAATTTGACCATGTATGCAGGGTCATTCATCGAGGACTCCAACGAACTGCGCAGGGAAAGAGTCGCAGTGATCGGATACGATTTGGCCGAGATCCTGTTTCCCGACAATGTGGACAGTGCGCTGGGGCAGGATGTGACCATAAGCGGTAGGCGCTATAATATCATCGGCATAGTCAACAGGGTGGGGGATGCGATACAAGGCATCGCCATTGACGAATCCGTCGTATTGCCTTACTCGACAGCAGAAAGCTACGTCCTGGGTTCTTCGGGTAAACCGAAAATCATAGCGGTGGCAAATGATATTGATTCTGTTGAGTTGGCTCTGTTTGAAATCAATGAGCTGTTCAGGGTGGAGTATCAAAACAAGGGAGGTGCCAGCATCATGATCAAGGATGCGGGAAGCAAACTTGTCGCTGCACAGGACAGTGCTCATACGATGTCGGTACTTTTGATATCGGTGGCGGTTATTGTGCTGATCGTGGGCGGCATTGGCATTATGAATGTCCTGTTTGTGTCCGTTAAGGAAAGGACGAAGGAAATTGGCATTTTGAAAGCACTGGGTGCCAGAAGGCAAGATATTTTATTGCAGTTTTTATTTGAATCCATCCTGATCAGTTTCCTCGGTGGAGTTGTGGGCATCGTCTTCAGTTTTGCCATGCTTCCACTTATGGATTACTTAAAGGTGGATGTGATTCCGACCATGGAGGGCTACTTGTTGGCACTCGTATTTTCCGTAGTGACTGGTACTTTTTTTGGCTATTACCCTGCGACGAGAGCGGCTTCACTAAAGCCTATCGACGCTTTGAGATATGAATAGGTGGGACTTATGAAAAAATGGATTTTAGGGTTGATTTTGCTAATTGGACTGATGTCACTGGTCGGGTGTGGAAGTGAAAGCGCAGCGGCGACAACTGAGGATGAAAAAGTCACTCCAGAGCGTAAAGCTGAAGTGACCGGTGTTGTAAAAAGTATTGTAGGTAACGAAGTTACAGTCTCGCTAGTGCTGAAAGGGAGCGCCAATCAAGGTGAATCTGGAGAAGGGATTACTGAAGGAGACTCAACAGAGTTAACCGAAGAGGAAAAAGCTGCCAAACAAGCTGAAAGAAGAGCAGCGAATCAAGGAAAAACGGCAGCAGGTCAGGCAGGAACAGGCGCGGCATCTGGAGAACTAGAACTCTCCGGTGAGACGATTGACATTGTGATCCCCGTTGGGACCAAAATTCTTCAAAGTACAGGAACCGGATCGTTTTTTGAACTGGACATCGCAGATGTGAAAAGAGGTATGAGTGTTAAAATCTGGCTGCTTGAAGGAGGGGAAGGGGATACGAATCTCGCTGAATTCATTCAGGTTCTGACCCGATAAACGATGAGAAAAATTATAGAAATGAAAAACATAACCAAGTCCTATAAGATGGGAAACAATGTCCTCGAAGTTCTGAGGGGCGTTGATTTGATCATCGAAGAAGGCGAATTCGTGGCGATACTCGGTCCGTCTGGTTCTGGCAAATCCACAATGATGAACATCATCGGGTGCATCGATACCAAGACAGAGGGCGATTACCTACTGGATGGCAAAAACATAGAGAACTTCAACGAAGATGAACTGGCTTCTATCAGAAATGACAAGATAGGCTTCGTATTCCAGAAATTCAATCTTTTGCCTCGATTCTCCACGCTCCACAATGTGGAAATCCCGCTACTGGTGAGAGGCCAAAACACCAAAACCGCAAAAGTCACGGCGCAAAAATACCTTGAAATGGTGGGGCTGGGCGACCGCATGCACCATAAACCCATTGAACTCAGCGGGGGACAGCAACAACGTGTGGCAATAGCGAGAGCGCTGATCGGCGAACCGGAACTTTTACTTGCTGATGAACCGACGGGTAACCTCGACCAGAAATCAGGCCAGGAGATCATCGCCTTGTTTCAAAAGTTGAATGAAGAGGGCAATACCATCATCATGATCACACACGATGAACACGTTGCTGAAAAAGCCAAAAGAATTATACGCATCACAGATGGTTTGATATACGAGGGTGAGAGAGGGTGAGGATTTGAAAAAAGTAGCGATTTTCATAGCGCTTTTGGTGGTGTTTTCAAATAGCACCTACGCCGCCTTGGTCCCCAGGGTCGTCAATATGTACTCCCTGCCGTTCAATGTTGAAAAAAACCACCCGGATGTGTTGCTGATGGGCCAAACGATTTACTCGGCTGAGTACAGCGCTTACAAAGCTTCCGCGGAAGCACCTCGGATAGACATCGAGGGCACTACCGTGACAAAGAAGAACGGAGAAAGTGAATTCATAGAGTTTGACGATGTCACCTCTCTTGCCATGCTCTTGAAAAAAGAATTGTTGCCACAAGAGACTGAATCGAGAGTGACTGTTTTAGAGGCGGAACGAAACGCCTTGATTCAAAAGCTCGGGCGGGAGTCGGCGGATGCATTTGTTCGCCATTACGTAGCTGAAAGCGATCTATACATTGAAAGGGTCAAAAGGGATATAGCGTCTTATGAATATAAGGTGGCGGTAGACAACTATGATCAACGAAGGCTCACAGAATTCCAGCTCATGATGGCAAACTATGACTACGAACTGGCGGTGGCCAGTGCGGAGAACGCCGAATGGACATATGAAAATGCTTTGAGAGATTTGAATGTGAGCATGGGTCTTGATGAATCCCTGACCTCATATACCGTCAACTCCTGGGTTTCCGCTGAAATTTCACTGGAACCACTTGACGTTTATCTTGCCGGTGCGCTTGAAAACAGACTGGAAATTGTGGCAAACCGGATTGAAATCGACAACCTGACCCTTGAAAAAGAATTGTACGAGGGTACCAGGGCACTTAAATACGATGCCTCAACACAATATGACTATGAAAACATCCTTCTTGAGATTGAACTCTTAAGGCTCGAATCGGAACAGATCCAAGTGACTATAATCGATGAGGTCACTAAAGCTTATAATGACCTGATTCTCAGTATGGAAAGACATAGCGGATTGGAACAATATGCCTCAGAGCAATTTCCGGTGTTCGAAAGTTCTGACTTGAATTACAAAAATGGCTGGATCAGTGAGGTGGAATACCTGAACAATGAAGTGGAACGTATGCAGCTGGAGCAGGACCTCACAGTTTCTGAGCTGTCCATACTGAAATCTTTTGTCGCTTTTAAGAATTTGACCGGATCCGGTTATTTGAAATAGGGAGTGAAAGTCATGAAGAAAATAATCGTTTTGGTATTACTGCTGAGTTTGGCAACAGGCCTTTCTTATGCAGATGAAAAGGGGATCACACTGGAAGAGGCATACACCATACTCCCAGAGACCACTTTACAAAGTGAACTCGACGACATGAATATCAGTCAGCTTGAGCTGGCACTTGACGAGGTACTGGAACTGGCCTCAGCCAATATATATGTCTACAATGCTGAATCAGAGTACAACAAATTTATTACGCAGACCATAAAACCGTTTTTGGCCCAGGCGGAACTCGACCGTGCAATGGCCACAAAAGCGTCAAATATTGAATCGCAAAAGCTTGAACTTGAAAAAATGTTCATGGAGATCCATGTTCAGGAGTACGAAGTGGAGTATTTGAAAAAAGTGCTTGCCTCAGCTGAGGATGAACTGGATAAAGGAAAGGTGCGGTTTCAACTGAATCAAATCTCATCCTATGAAGTGTCGAAACTTGAGTATGACCTGTCAAAGGTGGAGTCAGACCTCTACGCAGCAGAACTGAATCTCAAGGGACAATTTGACGATTTAAAAGTGCTGCTTGCAATCGAACCCGACATGACCATAGCAATAGACTACGAGTTGGTACTGAGGACACCTCCATCTGAAGTCAAAGAAGACCCAACAATGACATATTTGCGCGCAAAACTGGAAGCCGCTCAGATGACAAGCGATCTTTCGCAATCTCTTTTCCAGCCTTATGAGAGCGAATGGAGCGATGACCAGTTGGCGCTCCTTTTGAGCCAACTGAGTTATGAAAAATACGCCAACAGCATCATCGCAAACGAAAAGAACCAGTACAACACCTATCTAATTCAGCTGAACAATTATGAATTATCATTGAAATATTTACAGTTGATGCAGGAGCAATTGCTCATCAGCCAGCAAAAAGCTGACCTCTCATTGATATCGGAGGATGCCTTAACGGCTGTGGAGTTTGCGTATGAAAAAGCGAAATTGGCTACACTTGAGAATTTGGTGAAAGTGATGGCGCCATAAGCGTTGGGGCTGGCGCTGACGCTG
>JACUUV010000085.1 GCA_014859095.1 Clostridia bacterium | reverse complement strand
CCAACGCGGCGGTAACGGCGGTAACTCGAAAAAGGATGTAGTGTTTTGAACTGTTGTAGGGATTTGTTGAGAGGTTTGGATGAAAAAGGTACCGGGTACCAAGCGGCGGTTGTGGCAATAACTTTTGTAATCTGTGAGTGCGTTTGACTTTGACATAGGATTGAATTATACTTTATGTGATAGATTCAAAAGGACATTTTGTGAGGTGCTGTGATGGATGTTAGATGGCAACAGAGATTCTCAAATTATAAAAGAGCTCTAACTCAATTAAATGATGCTGTTGCATTAATGTCTCAAAGACCATTGTCCAATCTTGAAAAGCAAGGTGTTATTCAGGCGTTTGAATTCACACATGAATTGGCATGGAAAACAATGAAGGACTTTTTGGAATCAAAAGGTAACACAGAAATATACGGATCTAAGGATGCTGCTCGGCAATCTTTCAAATATGGTTTGATTCTTGATGGAGAAGTTTGGATGCATATGATTCTGAGTCGGAATCTGACGAGTCATACGTATAATGAAAAAACTGTAGATGATATAATTGAGAGTGTGGCAGATGAATATATCTTTGCATTTATGGACCTTAAGAGCAAATTAGAGGCTCTTGAAAGTGTGGAATGATGATGTATGGTCTAAAAAATGATACCTTGAAAAAAATACTTAGTGTTTTAACCCAGTATAAGCAAATTCATGAGGTCATTTTATTTGGTTCCAGAGCTATTGGTACATATAAAAATGGCTCAGATATAGACCTCTGTTTAAAAGGGGATGTAGATACCAAGCTGCTGCTAAGCATCATGAATGATCTAGATAGTTTATATCTACCTTATGAAGTAGATTTATCAATATATGATAAAATAGATAACGATGATTTAAAAGAACATATTGATCGAGCAGGGATCAAACTGATGTGATGCAAAAAAAACGGACATTGGTCCGTTTTTTATTCGTCTCCAACTATGCCCTAAACGTTTATTTTGGGCATAGTTGAGGGTGGCAATCACAAATTTAATTCTCAAGCAAGAAGTCGATGATATTGATTACTTTGATTCCAGAGTAGTCATTGAAGATGGTTTGATCCATGGTCAAAATATACTTTGGATAATTATCAGAGATGGATTTAAGGGGTCTAAGCTCCCGATCTCTTGTATCTTCATTCATGATTGTTGCAGAAACCTGATAGTAGATTTTCTCATCAGGTTTGGTTGCGACGAAGTCAATTTCCAGTGTACCGATTTTGCCGATGGCAACCTCGTAGCCGCGTCTTAACAGTTCAAGATAAACGATGTTCTCTAAAATATGGCCATAATCTGTTCCCTGAAGGCGGATAAGTCTGTTGCGGATTCCAATGTCTACGATGTAATACTTTTCGAGGGTTTTTAAGTACATCTTTCCTTTTAGGTCATAGCGGTTTGCTTTATAGATGATAAATGCATTTTCAAGCATTTTTAGATAATTATCAATGGTATCGCTGGTTGTTTTTCTACCACTACTGGTGAGATAATCGCTTATTTTCTTAGTGGAGACAATACACCCAATATTGGCGGCGATGTATTTTAGAATATTTTCTAGGAGAGCAGCATCCCTGACCTCGTTTCGTTCAATAACATCCTTCATGAGTACGGTATTATAAATCCCTTCCAGAAAAGGTCCAATGGTGTCTGGATTTTCTAGAAGCTGCACTACAGTGGGCAAACCACCATACTGAAGGTATTGGTTGAATTTTTCGGATAGAATGCTTGCGTCATCCGGTCCTAAGAAGTCCACATATTCCTTGAAGGATAAAGGTTGCATTTTGATCTCAACATATCGCCCCGATAGTAATGTGGAAAGCTCAGAAGACAGTAGGTAGGCGTTTGAGCCGGTTATATAGATGTCGACATTGGCATCCACTAGAAAGGAGTTGATTACTTTTTCCCATGAGGATACCTGCTGGACTTCATCGAGAAGTAAATAATACTTTTTATTTTTGTCGGTCATGCAATCATTTATGTAAGCATGGAGTTCTTTGTAAGATGTAATTTCATCGAACTGAAAAGACTCAAAGTTCATTCGGATAATCTGGTCCTTGTTTACACCGCTTGTGATTAGATGATTTTCAAAAAGTGAAAGCAAAGTTGATTTGCCAGACCGTCTTAAACCGGTGATGACCTTGATTAAATTTTTGTCTCTGAACTTTATAAGTTGATTGAGATACAGATCTCTATTTTTCATAATACCACCTCTTAAATAAGATTATAATTGAAAAAAGATATTAATTCAATAGTTTTTCGAGTATGAACGAAAAACTATAAAAAGAGTGCACATATAAGAATATAGAGCACGATTCGTTGCTGAATCGTCATGGTGAACATCTATTCCTGGGTTACAAGGGTAAGTTTTTCGGCACATTTTTAAAAAAGGAACGATTTTCTTTACTTATGAAGAATAACGTGCTAAAATTAAAAAAAGTTGAATAGAACTCTTATAAAGCAGCTATAATATTTTTAAAAACGAAACGTTATTCTTCAAATATGAAGAATATCATGCCGAAATTAAAAAATGAGGTGAACTAAGTGGATGTGTTGACTGAATTGGCGAAGTATCCGGTTTTTACAATCGATGATGTAAAGAAACTTGTAGGTAATAAAAAGACAGCTTATTCGCAGTTGGACCGTTTAATGAAAAAGAATCTGGTCAAAAAGATACGAAAGAACATATACTCTGTAGTCAACCCGGCAACAGGGCAGCTTGTGGCAACCCGTTATCAAATTGCTTGCGCCATAACCGACACTGCATATATCTCTCATCACAGTGCTTTTGAGTATTATGGGTTGGTGAATCAAGTGTTCTATGAAGTGTATGTTTCATCTGAAACAAAGTTCAATCATTTTGAATATGATCATGTAACTTACAAATATATTGCATCTAGAATGAGTGAGGGTATTTTTGAGGCAAAGAACACCACCGGAATTAGAATAACTGATATGGAACGGACAGTTGTGGATAGCATAAGGGATTTCAATAAAATAGGTGGGTTTGAAGAATTATTGAACTGCCTGGAAGGAATCCATTACATGGATGAAAAGAAACTGAAGCGATATCTTGATATATATGATACCCAGGGATTATATCAACGGGTTGGATATCTCCTTGATCATTATCGAAAAGAGATGCAGTTATCAAAGGAGTTCATAGAATATTGCAAAGGTAAAATAGGAAAAAGCAGACGGTACCTCGTTAGTGTTGCAAAGAACGATAGCTTCTATAATAGTGAATGGGAGCTGATGGTACCGGAAGGGCTATTTGAAATAACGGATCAAGACAGATCTGAATCCTGTCATTAAAACAAAAGATGATTTTGAACGCGGAGAATACATTCCAGAATTACTCTTTGATGATGAGAAGATTATAGAACGAATTAGAAATCATCCAATGGCATTATGGAAAACTAGATGATTTAATTGATGATGGCAACCACAAATTTGTTTAAGAATTATTGGATTTAAATCACTGTTATGATATATTACAAATGAAGAGAGAATAGAATAAATTACAATAGGTTAGAAAATAACTCCATGAACAAATAAAATAATTGAGCCATACTAAAGGTGATCAATATGAAAAATGAAAAGTTGAAAGAAATAATCAGTGGCGGTGAAAGCATCACTGTAGAATTTAAAGAGAGCAAAAGAAAGCTGAATAAAGATGTCTATGAATCGGTTTGCTCATTGCTGAATCGTCATGGAGGACATCTTTTCCTGGGTGTCAAGGATAACGGTGATGTAGTAGGTGTCGACAAAGATTCTATAGAGCAATTGAAAAAGGATTTTGTTACCTCACTCAATAACCCTCTGACCATTAATCCTACTTTTTACCTATCGGTAGAGGATTTTGAACTGGATGGGAAGTCAATTCTTTATGTCAATATTCCTGAAAGCTCACAAGTACATCGGTGCAAGGGGAAAATCTTTGATAGAAACGAAGATGGTGACTTTGACATAACAAATAATACAATTCTGGTATCTGGAATGTACATGAGAAAGCAAAGCACATATACAGAAAATAGAATTTTTCCATATGCTGATTTGGATGAGTTGGAAGACGGATTATTTACAAGGGTTCGAAAAATAGTTGGAAATATGAGACCAGATCACCCGTGGGCTTCTATGGACAATATCGATATATTGAAGAGTGCAGGAATGTATCTAAAGGATCTAAACACAGGCAAACAAGGCATTACCCTTGCTGGAATTTTGATTTTTGGAAGTGAACTTATGATACAAACAGCACTTCCTCACTTTAGAACAGATGCGATTATGAGAAGGGAAAACCTTGACCGATATGATGATCGGGATGACATAAGGGTTAATCTTTTAAGAAGCTATGAACGTTTGATGCAGTTTGTTTCTAAACATCTCGATGACAAATTTTATCTAGAGGGGACCCAAAGAATCAGTATCAGAGATAAAATTTTCAGGGAAGCAATTACTAACTTGTTGATTCATAGAGAATTCTCCAATCCTTTTCCAGCTAAAATGGTTATAGAAAGAGAGAGAGTCTATATCGAAAATGGCAACAAACCTCATGGTAATGGAATTATTGATCCTGAGGACTTTTCACCTTATCCCAAGAATCCTAAGATCGCAAAGTTCTTTAAAGAGATTGGATGGGTTGATGAACTTGGATCGGGTGTTAGGAACATTTATAAGTATAACAAGATCTATTCTGGTGCCGATCCTGAATTCATCGAGGGAGATGTGTTTAAGACAATTATTCCTTTGACCGAGCAAGCTACCACCCCAGCTACCACCCCAGCTACCACCCCAGCTACCACCCCAGCTGAATTGGATACTGACGAAAGAACTCACGAGATACTTGAGTTTTGTAATAAGCCGCGAAGTAGGCAAGAAATACAAGAATTTGTCGGGATAAAGGACACACGTGATTTCCGTAAAAGAATTTTAAATCCATTGATAAAGGTTGGTTTACTAAAGAGGACCATACCAGAAAGTCCTACAAGCCCAAATCAAAAATACTATTCTAACAGATACCAAGATCTTCTGGACTAAGACCAAACCAGTCATTAATAGCGTTAACTGGGGAAATGTCCGCTAGATTTTTCTCATTTTCATAAATATTGATTGCTTAAGGAGTTGATCGATACTCAGTGTCGATCTTTACTTTCTGAAACGGAGGCGTTGTTCTCGTGGATCAACGAAAAATTAACGAATGCATAAACAAATTTGTAGAAAGAGTCATTTCTGAATACAATCCACAAAAAATAATTTTATTTGGTTCATATGCACGGGGGGACTATCATGAAAATAGCGATATTGATATAGCGGTAGTTGTTGATGGGTTTTCTGATTCTTTTATTGATGGTGAAGTGAATTTATATAGAATAAGAAGAGAAATCTTATCTGATATTGAACCAATACTAATTGATAAAAATGAAGATAAGAGTGGATTTCTTGAGCATATTCTGAGTTATGGAAAAATTGTGTATGATGCGACTAATCCTAACGCTTAGGAATCAAATTGTTGTAATACAAAAACTAACAAGAGGTAAAAAACATGAATGAATATTCAAGAATATTGATCGAAGAATACTGTATGAGTCACAATTCAAAGAAAAGTCGATGTCTTTCGGATCTACTGGATTTGTCATAATATGAAGTGAATACTGAAAATATAAGCAGCGCTTATATTTTCCTTAAACAAGAACCAGCATTAGAGGTGTAACAAAAAACCGATGAAGGAGATGCAAATGAAAGCATATATAATCAGGATTGAATTGGAAGAATCGGATCCATTGATATGGAGAAAGGTCATCATGCCTGCCGGTGCAACATTCAATAGACTTCATGATGTTATTCAAAGCGTGACGAATTTCACTAGTGGATATCCTCATACTGCGATCCATTTGTTTGAATTTGATCTAGTGGAAGAGAATAGGATTGTCACCAA
>JACUUV010000084.1 GCA_014859095.1 Clostridia bacterium | reverse complement strand
CGGTACGAGTCCAAAGTCCTTACGTAGAAGAAGTTGTCATTCTTCTCTAAGTGGATGTTTCATTTGTCGCATTCACAGGCAAATCAACTTGCATGGTGCCCGCTTTGATAGCAAAAAGTTCTGAAAACTGGTCAATGTGAGTTTCAGGAATCAGGAGCTAAGAGTCGATGATGTGAATGACTCCATTAACCGCGATGATGTCAGTCTCTTCAGTCGCAGCTTCTCTGCCATTGATGATTAATGTTCCATTCACATCCTTGCTCAAGATGAGTGTGTTACCCACACTCAACATTCCAATTTCCATGCCATTGATGACACGCAAGGTAGGCACGGGAAGGGTGGCCATATGGTAGAGCAGGACTTCTTGAATCCACTCCATGTTCTTGTCACTGTCTAATAAGAGGGTTTCGAGGAAGAGATCCGGCAACACTTCCAAAGCGTCTACGCTGGGAACAAACATGGTGAATGGGCCTATGGGTGCCTCCAAAAAGTTGATCAAATTGAACTCTCACAAAGCATTGACGAACCACCAAGGTTGGGAAGCGTCTCCAGCCATATTTACGAGCTCCACTTTGATATCGTCGCATTGAACAAAAGGAATTGTCAACAAGAGGAAGGTGCTGAAGATCATCGAAGGAAGCGACGGAATGAGGGGCCTTCGGAAGAAATTCATTGCAATATGCTAGGGGAGGAGGACAAGATTCAGAGAGATAGCGGCAATCAAAGCAAATTTTTCCATTACAATTGCAAAACAGGAAATGAGAAACTGATTTCGGCTAATAAATATCAATAGTATCAGCAAACCGTTGGAAATTTTCAAAATTTTCAAGTAGTTCTCTATAGTAGCGGCCCAACTTCTCCATATCATCCAAGATCAGGCACCAACAAAAAATGCACAGTGCATGAAATCACGGCAGGAGTATCACCTCTCACCTTGCTCAAATCGGTCATGCTCGCGGCCGGCCCGCCTGCCACCTTTTGGTATTTATGTTATCTTTGCATGGCAGGTGCGCCAAACAGTCAGTAGTAGACAGGTACATATGTAAGAGGTGATCCTACTCATTGTCCGCGACTGAATGGACGACTGTCAATCTTAAGCTGTGCCCCAGTGGCAACAAAAGAGGAGCTATGTTTTACATCACTATAATAAATATTCACAGTCAAGGCCAATGCAAGCAAAGAATGCAGGCTGATCTCCTACCATAGGAATAAAACGTACCTATGGAGATGATCAGCTAAATGAAATGTAGTGACTCCAAGGGAGAGGTGTAGTCTATCATAGTTGATAGTTGGAAGCAAATGCCTAACCACCATCTTGATCATAGCTTCAATGAGAAACAATGTAAACCAATGTCAGCAGCCCAAGATTTGGAAGGTAGCCAATCTGAGAACTGTCTCATGAGGACATAATGAGCAAGATGCTGCTGGTTCTATCAACTGCTACCCATGCTCACCCTTCCAATGGGTCAAGAGTCACCAAGATGATGATGGAGAGTGTGCCCTGCTGAACCACCAGGCACAGCTAATCTACAATGCCTACCACTGAAAAGTCAATCTTCACCAGGATGTGGTATATACAATGCAGCTTGAACATCAACTTCTGAATAAACAATGCCAGCTTCTGATTGGAAACAGATCCATCATGTGACAGCGCATAATTGAGATCCACACTACCTTCTCACAGCTGGCCCTTGATTTATGCCTATGCAAAGCATTTGACTGGGACTCAACAATGACTCCTGATTTTTGCTGGAATAGCTTCTCCTAGTTCACCGGTAAGTGCCATTCCCCGTACCTCACAATTATCCCATTGGGGACACAGCTTGCCAAAATCAAAGTCCATTACCCTGCAAATGCACCTCTTCCAGACATATCACTCTTCAGGAGCTTAATAAGCTAAACAACAACTGCTTGCACCCAATCCTCAAAGATACCCTCCAGGAGGGTGTTCAATCTTTTTTCAGCCCAACCAGGAAGTGTCAGCCAACTGTAAGTAACACAGGACCATATTAACTGTAAAGAAATTTTCTCCGTTGCCACCATTTCAAAGTTTATTTTCATCTCATCAACATTGTTTTTTAAGAAGTAGATATCAGTAATGCTGTACTTATTTTCAGATTTTAGATTTTTCTGTGTGAAATGACATGCTCTGAGTTTTCAGTTGTTAGGGATAATCTTTCACACGTCAGGAGCCTAAGAATATTACATCAGTTTGGTTTGTTGTACCATTAGTTGTTGAATTCTCTATACTCCTTTGTCGCATAACATCACACCAAATTGACACATATGTTCGTCTGAAGTCATAGTCAACATATCAAGTAATGCAGCCTGGCTCTAATATTCTTTACCACAATTGTGTCCTAGAGACTTTGAGCTAGTTACTGCATCATTGTCATCCCAAATCTCCTACTGCTTCCATTGCTTTTCCACTGCTGTAAACAGTTTCAGCTGTTAACTATAGATTCCACAATATTCCTCAATGAGAACCTTTTCTTCTGTTGCTAGGTTGTCGGAGATTTACTTACTTATTTTCATCGTGAGTGAATCCATCTGTTTTCATTCTTCATTGACGTGATGTAGAATTCCATTGTTGGTTCACCTCTAATGGGGATTTCTTGACTCATCTGACTTGATGTCACTCCTTTGACCACCATTGAACCACTGCGAAACTCGCTAACAGGAAAGCGGAAACATTCGCAGAAACAAGATTACAGTTAAAATGAATCCGCTGACGACATTATTTTCTTTGCCATTCTTGAGATGCTTTGACACTGCTGATGCTTTCGTATAAAATGTCTAAGAGTGTATTGCTGCTCCTTCTTGTCGCAGCTCTGGTTTTGACGACTCCAGCTGCTGCGTTTTTGCCCTTGATCTTTTCTTGTCCCAAACCCATCCAAACAACAAGGATTCTGCTGCATCCTACGCTTGTGCCGACAGCAACTATTCTGTCGGTGACTCAAAAAGAGGAAGATGATGGGTGGGGTGATACTGGCGATTTCTCGAGCAACAAGAAACCTTCCGAGCTTGATGAGCTGATCAGTTTACAACAAGAAAGAGACAGGGCATCATCTGGCAGAAGAATATCGTCACCTTCGCTGTCGCCAGTGTACAGCAACAGTAGCACGCAAGAACCCGACAGAGATCTTTTCATTCCAATCTTTGCATTGATATCGATGGCTGGCTTATTTGGATCTTATGGTTATGAAATGCTGCGATTATATTCTCGAGGGGAACTATACCTTCCTTGGAACAACTAACAGTAAGAGATCTTAGAATAACCGACCAATACGTTCTCGTCACTGTCCGAGAAAAGGGCTTCCAGGAGGAGATCCGGCAACACTCTCATAGCGTCTACGCTGGGAACAAACATGGTGAATGGGCCTATCGGTGCCTCCAAGAAGTTGTTCAAATTGAACTCTTGCAAAGCATCGACAAACCACCAAGGTCCGGAAGCGTCTCCAGCCATATTTACGAGCTCCGTTTTGATATCGTCGCATTGGACGAGAGGAATTGTCAACAAGAGGAAGGTGCTGAAGATCATCGAAGGAAGCGACGGAACGACGGGCCTTCGGAAGAAGTTCATTGCAATTTGCGAGGGGAGGAGGACGAGATTCAGAGAGATAGCGGCGATCGAAGCAAATCCGTTACAATCGCAAAAAAGGAAATGAAAAACTGATGTCGGCAAAGAAAATCAATAGTATGAGCAAAACGTTGGAATTTTCAAGATCGAGCAATATCGTTCTTCCAATAGTCGGTGTTCAAGAAGATGTGAAGCCTTTAACGTGAATGCCCGGAGTTGGTTCATGCACTAGAGGAAGCGATGCTGGGTGTTTGTCGAAGATTAGGCATGCACGTGCAGTGGCGGTCTTTGAACCATGTCTAGGCTCAAGGCTTGGATGATGCTTCTTGCTTGAGGGCGATTAGGGTAAATGAATCTGTATTCATCCAATCCTCTTCGTGCAGTTGGCAATGCGATGCATCGATGCTGTAATCAGCTCTGTAATATATCATGAGAGGTGAGAACATCTGGTGCATGTACGATTCATTCACTGTCAATGAAGTGCTGATTTATGTTCTAATGAATTTTTAATGTAGTTGTTGTTTCAAAGTATATCGTCGCATTGCCGTCAAGAAGTCTCGCTATTCGCGAGTCCAAAATTAGTCGACACTCAGACAAGTATCTGTTGTGGCTCCTGATCCCTCATTCGGAACCAGAACAATCCTCTAGGGGGGCGTTCCACTTGCCGCATTCGCTTCAACAGCGAAAAGTTCTGGGAATTCGACTCTGATAGTTTCTGGAATCAGGAGCGAGTCGATGATGTGAATGACTCCATTTGTAGCCGTAATATCCGTCACTTCAGTCATTGCTTCCCCACCGTTGATGGTCAATGTTCCATTCCCGTCCTTGCTCAAGAAGAGCGTGTTACCGACACTCAACGTTCCGATTTCCATGCCATTCATGACACGTGAGGAAGGCATGGTTGGGATAGCCATGTGATAGAGCAAGACTTGTTTAATCCACTCAACGTTCTCGTCACTGTCGGAGAAGAATGCTTCCAGGAAGAAATCTGGCAATGCTTCCAAGGCGTCCGCGCTGGGAGCAAACACGGTGAAGGGGCCCACTGGTGCCTCCAAGAAGCTGAGCAAATTGGCCTCTCGTAAAGCATCGACGAACCACCAAGGTCCGGACGTTTCTTCAGCCATTTTTACGAGTTCTGTCTTGATATCATTGCATTTCACGAGAGGAAGCGTCCACAAGAGGCAAACGCTGAAGATCATCGGAGGAAGCGAGGAAAGGAGGGGTCCTTGGAAGAATTTCATTGTAATGTGTTCGCGAGGAGGGAGTACTAGAATGAGAGAGGAGGCGGCTATGGAAATAAATCGAATGAAGCGGTGGTTGTGTATTTACAATCACAAGGAAGGAAATGAGATATAGGTGTAAGCAAATGAAAATATTGTGAGCTAAAAGTTGGGATCTTTTCGAGATTTTCGTAGGCGCTGATCCAAGACTGATCCGGCATCAACTTTGTATGCACGTTACCATAAGGCAAATGTGAGTTTCACCTCAAATGCAGGGTTCGCATGACTGTAGCATCTAATTCGTTACTCGTGGCCCGGAGTCGTTGCCCGTCGGGCGCGCCAAAAATGACAATTCCATGTATCATTGCTGTACCAGGTAGGCTTGTGTGATCAATGTTTTCACCGTCCACGACTGAAGGGAAGACGGCTACTATTGTACTCCGTTATTCACTGCCACTGCCAACGTGAACCTTGCCACACAGCGGAACGACCAATACTAGTGTCAGATGAGTCTTTTTCTGATCCAACCAGAAACAAATGCAAATGCGGCTGGAAAGTATTCTATATCCTTGACGAATAATAATAGAAATTCGGACCAACCAGGGTATACCATCTAGATTCTCAAGGACGCAGATGCCCAACGAAACAAATGTTGTCTTCAAGGGAGATGAAATCTGTTGTTGAAAGTTGGAAGCAATAATTGACCTCATGCTTACTAGATGGATGCAATGGAAACCGACAGTGACAGCCCTATTATTATTGGACGGTGGCAGAACTCGAAAGTAGCTACTGACAATTTCAAGGAAATTCTCTCCTCGTTTCTGGACAAAGTTAAAAGTACATGGTAGATGTGCACCGGCATGTTCACTTTAACTTGGCTAAGATGATGTTCCAACGTGTCACTTTTCACAGTCAGCCACTGCACACAACAAAGTGCAAAGTGGATGAATTTTCTTGGAAACATCATTTGGGTAAATTCACTCACTCACATCCCGGCAACTATGGCAATATCCTAATACCACTCTATTGCTAAAAGGAAAAAATCACATGGCCAATCCATAATCGTGTTTTTTTGTGCATAACTTGTCACCATCCATGTGCAGAATCGTCTCAATATCAAACAATGCTTTCAAGTTTCAGATTACAATTGGCCTATTGATCAGCAATGTTAGCAATGCGATAGACTCATATTAGTACATAGTACTACTTGACAATAGATGTGAGGTATTTTCCACATATATTCTTTTCTAGAGTATCGTTGGTGTTTCAAGTTTCAAAGAGTGTGTCAATATCCATCATCCAAATCCTTTCAATCACTACTCCTCGGTCCTCGTTGCTTTGCCGTCACAGTTTTTTGTCGGTACGAGTCCAAAGTCCTTACGTAGAAGAAGTTGTCATTCTTCTCTAAGTGGA
>JACUUV010000032.1 GCA_014859095.1 Clostridia bacterium | reverse complement strand
GCAAAACTCGCCATCGGTGTGCCCGTGATCACAAGTAGTGCTACCAACAATAACGCCAAAACCCTCTTTAAAATTCTCTTCATATGCTTTCTCCTTTGCCAAATAAATTGCCTTTGGCAGTCGGACGGTCGTGGTATGGTATGACTCCCATACTTTAGACTCCAGACTTTGCGTCGCCAGTTTTCACTGGGTTTGCCTTTTCGTGTTATGTATCCCCCTACATTGCTTTTGATGCTGATTTGCCTTGCCATGTGCGCTTTGTTTCACTGGTTTTCTTTTCTGTTGCAACAGCTTGATCCATCAGGGACATCAGTTCCAGAGCACTTCTGAAATGTACCTTTTCTCCCGTTTCCAGCCATTGAACAACGCCTTGCCAACTGTTACCTTCCTGTTGATGGATTGAGATCAAAAAGTTTGTGCCACCAACTGAGGAATTTTTTTCTGTCTTTTTTATTTTTTTATTCATATTAGCACGACTCCTTTTGCAGGTCACAGATAAAAGATTGGTTAATTCATTTCCCTTTATTGATTCAATTATATAGGAGCGCTGTCACACGGAGCGAAAATCCTTGTCACATCCTTGTGACATGGTATTTTTTGCACAAAAAAATGACGGATGCGCTATGCAACCGTCACAATGTTATTTTTTCAAACAATTATAAAGTTCTTCTGCCCTCAATGGCTTTTGCCAGCGTCACTTCATCCGCATACTCAAGATCGCCACCGACAGGTATGCCGTGTGCGAGTCTTGACACTTTGATATCAGTGCCTTTGAGGAGTTTTGAAATGTACATCGCTGTCGCCTCACCTTCAATGGAAGGGTTGGTGGCAACGATCACTTCTTTGGTTTCATCGCCCTGTAATCTTAAGATCAGTTCCCTGATCTTGATTTCGTTTGGACCGATGCCCTCCATTGGAGAAATCGCACCATGCAAGACGTGGTAATAACCGTGAAACTCTTTTGTGTTCTCAATCGCTAGCAGATCTCTCGGTGATTCGACAACGCACATGATATAAGGATCGCGTTTTTGGTCGTTACAAATATCGCATAAAGTTTCTTCAGTTAAATTGAAACACTTTTCACAGAAATGTACTTTTCGTTTAGCGTCCATGATGGCTTCCGCAAACTGGACAGCTTCACTGGCATCCAGGTTGATGATGTGGAACGCCAAGCGCTGTGCGGTTTTTCTGCCTATTCCGGGCAGTCTTGCAAACTCATCGATCAGCCGGCTGATGGCTGGGATATATTTCATCAGACGCCCCTAAAACAATCCAGGAACGTTCATACCACCAGTGAGTTTGTCCATACTTTTTGACATGGTTTCATCTGCTGTCTTAAGCGCTTCATTGACAGCGACCATGACCAGATCTTGTAGCATTTCAATATCGTCTGGATCGACGATTTCAGGTTTCAGTTCAATTTTAATGACTTCTTTTTTGCCGTTGACAACCACTTTGATGGCACCGCCGCCTGCTGTAGCCTCAAATTCCTGCTCTTCAATTTTCGCTTGCGCTTCCTGCATTTCCTTTTGCATCTTTTGAACTTGTTTCATCATATTGTTCATGTTTCCAGGGATCATAGGTCCTTTGCCCTTAGCCATAATTATCCTCCTAAAATCTTTATTATTTTATTTCAAGCACATTCTTATAATCCTTAAAATAGTCCATAATTTGTGCTTCTTCACTGTCCTTGTTTTCAACTTGTTCTGCTGCAACCTCATAATCCAGTGTCAACGATTTCTTGACGAGTTTGCTCGCCAGCCCGTTCAGATATTCCGTGTTGGATGTGTTGACAAGAAGACTTAAGAACATTTTATTCTCTGGTGCTATGGAAACCATGCACCTGTCGCCTTTGAGCAAAATCGGTTCAGATTTTTCCAGAATCGGATGGAGCCCTTTCTTTTCACTTTTCAGTGTCTCAATAAAAGTCTGCCATATGCCTTTCACATTTTCAAGTGAAATTTCCTGATCTGTGAATTCTATGAATTCTTCCACTTTCTCAGCTTCTGTCACAACTGGTTTCACCGGTTCAGTTGATTTGACTGCCTCTTTCATCACTCTTGGTGCAGCTTTTACGAGTTGATCAGATGCGAGTGTTTTTTCAATTCTCTCGATTCTCTCCATCATGGCGTCATAGTTCACTTCCACTTCCGGATTGATCAGTTTGATGATGGTCGCTTCAAAAACGATCCGTTTGTTCTGCGAATATTTCATGGATTTGGAGAGTTCAATCAGTAAATCAAGGCTTCGAGTGATCTGTGTCGGAGTGATGCTGCCCACCACATCCACAAGTGACTGAATATACTCATCAGACGCATTGATCAATGCCTCATAATTGTTCTCCACCATTTTTACAATCAACAAATCTCTATAAACTTCAATCAACCCGTTTAGAAATTGATTCAAATCCTTTCCTTGTCTAAGCACGTTGTCCACTGTCATGAGCGATTCAGAAGTCTGCATTGTGGTGAGAAACTGGACCAAAAGAACGATCTGTGTCTTTTCGACAACGCCGAGCACATCCACCACATTTTCTATGGTCAGGCGGTTACCGCCCACACTGAGGCACTGATCCAAACTGCTGAGTGAATCACGAACCGCGCCATCACTTTTTTGAATGATCAATTTCAGTGCTTCCGTCTCATATTCCACATCAATTTTTTTGCAGATGTACTCAAGACGCTTCAAGATGTTCTCATAAGAAATACGCTTGAAATCAAAACGCTGGCATCTGGAAAGAATCGTGGCAGGTATCTTCTGAGCTTCTGTTGTTGCGAGTATGAATATGACATATTCCGGAGGTTCCTCAAGTGTCTTAAGAAGCGCGTTGAAAGCGCCTTGGGACAGCATGTGGACCTCGTCGATGATATATACCTTGTATTTGCCTTTGGAGGGCGCAAATTTCACGTGTTCACGCAATTCACGGATATCATCCACACTGTTGTTGGAAGCCGCATCCATTTCCACAACGTCAATGAATTGATCTTCAAGTATGCTCAGGCAATTTTCGCAAACGTTGCATGGATTTCCAGTGGTGTTGTCGAGGCAGTTGACTGCTCTTGCGAAAATCTTTGCTGTTGAAGTCTTTCCTGTACCCCTGGTGCCAGAAAAAATATAAGCATGTCCATAAGTTTTTGATGTGATCTGATTCTTTAGTGGTGACGTGATATGATCCTGACCTATGATCTCATCAAAATCAAGTGGCCGCCACTGTCTGTAAAGTGCCTGATATGACATTTCTTTCTCCTTGCTGATCGTCAATGATGGTTTGAATGATCTCTCTATTTTCCTTGACAAGCCTTTCAATAATCTCAATGATCTCGGGATAAAATTGCGTCCCTTTATATTGAATCAATTCTTTCAAAGCGTCGTCAATACTGCGTGCGTGTGAGTACGATCTGGCCGATGTTATGGCATCGAAAGCATCAGCGGCTCCAATGATTGCAGCGAACAGTGGAAGCTCTTCCAGAGTATGTGTCGGGTAACCCCGAAGGTCAAAGCGTGCATGATGGTAAAGGATACCTTCACGGATGTCGTCGCGCAAATGGATCGTATCCAGAATCTGTATCCCTTTTTCAGGATGAAGTTTCATGATTTCATATTCTTCGTCTGAGAGCTTGCCTCGTTTGATCAAAATATCCTGGTCTATTCCAATTTTACCAACATCATGCAAAAGACCTGAAATTTCAACATTCTCAATCTCTTCATTACTATAGCCCATTTTTTTTGCTATTTCAACTGCAAATCTGGATACTCTTCTAGAATGACCTTCTGTGTATTTGTCCTTTGCCTCGATAACACTGACTAGTGCCTCGATGGTGTTGAAATACTGTCTTCTAAGCTTTTCATAGATGATGGCGCGTTGAACCACTATGGATGCTTGATTGTTGAACATTCTAAGAATGTTGTAATCATTGACTTTGATATCCTGAACTAATCCTATGCACATGATGGCGATGACTTTGCCTTCAACCTCAAGAGGCGCGAAAGCCATGTATTTGACAAAATCTCCAAGCTCAGAATCCTGTTTCTCAATTTTGACTTCGAGAGTATTGAGCCAATTCTCATCAAAATTCTGTTCGATCTCAAATTCCAAAAACTCTTCACGAGACAAATTTTTGGAGGTGTATGTGACGAGTTCCCATGCTTTTTGATCATTGAGCGTATAAATGCATCCGAGTGTGAGATTAAATAAATTCTCAAGTCTTTTTACAATGTTTTCGAGCAATTCGTCGACACTTCTGTTGCTGATCAACGCAGAATTGATTTGATTGATGTAGTCCAGTTCTTTTTTCTTTCTTATAATACGGCTTTGAAGTGTGATTTCATCACCAATGGATTTTCCGACGCAAAGGTAGGACCCATCTGACAGTTCAATGGTCTTGAAGCTTACGTATTCAAATGCGCCGCCACCGTGGTTCTTATACCAGATTCTTAAAAACAAGGGTTCTTCACTGGCTTGAAAAAGAGAGGTGATTTTGGGACCGTTTCCCTCGTTTCCTCCCTGATAGAAGTCACTGAATGATTTCCCGATGCATTCTTTTTTGGAATAGCCCAATCTGGATACAAACAGTTCGTTGACATCCAAGACTGATCCATGTGAATCCAATCTGACCAATAGTTGATCCGAGAACCCGGAAAGATTGCGATTTATGGTATCCTGCAAATCATAAGCGGTCATATTAAGCTGTTTTTCAATGTTAAGCTCAGTGGTTTTTGCTTTGAGTCTATTGATTTCCTCTTCCAACAAAGCGCTGTCTTTTTCCATCTGAGACTCGACATTCACAGCGAATTGCATGGAGCGAATCAATTTGACCAATCGCTCCTCTCCGTTGTTCAGAGGTTCCATGTCCTTTATGTGCTCAATCTGTTCATCATAGTTCATGTCCAGCATCTTTGTGATTCGATTGCTTTTCTTGATCCTTATCAACATGAGTTTGTTCCAGACAAAGAAAATAAAGCCCTGAATAAGTACATAAACGGCTATAAAATCTGGTCTATACGCTCCACTTTCTTGAATGAACAACACGGCAGTAAGTGGGAGCAACATAAAAAGCATGCTTGTCATATTAAACTTGAAACTCAGTTGCATTTTCATCATTACAGCCTCATTTAATGGTAAACACTTTGTATTATATTATTGGGTTCATTTAATATCGCGCCAAGAATCTTAAGAAACTGACTGGAGTAAATGGTATTGCTCTTTTCATTCAGCTGTTCCGTAGCGGATTCCATGGATTCAATTTTGAATTCCGTATTGAGCAACCAGTCCAAGTCGTTGGCAATCCTAATGATTTGAGCATAATAAGGTTGTTCGGTAAGTTCAGGATCACTATTATTTTTAAGATCATAGTCCATATGATGGTATTCAATACCTTCCAGAACATCTTTGCTCAAACCTACTTTTTCAATCATCCGCCGTCCGATTCTACTGTGATAATGAATATCCTTTAAATCCTCATTGTCGTAATCTGATGACAATTTTCCGACGTCGTGCAAAAGTCCAGCCATATAAATTTCATCGACTTCATGCTCATTCAGATATAGTTTTTCTGCAATTGCCCTACAAATCTCGGCAACTCTCCTCGAGTGCCCGCTGAACCATTCCGAATTGATTTCCGAGGCGGTCACAAAAGCCTCTACAGTTTTGAAATAATTGGATTTAAGCTGATCATACAGCAATATTTTTTCAAGTGCTATAGTAAGATTGATGGAAATGGCTTCAAACAAGGTGAGATTTTCAGTATTGAACTCATTGTCACTGACTATGGACATGATTCCAAAAGTCTTCTTGTAATTGGCTAGTGGAATATAGGCGATTTTGCCGCCTTTTCTCACGACATTCTCAACGTCCGGATCGTTGAACAAAAGATCTTCTGGCTTATTGATAAAAATCATTCTATTCTCATTGTAAGCATAGCCCATATGAGACAATTCTGCCTCAACTTTATTTTTAAGTATGAATTCCTTACTGTAACCACTTAACGCTTTTATCTCTAATTCGTTCTTATCATTCAACAATCTAATGGTTGTTGAATTCAAATTGTTTAGAAATGCAATCTTGTCGAGCGCTTCTTGGAGCGTCCCGCTGATTGTACTTCGACCGATGATTATCTTTCCGATCTCATTGATCACATGGAGATCTCTACTTTTCCTTAGGTAATTCTGATTCATCTTCTTTTCAAAATCTGTGGATTTGGAGGTATATAAAATGTATTTGACCGTATCGTTCTCGAATATCCTGATAGACTTCCCTTCAAGAGCCAAATTGCCACTGTCCTCTTTGAATCGATACAATATACTGCCGAAATTCCTCTTATTGAATATTTCCATTTGGTCTTCTGATATTTCAAGAAAATCCATTAGATTGTTTATTTTTTTCCCTTTACTTAAGTTGCTCCTAAATGCACTGTTTATGAACAGGATCTGACCATGAGCGTCTGTGATCCAAATTCTTTGAGGTAAAAGGTTCGCAAGTGCATCAAAAAAGTGGATGGCGTATTCTTTTTTTTCATTCAATGCTTTGACATCCGAATCGAGTGTTGTTGACACCTTCTGTATGTTTTTCAGTTGGACTTCCAAGTTCAACAGTATTTCTTTTTGAACTGTGATACTGAGCATTTTTTCTTCTTGATCGTTTCTCAGATTTTCATATTTCAACTGGACTTGTTGTCGATCTTTATCCTTGAACAGCATGTCTTTAATGCCGACATATTTATTGAAATGTAGAATCTCCCTTTTTATCGCATATGTCATTCCAAATGCGCCAAGAAGAATAATTCCTGATGACACATATAGTCCCCTTGCATTATAAGAAAGATTGAATAGCCTCAATTGGGCAACAATGGCCGAAAGGACTACAAGACCGTAAATCAAGCTGAGAAGCATGATATTCTGTTTTTTTTCCAAGTCCTCTCACCCCCCAAATAATACCCTTAGTAAAATTATATTCGATTATGTCCTAAATGAAAACCTTCTTTGACAAAATAAAAAATCATCACTCTGATTAAAGAATGATGATTTCTTAATTACGCCGTGCACTCAGTTTCGAAATACCATTATAAGCGTAACCCGAGTAGTTGACTCAAATCAGGAACCCCCGCGGCACATAGATGTTCAAGCTTACCGCTGCTTCCTTCCGGATCTGACGGGGTTCACAAGTACCTATTGCGCGGGACCCAATTATCAACATCACTTTCTCGGAGCAGACCCCACAATGGACGCCCTCGACTGAGCATCGACCCTGCTATAGCGGATTGCAGGTTACAAGGCACCGCTACCTCCCCATCTAGCACGGCATAGATGATCAACTGGCGGAGAGAGCGGGACTCGAACCCGCGGGGCCTTGCGGCCTTACACGCTTTCCAGGCGTGCCCCTTAGCCAACTCGGACATCTCTCCATATTATTTATCTCCTACTTTTGAAGAATGCTCTTAATATAGACTTGCATTCCTCTTCCAAAATCCCAGATTCTATTTCAGCGTAATGATTGAGTCCCTTCATTTCAAAAAGATTAAAAATTGAGCCGCACGCACCTGCTTTATAGTCGTTTGCTCCGTACTTGACGGACCTGATTCTGGACTGATAAATAGCCCCACAACACATAGGGCAGGGCTCTATTGTAACATAGATGTCGCAGTCTGTCAAACGCCATCCACCCATGCTTTTGGAGGCCTCCCGGATAGCGTTGATCTCAGCATGTGAAACTGCACATTCATCGCTTTCTCTAGTATTGTAACCTCTACCGATAATTCTATCTTTATATACAATAACTGCTCCAATTGGAACTTCATTGAAGACAAGCGCTTTTTCCGCTTCCTTTAGTGCCTCACCCATAAAATATTCTGATTTGTTCATGTTGCCTCCCTAAAAATAGAAAAAGGCTAGAGAAGTTTTATTCTCTAACCTTGCATTTACTGGCGCACCCGAGAAGACTTGAACTTCCGACCTACCGCTTAGGAGGCGGTTGCTCTATCCACTGAGCTACGAGTGCAATGGTCTACTTGTTAAGATCACCATTTGTGAAGTGATTCTTAAAATATACGGTTACACGATCGTTTTGATGTTGTAACACACTTTGTCTGATATAAGGAACCTCTGAACCAAAATTATACACCGTTATTCTAGAGTTTTCAATACCCCTGTCTATTAAATATTCCGCAACGGCCTGACTTCGCTTTCCACTGAGCACTAAATTCTCCTCCGTTTGGGCGAAATTCGGATAACCATTGACATGACCTTCTATCACTATTGGCTCCTCAGGATAAGCGCTAAGAACCTCCATAAGAATATCAAATTGCTCAAGAGAATCTTCATTCAAATCTGATTGGCCTTTTTCAAAATAGAAAACGAACAACATCAACTTCATGTCTTCTAGCATTTCAATAGAATAGATTTTTTCAGTTTCCAGATCTTCAGGAGTCACAACAGGGTCAGGCATTTCCGTCACTGGTGATTCTACCGGAGCGGTTTCGACATCGGGATTTATCTCTTCAGGCACAATCGCTTCAGTGGCTTTGTTGTGTTCACTGATATAAATTCCACCTTTAATCATGAATACCACAATCAAGAAGACAAAAATTCCAAGCACAACTTTCCCTCTCGTGGTTAATTTGTACTGAGTCATATCGCTACTTCTTTGGTTTGACGAATTCGACTAAGTTTATTATCTTTTGAATTTCATACTCAATCATAGTGTTTTGGTCTTCCTGGAACTTCTTTCGGTTTTTGTTGACATCCTTCAGGTCTTCAATTCGCTTTTCAAGTTCGCGAATTGTAGTGTCATTCCTATCAAATACCTCTTGGGTAGTTGCAACAGTCTCTTCTAGTACAGTGTTCAGTGAGTCAATTCTTTTGTAGGCATCATTCAGTAAATCATCAAGTCCGATATTTGAAACCTTCATGATATTAAGTACTGTTTCCCTTTTGATATCCAGAGGCAAATTCTCAGGAATCGCCTTTAAATAAACATCTGTCATAAAAATAGTCTTTTTGACTTCAGAATCCAAGTGAGCATTTCTATAAATCTCATCGATAGTCAGCATTTTGTTTTTCTCGTAAGCTCCAATGATCAGGTCCAGTTTGTCGCTGATTTCATTAGGTGTACTGACTGGTTCTTCTTCTTCTTCTTCTTCTTTAGATTTGAAACTCTCTTCAAATATAGGTTTTTGTTCCTCAAAATCCAAATTTCTTAAATCAGGAACATGTTCTGGATCAGGAATATTTTCAGTTTGAGTCTCGATTTCAATAATTTCTTCTTTCTTTTCAGTAATTTTAGGTTCTATTAAACCCATTTTCTCGAAAATTGATTTTTTAGGTACCACAGCTTAACCCTCCTAATTGACTTCATTTAATTTGTTTTCAAGATATTGCAGTTTACCTCTATTGCTTTTGATCAATGTCTTATAATTGTCAATGATTTCATCTTTAATATTGATCTGCTCTTTTTTGACGTGGATCTGATGATTGAGGATTTCAATAGCTTTTGTGAGATCCTCCAAAACTTCATTTTTGATTTCAGAAATATCATTGTTGTCGTTTTGTAAACCGCTTGAAGAAACTTCTATGGTCTCTTTTATGATTTGCACACCCACATCGTCTATGTAAGTTATGTTGCTTCTGGTATGAATGTGGTTTTTTAAAAGTTTTTTGTTCTTATTCACTTTTTTATAAATGGTGACTTTGCTCACACCCAACATCTTAGCTACTTCTATGACACGATACATGCGCTCACTCCACAATTCTTTCTATTTTTTTAAGCAATGCATACTGAAATCGATTCAAAGCTTCTATATCTTCATTCACTTTGACCTGATACTTGATAATCATTTCGTCTTTGAGCTTCAGTTCCATATCCAAATTCATCAGTTCATTCTTTAAAATGTCCATTTTATCGATTAAGATTTTTTTGTCTCTTTCAAATTTGGATAAAGGTCTGTTTTTCTTTGTGGGATCATTGTTCTGTTCCGATTTCAAACTATTGAATTCTCCAAGTGAATTCGATATGTCTTTAGAAAACAACGTCCTCAGAATCTCCAATCCCCGTTCATCAAAATAGGTTACTCCATCTTTTTTATGGATGTTGGGATCGATCAATGTCTTGTGCGTGATCATCTTTTCAAATATCTCGGTTTTTTCTACACCCATCAATTCAGCAACTTCACTGACTTTATACAATATCAATCACCCCCAACAGTTAACAGTAAATTTACTGTTAATGTCCTAATTCGCTTGATTTAAGCTTTCTTCTTCTCTTTTCTATTCTACATAAAAAATCTTTACTATTCAAATGTTATTTTATAAACGATATATTTGAAAATATATAACATCTATACGTTATATAAGAACCCTTTCACGGTAAAACTGTATGGGTTTACAGTAAAATGTGAAACAATTGTTTGTTGTAAACACATTTACACATATCGTTTTAATCAAAGTGATTAAAGACTGTGTAATATATTTTGTATTATAATGAAATTAGAAAACATATAAAAAAGTGTCCAATCTGATCACTGGACACTGTATCAATATAAGACATCTATATTGCTGCATCATTTTGAATTTTGCTTAGTTGTATCGATTTGATACTTTTCAAGCTTTCGGTACAATGTGCTTCTACCTATTTTAAGGACCTCCGCAGTGGCTGAAATATTGCTATCCATTCGTTCATATACATAACTGACATACTGTTTTTCTTGCTCTTCCAATGAATGCATAATGGTTTCTTTTCTATAAATCAGATCCGCAACGTCAACGCTTCGATTCTCTATATGCTTATATTTCAACTTTTCAATATACTCTGACAAGTCTCGAAAAGTTTTGATCTCACTATTTTTAGCAACGACTTCAGCGGCATCATCAGTAATACGTAGTTCGTATCGATCCAGTATTTTGATCAATAAAGACTTGAACTCATATTTGAATGCATTCAGATTCTTAAGTTTAACAGCATTTACTGAAAATCTACTCATCAACTTCACATCTATTTTATCACATTGTTCTTCAGTAGTGTAATCAGTTGTCAAAATAATGTTGTGTGCACTGTAATTACTATATTTTTCACTTGTTTTACTGATAATTTTTTCTTCAGTGTAAGCAGTTAACAACTGTTTGTTCTCAGGTGTGAGAACTTCAAAATTCTCTATTACAATTGTATCATATTGATACAGTGCTTTTTTTATAATCTCTGATTCCATTATTCTCGGAATGTTCTTCCCATTAATGAAATATGGTGATAATCCATTGGTCAGACATAAATACCATGAGAGTGTCGTTTTGCCTGCCCCTCTTTCACCCATAATCATTACCGGTGTATTGATTACTGAAAGTCTATTTAAACTCTGAATGAATGACTCCTTATACCCTTCAGGATATACAAAGTAATCTTCAAAGTGCAGTTCTTTAATTTCAGTTTCTACCGTCTTGGTTCTACGCTTTTCAAACTGTTTCATTTTTTCCTTAATAATCTTGATCTCGATTTCCGTTGGCTGAAAACTGGCTATCAACATTATTGCTCCAACGAGATTATCTTCTTCACGTATTGGAATTCCATATGAATAAAGTTCAGACCATGTGTTGAGATAATGTTCATGCTTCATCACAATTTGTTCTACACCTGTTTTTAGTACAAGCGCACCAGCATTTGTACCTATACAATGTTCTTCAATACATTGTATCGATTCTATAGTATGATTATCATTTCTTCGATAAATGACATTATGATTTTCATCCGCGATGACAAAATCATATGAAACTGGAATTATAGAATCCAAGTAATCAATGAAACTCGGATCAAACTTGTTGTTGTATTTTGTTTTTTTGCTGTTCTGACAAGTGGCTCCATCATGATCAATAGACAATTGACTCAATCTGCATTTATACCAAGAAATCGAAATGTCATCTCTAACCACATTTCGATTCAACCTACCAGATTCAATAAAATGATTTTTCGCGTCCCTTAAATTCATAGTACTCATCAAAAAGCCTCATATTCTCTCTGTATTGATTTTTTGTGTTTTGACGAATCTTAGTATTAGATTTTAATTTTTTCATAATTTAGACGTCTTGTAAATTCCATTATATGGTATTTAATCTGCATATACGTAAATTTTGTGTTTTGAGAATCTAATTTTGGAAGGTGTTGTACCGATTAGATTTCCGTCCACATTGATTTGATATTGTATGCCTTCGACTTGTATGGAAATTTCTTTACCTCGATCATAAATCACTTCCTCAACTTCTCCCAACCGACCTTTGTAGACTTTACCGATTTCCTTCATGAATGTCAATTTCGAAACATTGTTCACCAGGCAAACTTCGAATAGTCCATCATCGATTTTAGCATCAGGACAAACATTCATACCACCACCAATGTATTTTCCGTTACCTACTGCAATCAATATCATATTGCCTTTATATTCACGGTCGTCAACAGTTACTTTTGTTTGTTGTGCTTTAAATATAAGACCTGACTTTAACGTGCTGATCAAATATGCCGGGTGTCCAGGAAATACCTTTTTAAGTTTTTCGGTGTCTCTTATGATTGGCCCATCAATTCCAAAAGAGCATACATTTATAAAATAATGTTCATTTACTTTTCCAAGATCTATTATCCTGAGTCTGTTTTCTACAACATTATTTAGGATCTTAACAATGTTTTTTTCGTTATTCAACGATTTGATAAAATCGTTACCTGTACCCCAAGGGATTATCCCAACTTTATATATTGTGTTTAATGTATAATCAAGTCCATTGATCAATTCAGATAGTGTTCCATCTCCCCCAACAGCAATAAACTCGTTGATTCCTTCTTTACTTATTGTATTTGCTAGCGCCGTTACATCACCTTTGTTTTTTGAAAGCATAATTTTGAGTTCTATTGTATCTTTATATTTATTGAATACATCTTTTATTATTGGAAGTGTATCGATCGTTTTGCCATTTCCTGCTACCGGGTTCACTATAATTGCAATTTTTCTCATATTAATGGCTCCAATTCTCATCTTTTCTATATTGTAACACATATATGTTTCACGTGAAACAAAAAAACATAGCTCAAAATCCGAACTATGTTTCACGTGAAACATTATTGCTTATTGATCAAATCAATAATTCTATTTAAATCGTCAATATTATAAAAATCAATTAAGATTTTTCCTCTACCTTGTGTTTCTTTAATAGTAACTTTGGTGCCAAAAGACATCGAAAGTTCATCTTCCAAATTCACAATTTCCCTAAGTTTATTATGTGGCTTGGCAATTACTGATGTACGCTCTTTGAAATACTTTTCAAAATTTTTGACCAAATCTTCAGTCATACGAACACTAAAGGCTTCAGAAACAATCTTGTCATAAGCCATCTTGCGTTTCTTGGGTTCTTCAAGTGCTAGCAAAGCTCGTCCATGACCATTGGAGATCGTCCCTTCTACAATACCATCTTGTATAAAAGTTTCTAGTTTCATCAATCTCATGGTATTTGTAAGATAAGATCTGCTTTTCCCAACAATTTTGCTGAGTTTTTCTTGTGTAATCTTATATTCATCAATCAATTTATGATAAGCCATTGCTTCTTCTATTGGATTTAAATCCTCACGCTGGACATTTTCAATCAAAGCGAGCTGCGCTATCGTAAAATCATCTACATCTTTGATGATGGAAGCGATTTTCTTTACACCAAGGTGTTTTGTGGCACGCCATCTTCTTTCACCTGCAATGATTTCATAAAAACTGCCATTTCTCTTCAGAACTATCGGTTGCAGCAATCCATGTTCCGATATGGAATCCCCAAGTGAAGCAATTCTCTCCTGATCAAAATGTTTACGGGGTTGATCTTTATTTGGAATAATGAGATTGACATCTATTTCCTGTATCAGTTCTCCATGCTCATTGATGTTCTTTTCAATATTTTGCATAGACTCTGTAGGTATAAGTGCACCAAGGCCTTTTCCCAATCCACTTTTCTTAATGCTCATTATCTTCCTCCAAATCTAGAAATTCATCTGCGAGTTCCAAATAAGATTCCGCACCTTTAGACTTTCGATCATAATGTATAATGGGGAGCCCAAAACTAGGAGCTTCTGCCAATCTTATGTTTCGAGGAATAATGGTTGCGTACACCAATTGTTTGAAATGTTTTTTGACTTCTTCAACAACCTGTATGGATAGGTTGGTTCGACCATCGAACATGCTGAGCAATACACCTTGTATTTCTAGATCGGAATTTATGCTCTTCTTCACAAGATTGAAGGTATTGACCAACTGGCTGACACCTTCAAGAGCATAATACTCACACTGAATTGGAATCAAAACACTATCTACTGCAACAAGTGCATTAATGGTCAGTAATCCGAGGGATGGGGGACAGTCGACAATTATATAATCATATGAGTCCTTGACCTTAAGGATTTGTTTTTTAAGTAAGAACTCTCGGTCTTCAAAATCAATGATTTCAATTTCAGCACCAGCCAAATCCACACTGCCAGGTAAAATGTCCAAACGTTCAAAACTCGTATGAAGAATGACATCTTCTATGGAAGCTTCGTTGATCAATACATGATAAATGGATTTCTCAAGTGAATTCTTGTCAATGCCGACGCCACTTGTAAGATTCCCTTGAGGGTCGTTATCAACCAATAAGACTCGTTTCCCTTTCTCTGCTAATGCCGCTGAAAAATTGACAGCAGTCGTAGTTTTGCCCACTCCGCCTTTTTGATTAAAAATTGCAATCGATTTGCCCATGTTGCCTCCTAATTGTTAACCACTAACAACATTATACTAAAATTTCACACATAAAAAAAGAGAACAATTGAATTATTCACTCAATGTTCTCATTTAAATTATAAAGGTGATTTTTTTGGCACTCCAGCTTTTCGAGGATATTTTTTACTTATATTTCCATTTTTTCTTATAATCAACATGTCTCGTTCACCATACCGCTCTGGCAACTGAAATTGCTTGATTTCGATCAATTCTGAATTCAATAGCTTGAGTGCATTTTCGGCATCATCAAGTTCCGATTTGGATTTAAGGCTTTTATATGCAATGAAATACCCATTCACCTTAACAAAAGGCATGACATACTCGAGCAACAATCTTAACTCAGCAACAGCCCTGGAAACCGCAAAATCATATTTTTCCCTATAAAACGGATTTTGTCCGTAATCTTCGGCACGACCGTGCACCAACTCCATGTGATCAATTGCTAGTTCATTATTGACCATCTGTATGAAACCGATTCTTTTGTTGAGCGCATCCAAACAAGTCATGTGAACCGAGGGATTCATTATTTTAATAGGAATTGCTGGAAAACCTGCCCCCGTTCCAATGTCGATCACCTTTTTATCTTGGAGATCAAACCCAAGCTTCTCAATAAGAACAGAATCCAAAAAATGTTTGACACACACTTCATCATAATCGACGATTCCCGTCAGATTGTATTTTTCATTCTCACTGATCAAAAGATCAAAATACCGATTGAACTTATTCTTCTGGATATCTGTCAAAGGAATACTCATAGCATCAAAATATCTATTCATTGTTTGATTTCCTCCGTCTTGTTTGCTCCAAATAAACCAAGAGGACAGAAACATCAGCAGGGGAGACACCTGAAATTCTAGAGGCTTGTCCAATGGACTCCGGTTTGATTTCATCCAACTTTTGTCTCGCTTCAAGTCTCAAACTCTCAATCGCTGAATAATTTATGTCAGCAGATAATTTCTTGTTTTCAAGCGACTTGTATTTTTCCACTTGCTGGAGTTGCTTTTTTATATACCCTTCGTATTTGAGAGTGACCTCAACTTGCTTTATGACATCTTTACTCAAATGTTCAGGTCGAGTTTTATCAATGGATTCAAGATCTTTATAATAAATTTCTGGACGTTTTAACAAATCTGCCATTCTAACACTTTGAGTGACAGTAGGGATGTCCATTGCTTTCAAAATCGGATTCAGATCAATTTCTTTCAAATTAAGTGCTAAAACTCGCTTCATCTCTTCTTTAATCATTTGAATCTTGGTGTTGAATCTATTGATGCGACTTTCCTTGACAAGACCAATGTCATAACCCCTTTGAGTCAACCTGAGATCCGCATTATCCTGTCTGAGCAGTAATCTGTATTCTGCTCTGGAAGTCATCATACGATAAGGTTCATCTGTGCCTTTGGTCACTAGATCGTCAATCAAGACTCCTATATATGCTTCCGATCTGTCTAAAATGAAAGGTTCCTTTCCCTGCACCTTAAGCGCTGCATTTATTCCTGCAACCAGTCCCTGAGCAGCAGCTTCTTCATATCCTGAAGAACCGTTGAATTGTCCAGCTGAAAAAAGGCCTTCAATATTTTGGTATTCCAGTGAAAGTTTTAGATGTAGTGGGTTGATACAATCATATTCTATGGCATAACCAGGTCTCATGATTTCACATCTTGAAAGACCAGGGATTGATCTCATGAAAGCGAGTTGAACATCCTCAGACATACTTGAAGACATACCCTGCACATACATCTCATTGGTATCGCGACCTTCAGGCTCAATAAAAAGTTGATGTCTTTCCTTATCTTTGAAACGCACGATTTTAGTCTCGATGGATGGACAGTATCTTGGGCCGGTTCCTTCGATCACTCCTGAAAAAAGGCTGGATTTGTCCATGTTGTTCAAAATGATTGTGTGCGTTCCCATATTCGTGTAACTCAACCAACAAGGTATTTCATCCAATTCTACTTGATCGTTCATGAAAGAGAAAAGGTCATAGTCCTGATCGCCCCATTGCACTTCCATTTCATCATAATCGAGTGTACGTGCGTCAATTCTGGCAGGTGTACCAGTCTTGAATCTTCTAAGCTCAAAGTTTTGGTTTTTAAGATTTTCAGCTAGAGCATAAGAACCGGCAAGCCCGTTTGGACCACTCGTAAGCACGGCATCACCGATATATATTTTGCTACCAAGATACGTTCCCGTTGCCAACACAACAGTTTCAGCACCATAGTAGGCGCCGGTCGCCGTGAGCACGCCTTTTATTTTCTCATCTTCTATATCCAAACTGATGACTTCGGCTTGTTTGATATGAAGATTATCAGTATTTTCGAGTACTTTTTTCATTTCAGTATGATATTTGTTTTTATCAGCTTGTGCGCGAAGCGAATGAACCGCAGGACCTTTGGATAAATTCAGCATCTTGCTTTGGAGAAATGATTTGTCTATATTTAGCCCCATCTCACCACCTAGAGCATCTATCTCCTTAACAAGGTGTCCTTTGCCAGTTCCACCTATGGACGGATTACATGGCATCATAGCTATGGAATCCAAATTGATGGACAATATTAAAGTTTCCACACCCATTCTAGCGCTTGCAAGAGCAGCTTCACAGCCGGCATGTCCAGCACCGACAACTATGCAGCCATAGTGTCCTGAATGATAAGTTCTAACCATTGATTTCTCCTTATTTGCCTAAACAAAAATTGCCAAAGATATTGTTAAGTAAATCTTCTTCGACACTTTCACCGGTGATATGTCCCAAATTGAGTATAGCTTCCTTCACATCCACTTCGATAAAGTCATACGGCAAGTGATTCGAAGTGGCATTCATGGCGTCGGTTATATTCTTATGAGCCAACTCCAGATGGTTGATATGTCTTGTATTGCTTACGATCTCACTAGGATTGATTTCTATATTGTCATCCAACAACATTGTGGAAATCGCATTTTCAACCAAATCAATACCAATTTCCTTTTCAACGGAAGTCTTGATGATTCTTTTGTCATTGAGATGCCGATTGATTTCATTTTCGTCAATTCTAATTTCCAAATCGGTCTTGTTGATGATGACAATGGCATGCTTGTTTTTAACATGTTCCATGAGATCCAAGTCTTCATCCGAAAGTGGTTCTGACGCATTCAGCACAAAAATGACAAGATCCGCTTCATTGAATGAAATTTTTGATCTTTCGACACCTATTTTTTCTACGACATCTTCTGTAACTCTAATCCCCGCTGTATCCACCAATCGGATAGGAATGCCTCCAATGTTCATAAACTCTTCAATGACGTCTCTTGTGGTTCCTGGCACATCCGTTACAATAGCTCTTGAATCTTTGAGCAATGCGTTCATCAGACTTGATTTTCCTACATTCGGCTTTCCTATAATCACGGTTTTTAGTCCATCTCTGATGATTTTACCATTATTTGAAGATTTTAACAGTGTGGCTACCTGTATTTGAACATTTGAAAGCGTATCCAATATTTCAGGATATGTAATGTCTTCAATATCCTCTTCCGGATAATCAATTCCGACCTCAACTTGGGCCATCAAAGTCATCATGTCTTCTCTTATAGCTCTGACACGCTTGGATAGATGACCCTCAAGTTGATTCATTGCCATGTCATAGCCACGTTTTGTCTTTGAACCAATAAGGTCCATAACGGATTCAGCCTGCACGAGGTCAATTCGTCCATTTAGAAAGGCACGCTTTGTAAACTCACCACGTTCAGCCATTCTAGCGCCTTTTTTCATAAGTAGGCTGAGTATTGCCCTTATGGGTACAAGGCCTCCATGACAGTTGATTTCGACAACATTTTCTTTGGTATATGTTTTAGGTTCGAACATCTTGACGATTAAAACCTCATCGAGGATTTCATCACCCTCCATAATCCAGCCATACACCATTTTTTTGTCTTCATTTGGATCTTTACCAAAGGGTTTGAAAACCGAGTCAATGATTTCAAACGCTTCCGCGCCGCTCATTCTTATGATTCCAATGGCCCCTTCACCGATAGGCGTGGAAATGGCCACGATTGTATCAAAATACATAGCATGCTCCTTTAAATTAAAATATAACCCAGTTGAGCACTGGGTTATAAGGATTAGTTCACTTTATTTTTTTTGTAGTCAAAATAAATGACAACTTTTCTATAAGGTTCGTCGCCCTCAGACTTGGTGCTGACACTTGAATTGTTTTGAAGAGCAGAGTGAATGATTCTTCTCTCATACGGATTCATTGGTTCCAAAATCACATTTTTTCGAGTCTTTTTGACTTTGTATGCAAGTTTGTCAGCCAAATTCTCAAGAGTTTCTTTTCGCTTCATTCTATAGTTTTCTGTATCAAGGACAACTCTGATATATTCGTCTCTCCCTTTGTTGACCACAAGGCTGATTAAATATTGTAATGAATCCAGTGTTTGCCCTCTTTTACCGATCAAAATAGCCATGTCTTCACCGTTCATGTTGATGCTGAGCGTCTCATTATCTTGCTTTAAATCCAATTCAGCTTTAATATTCATTTCTTTAAGAACGCTTTCAAGAAAATTTCTGGCTACATCTGTAACCGAGTTCTTCTTGCTGACTTTAATTCTGAATTCTTTGGCACCGAATCCTAGAAATCCCTTAGCACCTTCTTCAATGATTTCATAATCGACCTCTTCTCTGGTCACTTCCAAATCAATCAAAGCAAGTCTAAGCGCTTCCTCTACACTCTTACCTGTTTTTTCCACAAATTTCATTATGCTTTTTCCCCCTTAGCCGGCTTATTCATTAAGTATTGCTGAACGAGTTGGAATAAGCTACCTACAGTCCAATACAAAATCAAGCCTGCAGATAATGATTTACCCCAAAATAGAATCATCACTGGAAAGATCGTTTGCATCATTTTCATAGAGCTGTTTTGTCCCGCACTCCCACTGGCTTGCGCGCTATTCATTGAATTCATTTGGAAGTAGGTGAGTGCGGCTGACATAACTGGCATGAGGCCAGGCAGTCCGATCAACCAGGCAGGACCTGTCGAAAGAATATTGCTGATCAAATCCGGATCCGATAAATTTTTCATCCATAAGAAAGATTGTTGTGTCGCCAATTCAAGCAAATCAGGATTATTAACAAATACATAAGTCCCAGGCTCTCTTAAAGCGGTGAACAGACCAATGATTATTGGAAACTGGATCAACAGTGGCAAACAACCACTGAGCGGATTATAATTATGCTCTTTGTAGAGTTCTACCATCATTTGATTTTGCTTTTCTTTGTTGTCTTTATATTTTTCTTGAATTTCTTTCATTTTAGGTTGTAAAGCCGCCATTGCCTTAGAAGATCTCAATTGTTTAATCGTAAAAGGCATTAAAATCAGTTTTGTCAACAATGTGAAAATTATAATAGCCACACCATAATTTTGAACCAATTTATAAATTAACCCCAGTAAATATCCGAATACCTCTGCAAAAATAGACAATTAATTTTCCTCCTGAATTATTCTAATGGATCATATCCGCCTGGATGGAACGGATGACACTTAAAAATTCGTTTGATGCTCATCCAGCCACCCTTCAGAGCGCCATATTTTTCAATTGCCAACATGGAATACATCGAACATGTCGGATGAAACCTGCAGCTGCTTCCAAGTAAAGGCGACAGGAATCTACGATATAATTTTATCATAAAAATCAAAAAATACTTCATTTAATACACACTTTCAAAAAAATTTAAATACCGGCCTTCTTTAGAAGATACCGGAATGATTTTTTTATCTCCATGTAACCCGCTTCTGATGCACGCACTCTCGCAATGATCACAATATCATTGTTTTGTTCAGCTCTATAGTTGAGTCTGAAAACTTCTTTGATGAGGCGTCTGATTCTATTACGCACAACACTATTGCCCACTTTTTTGCTGATGGAAAGTCCCAATCGGGAATAACCAAGCTTGTTAGGGTAGACATACATAACCAGATAACGATCGGCATAAGATTTTCCATGCTTATAAACCTTCGAAAATTCAGAAGTCTTTTTTATGCTTTCATAAGACATTTGACCTCCACACTCGATTCCCCTACTTACAAAAAAAGACCACTGACTGCGGTCTTTTAATTCATTAAGCAGATAATTTCTTTCTACCTTTTCTTCTTCTCGCTTTAAGAACATTTCTACCTGCACTTGACTTCATTCTCTTACGAAAACCGTGTTCAACTTTTCTTTGTCTCTTTTTGGGTTGGTAAGTTCTTTTCATTTCAGCACCTCCTTATACATGTCAAATAATTTATATGAACATTTTTTTTTCACATAAGTCTGCTAAAACATTATAACGTTTAGGCCAGTCTATGTCAACCCTATAGAAAGCTTTGACATTTTATTAATAAAAAGGACACCTGTAACAATATATAGTTTTATGAAATGACAAAATTGCAGATATAGTAGTTATAAACAAGTTTTGATATAACTTGTGTATAAAAATGATGTTTAATCCACAAAATAAGATTTCAAAAAAACTTAAAAGTTTTGTCCACAAAAAAATGAATATTAAATTACATCTCTTTTTTGTGGATAAGTTTGAAAACTGCCCGGAAATTTGTTAGAATAATTTGTACTCACAAAAAACAATTTAACAATCCCCAGATTTGTGGATAAGTATGATTTGTTGATTATTTATCATTTTTTTTTGGCATTTTAGCGTTTTCATTGTGAGTAGTGTGGATAAAAAGAGTGCTTTTCTGTTGATAACTCTTATCACTCTTTTTTTATCCACAATTCAATAAGACTATTTTTTTGCAAATTTCATTACTATTATAATGCAAACTTATCAACAATACCATTAGGATTTTGTGGGTAAGTTCAGTATTTAGGAGGATATCACATGGACGATCAATTAATCATCATATGGGACCAGGCTCGAGAAATCATGCGCAACGAACTAATGACTGTCAGTTTCAGCACATGGATAGAGACTATAGATCCTATAGCAATAGAAGGAAACACGCTGATTCTTCAAACGACAGGCAATCTCAACAGAAATGTACTTGAGAACAGATATAATGACCTCATCAAGAACACTATAAAGCACATCACCAATCAGGACTATATCATCAAGTACATCATTCCTGAAGAGAATTCCATCGAGCTTAAGAAGCAAAGAGACATTCAAATAGGTGATTTTTTTGAGAACAACAATCTTAATCCACGTTATACATTCGATGAGTTTGTAGTGGGCAACAGCAACAGATTCGCTCATGCGGCATCACTCGCAGTCTCCGAATCACCTGCAAAGGCCTACAATCCACTTTTCCTATACGGAGGAGTCGGACTTGGAAAAACGCACTTGATGCATGCTATTGGTCATCATATTCTTTCGCAAAACAAAAATTCCAGAGTATTTTATGTCTCTAGCGAAAAATTCACCAATGAACTGATCAACTCCATCAAAGATGATAAGAATGAGGAATTCAGAAACAAATACAGGACAGTGGACGTACTCCTGGTGGACGACATTCAATTTATTGCCGGCAAAGAAAGAACTCAAGAAGAATTTTTTCATACATTCAATGCGCTTTATGAGGCCAACAAGCAAATCATTGTGTCATCCGATCGACCTCCAAAAGAAATTCCTACATTAGAAGACAGGCTTCGTTCAAGATTCGAGATGGGTCTCATTTCAGACATACAAGTTCCTGACTTTGAAACACGCATCGCAATCTTAAGAAAAAAATCGGAAAGGGATCGTGTAGACATCCCAGGCGAAGTTTTTGAATTCATAGCCACCAAAATAAAATCCAACATCAGAGAACTGGAAGGTGCACTCAACAGAGTAGTGGCTTATGCATCTCTCACTAAAAAGGAAGTGGATATCACACTGGTCAACGAAGCACTTAAAGACATATTTTCTTCCGCACAAGCTCGTAAAGTGGATGTCAATCTCATTAAACTTACTGTTGCCGAATATTTCAATATGAAAGTGGATGATTTTGAATCCAAAAAAAGAACCAGACAAATTGCATATCCAAGACAGATCGCAATGTATATCTCCAGAGAACTCACAGATCTCTCGCTTCCCAAGATAGGGGAGGAGTTCGGTGGACGTGACCATACGACCGTTATCCACGCCTGTGACAAAATCAATACTGAAATCAAGGCTGATTATGAGATGAAAAACAAAATAGACAGCATAATAAAAGAAATAAAGGGTGAATAATATTTGCCTGTTCATATGTGTACTGTTTTTCTGTGGATTAAATTTAAAATATCTTTTTTTCTTACCCTGTTGATATCTTTGATTTTTTTAAAAAGTTGTCAACAAGATAATTTTAGCCAAGATGTATCCTATATGAAGGCTGCAGGGATTATCCACAAATTAACAGCCCCTACTGCTATTACTACTTATTTTTATTAAATATTTTATTATTTAAGGAGGCCCTAAAATGAAATTCAAATGTCAGCAACAAGAAATCTCCGCAGCAATCAATATGGTTACAAAAGCTGTCTCTTCTAAAACGACATTGCCAATCCTGTCGGGCATCTATTTTGAAGCAAAAGGCGATCAACTTAGACTTATAGGAAATGATCTTAATTTAAGCATAGAAACTTTTATTGACGCAAGTATAGAAAAAGAGGGCAGCACTGTCATTCCTGCACGTCTTTTTTCTGAACTGATCAGAAAATTACCAAACGCAGAAGTAGAATTTGATGTGAGTGAAACCAATGTGGTTTCCATTCATTGCATGGAATCCAGTTTCAAACTCGTTGGACTTCCAGGAAATGAATATCCAGAACTTCCTGAAATAGAGGATAAAAATTCTTTTTTAATGGATAAAGAACTTTTCAGCAATATGATCAGACAAACTCATTTTGCGATTTCACAGGATGAATCACGACCAATTCTCACAGGAGCACTTCTTGAAATTGAAAACGGAAAATTTAACATGGTTGCAATCGATGGATTCAGAATGGCCATCAAACGTGCTATCGTTAAAACTGATTTGAATAAAAAAGCTGTCGTTCCAGGAAGAACGCTCAGTGAAATCAATAAAATTCTCTCGCAAATGGATCAAAAAGGTGATTTAAGAATTTCTTTTGATGACAAACAAGTGTTGTTCAGCATGAATAAATTTAAAGTGTATTCTAGATTGCTTGCTGGTGAGTTCATCAATTACAATCAAATACTGCCTAACGAATATAAAGCCTTAGCTTATGTTTCAACAGATGAATTTTTGACTTCCATCGACCGTTCATTTCTGATGGCTAGAGAAAATAAAAATATAGCCATCAAACTCGAAGTCAAAGATGATTTCATCAGAATTTCATCCAATTCAGAAATGGGAAGTTCAGTTGAAAAAGTGAAAATCAAACTAGAAGGTCAAGATCTTGAAATTGGATTTAATCCTAAATACTTGATTGATGCACTCAAAATCATTGACAGTGAGAACATAAAAATAGAATTCATCAATAACGTCAGCCCATGTATCATCAGACCTGATGACAGTGACAATTACACCTATCTAGTGCTGCCATGCAGAATATCCAAGTAGGAGATATTATGAAAAAAGTATTCATAGAAACAGAATTCATCAAACTGGATCAGCTTCTCAAATACGCTGAAGTAGTGGATTCCGGTGGTACAGCAAAATCACTTATCTTGGATGGCTTCGTATCCATGAATGGTTCTGTATGCACTCAAAGAGGCAAAAAAGTCTTTCACGACGATTTTATTGATGTTGTCATACCAGGTGTGGAGGATTCTGAAAACGAATCTATCAGAATAAAAGTCATTAAGAGGGTGTAGAGCTTGAAAATCAGATCGATTGTCATTGAGAATTATCGCAATTACGAACAAGTGAAACTAAGTTTTGATGAAAAATTAAACATTATTGTGGGTGATAACGCACAAGGCAAAACCAATCTACTGGAAGCAGTATATGTTTCAGGATTTGGAAAGTCTTTCAGAACCAACAAGGAATCCGATTTGATTCATTTCGATAAGGAATTTGGAAGTGTGCGCATTGAAATTCTCAAAGACAATGGACTACTTGAGACTATCGAGTATAGAATTCTTTCAAATAACAAGAAAGCATTTCTGATCAACGGGGTCAATATCACAAAAATTTCAGAGTTGCTTGGAACCGTAAACATTATACTTTTTTATCCCGATGACTTGAAACTGATCAAAGACAGTCCGCAGGAAAGAAGAAAATTCATCAATCGGGAACTTTCACATATTAATAAAATCTATTGTCTGGATATTATCGAATATAGTAGAATTCTGGTTCAAAGAAATGAGCTTCTAAAAAAAATGAGTTATAAACCTGAATTCAAAGATATGATTGAGGTCTGGGATGAACAACTTTCAGATAAAGGTGCCAGACTAATAGTCAAAAGAAATCAGTTCATTCATTCACTCGACGAGATCAGCAGAGATATCCATAGCCGAATAACAGATGGAAAAGAACAATTGTCGGTTAAATATATTACTGCTGTCAAAAATAGGGATAATTATGATACAATAAAGTTTGAGCTTTTGGATCAGCTAAAGAAAAACAGTGAAATGGATTTTAGAAGAGGGTTCACATCTGTTGGACCTCACAGGGACGATTTGGAAATTTTAATCAATGGCATCAACATAAAATCATTTGGTTCACAAGGGCAACAGAGGACGGCAGCCCTTTCACTCAAATTATCGGAAATAGAAATTGTAAAAAATGAAGTTGGTGAATATCCCATACTCTTGCTCGATGATGTCATGAGTGAACTGGACAACAATAGGCAAAAGGATTTGATCTATGCGATCAAAGGAGTACAAACCATCATAACAACAACAGATATAAAAAATCTTTTAGATGATTACATCAATGATTCTAAAATTATTAAAATAAAAAATGGAAATGTTATTGGCCATTAGGAGGTTGAAAAAATGTCAAATCAAGCATATAATGCTGATCAAATTCAGGTTTTGGAAGGTTTGGAAGCCGTAAGAAAAAGACCTGGCATGTACATTGGAACTACGAGTTCACGGGGATTGCATCACCTTGTGTATGAAATAGTGGACAATAGTATAGATGAAGCATTGGCTGGTTATTGTAAAACAATCAATGTAACCATAGAGCCTGAAAACATCATCACTGTCGAAGATGATGGTCGTGGTATGCCAATCGATATGCATCAAAAGATGGGATTACCTGCTGTGGAGGTCATTCATACAGTCCTTCACGCAGGAGGAAAGTTCGGTGGTGGAGGCTATAAGGTTTCAGGTGGACTCCATGGTGTGGGCGCATCTGTTGTAAACGCACTATCAGAGTGGTTTGTGGTCGAAGTCAAAAGAAATGGAAAAATTTATAGAATTGGATTTGAACGAGGCAAGACGGAAGAGCAATTACATGTTGTAGGAGAAGTGGACAATAACTCCGTCACGGGTACCAAAACTTCATTCAAAGCGGATCACTTGATTTTTGAGACTTTAGATTACGATTTTACAATCATAGAGTCAAGATTGAGGGAACTTGCATTTTTGAATAAAGGTGTGGCCATCAATATTTCGGATTTAAGAGGTGATGTTCCAAAAACATCACAATTCATTTATGAAGGCGGAATCAAAGAATTTGTCAAATATTTGAATGTCAATAGAAATGCCATTCATGATGATGTGATCTATGCCGAGCAAAATAATGAAGTGAACAACGTCGAAATAGCCATGCAATATACAGACGGATATTCAGAAAACGTATTCACATTCGCCAATAATATAGGTACACAAGAAGGTGGTACTCATCTGGTCGGTTTTAGAGCCGCAATGACTCGTGTCATCAATGATTATGGCCGAAAAAAAGGATTCATCAAAGAAAAAGATGAGAATATGACAGGTGAGGATGTTCGTGAAGGTATTACCGCCATTATTTCCGTCAAACTTGAAGACCCTCAATTTGAGGGACAAACCAAAACCAAATTGGGCAACAGTGAAATCAGAGGAGTCGTTGAATCTGCTGTCTCAGAAATGCTTCAGATTTATCTTGAAGAAAATCCAAACCACGCAAAATCAATACTAGACAAATGTTTGACTTCCGCAAAAGCTAGAGAAGCGGCCCGTAAAGCCAGAGAACTCACCAGAAGAAAAGGTGCTCTTGACGGTATGACGCTTCCAGGTAAACTTGCCGATTGTTCGGAAAGAGATCCTATGAAAACTGAAATCTATATCGTCGAAGGAGATTCGGCGGGCGGCTCTGCAAAAATGGGTCGTGATAGAAATATTCAGGCCATATTGCCACTTAGAGGCAAAATAATGAATGTTGAAAAAGCCAATTTTTCAAGAATATTCAGTTCTGCCGAAATCAGAGCATTGATTACAGCAATTGGTTGTAGTATCGGTGACGAGTTTGATATAACCAAATTGAGATATGGAAAAATATTCATTATGACAGATGCCGATGTTGACGGTGCTCACATCAGAACACTGATTTTGACTTTTTTATTCAGATTCATGCGTCCTCTTATTGAGCAAGGACACATCTATATCGCCATTCCTCCACTTTATAAAGTGAAAAAAGGCAGAAATATTTATTATCTCTATTCAGATATGGAAATGAATAATTTACTTGCTGAAATAGGTAGACAAGGTATAACCATTCAAAGATACAAAGGTCTTGGTGAGATGAATGCCGAGCAACTTTGGTCCACAACCATGGATCCGAGTGTTCGTACGATCATGAAAGTGACAGTGGATGATGCCGTCGAAGCGGATTTGATATTTTCAACGCTTATGGGTGAAAAAGTGGAACCAAGAAGAGAATTTATAGAAAATAATGCGAAATATGTAAAAAATCTTGATATCTAGGAGGATAAAGCGTTGAGTGACGATCAAAACAATATAAATGAGTCATTGGATGAAGTTAACAATTCCATAAATGAAAACGAAACGGTCATCCTTATAGATGTAATGGATGAAATGAAAAATTCCTATATGGATTATGCAATGAGTGTCATAGTAAGCCGTGCGCTTCCAGATGTACGTGATGGTCTGAAACCCGTCCATAGAAGAATACTCTATGCTATGAATGATGTCGGATTCACACATGATAAACAACATAGAAAATCTGCACGTATTGTCGGTGAAGTCATCGGTAAGTACCATCCACACGGAGATTCCTCCATATACAATGCCATGGTTAGATTTGCACAGGACTTCTCCATGAGATATCTCTTGGTGGATGGTCATGGTAACTTTGGATCGATTGACGGTGACGGCGCTGCCGCCATGCGTTATACCGAGGCTAGAATGACCCGTCTTTCAGCTGAACTCCTGAAGGACATAGAAAAAGAAACTGTGGACTTCAGACCCAACTTCGATGAGACTGAAAAAGAACCTGTCGTTTTACCAAGCCGATTCCCAAATTTGCTTGTAAATGGATCAAACGGCATAGCAGTAGGCATGGCCACATCCATTCCACCACATAATTTGGGTGAAATAATAGACGGAACCATCAAATTGATTGATAATCCGGATACGGATGTCTTTGAACTGATGGAAGTCATTAAGGGTCCCGATTTTCCAACAGGAGCTGAAATTGTAGGCATCGAAGGTATCAAACGCGCTTATAGAACTGGTCGTGGAAAGCTTATATTAAGATCCAAGACTGAAATTGAAGAAATGAAAAATGGAAAAACAAGAATCATAGTCACTGAAATTCCTTATCAGGTCAATAAATCCAAATTGATTGAAGGCATAGCAGACCTCGTAAAGAGCAAAAGAATAGACGGAATAACAGATCTTAGAGATGAAAGTAATAGAAACGGTATTAGAATCGTCATTGAACTCAGAAGAGATGCCAATGCCAATATCATAGTCAATCAACTTTACAAGAATTCCCAGCTTCAAATAACTTACAGTCTGATTCTTTTGGCACTCCATAATGGAGAACCAAGAGTGCTCAACCTCAAGGAAATATTGGTTGCTTATTTGGAGCATCAAAAAGTTGTCGAAAGAAGACGTGTTCTTTATGATTTGAAAAAAGCAAGAGACCGTGCCCATATTTTGGAAGGCCTTAGAATTGCAATTGACAATATTGATGAAATCATAAGAATCATCAGAAGTGCCTATAATGACGCTGAGCATAGATTGATGGAAAAATTCGCTCTTTCAGAAATACAGGCAAAAGCAATTGTTGATATGAGACTGCGTAGACTCCAGGGACTTGAGCGGGAAAAAATAGAAAACGAGTACCAGGAACTATTAAAATTGATTAATTATCTGACTTTGCTCTTGGATGACGAAGCCATGTTGCTTCAAATCATCAAAGAAGATTTGCTCAGAATCAAAAAGACTTACAGCGATGAAAGAAGATCTGAAATCAGCATAAGTCCAGATGAGATTGATTATGAAGATATGATAGAAGAAGATGAGGTAATCATCACTTTGACACATGCCGGATATATCAAACGAGTCTCCACCGGTGAGTACGTTTCACAAAAACGTGGAGGTAGAGGAAAAACAGGTCTTTCCACCAGGGAAGAAGATTTTGTGAAGGACATATTCACCACTTCCACACATGATTATCTGTTGTTCTTCACAAATTTCGGAAAAGTTTATCGACTGAAAGCTTATAGAATACCGGATGGATCGAGAATCTCCAAAGGTACGGCTATTGTGAACCTTCTACCACTTGAATCAGATGAAAAAGTGAACGCCATAGTTCCTATCAAGGATTTTGAGGAAGGCTTCCTCACATTATGTACAAAACATGGTGTGATCAAGAAGACGACTTTAGATCAATTTGACACATCCAGAAAATCTGGTCTTATAGCTATCAATCTGAATGAGGAAGATCAATTGATCTCTGTTAGAATGACTAGTGGAAAAGATGATATCATCGTTGTTACAGCCAATGGAAAATCCATAAGATTCAGTGAAGAGGATGTCAGAGCAATGGGTAGAACAGCTACTGGTGTCAGGGCAATCAAACTTACCTCAAACGATTATGTGATCGAAATGGATGTAGTAACCGAAACAGGTAAGTTACTCACAGTTTCAGAAAATGGTTACGGCAAACGTACAAAACTCTCCGAGTATAGACAACAAACCAGAGGTGGAAAAGGCATCATCACCTATAATCTCAATACTAAAACGGGCCATGTCATTGGAGCAAAAGTCGTCGAGGATACTGACGATCTGATGATCATCAATGACAATGGAGTCCTGATTCGAATCAAAGTTGAGGACATTTCTGTCACCGGTAGAATAACTTCGGGTGTGAGATTGATGAAAGTGGATGATGAGACACGATTGGTATCCATTGCAAAAATAAATGAACAAGACGAACAAGACGAAGAAGACGAAATAGAAACAGTGACCCAAGACTAAAATCAAGTGCGCCAATTTCCTGTGAATTTGGCGCTTGGTTTTTAACATGATTTTTTTTAAAAGGTATAGTATAATAAAAATACAATATGAAGCGGTTTCTTCGAATAGGGAGGGTTTTATGGCACTCAAATTGATTTCAAATTATAATGAGAAACAGAATACTTGGAACGTGGAAATACATGGTGAAATCGACATCAGTTCGAAATCATCATTCAAGGAAGAATTGCTGATTCTCAACAATGAAAAACAACTGGATTTCGTTTTCAATTGTGAAAATCTGGAGTATATCGACAGTACTGGTTTAGGGGTATTGATCAGCTTTTACAAGAATGTCAAGGTCAATGAAAAAAACGTTCACTTTGAAAAACTCAAACCAAGTATTGCAAAAGTTTTTACTCTGACGGGTTTAGATAAAATTTTTTCAATTCGTTAATTCATAAAAAAGGTGGAATAGAAAATGAGGGAATCAGTAAATTTATCTTTACCATGTAGACCTGAATATGTAAGCGTTGCGCGTTTGACAGCTTCATTTGTGGCCAACCAGATGGGATTCGACATCGAAGCCATAGAAGATATCAAACTTGCAGTGGGGGAAGCATGCAACAATGCAGTCTTACATTCAGGCAATAGCCCAACTTATCAATTGGAGCTAAAGAATATGGAAAGCAGTTTGATCATAGAAGTGAAGGATAGCGGCAAGGGATTTGACAAAGAGGCGTACAAAGCACCTGAACTGGATGAATTACAAGAGAATGGTCTAGGTTTATTTATCATCAAATCATTGATGGATGACGTTATAATCGAAACGATAGAGGGTAATGGCACCAAAGTCATCATGAGCAAAGACGTTGAATAATAAACTGATAAATTAGGGGCTGATCGTAATGGATAAAAAATATTTAAAAAGAGAGAAAGATGGTCCTATTGCGAAGGAATGGATGAATATTGGCACCAAGGAATTATTCTGTCTTTATAGAGATACCAAAGACATCGCAATAAGAAATGAACTCATCAGACGCCACATGTATATAACAGAGATCCTAGCCAAAAAATATATCAACAAAGGCATTGAGTACGAGGATATTTATCAAGTCGCTTCTCTAGGTTTAATTTATGCCATTGAAAGGTTTGATATAGACAGAGGTTTTGAATTTTCGAGTTTTGCCACACCGACAATCATTGGAGAAATCAAAAAATATTTTAGAGATAAAGGTTGGTCTGTGCGTGTACCAAGAAGAATTCAGGAATTGTCCAAAAAAATCAATCTTGCAAAATCCAAATTACAGCAGGATCTTCAGCGCGTTCCCAAAATAAGTGATATTGCCGCATATTTGAATGTTTCTGAAGAAGAAGTCATTGAAGCCATGGAAGCTTCACAGGTTTACACACCAAAATCACTTGACATCACTTATGATTCGTCTGGAGATGACAAGGAAATTCAACTTCAAGATATCATTGGCAGGGATGACAAATATTTTGATATCATCGAAAATCGTGATTTCATCAATATGTGCATGAAAAAACTCAATGAAGTCGAGATCAAAATCGTCAATGACCGTTTTTTTGACAGCAAAACACAAATACAAGTGGCTGATGAGCTCAATGTTTCCCAAATGACAGTTTCTAGAATGGAAAAAAAAATCATCAAGAAATTCAGAAAAGAACTTCACAAACTGAATGAGATTTAACTGTAAGTTTGATTTTTTACGTATTTGTTAATATTCAAATTAACGAGAAGTACAAGCATGAGTCCTACGGGGTCATCAATTATACACATCTTATTCTAAGTCAAACATTTGAAGACGCAGAGAGAGGCATTGATACTGTCTTCTTAGCTGATGAGGCGGGAAATTTCTATCTTTATCCCAATAGGTTTGTTGCAGATGATTATGATCCCAGAGAACGTTCTTGGTACATGAATTCCATTGAAAATCCGGATCAGATTTTTTGGTCGGATCCTTATATAGACCATGGTATCGGTAAGAATGGTTTTGTCACAGTGGTCAACAGATAAAATCGTCAGTGATGATAAAAAAACCCCGACATCTGCAAAATCACTTGCATATATTGGGGTTTTTAATTTAGTATCTGACAAATCCGACTTTTTCCTTAACACGCTCAAGCACTTCGGAAGAAATCTCAATTGCCCTTTCGCGGCCGGCTTTAAGAATATCGTAGATTTCGCCACTCTCAAGGACTTTATTATAAGTGTCTTGGACTTTCGCGATTTCAACTTGAACGACTTCGACCAAATCTTTTTTCAGAGTGCCATAACCTTCACCGGAATACTGAAGCTCGAGTTCTGAAATTGATTTTCCCGAAAATTGTGAATATATGGTCAGCAAATTGCTGATGCCTGGTTTTGAATCCCTGTCGTATCTTATGATGCCTTCACTGTCAGTGGTGGCTTTCATTATCGATTTCTTTATTTTTGCCGGAGAATCGAGCATGGTTATTTTGGAATGCTCATTTGGATTGCTTTTACTCATTTTAAGTGTAGGATCGTCGAGTGCCATTATACGTGCACCTTCCTCCACTTTGGAAATGAGTGGTTCCGGTACCACGAAGGTTTCACCGAATCGGTTGTTGAAGCGCACTGCAATGTCACGCGTCAATTCGAGATGTTGCTTTTGGTCATTGCCCACAGGCACAAAGTGCGTGTCGTACAGCAAAATATCAGCGGCCATTAAAACAGGATATGTGAAAAGTCCTGTGGTGACCATTTGCTTGCCTTCAGACTTGTCTTTGAATTGTGTCATACGGTTGAGTTCCCCCATATATGAGAAACAATTCAGAATCCATGCGAGTTCGGCATGGGCTGGCACTTGGGACTGGACAAACAAGGTGACTTTTTTTGGATCAAGACCGATGGCTACATATAGAGCAGCGAGTTCTATAGTTCTCCTCCTGAGCTCAATAGGGTCTTGTGGAAGAGTGATGGAATGCATATCGACGACACAATAGAAACAATCCTTGTCATCTTGCTGTTTCACGAAATTTTTCATAGTAATATAATTACCGAGATGTATTTGACCAGTAGGTTGTACACCGGAGAAAACACGTTTCATATAATACCTCCCTTATTGACTTTATCATACTTAAATCATTATATTATTAATGATATCGACCGTCAAGATAAGACCATCAAACGATTACGATTCCTTAATAAAGTAATTTGCGTTTTGAGGTTGACTCAAGGTACAACCTATAGTAAGATAGTTAAGTCGCCTAACGGTGACAT
>JACUUV010000083.1 GCA_014859095.1 Clostridia bacterium | reverse complement strand
TAATTATAACACCTTGTAGACATTTGAACAATTATTTCAAATACGTTGTACTAGAAGCGGGTTTATTTAATATTTTCATAGCGGCAGGATTTACATCCACAATTTGTCCGTGCAGATTCAGTACGAGCATACCGTCAATCATTTGCTCAATGACAATAGTACGAGCCTGCTGAATCGGATCCAAAACACGGAAACGAAATAGGGCAATGGCATAAAGCAAGCATGACAGGCCTATTACGACAAGGACTGATTCGCCCGGAGTGAAAAGATGATTGTTAAGACTGTCGAATACATACATGATTCGGCCGGAAATCTGACCGAACATCATAATCGCCACTGGCCAGCGGGATCGGGGAGAGCCAATCGCCAACTTAAGCAGTGCAATAAAATTCACTATCCCAAGCAGATTGGCATACAAGATCGAAATCCAGGTCCCCATACCATACTTGGCAATGACAAACTGATCCAAAGAGAATGAAGTCCAGATCAGATGGTGATAATTGTTGGTCAACATCAGGCTAAAAACTAAAACTGCAGGAATGGATAACAGCATCAGATTTCGGCGCGAGAGGAAACGACCAAACCCCGCGTATTCAAGAAAAAAAATATTCAATGCAGTAACTGTAGGGATTTGCCATAAGGCATGAAACTTCATCCAAAATACCTTGGTTGAAAAGTCCAATGCAGCAATTTCCAGGCTAGACCCGATTCCCCACAGCATCGCAAAAATACATCCGATTATTCCGTCTCTTTTTTGGAGATGGATTTTTAGTTTTTTGGAGGGTATATGAGCCTATTGAATAATATCAAAGAAGATGTATTGAAGGCGTTTAAACAAGTTTTCAGAGTGGCTTACAAATCAAAAATCGTACCTCTATCAACTGGTTGAAGCAGCGTCACAATGACTTGGTGAACAAGATGAGCAAAAAGACAATAAGCAAATTGCACTTGCCGTTGGAGTTGGAGCACTCAAATTTGGTGATCTGTCCAACCTTCCTGAACGCGATTATGTCTTTGATTTGAATCAGTTTTCCAGCTTCGAAGGCAAAACCGGACCATACGTGCAGTATGCTCTAGTACGAATCGCATCCATCAAGAAAAAACTCAAAGAGCAGGGAGTGACCCTGAGTCTAATCACGACTCCAACATCTGATACAGAGCGCAAACTCGTGCTGAAGCTAGCAATGTTCAGTGCATGGGTCGATTTCGCGGCATCTGCCTATCAACCTTCGAAAATATGCGACTTTTCGTTTGATCTAAGCCAAACATTCAATCAATTCTATCACGAGGTCCACATCTTATCTGAAAAGGACCACTTAAAGCAGAGCAGCTATCACTCGCTTCTATCGTTGACAGAAAATATGTTGCGTCAATGCCTCTGGTTACTTGGTATTGAGGGGCTTGAAAAAATGTAAAAATAATCTTTGCTCTAAATCAAATAAAAAGATATAATACATCCATATCCCGGTAGGGGGGATAATTATTTGAGGGAGATATAGATGAAATCAATATTCAGTTTAATAAAAAACATTCTTTTTTTAGCTATTCCAGCAATTATCGAGAATATTTCACAAGTGATGATTGGTGTAGTGGATACTTATTTTGTCGGTAAATTGGGAACGGAAGCGATAGCCGGTGTAGGTGTCACTAATTTGACTATGAATATGTACATCGCATTTTTCTTGGCTTTGGGAATAGGTACAACAGCAGTTGTTTCCAGAAATATTGGTGCAGGTAAGATCAAAGATGCAAACAAAGCAATAAAACAATCAATGATTATGAGTGTCGCGATTGGACTTTTTTTTGGATTAGTCAACTTGATTTTTTCAAAGCAAATACTAATGATATTAGGCGCAGAAGATAGCGTCATTGAGTTTGCTTTGCCTTATTTTTTGTCTGTGGCAGTGCCTTCCGTTTTTCTTTGCATCAATATGATTTTATCAAGTGCGCTGAGAGGGGCAGGAAACACTAAAACACCAATGAAGATTGCCATTGTTGCGAATTTGATCAATGCGGTATTAGACTACATTTTAATTTTTGGAATATACAATTTTAATGGCTTGGGAATATTGGGAGCGGGTCTGGCCACAACCATATCCAGAATCGTCAGTGTCATCCTGTTGTTGAAGAGTATAAATGGTAAAAAAACAAAAATTGAGGTTTCAATACTAGGGTCATGGAGAATAGATCACAAACTATTGAAATCAATTGTTAGAATTAGTATCCCAGCTGCAATAGAAAGAATGATCATGAGATCTGGTCAATTGATTTATGGTGGAATGATTATAAAGATTGGAACAGAAGCCTACGCTGCTCACAATATAGCCGGTACGATTGAAACATTCTCATATTTACCTGGAATGGGTTTCGGTGTGGCCGCAGCAACTCTAGTAGGTCAAAATTTAGGGAAGCAAAATAAGGAAGAGGCACATCGTATAGGCTTGGTCGCTTATTCTTTGTCTACAATTTTTATGGTAATCGTGGGTGCATTTTTCTTTGTTTTCGCACCATCGCTCGCTAGGATTTTTACGGAGGATGAAGTTGTTATTCGTCAGACCGTTCAAGTCTTGAGAATCATTTCGTTTTTTCAACCATTTCTTGCAATAACGCTGGTACTTACATCTGCTCTACAAGGTGCAGGAGATACAAAATTTCCGATGTACACATCTTTGTTGGGTATATGGGGGATTAGGGTTGTAGGTGTTTATATTTTAAGCATAAAATTAAATTATGGCTTAGCTGGTGTATGGATTGCCTATGCAATAGATATCACAATAAGGGGTATAATTATAATGTTGCGATATCAAAAAGGAAAATGGAAAGATATCAAGCTGTGAAAGGACGTGTAATTTTGAATATTATAAGTAAATTACGTGAAGAAGAATTTCGCACACTCATTTTTGCGATTATATCAGGTATTTTTCTAGCGATCAGTTTCTTTGGAAAATTTTCCAATCAAATTTTGGATCCAGCTTGGTTTGCGATCATTCTATGTGGAACACCGATAGTGTATGGCGCAATAAAGGGGCTGGTCAAAGCGTTTGATGTGACAGCAGATGTGCTTGTGGCAATTGCCTTGATTGCCGCACTGTTTATCGGTGAATATTTTGCAGCAGGTGAGGTCGCATTTATCATGCAAATTGGAAAAGTACTCGAGGATTATACTGCAGGAAAATCGAGTAAAAGCTTGAATGCACTCATAAAGCTTACACCACAAAAAGCAACAAGACGCACTGAACTGGGTGAAGAGGAAATACTTGCTACTCAATTGGAAAAAGGCGATATACTCTTGGTTCGTCCAGGACAAGCAATCCCTGTTGATGGAAAAGTCATAAGGGGAAGTACTTCCGTCAATCAGGCGGTAATGACTGGCGAATCAGTTCCTGTCTACCGAACTGCCGGTGATGAAGTTTATCAAGGCACCATCAATTTGGAAGGTGTTATAGATATTGAGGCAACCCATGTCGGAGAGGACTCATCACTGAAAAAAATGATTCGTTTGGTCGAAGAAGCAGAAAATAATCAAGCTCCAATAGTCAGAATTGCGGATCGTTGGGCACGTATATTGGTCCCTGTCGCATTAGGTTGTGCAGTACTGATCTACATTTTAACCAAAGACATTTATAGAGCAGTCACGGCACTTGTTGTCTTCTGTCCGTGTTCATTGATCCTTGCGACACCGACGGCAATGGTCGCCGCTATTGGCAATGCAACTAAAAAGGGCATATTGATCAAATCCGGTGCAGCTGTTGAAGCGCTTGGGAAGATTGACACGCTTGTAATGGACAAAACAGGGACCTTGACTTATGGAAACCTTGAAGTGGAGGAAATACATATTTTTGATAGCGATTCTGATCGAAACAAGGTAATCAGCATGATTGCCAGTGCTGAGAAGTTCTCAGAGCATCCCATCGGAAAAGCCGTAACAAAATATAGTGAGAATCTAGGAATCAAAGTGAAAGATCCAGAAGATTTTAAGATTCATATAGGCAAGGGCGTTGTCGCCCAGGTCGATGGACATGAAATTTTTATAGGTGAAAAAGTCATAGAGCAAGAAATAATCAATAAAGAAAAAAATACTTATGATCTGATGAAACAAATGCAAGACAAGGGTAAAACAGTCCTGCCATTTTCAATTGATGGCAGAGTCGTTGGAATCATAACGATTACAGATATGATCCGCATTGATGCTAAGAAATCTATTGAGGAAATCAGAAAATACGGTGAACTGAATATTGTAATGATGACTGGTGACAACTTAGCGGTAGCAAATTCCATTGCTCAAGTTGCTGGAATCACAGATATACACGCTTCTCTTCTCCCTGAAGACAAAGTGAATCTCATAAAGAAACTAAACACAGAAGGACATAAAGTAGGGATGTTGGGGGATGGCGTCAATGATGCACCAGCCCTTGCTACAGCTTCTATTGGAATTGTCATGGGTGCAATAGGTTCCGATGTTGCTATCGAAACGGCAGATATTGCCTTGATGGGCGATGAAATCGGTAAACTTCCGTTCTTGCTTGAGTTAAGCCAAAAGACCAATCGACGCATTATTGCTAACATTGTACTCTCCATGATCATCAATTTCGGCTCGATTATCCTTGCGGGATTTGGACTCTTAACTCCAGTAACGGCAGCCTTAGTCCATAATTTCGGTTCTGTTTTTGTAGTTCTTAACTCATCCTTGCTATTGAAATATAATGGCATCAAGAAACCCAAAGAAGAAATGGAGGTATATTTATGAATCCACATAATCACCCGCAAAGCAAACAAGTCATCAATCGTTTGTCTAGAGCAATCGGACATCTTGAATCTGTTAAAAAAATGGCTGAGGAAGGGCGGGATTGCAGTGAAATTTTGACTCAAATCTCAGCTGTAGTTTCTGCCCTCAACAATATGAGCAAAGTCATTATAGAGGATCACATCAATCATTGTGTGGTTGAAGCAGCGAAAGAAGGGGATAAAAAAGTCATCAGCGATCTCATCGAAGCTGTTAACCAATTTGTAGGAATCAAAATCAAAAATGATGCTGGCATACACTGATTGCTTCCAAATGACAAAGTCGACGATATATTAGGATTGTAAGCAAAAAACTGAACAGCAAAAGACACAACCTGATTCATTATGATTCAAGTTGTGCCTTAATTTTTGTGAAAACAATGCAATTTGCACAGGATTTAAATTGTCAGAAAGTTTAGACTGGTAGTATGGGGAAGTCTAAAATTTGAATAGGGGACGTAGACATGACAGAGAATAATAAGAGTCAAAAAAATATAAATCAGTTCTTAGGAAGCTTGATTGGTGGAGCAATTGGAGACGCACTAGGTTGGCCAGTTGAATTCCTGACGCTTCATGAGATCAATAGACGATTTGGACCAGATGGAATCAATGATTTGCCACGCTATAATGGAGACAAAGCACAAATCACAGATGACACTCAAATGACGATGTTCACGGCAGAAGGATTGCTCAGGGCTGAGTCCAGGAGAATCAACAAAGGCATCTGCCATATGCCAACGGTGATCTATTTCGCTTATCAGAGATGGTTGGTCACACAAGGCTTCACAAGAAAAGAAGAGTTCGGATGGATTTATGACGGCTGGTTGATTGACGTGAAAGCTCTTCATGTATCGAGGGCACCAGGCAATTCTTGCATTTCAGCTCTTGCCAGTGAAAGAATTGGTATCCCCGAGAAACCGATCAATAGCAGCAAAGGATGCGGAGCAGTCATGAGATCGGCACCCTTTGGACTGTTTCTTGAAAAGGATGAAGCATACGACATGGCTGTAGAATCAGCGGCACTTACCCATGGTCATCCCATCGGGTTTATTGCTGCAGGTGCAATGGCCTATATGATCGCGGAAATCATATCTGGAGTGACACTGGAGCAAGCTGTTCGTAGCACCGTTAAAAAAATCGAGTCCGTCAAAGAGGGTGCGGAATGTGCCGCCAAACTTAAGCAAGCGGAGCGACTTGCATGGGATCAGGTTAGTGATATCAATGCAATTAAAGCCATTGGTGAAGGATGGATTGCCGAAGAGGCACTGGGAATCGCCGTATATTGCGCACTGAGACATCAAAGTGATTTCAAGAAGGCTCTGATTGCCGCAGTCAATCATGACGGTGACAGCGACAGCACAGGTTCTATCACTGGAAATATTCTTGGCGCATTCATTGGCATAGAACACATCCCAGAGGAATGGATCCATGCCATTGAACTCAAAGAAGAACTGGAAATACTGGCTGAAGATCTCTTAATCGGTTATGATGAAAGAGATGAATGGCAGCATAAGTATCCAGGATATTGATGA
>JACUUV010000031.1 GCA_014859095.1 Clostridia bacterium | reverse complement strand
AAATCTTCTCTTCTTACGATTTCGTCTGGCTCAGCTTCTGTCGGAAACTTGTCAGCCTCTTCCAAAACTCTATGATTGAACACTTCCGGAAGATTGAATGTACGGATCACCGCTAAGATGTCCACACCAGGCTCTCCGGATTGACCGAGAATCTCAACGATCTTGCCTTCGGGATTGCGCCTGTCCTCAGGCCATTTTGTAACCTCGAGCACTACCTTGTCGCCTTGTTTTGCTCCAAGCGTGTTGTTTCTTGACACAAATATGTCCTTACGGATTTTCTGGTCATCCGGCACAACAAATCCAAAATTCTTGCTCTCCTCATAAGTACCGACAAGTCTCGAGTTGGCTCTTAGGACAATTTTGATGACCTCTCCTTCGCTCTTTTGGTTCTCTCCACCGACCTTGTTGAGTTTGACCATGACTTTGTCGCCGTTCATGGCGCCCATAAGGGCACTGGCAGGTACAAAGACATCTTTCATCTCGGCATTTTCTATAATCACAAATCCAAACCCTCTTACGGCAATTTGAATTTTACCAACATAAATTTTAAAGAACTCAGGCAAAGCATATTTGCCTTTTTTTGTTTTTATGATTTTCCCTTCATCTTCCAATTCTTCCATGGTGGCAATGAAAGTGGAACGATCGGCTTCACTGATTCCAAGTGCATTCATCAGATCCAATTCCAAAAACGGCTTTTCATTGTTGAGTTTCAAATATTCGAGTATTTTCTCTTTTTCCATAACTGCCTCCTTAGCGGCATAACCTGACATGCTTCTACTAACTCCATTATACCATTATAAGCGCAAAAAAGCACACTGCAAACGCAGTGTGCCTAGTAATCATGCAATTTTACAAAATGGAACCCATTGCTACGAAAAGTGGTGCAAATACAAGTGATACTATGGTCATCAGCTTGATCAGGATGTTGATCGATGGGCCAGAGGTGTCTTTGAAAGGGTCACCTACTGTATCGCCAACTACACTTGCCTTATGAGCTTCAGAACCTTTACCACCGAAATGACCTTCTTCGACGTATTTCTTGGCATTATCCCAAGCTCCACCGGCATTGGCCATAAATATTGCAAGTAAAACACCAGTTACCAGTGATCCCGCAAGCATTCCGCCGAGTGCTTCTCCACCAAGTAATAGACCTACAGCGATAGGTGATAGTACGGCCATGAGACCTGGAAGCATCATTTCTCTAAGGGCAGCAGTCGTACTGATATCCACACAACGTGCGTAGTCAGGAGTTCCAGTGCCTTCCATGATGCCATCGATTGTCTTGAACTGTCTACGAACTTCCTCGATCATTTCATAAGCGGCTTTACCAACCGACTCCATAGTGAGTGCGGAGAAAATAAATGGAAGCATACCACCGATGAACAGTCCTACAACCACTTTTGGATTGAGGATGTTGATGGTCGTAAGTCCTACAGCTTGTGAATATGATGCAAATAATGCAAGTGCAGTAAGTGCGGCAGAACCGATTGCAAATCCCTTACCGATTGCAGCGGTCGTGTTACCTACGGCATCCAATTTATCTGTGATTTTTCTGACTTCTTTAGGTAATTCACTCATTTCAGCGATTCCACCCGCATTGTCTGCGATCGGACCATAAGCATCAACCGCAACGGTGATACCCGCAGTTGAAAGCATACCTACCGCAGCAAGCGCGATTCCGTATAGTCCGGCAAATTCATAAGCAACCAAAGTAGCTGTTGATATGAAGATGATTGGCCATAATGTGGAAAGCATACCGATACTCAAACCTGAGATGATGGTAGTTGCAGCACCTGTCAAAGATTGTTCAGCTATTCTTTTTACGTATTTATAATCGCCTGAAGTGTAAATTTCAGTGACCACACCAATCAATATACCGCAAAGGAGGCCCGCAGTGATCGCAAAAAATGCATCGAGTGAACCAAAGAAATAATTGCTTAGGAAAAATGCAGATACAAGTACAATTAATCCACTAACGTAAGTCGATTTTTTGAGTGCCTTATGTGGGTCGGATTTCTCGTCACTTTTTACAAAGAAGGTACCGATGATGGATGCCAATATTCCGATTGCTGAAAGAACAAGTGGGAAGTAAGCTCCAGCAATACCGAACGCTACAAGTCCAAGTGTGATAGAAGCAATGATCGAACCGACATAGGATTCAAATAAGTCCGCGCCCATGCCCGCGACGTCACCTACGTTGTCACCTACGTTATCAGCGATAACAGCGGGGTTACGTGGATCGTCTTCCGGAATGCCCGCTTCCACTTTTCCGACAAGGTCAGCGCCGACATCGGCTGCTTTGGTGTAGATACCACCGCCAACACGCGCAAAAAGTGCGATTGAGGATGCACCAAGACCAAATCCGGTAACAATTTGTATATCGTCAAAAATGTAATACAAAACGCTTACGCCAAGTAGACCAAGACCGACAACGGACATACCCATGACGGCTCCGCCTGAAAATGCAACGGATAGCGCTTTGTTCATGCCACTCTCTTTTGCTGCGAAAGCTGTTCTGACATTGGCTTTTGTGGCGACTTGCATACCTATGAAACCGGCCAATGCCGAGAAAAAGGCACCTACCAAAAATGCGATTGCGGTTTTATAACTCTGCAGTCCAAAAGTGATTGCGATTGCCAATACAATTGAAAAAATGACAAGTACTTTATATTCTCTTTTAAGAAATGCCATGGCACCTTCGTGGATGTATGAAGCGATCTCATTCATCCTTTTATGGTTTACAGTAATCGTGTTTATTTTTCTAACCACAAGAAAAGCAGCAAAAACAAGTGCCAAAACACCTGCGCTTGCCGACAGCAATGCGTAGTTCATTAATTCATTCCTCCCCACATTTGATAAAAAAATAATGAATAATTCCCTTATGAAAAAAATATACAATAATTAGCTGATCAGCTAATTATTGTATATAAGCCATCGCCAGCGCCGATACCATAAACACGACTGCCGATATTTTTGTGATTTTGTCGAACTTTGCGTCATAATCTCTCGCCTTATTCTTACCCCAGAGCTGTTCAGCACCGCCGCCTATAGCGCCTGATAATCCTGCTGATTTACCGGATTGTAATAAAATACTCGCGATTAAAATGAGTGATGATACGATCAATAAAGCATTCAAAACAACGTCCATTCTTCTACACCTCCATTTCACTTGCTTAACATAGGTATTTTAACACAGTAAACCTTAAAATACAATTCATTCATTATTTTTTTATCAAAAAAGCATAAAGCTTGGTGGTTGCTGTCCACCAAGCCCATGCTACCTTTGTGTGTAATCAAGATTTGCTTTTATTTTTACCATTTTGAGTTTTCTCAAAGTGGGTAAAGCCAATGAATTAATGACTATCTTAAATTGTAGAATGCATTCATGCCAGCATAAATTGCATTGTCACCAAGTTGCTCTTCAATTCTCATGAGTTGGTTGTATTTTTCAACACGGTCAGTTCTTGCAGGTGCGCCTGTTTTGATTTGACCAGCATTTACAGCTACAGCCATGTCAGAGATTGTAGAATCTGAAGTCTCACCAGATCTGTGTGAGATAACTGTTGTATAACCGGCACGTTTAGCCATTTCAATTGCATCAAGAGTTTCAGTGATTGTACCGATTTGATTCAATTTGACCAAAATAGAATTGGCTGATTTTTCTTTGATGCCTCTTGAAAGTCTTTCCGTATTGGTTACAAAAAGATCATCACCGACGATTTGGATCTTGTCGCCAAGTTTTTCAACCATGAGTTTCCAAGCAGACCAATCTTCCTCTGCGAGTCCATCTTCAATTGAAATGATTGGATACTTTTCTATAAGACCTGCGTAGTAATCTACAAGCTCAGCTGCCGTAAACTCACGGCCTTCGCTTGCGAGTGTGTATTTTCCGGTTTTCTCATCGAAAAGCTCGTTAGCCGCAACGTCAAGCGCCAATTTGATTTGCTCGCCTGGCTTGTAGCCAGCTTTTTCAATTGCTTCCATAATGACTTTGAGAGCATCTTCATTAGTTGGAAGATTCGGCGCAAAACCGCCTTCATCGCCTACTCCAGTAGCAAGACCTTTTGCTTTTAGAACTGCTTTTAAAGTATGATAAATTTCTGCTCCCCATCTTAACGCTTCTTTAAACGAAGTTGCTCCAACAGGCATAACCATGAATTCTTGGATGTCAACATTGTTGTCCGCATGTGCTCCTCCGTTCATGATGTTCATCATTGGAACTGGCAATGTCTTTGCATTAGTTCCACCAACGTACTCATAAAGAGCGAGTCCAAGTGAATCAGCAGCAGCTCTAGCTACAGCCATTGATACGCCGAGAATTGCGTTTGCGCCAAGTTTCGCTTTGTTAGGTGTACCATCGAGTTCGATCATGAACTTGTCGATGCCCACTTGATCAAATACATCCCAACCTTCTAGTTCTGGTGCAATCAATTCGTTGACATTGTCAACAGCTTTCTGAACGCCTTTACCCATATATCTGCTCTTGTCGCCGTCTCTGAGTTCTACCGCTTCAAATGCACCAGTAGATGCTCCAGATGGAACTTGAGCTTTTCCCATTGCGCCGTCTTCCAAATAAACTTCAACTTCAACAGTAGGATTGCCTCTTGAATCTAAAATTTCTCTTGCAAAAATATCCGTAATAACTGACATTTGATTACCTCCATAAGTTTATTTTATTTTATAATGATTGAATTTCCAGTCATTTCCTGCGGCTTATCCAGCCCCATAAGTTCAAGTACTGTCGGTGCAAGGTCACAAAGTTTGCCTTCACCACTGAGTTTCACATTTCCCGCTCCGCCAAGTATACAAGGAACATGGTTGGTGGAGTGTGCTGTAAATGGTTTGCCATCTTCTGTGAGCATTTGCTCCGCGTTGCCATGATCCGATGTAATGAGGAATGCCCCTTGCTTCTCTTCAAGTTTTGAAACCACTTTTCCGAGACACTCATCAACAACTTCCACAGCCTTCACAGCTGCCTCTATAATGCCCGTATGACCAACCATATCGGGATTCGCATAGTTGATGATGATGAAATCATAATAGTCGCGATTGAGTTCATCTAGAAGCCTGTCTGTCATTTCATATGCGGACATTTCCGGTTTCAAATCATAAGTCGCAACTTTTGGAGATTCGATTAAAACGCGATCTTCTCCCGCATTCGGTGCTTCCACGCCACCGTTGAAGAAGAAAGTCACATGTGCGTATTTCTCTGTCTCGGCAATTCTCAGTTGAGTCTTGCCTAGATTCGATAAATACTCACCCATCGTGTTATCGATGGATTGTTGTGCATAGGCGATTTCGATGTTTTCAATCGTTTTGTCGTATTGGGTAAAGCCGACATACTTGGTTTCGAAGTAATCTCTTTTGAAACCGTTAAAGTCCACATCTACAATGGCACGTGTAATCTCTCTTGCACGATCGGGTCTGAAGTTGAAGAACACAACTGCATCATTTGCACCGACTGTTGCGACAGGACTTCCGTTTTCCACAATTACAGTTGGCAAAACAAATTCATCTGTTATTCCCGCCTCATATGTCTTTTCCATGACCTCCACTGCAGACTCGGAAATATTTCCAATGCCATGAACCAACATCTGATAGGATTTTTCGATACGTTCCCATCTTTTGTCCCTGTCCATCGAATAATATCTTCCTGAAACACTGGCAATTTTGCCAAAATCCACTTCCTTCATGTAGGCTTCTAGTTCCTTGATGTAATCAATTCCGGAAGTTGGGGAAGTGTCTCTTCCATCCATGAAAGCATGTACATAAATGTTCTCAAGACCGAAGTCTTTGGCCATTTTTATAAGCGCTTTCAAGTGATCTATGTGACTGTGTACCCCACCATCCGATAGTAAACCCCAGGTGTGTAGTTTTGTGCCGTTTGCTTTAGCGTGCTCCATTGCGCCGACCAGTTCCTTATTCGTGAAAAAGTCACCATCCAAAATAGATTTTGTGATTCTCGTAAGTTCCTGATAAATCACTCTGCCAGCGCCTATGTTCAAGTGACCGACTTCAGAGTTCCCCATTTGACCATCGGGAAGTCCTACATCAAGTCCACTTGCTGCAATCAAAGTATTCGGGTATTTTTGAATGAGGCGATCGTAGTTCGGTTTATCTGCCATCGCAACGGCATTACCGCTAACACTGTCACTTTGTCCCCATCCGTCCATGATGATTATTGCAGTTGGTTTTTTCATGTGTTCAGCTCCTTAAAAATTGACCAATTGAACGAAGCTATCTGCTTCCAGACTTGCTCCACCGACAAGTGCACCGTCGATATCCGCTTCATTCATAATTTCTTCAACATTGGCAGGTTTGACGCTACCACCGTATTGAATTCTAACTTCTTCTGAGACTTCATCGCCGTAAACGGACTCGATGACTTCTCTAATATATGAAATAACATCGTTTGCATCTTGACTGCTCGCCGTTTTACCGGTGCCGATTGCCCAGATTGGCTCATAAGCCACAACGACTTTGACGGCGTCCTGAGCCGAGATGTTCTCAAAAGCTTTTACGATTTGTGTTTTACAAATGTCCTTTGTTTCTCCCGCTTCTCTTTGCTCCAGTGTCTCACCGCAGCAAACCACAGGAACAAGTCCTTTTGAAAGCGCTTTCAGCGTCTTCAAATTTACTGTCTCGTCGGTCTCAGCGAAGTATTGTCTTCTTTCTGAGTGTCCAATGATGACATGTGTCACACCGATGTCCAGTAACATATCTGCACTGACTTCACCGGTATAGGCACCAAAATCTTCGAAATGCATGTTTTGCGCGCCAATTTTTATATTGGAGCCTTTTGCGGCTTCCACAAGGCTAGGTAGCATTGTGAATGGAGCGCATACAAGTACTTCCACATCTGTATCCACAACCTCTGGCTTGATGAGACTTACGAATGCAACCCCTTCAGCCACAGTTTTATGCATTTTCCAGTTTCCAGCTATTATTGGTTTTCTCATTGGTCCTCCTATTTGTCGTTGAGTGCTTCTATTCCAGGTAGTACCAAACCTTCAAGGAATTCAAGAGAAGCACCACCACCGGTAGATATGTGAGTCATACGGTCACCAAAGCCAAGTATGTTGACTGCGGCCGCACTGTCTCCCCCACCGATTACTGTAGTAGCGTCAGAATCTGCAAGGGCCTTAGCCACTGCAATAGTTCCTTTTGCAAAATTCTCAAATTCAAAAACGCCCATGGGACCGTTCCAAATGATTGTTTTTGCTTTCGATGCCGCTTCAGCGTAAAGTGCTGCGGTCTTAGGTCCTATATCGAGACCCATTTGTCCCTCGGATATGTTTTCATCTTCTGTGACAATCGGTTCAGCGTCTTTATTGAACACTGTGGCGACGATATGATCCACTGGAAGCATCATAGAGACGCCTTTTGCTTTAGCGTTATCGAGCATTTCTTTTGCGTATTCTATTTTATCAGTCTCCACAAGTGAATTGCCAACCTCATAACCGAGTGCTTTCAGGAATGTGTAAGCCATACCACCACCAATGATCAAAGTATCCACTTTGGTCAAAAGATTCTCTATGACCTTGATTTTATCCGAAACTTTAGCGCCACCCAAAATCGCACAGAATGGTCTTTCAGGACGATCAACAGCCTCTCCGAGGAACTTGAGCTCCTTTTGGATCAGATAGCCGCAAACTGATTCTTTTATGAATTCAGTCACACCTACAGTGGACGAGTGTGCTCTATGTGCTGTACCAAATGCGTCATTCACAAACAGATCAGCCAAGGAAGCCAAGTCTTTTGAGAATTCCACACCATTTTTAGTCTCTTCTTTTCTGAATCTTGTATTTTCAAGGAGCATTACTTGACCATCTGTAAGAGCTGCTGCGGCTTCAATTGATTCAGGACCGACAACTTCCTCTTCAGAATGGAACACAACCTTTTGTCCAATTAGCTCGGACAATCTTTCCGCAACCGGTGCCAAACTGAACTCTGGTGTAAATGCTTTCGGTTTGCCAAGGTGTGAGCATAATATGACTCTAGCTCCATTTTTGACCAAATACTCAATTGTAGGCATTGCACCTAAAATCCTATTTTCATCTGTAATTTTGCCTTCTTGAATCGGAACATTGAAATCGCATCTTACGAGCACTTTCTTACCCGTTACCGCAATATCTTCAATCGTCTTTTTGTTATACATTGAGACCTCCAGTGTATTCATAAAGTAAACCCTGGTTCATAATAAACCAGGGCTAGGCTGCAGACTCATCTACAGCCTAACTTTGATCCTAATATTTATTTGCTTGTCATGAATGTCAAGAGGTCAACAATTCTGTTTGAATATCCCCATTCGTTGTCATACCATGAAACGATCTTGAAGAATCTTTTTTCTCCAGGAAGGTTGTTCTGAAGTGTAGCGAGTGAATCGTATATGGAAGATCTTGCATCGTGGATAAAGTCTGTAGATACGAGTTCTTCATTTCCATATCCAAGGATATCTTTCAGATAAGTTTCAGATGCTTTTTTGAGCAATGCATCGATTTCTTCAATAGAAGTGTCTTTTTCAGATCTGAATGTAAGGTCTACGACAGATACTGTAGGGGTAGGCACTCTAAATGACATACCAGTCAATTTGCCTTTTGTTACCGGTAAAACCTCGCCAACTGCTTTAGCGGCACCGGTTGAAGAAGGAATAATGTTGATTGCTGCAGCTCTTCCGCCTCTCCAGTCTTTCTTTGAAGGACCATCGACAGTTTTTTGAGTTGCAGTGTAAGAGTGAATTGTAGTCATAAGACCAGTCTCAATTCCAACACCTTCTTTAAGAAGAACATGCACCAGTGGTGCAAGGCAGTTTGTAGTACATGATGCATTTGATACTATGTTGTGAAGTGCTGGATCGTATTCGTTTTCATTCACACCCATAACCAGTGTTTTTAGATCGCCTTTTCCAGGAGCTGTAATGATTACTTTTTTAGCGCCCGCTTCAAGGTGTCCTTTTGCTGCGTCAGATGTTGTGAAAAGACCAGTTGATTCGATGACATAGTCCACTCCAAGTTCTTTCCATGGGAGTTCAGAAGGATTTCTTGTTGCCATGATACATTTTGTCTCATGACCGTTCACTACTAAAATATCATCATCTGCAAGTTCAGGGCTGCTTTTCTTTGTAGAAATTTCGCCTTTGAATTTGCCTTGTGTTGAATCATACTTCAACTGATATGCGAAATAATCAGCATCTGTTGTCATATCCACTACTGCCACAACTTCAAATTTTGTTCCGATTAAGCCTTGCTCAGCCATTGCGTTAAAAACTAATCTTCCAATTCTTCCAAAACCATTAATTGCTACTTTTACCATGTGAATTTCCTCCTTAAATCAAATACGTTAGAATTTTTTTTGCTGTGCGTTCGTCTGTCACCAAAACCAGGTTTGGATTCAGTTTTCCGATGGAGATGATGGCTTCCGCCTTATCTTCACCTGCTGCTACAGCAATGACATGTTTAAGAGATTTGAATTTATCTAAATCAATACCAATGGTACTGATTTCATGTACGATCTCACCCTGTTTGTTGAAGTAATAACCAAATGATTCGGCTACAGCACCTTTTTCCATGATATGGTCGATTTCATATTGCTCAAGGACTCGTCTGTCGGCCATGACACTCGCTCTTCCGATTCCGAACAATAATATGTCGATTTTGCTTATATAAGCCAGGATTTTTTGGATATTGGGTTCATTTTTGAGTTCTTCTATGGTTGCTTTCGAGAGATTGTCCTGAGTGTAGAGCAACTGATAATTCGACTTCAATTTACCTGCGAGTCTCTCGGCTAGTGTATTGGCTTGATACTCACTTTTGTTGCCAAGTCCACCTCTGGCTGGGACCACCATAATTTGATTGTCATCAAAATGCACCCAGTCTGCTTTATACCCACTTATAACTCTTTCTATCGAAGAACCTCCCGTTATACCTATAATACTTTTTGGTGTTACTAGAGTACTGAAATATCTTGCAGCTTCGATTCCGAGTTCTGAAAGCGTCTGTTCATGATTCGAGACTCCAAGAGATCCGACGATCACTTTACTGATACCCAGCAAGTTGCTGAGCTTTGTTTCAAACTCATTAATCCCTGACATACTATAAAACAGATCCGATAAGGCATCCAGTACTTGACTGCCTCTTTCGGTGATTCTCATTCCATCTGGATAATAGTCAACAAGACCGGAATCCTTAAGGATATCCGATTCTCTTCGAACCACTCGCTCGGTAATGTTCATGCTGTTTGACAGCATTCTGCGACCAACCGGCTGATTAAACTTTATAGTGTTGAGTAAATTGTACCTAAGTGGCAAAAGTTCATCAGTTTCAGGGAATGCGTATTTTAGAACCATTATTAATTTTTCTTGATCGATTAAATCTCGTTCGCTCATATCGCCCACCCTTCCGGGATAAATTTTGGTTTGGTTAATGTTTTACGTCCCACTAGTTATAGTATAGCACTCTCCCCTATAAAAACAAGGGGTTTTGAAAATTATTTTGGACTTTTTTCGTCCCTATAGGACAAAATAAATCCCATACATTTTTATGTGTGGGATTAGAAACGCTTCCTTTTTGAAGAAGGCAAAATATTCATTTCATCACGGTATTTGGCAACCGTACGTCTTGATATGTTGATTCCTGTATCAATTAGTGTGTCCGCAATGACTTGGTCGCTTAGTGGCTTCTTAGGATTTTCCCTGTCAATCATATCTTTCATGACCGATTTGACACTTTCTGAAGAAATGCCTTCTCCACCAGCGCCTTTGACACCACTTTGAAAGAAGTACTTGATTTCAAAAAGACCATTGGGACACTGAATGTATTTTCCATTCACAGCTCTGCTCACTGTGGATTCATGGACTTCAATCTCATCGGCGATGTTTCTCAAATTCAGAGGTTTCAAATAAAGCATACCTTTTTCGAAAAACTCGTATTGATATTCTATAATAGCGTTGCAAACACGATAGATCGTATTTCTACGTTGCTCGATACTCTTAATGATTCTAAGGGCGGACTGCAGATTTTTTGAAATATACTCTGTGGTCATCGTATCCTTGTTGAGTTGCTTGAGGAGCCCCTTGTAAAATGAATTAATCTGAAGCCTCGGAGCTGCTGCGTCATTGACCATGACCACATATTCATCTTTTACTTTTTCCACATAGACATCCGGTAGGATATACCGTACTTCACGCAAAGAGCTAAAGCTTCTACCCGGCTTGGGCTCAAGAGTCTTGATATAATCGTAAGCCTCCTGGACGCGTTCTGCCGTTTCACCCACTTTTTTGGCGATTTGAGCGAATCGTTTCTCCCCGAGCGCTTCAAGATGATCTATGACAAGAGTGGCTTCCAGGCTATCCTCGAATCCTTGTTGATACATTTGAATCAACAGGCACTCCTTGATGGAGCGGGCACAAACGCCAGGTGGATCGAAGGTTTGGATCAAACGGATCATCTGATCGATTTCCTCACTGGTGTGGTTGAACAGGACCATGGCTTCCTCGTCATTCATGTGGAGGTAACCATTGTCATCTATGTTTTCGATGATGTATTCACATACCTTTACGATTTTTGGATCCAGCTTTGTCACTTTGAGTTGCATGAGCAAATAATCCTTCAAGGTCTCCTCATCAGCGACAAAGTTGTCGTAGTTGATTTCAGAGTCAGGATTGTAACTGATGTTCCCAAGTGGTCTAGCATCTTCAAAATAATTGACCATATCTTCCCAATCGATTTCTTTCTTGTCGCCTTTGTCGAGATTGTACTCATAAGGTTCTTCCGTTTCACCTTCAGGCTTGATTGGTGCCTCTTCAGCTTCCGGAGACTGGGTCACTTTTTCCAAAATGGGATTGTTTAAAAGCTCCTCATTGATGAACTCGTTGAGTTCCATTGCGTTATATTGTAAGATTTCAATAGCTTGTTTCAACTCAGGCGTCATAATCAGCTTTTGAGTTTGAATCAAGTTCAAATTAAAATTCATCTTCATTATGATACCATCTCATCCTAAATCAAGTCGTGTGAAATCATCCCAAGTTGTATACAACATGAACAATTCAAGCATCCATTAACTCAATAATTATATCAAATTGTCTTCCAAAATGATAGTCCAATAACTTTATGCAAAACAAAAGGCAAAGATTCCCAGATATTATTTCTGAAAATCCTTGCCTCGATTGGTTATCTTTGTGACTTGTCGTAAGGGATACCTTCTGCCTTAGGAGCTCTGGACTTCTTGGATGTGAATGCCAGAACCACCATGGTTGCCACATAAGGTAACATTTTGTAATAGGTCTGGTTGATTCCGAGTCCATCCAGGAAAGGAATCAGTGAGACCGAATAAGCCAGTGTTCTCAGGAATGCAAAGAACAATGCGGCAAAGAAGATTCTTCCAGGTTTCCATTGACCAAAAATCATGACGGCAAGTGCGAGGAAACCAAAACCGGCAACACCGGAGTGTCCGCTGACATTACCATCCATTACACCTACAGAGTAGAAGAAACCGCCGATGCCTCCAAGTATACCGGATAAACTGACTCCGGCATAACGCATGAAGTATACGTTGATTCCGACAGAATCCGCTGCCTGAGGATGTTCACCACAGGCACGAAGTCTGAGTCCGAATCGCGTCTTATAAAAGATGATGATCGATACGATCAAAATAGCAAAACCAATCATGACCGTCAGATAAGTCCTTTGGAAAAACATTTCCCCAAGCAAAGGAATCTTGCTGAGTATAGGAACTTCCCTGATATAGAAATTCTTGGTTGTGGTGATTCCATCGCTGTTGAAAAACATTTTTGAAAACAATAAGATTGCAGCAGGAATAATCATATTGAGAGATACTCCCGTGATGGTCTGGTTCGCTTTCATCGTCACTGCAGCAAAAGATAGGAGCAACGAATAAACCCAGCCAGAGAACGCCGCTATGAGCATGCCAAGGATCAATAATACTTGAGGGTTCATGTCTACGCCTTGAACGGTATAAACGAACAATGCTCCAAAGAAAGCACCGAACAGCATAATTCCTTCAAGTGCGATATTGATTACACCACTGCGCTCACTGAACATTCCACCAAGGGCAACCAATAAAAGTGGAATCGCAACAGGAAGCATGTTTTGAATCAAATAATAAATAGTGCTCATTATTCTGCCTCCTTTGCTTTGACTACTTCTTCATCTTTACGGGTAACATGTTGCTTCACAAATCTTGCGAGTGCGGCATTCATGATCATCGCAAACGCAGAGAAGTAAATGATGACACCAATCACCACATCTATTATTTCCGGTTTAAATCCCACAAGACCAGCTAGCGAACCTCCACGCTGGATATGAGAAATGAAGATTGACGAGAATATGATTCCGATTGGATGCGCATTTCCGAGCAGCGCAACCGCAATACCATTGAAACCATTGGCAGCGATTATATTAATCGGCTCATAGGTCATGCTGCTTCCAGCGATTGCAGAAGGAGCCAATATTGCAAAAGCACCCCCGAGACCCGCCAGACCACCGGCGATGACCATTGTGAGGATGATGTTTTTCTTGCCTTTCATTCCGGCGTAATCACTCGCGTACTTGTTATGACCAGTAGCTTTGAGTTCATAGCCGAAAGTTGTTTTTTGAAGCACGATATAAAGTACGATTCCTATTATAATCGCCAGTATAATACCAAAGTTGACGTTGGAGCCATCAATACCAAGTGAAGGAATTTGTACATTTGAAGGCAAATAGTTCGTTCTTGATTTTGATGATACAAACATGACGGCATTGCCTTGAATCCACATATCGACCAGATACATTCCGATATAGTTGAACATGATGGAAGTGATGACCTCATTTACATTGAGCAGCGCTTTGAAAAGCCCCGGTATTAATCCCCAGATCATTCCTCCGACCATTCCTGCGAGAATTGCGACAATCCAATGTATTCCGGGTGGCAAATCCCACATGAACCCGACATAAATCGCAAAGAACATACCCATCGTGTATTGTCCCGAGGCACCGATGTTGAAAAGCCCCATCTTGAATGCAAATCCGACAGCAAGTCCAGTCATCAATATCGGTGTCGCAAAATAAAGAACGCTCCCGAATCGCCCAAGTCCACCCACCAATACATACCGAAATCCTTTGATGGCATTCTCAGGTTGTGCGAAAAGCATAACAATGAATCCGAAAACAAGTCCTAATATGATTGCGACCAGTGCAGACGAGAATGCAGAAAATCCACTACTACGCGTAATGTTTTTTAAGAAATTCTTGTTTTTTTGAGACGTGCTGTTTTTACCCTGCATTGTCAATCTCCTTTACAGTATTGCGTTTCGCGCCCGACATATATAGTCCGAGTTCTTGGACAGTGGTTGTCTTTGGATCCAATTCACCCACGATCTCACCTTCGTACATCACCAGGATGCGATCGCTGACATTCATGACCTCTTCCAGTTCAAGCGAGACCAGGAGTACGCCTTTTCCGGCATCTCGTCTTTCGACAAGCTGTTTGTGGATATATTCTATGGCGCCGACGTCGAGACCTCTAGTCGGTTGGACCGCTACTAAAAGCTCATGTTTTTTATCGATTTCGCGTGCGATGATGGCTTTTTGTTGATTACCACCTGACATGCTTCTTACCATAGTGATCGGGCCTTGGGCACTTCTGACATCAAATCGTTCAATCAGGTTTTCCGCATATTTTCTGACTTCATCGAATTTTATGAAACCCTTATTCTGAAAATCTTTTTGCCAGTACCTTTGAAGGACCATGTTTTCTTGAAGCGTATAATCCAGAACAAGGCCGTGTTTGTGTCTATCCTCTGGAATATGGCTCATTCCCGCGACGGAACGTTCTCTGACTGAAGCTTTTGTGATGTCTTCACCACATAACGTGACCTTTCCATCAACCATTTTTTCAAGTCCTGTGAGTGCCGAGACGAATTCCGTCTGACCATTGCCGTCAATACCCGCAAGGCAGACTATTTCCCCAGCTTTCACATCAAAAGTGACGTTCCTGACAGCATTATTCTTATGATGCTTCGATGCGACGGTGACATTCTTGACCGAAAGCACGACTTCTTTAGGTTCGGCGGGTTTTTTGTCCACGCTGAAACTGATGTCTCTACCGACCATCATTCTGGAAAGCTCTTCCTTGTCGGTGTTTTTGACATCCACGGTACCAATATGTTGGCCTTTTCTAAGCACTGTGCATCTGTCGGCAACTTCCATGATCTCATTGAGTTTGTGCGTTATGAATAGTATCGATTTACCTTCGCTCGCAAAGCCTCTCATGATTTTGAGCAGCTCTTTGATTTCCTGCGGAGTCAAAACAGCCGTAGGCTCATCAAAGATCAGTATTTCATTATCTCTATAAAGCATCTTGAGGATTTCCACTCTTTGTTGCATACCAACAGAAATGTCCTCGATCAATGCATCAGGTTTGATGCTCAGTCCATACCTCTCACTGAGTTCCAAAACTTTTTTTCGCGCCTCATTTTTTTGAAGAAACCCCATGGTATTAGGTTCCACACCTAGAATGATGTTTTCAAGTACAGTAAAGATTTCTACGAGTTTGAAGTGTTGGTGAACCATCCCAATACCTAGTGCATTGGCGTCATTTGGATTGTTGATCTTTACAACCTGTCCATTTTTTCTTATCTCACCTTTTTCTGCTTGATATAACCCGAAAAGCACACTCATCAGTGTGGATTTTCCAGCACCGTTCTCTCCGAGCAACGCATGAACTTCCCCTTTTTTCAAGTTCAGGGTGATATTGTCATTCGCAATAATCCCCGGGAATTCTTTAGTTATACCTAGCATCTCAACAATATAATTTTCCACTTTTACCTCTTCTAATTACTATTTTGAATTTCATAACCAAATTGGTTTGTGATAATTACTTTATACGTAAAAAATCAAGCCTTCAAACACTGATTTTTTAGTATAAAAAAATGGGGGAAGACTTACGCATCCCCCATTAATAGACTTTTACTCGCATAAGGCGATCGCCAATATGTCAGAATCTTCTTACTATCTAGTGGTCACAGAAACCTTTACAAGTTTCAATGCAGAAACAAGCTCGTCTGCTGTGGCAGCTCCACTTGGATCATCAACTGTGATTGAACGAAGAAGTGAAACGCTTCCGCTTTTAAGTGTAGAGAATACTGCATCATAAGCCGCTTGATCAAAAGATTCAAATCTGTCGAATGCGTTTGCAGAATCATCACCGATTACTGTTGTAGGAAGACCTACACCGCCGTTAGCAGCATTGAAATAAGTGGTTTTTCCACCATAGTTTGCCCAACTGTCAGATTTGTAGATGGCTTCAAGAACACTTACAACAGAAGCGGCAAGTCCTTTAGTCGCTGAAGTGATTACTGTCTCACTGTCATATCTTTGGTCAACGTCAACGCCAATTACTTTGCCATCTGACTCAGCAGCGGCAGACATAACACTTTTACCAACAGCTCCACCGGCAGCAAAGATAACTTCTACGCCTTCTTGGAACATTGTTCTTGCAGTTGCTTTGTTTGTGTCGTTTTCTTCAAAGTTTCCTGTGTAGTGGTAAGTCACAGTCACAGCGCCATCAGCAAGTCCAAGTTCAGCAGCTGCAGCCTCAGCGCCTTCAAGGAATCCGTAACCGAACGCTTGAACAGCAGGAACAGCCATACCGCCCATGAAACCAAGCTTTGTCATGCCATCTTGAACAGCGGCGTAACCTGCGAGGTATCCTGACTCTTCTTCAGAGTACATGATACTTGCAACATTTGATTTTGTTTCAAATGTTGAGTAATCCGCAGTATGCGGAGCACCATCAAGAAGAATGAACTTGATATCAGGATATTTTGTTTGTGCTTCGTAGATTGGTACTTCAAAAAGGAAACCAGGAGTCACAATTACTTTTGCTCCACCAGTTACGGCCAAATCGATGGCTGCAAGGTATCCTGCGTCAGATGCTTCTTCAGGTTTGATGTAAGTATGTGAAACCTTGTTGGCTTCAGCGTACTCAACAACACCTTCCCAAGCGCCTTGGTTGAATGATTTGTCGTCGATATTTCCTTTGTCCGTGATCAATGCGATTTCATAAGTGTCATCAGCTTGTGCACAACCTACTAACCCCATACTTACCAACATGATTGATAGTACAATGAGTAATACTTTTTTCATTCTAAACCTCCACTTTTAATTTCATTCGACTTGCGTCTATGAATCAATTATATCGTTATCCAATTCAAATTACAACACTAATATCTCATCAAATCCTCTTGTTGCACTGATTTCACCCTTTTTTGACACTATTGTCCGGACGTCGATTTGTAAAATTTTCAATAACAAAAAAAAACTTCACTCAGTTGGAACATTTATTGAAAAAACTATGTGAAAAAACTCCAAACATCCCCGTCCATATGCAGCGTCACACAATTTGATGTGTTAACATCTTACAAACAATGATACCCTTATAACATCACGAGCAATTATAGCCGCTTTATTTTGTATATTATTAATAAAAAACGCAAATTTCAAATTATTCAGAAAACCACAAAAAAACTTCAGTGTCAAATGACACTGAAGCTATTATAGATGTCCTTACAAGTGCGTTTCAAGCAGATTGACGATCCCGTCCCTGGATGCATTGTCTTTGATGCATTCCCCGACTCTGGCACCATCTCTATATAACACGATGGTAGGCAAGCCCAGAACACGTTGACTAAGAGCCAATCTTCTGTCTTGGGTCGTATTGAGTTTACCAAACTTGACGCGGCCTTCGTATGCCACCGAAAGTTCATCGAAAGTAGGCATTAAAGCACGACAAGGTTCACAGCCCTCACCCCAGTAATCCACAAGAACAAGCCCCTTTGCATCCAGAACTTCCTCTTGAAAGTTTTCTTTGTTGAATTCCAACATATACAGCCTCCTATTCTTCAAATGCGGCATCTACATATTTTTCAGCCTGAACAGCCGCAATGGCTCCATCAGAAACAGCAGTCACCACTTGTCTGAGTGATTTGGATCGGATGTCTCCCGCAGCGAAAACACCGGGAATATCCGTAAGCATATTATCATCAGTTACTATATAACCTTGTTTGTCCAATTTGAGACTGTCCTTGATCAGTTCATTTTCAGGCAAGTATCCGATGAATACAAAGACTCCCATGATGCCGTCATCAGGGTTTGCATGCAAGGTTGTGGTCTCACCTGTTTCAAAATTTTCGATCACAACACCTTGTACGATGCCGTCGCCGAGAATTTCCTTTGGTCCTGAATTATAAATAAAATTCATTTTTGGATTCTTCATAGCTTTTTCCACAATGGACTTAGCTGCTCTGAAAGTATCTCGTCTATGGACAACAGTCACCTTGCGTGCGAATTTAGTGATGAACATACCTTCTTCAAGAGCAGTGTCCCCACCACCGAATACAATCACTTCCAGGTCAGTGAAAAACTCCGCGTCGCAAGTCGCGCAATATGAAACGCCTTTCCCGGTCAATTCATTTTCACCGGGCACTCCGAGTTTTCTAGGAGATGCTCCAAGCGCCAATATCACGGATTTTGCTTCTATCAACCCTTGATCGGTGTGTATTTTCTTAATTTTTCCATCAAGTTCGAGTGCTGTTACGTTCGCTTTTTTTCTAAGTGCACCAAACGATTCGCATTGTTCCACCATCCGCGCAACTAGAGAAGGACCCGTGGCGTCTTCAATCGAACCGGGATAGTTTGCCACCTCTTCGGTACTTGAGATCTGCCCGCCAGTTTTGTCTCTTTCCAAGATCAAAGTAGACATTTTTGCACGGGCAGCATAAAGCCCAGCCGATAAACCAGCAGGACCAGCTCCAATAATCACTACGTCATAAAGAAATTTCATAAGATTGCCTCCAAATATGTTTTTATTCTCCTCTTACATCCAGCACAGCAAGCGCAATATTGGATGCATGGTCGGAAATACGTTCGAGATTGCTGAGCATATCCAGAAAAATGATTCCTGAATTGGTTTCACAGCGACCTTCATTTAATCTTGCTATATGCTTTTTTCGAAGCATTTTTTCCATTTCGTCGATGGCGCCTTCAATCTCCACAACCTTTTGGGCTTTGTGACGATTGCCATCTCTAAGTGAGTCCATTGCCATTTCAAACGATTTTAATACTTGATCCACCATTTCTTTCATTTCAATGACTGCTTTATCAGAGAATGTCACTTCATTGTCGACTTTGTACATACCCAATTCAGCAATATTGTCCGCATGGTCACCCACACGCTCTATATCGTTGATGGTGCTGAATAGTCCATCGATGATCTGACGGTCCTCAAAATCTATGGAAGTATTGGACAATTTGATCAGATAATTACTGATCTCACGTTCCAACATATTGATGGTCTTCTCAATCTTGAACGTTTTTTCTGCAGCTTTGACATTATTGCTTTCGACACTCTCAACAGCACTTTCAAGTGATATTTTCGCCAGATTGCCCATATGGAGCACTTCTTTGATAACTTGACCCATTGCTATGGTAGGTGTCTCAAGGATACGTTCATCCAAAAATTTGGTCCCGAACAGCTGCTCCTCTTTTTCCTCTTCCGTTACAGGAAGAAGTTTGGTCACCGCTTTCACGATCAACCCTGCAAAAGGAAGGAGCAAGAGCGTATTCACAACATTGAAGAAAGTATGGGCATTTGCCAATTGTCTAGCCGGTTCATCACTCATGCTGACGACCAGGTTCACAGTCATCTTGCTGAAGAAGATAATGAACACTATGGTACCGATCAAGTTGAACAGAAGATGCATCAGAGCCGCACGTTTTGCGGTTCTGTTTGCACTGATTGAAGAAATCAATGCAGTAGTACAAGTCCCGACGTTCGTACCGAGCAATACCGGGAATGCCGCTTGAATCGGAAGAGCACCAGTGAGTGCCAACGCAACGAGAATACCAGTTGATGCGGATGAACTTTGAACCAGAGTGGTGATTATGAAGCCTAACACAAAACCTTCCACGATTCCTAAGAATGTACCTGATCCTATGGCAGCAACCATTTCAGTGAATCCCGCAAATTCTTTCAAAGGTGACATTGCTTGCTTCATGATGTCCATGCCGAGGAACAGCATACCAAACCCGAGGACAATCTCGCCTAAGATCACCTGCTTGTTTTTCTTTGAAAACAGTTTGATGGCACTTCCAAGAGCGATTGCGACCGGGGCAAGCGCCGTAAGGTTGATGGATACAAGTTGAGCGGTAATCGTGGTACCGATATTCGCACCCATGATGATTCCGATTGCCTGAGTCAGATTCATGATTCCAGCGTTGACAAAACCGACCACCATAACCGTAGTCGCCGATGAACTCTGAACAATTACAGTAACAATCGCACCAACCAATACCCCTTTGAAAATATTGCCAGACAATTTCTCAATGATTTTTTCCATTTTATTGCCTGCTGATTTTTCAATACCATCACTCATAACATTCATTCCATATAGGAATAATCCCAAACCACCAAATAACGGGATCAAAATCGCCAAAATGTCTTTAGCCGTAAAGCTGTTCATAAGAATCTCCTTATAAAAAAAATAATAGTCCATAAAAAAGCACCACAAGCGATGTCTTAAACATGAATGTAGTGTTTATTCAAATCTGTCTTACTTGAGATCAAAAAAATCATTTTGTCTAAGCGCTTCGTATAAAATGATCGCCACAGAATTGGAAAGGTTGAGACTTCTCAAATGCTCATCTTTTTTCATGGGAATCTTGAACCGTGTTTTAGCGTATTTTTCATGGATATGCGCAGGAAGACCTGATGTCTCTTTGCCAAATACGATAAAACAATTGTCCTCAAATTTAAACTCATCATAATATTTGTTTGCCTTGGTCGTGGCAAAATACAATTTTTCATGCCCGTATTTCTCAAAAAAAGCATCTTCGCTTTCATGGACCTCCAAATCTAGAAATGCCCAATAGTCGAGCCCAGCCCTTTTCACGTGCTTATCGTCTATGGAAAACCCAAGCGGTTTGATCAAATGAAGCCTAGATCCTGTTATCGCACAAGATCTGGCGATATTTCCCGTATTGGGTGGAATTTCGGGTTGATACAGTACAATATTGATTCCCATGTGTCTTCTCCAAATCTATCGTTTTATTCCGATATCGAATTCTATCTCTCCAAGAGTTGAAACCAATGGGACACAGATTGTCTCGAGGCCTGATGAGGTGATTTCGATCGCTTGTCCTTTGACCAGTGACGGTGGTGTTATGTCTATTTTTACGCCTAAATTGAACAGCAAAGTCGCAGAGTTGCCCATGATCATGTTGCCCAATTCGGACAGGGCGCTTTTTGCCATCTCGTCGATCTCATCGACGGGCATTCCCATCATCATACCGGATGCAACTGATTTCGCCATAGGTTCAGTCAAACTGAAAACAGCTTGTCCTTTTATATCACCGGTGATTCCCAACAGGATTACGATTTCTTTGGTCGGAAACGGATTCTGCCTGATATAGGGTCTACCCACTGAAAATTTTTCTGTGACAAAGTTGTTAAGAACTTCGGTAGACGCTTTGATAAACGCGTTTACATATTCTGCTTTCATTCCATCGCCTCCCATTTCACCTTTCAATTAATAATACTATAGCACATTTCATTTATAGATTATATATTATTATAACAATGATTCCCAAAACAATCCTATAATACGCAAATATTTTCATATCGTGTTTTCGAATATAATTCATGAAGAATGCAATCACAGCGTATGCCACAATAAATGACACAACAGTACCGATCCATAGCATTTGCCATTCATCGGGTAGAATTTCACCCGAATAGGAGATCATTTTATAGAGTGCTGCCCCAAGCAGTGCCGGCATCGCAAGATAGAATGAAAATTCAGCCGCTAGCTTTCTGGAGTAACCGACATAAAGTCCTCCTATGATTGTCGATGCCGATCGTGACATTCCCGGAAGTAGTATCGCCAAAGTCTGGAATATACCGACTACGAACGCATTTTTATAGGTGATCTGTTCATCCGTCTCTATGTTGGAGACATGATGCCTCGATTCCATAATGATCAACAGAACGCCTCCGACAATCAATGCAATTGCTACCGTGATCGGATTGAAAAGATACATGTCAATGAAGTCCTCAAGTGTGAATGCTATAATCACTGCGGGGATCAAAGCGAATGCGACTTTGAACCACAGTGAAAAATAAGCCTTCATGGATTTTTTGCTGCCGATTGGAGGAATCACCTTATCCCTGAAATAAATCATTGCGGCGAAAATGGCACCCGCCTGAATGACAATGGCAAAGAAATTGGCAAATGCACCCTCAAAATCCAAGAACTTGTTCGCTATGATCAAATGTCCTGTGGAGGAAACCGGAACAAATTCGGTCATGCCTTCAATAATGCCTAATATGATTGCTAAGATAATTGTATTCACTATTCACCTCTTTATTGGTTGATTGCTTTGATGACTGGGAAGCCCATCACATATTCTACTTTGTTGATACCACAATTGTCAATGCCGAATCTCCAATATCCCGATGTATCACCATAGCACAAATAGCTGAGCAACGTTTGGATCACTCCACCGTGGGCGACTATTACAACATTGTCTATAGAGTTCAAATCCAAATCTTTTATGATTTCTTTGTATACTTCTGTAGTCCTTGCAAACATTTCAAGCACACTTTCACCTTCAGGCACTTTGAAATGCTCAAAATCTTCGAACCAGCTGTTCAAAAGATCCGATTCTTCCTTTTGAATGGTCTTGAAGTCCTTACCTTCCCAAATACCGAAATTCATTTCCATCAACTCATTCTTGATCTGAACTTCAACACCATGATGACTTGCGATTTTCTTCGCGGTATCATGGGCCCTTGAAAGAGGCGATGAATAGATTGCAGTGACCGGAATATCCTTCAATCGTTCAGCGACTGTTGCCGCTTGCTCCACTCCGGTATCGTTGAGTGAGACATCCCATACTCCGGCAAATTTTTTCTCTGCATTTGCGTAGGTCTGTCCGTGTCTTATGAAATAAATGGTCATGTCATCTCCCTTGCTTAAATCTGTTGTTTTCTTCAACTGAAAGCGCCCACTGTTCCTTTGCATATTGCTTGAGCAGCCTATTTTTGTATGCGAATTCGTGCCTAATGGTCATATCGAACCACCTGATGGCTTCCTTATAATTGCCCAATTGCCTGTTGAGTTCACCGATCAGATAGATGATTTCAAGTTCCTTTTCGGGAACTTCTTCAAACCTTTCCATTTCATAGCTGGATAAAAATGTGCTGAGTGCCAGTTCGGTATAACGCTTTGCCTCTTCATCCTGTCCAAGTTCCCTGTTGAACCAGGCCAATCTGAGATACAATTTTCCAATTATGCTTTGCTTCGCATTGTGGACCTTATAGCTTGCCAGAGCAATCCTATGCACATTTATGGCTATTTCAGTGGTTCGTTCCTCACAGAAATTTTGAGTTCTCCAGTGACTGGAAATGGCCTGTTCGATAATTAACCGATCGGAACTGTCCAACTCTTTTATGAAGTCATTCTCAAATTTGGCATAACCGCATTTTGGACAACAAATCACTCCATAATAAGTCGGGTTCTCACCACTGAACAGTGCGTGAAAATCCTTTTTTCTTTCCTTCGCCCTGATCGCAGATGTTTTGACCTGCTTTGAGGTGAAGTTGTTACCGCATACCGGGCAGGTATAACTGCGGTCAAATAATGAAGACATATCCACTCCTAATTCTTCCAATGAATATCAATGATATCCCCGTGTTTCAAAAGATCCGTGTATTTGGCGCGTTCGCCATTCAATTTGAGATTGAGGATTCCTCTCGGTTTCGTCAGATCAAAATCAATGTGATTGAATACATCCACGAAAACGACTTCACTGGTTTTTTTTGTAATGATAATCGGCTCACCATTGATGATCACTTGAAGATTCTCATCTTCATCAATCTGAAGGATGGGTTCCGATTTTACCGACTGATGCATTTTTTTCCTGTAGTGGTATTTCTCTCCAAAACGGATCGAATCCTCCTCATCCAGTGGCGTTTCTCCATTGAATAAGGTGAACTGGTTCGAATCGAGTTCCACCAGTTTGAAAAGGTCTTTTGCTGTTTTGACGCCGATAGTTTCAATGACGTCATTTTCACTGAGAATATAATCTCCTGTTTTATGGGTGCCGTTCACACTGATGGCTTCAACACATCTGATTTCCTGACCTTCCAGGTAAATGGAAGAACCCGGATTGACAACCTCTCTTAGGTGGATTTTCCTCTTTCCGCCTTTGACGGCCGGAATGACAACAACCTGGTCCTTATGGTTGATTCGCGTGTCTAGAGCCGATAGAGCACCATTGACCAAAATCTTCGCAGGTTCCCCATAATCTCCGCGGATGATTTTCTCTGTGCCGTCAATAAGGACCGAATAGCTCTCACCCCTTTCAGAAATAAGGCTTCTGGCATTATAACCCGTGAGAATCAAAGCGTCTGACACGTGAAGCGGTTTTGTATTGAATAATCTAATTGCGGTCTCATTGACATTGACTTGGATGAAATCCTGATCGCGCTCTTCAAATGCCGTCACTCCAATTCCAATCGGCGTTATGAATTCAGGCCCATGCAACGGACTCGTTTCAAAGCTGAGTATATCGAGTTGGTCCACAGATTTGATGACGACACGTTCCTTTGACAGTCCCAACGCCTCTGCCAGATTCTCAGTGAAATTCGGAATCTGTGAGCCACCTCCGATACAAAAAACAGCACTCGGCGCTTTTTTGTTGAGCTCCAGCATGTTGTCAGCGATTTCTTTTGTAATGCCCCTGATGGTCAATTCGATTTCTTTCATGATTTCACTTGTGGACAAGCTGTGTTTCAATCCCAAGATATCCACAAATTCGTGTTGCTCTTTGTTCATGAGTTCGATTTTGAGCGCCTCCGCCATATTGAAATCCAATAGATAAGTTTGAGCAAGTTTTTCCGTGATCTCATCTCCAGCGAGTGACACCATGCCATAGGATATTACGGAACCACCACTGGAAATGGCGATATCGGAAGTCCCAGCGCCAACATCCACCAGCGCCAGATTGAGAAGTCTCAGATTCTTTGGAATTGCGACGTTGATGGCGGCAATTGGCTCGAGAGTCAAATTCATCACTTCAAGCCCTGCCTTATGAACCACTGAATATAAACTATCCACCACTATATGAGGCAAAAACGTGGCTATGATTTCCACACTGAGTGTGTTTCCTCTATGTCCGATCGGATTGAGAATCATACTTTGGTCCAAATAGTAAGCAACGACACTGTAACCCACACAATAATATTCAGACAAAGTGGACACTGTTGTGGAAAGATTCTTTTGTGCCATCTGAATCGCTTGCATATCTACACTATCTGTCAAAGTCTTCTCTATTTCTTTGGTGACATCAATTTCCAGGTCCACCTTCGCACGTTCGGTTTTCAGTGAGCGTCCTGCCGCTGCGATTGCAGCCTGTTCAAGCTTGAAACCGTTTCTAGATTCGATTTTTCCCACAACCGATTTCACAACTTCAGTCACTTTGCCAATATCATGGATTTGACCATCAAACATGGCACGATCGGGATGCGCCATCATTTCATGGTCAACGACAACATATTTGTCGCCTACCTTCCTCGAAAGTATACCAACAACACTGCGCGTTCCGATATCAAGTGCAAACATCAAATTTTTAGGCATAGGATTTAATCTTTTACTCATATGATTACTCCTTCACACTTTTTTTGTAATAATCGCACAAAGCGCTCAACGCACACTCAGAGCAGTTTGGGTTTCTGGCTTTGCATACTCGTCTTCCATGGAAGATCAGCTGATGGTGCGCTTTTGTCCAGTGGGTTTTCTCAATGATGCGTTGAAGCTGTAGTTCAGTTTCTTCAACCGTCTTCGCCTTCACAAGTCCTAAACGGTTTGAAACCCTGAAAACATGGGTGTCCACTGCGATCGCAGGTATCCCGAATACATTGCTCACAACTACGTTTGCGGTTTTTTGACCAACACCTGGCAGCGTTTTCAGCGCTTCGTGTGAATTTGGTACTTCACCGTTCCAGTTCACGACAAGTTGCTCGGCGGTGAGATGTAAATTTTTAGCTTTTGTTCTATATAATCCACAAGGTTTTATGATGTTTTCAAGGACTTCAATAGGAATTTCGAGTAGCGACTTTGCATCCGGCGCCAGTTCAAATAAGTCTTTTGTCACCATATTGACTCTGACATCTGTACACTGAGCGCTTAAAATGACTGCAATCAAAAGTTCATAAGGATTTGTGTAATCAAGTTCAGCTCTCGCGTCAGGATAAAGGATATCGAGGACGTCTATGATTTCTTTTGCCTTTTTTTTGGTCATCAGAATACCTATCTTTCATTAAATTCATTTCCTTAAATATTATAACACATCTTAAAAAAAAAATAGGTGCAAAAGATTGCGCCTATTTGATTTGAAATTTAGCTTTCGCTTGTCAAATTCATGACTTTGCTGAGTGTATAGATGATCCAGGAATAAATAGGGATTGTCACCACAGAAGCGATGATCCTTCCAGGAAGAAGCGCTATGAAACCTTTATCGAGCATCATTGAAAGCCAAAGTGTATTCAGGAAAAGCGCATTGAAGACGTATGTGATACTGACTGTGAATGCAATTTTATCAAACTTGATCTTTTGCTCAAGATGTTTGAAACGGCTTGATATAGCAAAAGGGAGTACGACGAACAGCGCGGTCACAAGTGCCATCAGAATCAAAATCGGCATAGCCGAAGTGTCGTTGAACCTCAGTGCGCCTTCAGAAAAGACAATGACATCCGTTGTCATCATCAACATCAATACACCACCTGCAAAAAGAATCATCAGAATCGCATTGATGTAATTGAAATTCATTTTGGACTTATGAATCTTGAGATTTTGGAACAAAATGCCTGAAATGATACCATAGAGTGCGGCTGTCAGTGTGAACCCGGGAAAGAACATGCCTCCCATGGGATTGATCATAAAACCAACTAAATCTGAAATGACCCCGACAACACCACCGGCCAGTGGCCCAAGCATCATACCCGCAATGATGAGCGGTATGTTACCAAAACCGATTCTAAGAGCGGGCATTCCCCCAATTGGAATCATGTAGGAAAAAAATCTTGTGAGTATGATACTCACTGCGGCTAGTAATGCCGCTTTGACCAAAACGGAAGTACTGAATCCGTTTTTTGGTTTGACACTTTTCATATTATGCTCTCCTTTCATGTAAATTCCTACCATTACATTACTATATGAAGCGCATAATAATGCAACAGCGGACGCAGCAAAACATCGCAGACCTAAGTCTTTCGTTTAAGGACAACTTCCCATTCCTTAACACTTGACGCGTTTTACCTACTCTGTTACCGTAGCAATTCTAATTCTAAAGCAAAGCATCCAGTTCGTCAACAACCTTCTTGAAGACACTTAAAGCATTCGCTACCGGATCTTTCGTCTCCATGTCTGCACCGGCTTTTCTGAGTATGTCAATCGGGTAATCGCTGCAACCGCTTGAAAGAAATTCCAGATATCTTTCCACTGCCGGATCCCCTTCTGTCAAAATTTGGTCGGCGAGTGCGATTGCGGCTGAAAAACCAGTTGCGTATTGATAAACGTAAAAATTGTAGTACATATGAGGAATCCTCGCCCATTCGTATTTGATGGCATCATCTATGATCACATCCGGACCGAAATATTTCTTGTTGAGTTCCAGATAATGGTCGCACATGAATTCCGCGGTAAGCGCTCCACCGGATTCGACATGACTATGAATATCCCTTTCAAATTCGGCAAACATCGTCTGTCTGAAGATGGTGCCTCTAAATTGCTCGAGATAATGGTTCAGTATATATTTTTTCTTGCCCTCATCATCAATGGTTTTCAAGAGGTAGTCATTCAATAAAGCTTCGTTTGTGGTGGATGCCACCTCTGCGACGAAAATCGAATAATTGCCATAAACATAAGGCTGCTTTTCTCTGGTCAGATAACTGTGCATGGAATGACCCAGCTCATGTGCCAGAGTGAACATGCTGTCCACATTGTTCTTATGATTCAATAGCACAAAAGGCTTAGAATCGTAAGTTCCCCACGAATAGGCACCAGAACGTTTGCCTTCTGTTTCGAACACATCAATCCATCTGTCTTCAAATGCCGACTTTATAGTGTTTTGATATTTCTTGCCTAGCGGACCGACAGCTAGAGTGACCATTTCACGTGCTTCATCAAATTCCACAGGGAATTCAACGTTTCCAACAATTGGTGTATAGACATCATAGAGATGAAGTTCTTCAAGTCCAAGAACCCTTTTTCTGAGTTTCATATACTTGTAAAATGTCTCAAGATTCGCACTCACCGCCTCTATCAGCTGATCTGGTACCGAGGCAGGGACATTGTTCTCAAATAATGCTGCATCCCTGGAAGATGAATGTTTTCTCATTTTGCTGTAAAAGATGTTCTTCTTCACTTCACTTTGCATTAAAGTGGCTATCGTATTGATATGACTTTCATAAACTTTGTAATATTTGTTGAAAGCATCCATTCTGAGCACACGATCTTTGCTCATGAGGAGCGGAACATATGAGCCGTTTGTGAGCTTGTGGGTTTTTCCCTCCGAATCTGTAACGTCTTCGAAGCTCATGTCGGCATTGAGCAACATTCCATAAGCACTTGATGGCACTCCGGCGAGTTCCTCTGTCTGGGCAAGTACGGATTCCAGCTCCTCCGACAGTGTATGAGGTTTGCCTCTAAAGAGATCCACAAATGCCTGTCGATACAAAGAAAGCGGTTCATACGCGAACATTTTTTCAATGGTCTCGAATTCCACACTGAGCAGTTCAGGATTGAAAAAGGATAGGATGTCGCCTACCTCTGTCATCAGCGTTTCACTTCTTGAAACCAATCCTTGGTATGTGGGACTCTTTGTATTCTCATCCAATTTGAGCCTTGAGTAGGTCACCAAATTGTTAAGCTTTCTTGAAATACTTTCCCTGGACTGAATGGCCTCAAACAAAGTTTCAGGTGATTCCAATAATTTGCCTTTGAAGATTTTGAATGCTACAGTCTCGTTTTTCACTTCGGTGAAAGCAAGTTCCCACTTGTCATCATTTTCAAATAAATCGCTGAGATCCCAAAGGTATCTTTCATCAATTTCTGAACGCTTCATCAATGCCTCCTCGTCAATTGCTATATTTTGTAGTGCTTTCATCGAGAGCTGAGATATATGTTACCAGTTCATCAGGCATATATATGAGTTTCAATCCGCAACTGAATACATCCCCCTCCGATTTACACCAAACGACTTTACCGATGATGACATAATTTTCGTCATCGAGATCGAGATTCATACTGATGGTGACATCCGGGTCGAACTTTATGGACGATTTGATCCCAAGTCCACCAGCGGATATGTCTCTAAACGTAATTTCAAGTGGAGTATGGATTTCTACCGAGCGATTTGTCGCATGAAAATTATACGTTTCTATGTTGCCAAATTCGTTAAAACGTTTATCACGACGATGATCCATGAAACACACCTCCTTTACCTATAGTTACCCTTTATAGGAACTTTTTAACGAAACGATGCGATTGAACAGCAAATGTTCCGGTTTTGACAGCTTGCTGTCTTTGACAAAATAACCATGTCGCAGGAACTGATAATGTGTGTTTTCAAGCTCGTCATTGAAGCTCGGTTCCAATTTGCAATTTTCCAGGACCACGACAGAATTGGGATTGAAAATCAAAGTGCTGTTGTCATCGTTTTCATCTTCACGATAAACCAGATTGTCATAAAGTCTCACTGTGGCGTCAACGGCGTGTTTCACACTGACCCAGTGAATGGTACCTTTGACTTTTCTGCCTTCAAATCCAGATCCGCTCTTTGTTTCAGGATCGTATGTGCATCTAAGTTCAATCACATTGCCATCGTCATCGGTAATGGCTTCGTTGCAAGTGATGAAATAAGCCTTACGGAGTCTGACTTCATTTCCAATATATAGTCGATGAAATTTTTTTGGAGGATCAAGTTCAAAATCTTCTCTCTCGATATATATTTCCCTTGAGAAAGGTACCAAACGAGATCCCGCTCCTTCAACGTCGCTGTTGTTTTCATCATCCATCCATTCCACCCTGTCTTCAGGATAATTTGTGATGACCACTTTCAGTGGATTGAGCACCACCATTTTTCTTGGTGCCTTGAGTTTCAAATCTTCTCTCACACAGTGTTCAAGCAGACCTCGGTCCACTATGCTGTTGCTTTTCGCAACACCGATGCGTTCTGCAAAATCCTTGATGGCCTCTGGCGTGATCCCTCTTCTTCTCATGCCTGAGATTGTGTCCAGTCTAGGATCATCCCAGCCTTCAACCACACCGTCATCCACCAGTTTTTTGAGGTAACGCTTTCCAAGTACGGAGTCTTTGATGTAGAGCTTCGCAAATTCAATCTGTCTCGGGCGCTCAACCGCATAGTCATCGAGGTTCATAAGTACCCAATCGTACAGTGGTCTGTGGTTCTCAAATTCAAGTGAGCAGAGAGAATGGGTTATGCCCTCAATGGCATCTTCAATCGGATGAGCGTAATCGTACATCGGATATATGCACCATTCGTCACCAGTATTATGGTGAGTCGCATGAGCTATTCTATAGATTACCGGATCTCTCATGTTGATGTTGGAACTCGTCATGTCGATTTTCGCACGCAAAACACGTGTACCATCTGGAAATTCTCCATTTTTCATTTGTTCAAACAATTTGAGATTATCTTCCACACTGCGAGTGCGATATGGACTTTCACTTCCGGGTTCCGTCAATGACCCTCTTGTCGCTTTGATTTCATCCGCACTTTGGTCGTCAATATATGCCAGTCCCTTTCGAATCAATTCTACCGCATAGGCATACATCTGACCGAAATAATCGGATGCGTAAAAAAGCGCATCCCACTTGCATCCGAGCCATTCGATATCTTCCATGATTGAATTGACATATTCCACATCTTCTTTTGTTGGATTGGTATCATCAAATCTCAGATTGAACTTGCCACCATATTTCTTGGCTGTCAGATAACTGATCAATATGGCTTTGGCGTGTCCCACATGAAGGTAACCGTTGGGCTCGGGAGGAAATCGTGTCACTATGCTCTTTACCTTTCCGCTGGTGAGTTCTTCTTCGATAATGTTGTGAATGAAATTTGAGCTCATTGCTGTATCGTCTTTGATCATATCTTCATTTTTCATTTGAACCTTTCCTCCTTGATTTTCTCATTTACTGTTTCAAAATATTTGATAAAAGCATGAACTACGCTTGGATCATATCCGTCAGCCACTGCGACTGTTGTATCTCCATTCCTTTAAGTCCCTGAGGATAATGTGAATACTGCTTCATGCTATGGCCCCCGCAAATTGATTTCACGCCTACTGGTGCAAGATTTTTTTGATTGCATCAATCGCATACTGGATCTCATCATCTGATGTAAAATGTGAAACACTGAACCGTACGGTACCCCTGGGATAACTGCCATAAGCCTTGTGTGCAAGTGGTGCGCAGTGTAATCCTCCCCGTGTTGATATATCATAAATTTTACTCAATTCATAAACCATCGCCGAGTTGTCCATCGTAAGGAAATCCATAGCTAATATGCCAACCCTCAAATTGGTGTCCAAATTACCGATGATTCTGACTCTAGTGTCGTTTTCAAAAGCACTTTGAAACCTTTTGATCAATCTTTTCTCTTGATTTCTGATTTGCTCAAGACCAATGGACCTGATATACTCTATTCCAGCTTTAAGTCCAAGTATACCATGCACATTTTGGGTACCTGACTCAAATTTGTCGGGCATCATCTCCGGTTGCTGAGAGGATTCTGAAACACTACCCGTTCCGCCGAGTATGAATGGTTCAACCCGTTCAGAAAATCCGGGTTTGATCAGAAGTCCACCAATTCCTTGCGGTCCCAGTAGGGATTTATGACCGGTGAAAGCTAAAAAGGTAGCTCCGGATGCTTCAAAATCAACATCCAGCACACCAGCCGATTGTGCTGTGTCCACCAAAAAAGGAACATCAAATTCAGAACACATTGAACCAATACGATTGATATCAACTATATCACCGGATACATTGGATGCATGTGTGGCAATCATAAGTTTTGGGCGGGCTTGCAACTGGATTCTCATTGCGTCATAATCCAGTTGTCCCTCTAAAGTAAGCGGCACCACTGAATAAGTCACATTCTTTTTTCGTTTCAAGTAATCAAGCGGTCTGATCACTGCATTGTGCTCCAGAGTTGTGGTCACAACGTGATCTCCATCTGACAGAAAACCACTTAACACAAGATTTATACTTTCAGTGATATTCTTGGTGAACACCACATGATCTATAGCTCTGAAATTGAAAAATCCCGCAACCAATGCCCTTGCATCATATACAGAACGTTCCAAATTCAGTGCATTCCTGGTCTGACTTCGGTGCAAACTGCCACTGCCTTGGTGTAATGAATCTATAATCGTATCGATTACTATTTTGGGTTTGGGGTAGGATGTCGCTCCATTATCCAAATATACTATCATAAGAACCTCTCGTGGATCATATAATTTTTAGACCTTCTTACAATTATATCATAGGAACGAAAAAAACGCAGAGAAAATCTGCGTTTTACCTTTAACTCTCGTCACCTGAAAAATGTCGCCCTTCCACACTGAATATAACCCACTCAGCTATATTGGTCGCGTGATCTGCCATTCTCTCCAGATATTTTGCAATCATGAGGAAATCCATACATTGTTTGATTTCAACAGGTTTGTCCTTCATGATGATTTCAAGGTCTTTGAATATTGTCTTGAAATAATCATCCACAATGTCATCGTCTTTACAAATGACTCTCGCTTTATCAACATCTTGGTCGATATAGCAGTCAATTGTCATTTTTATCATTTTTCTTACTTCTTTGGCCATCTTGGGAATATCTATGAGGGGTTTAACATAAACCTTGTTTGCCAGATCAATGGTAATCTTTGAGATGTCCTGGCAATGATCTGCAATTCTTTCCAGGTCCGTTACGATTTTCAGCACCGACAGAATTTCTCTAAGATCAGTTGCAACAGGCTGTTGCGTCGCTATGGCTGATATGCACTTGCTTTCGATGTCAATTTCCATCTGGTCAAATTTGTCATCGCCTGTGATAATTTTTTGTGCCAGTTCCACATCCTGTTTCACCAGAGCTTCAATGGTTTCTTCAAGAGCTTTCTCGATCAACGTGCCCATTCTTATTATCTCAACGTTGATGGAATGTAAATTGTTATCCAGTCCTAATCTCATTTGAATGATCTCCTTTTAATGTATTTACGCAATAACTTGTGGTATCAACCGAATCTTCCAGTGATGTAGTCTTCAGTTCTCTTATCTCTTGGATTTGA
>JACUUV010000134.1 GCA_014859095.1 Clostridia bacterium | reverse complement strand
TACGACCTCAGTTACCTCGAAAACAGAAAATCCAGATTGGTGCTTAAACTCAACAAAGATGTTGTCGGTAGTACTGAATCCGTTACTCTGAAAGTGATCGCCGAAGGTTCAATGAATCGATATGGTGAGACACTGGATATGGCTGCAGCTCCAATCGCACTAAAAGACAGCATGCCTCCATTTGTGGCTAAGACGACTTTTGACGGCATAACGCTGGACAACATCACATACACCCGTTCAACTGGAATAGTCAACATTCGTTTCAATGAGAACATTGATCCAAGAACTGTTTCATTACTATCTTTCAGTGTCGCAAATTATATGGTGGAAGACATTTCGGTTCAAGGTGCTGATATAAGAATCAGAATCGCAAGTGAAGACCGTGATAGAGTACAAAGATACGATTCCATCTTCCAAAACGTAGAAGTAAGAGACATGTCTGGAAACGGCGTCAAGAACTTGCTTTTACAAATCCAAAAAGTTTATTAAATAAATATTACAAAATAGGGAACTTTTTCATCCGTGCCTCCGTCTAAGCCAATATAATAGCGAGGAGGCATCGCGTGATGAAATCCAAAGAAACTTTAAGTCTATTAGTGATCAGTATTCTGATGTTTATAGGAACGGGTTGTTCGGTTGAAAAAAATGACAATGAAAACTTTTTGAACGACGCCCATCTGGCGGTTCAGGAGGCCTACGGCGATTACTATCTCCCCAGTGTTCCAATGACCGGAGAGGAACTTGTAGAGCGGTTCGGACTCGATCTTGAAGACGTGGAAACTTTCATCGCGGAAGCCCCCATGATGTCGATTCATCTGGATGTTTTTGTGGGCATCAAAGCCAAACCGGACAAAGTGGATGAGATTTCAAAAGTGCTGGAAGGTTACCGTCAGATGATGATCTCAGACCTCGATCAGTTGCCATCCAACCAGAAAAAGTTATCAAGTTCTGAAATTTACATCACAGGCGATTACGTCTTTCTTCTGATTCTCGGTGAAACAGACGAAATGGTTGCATCAGGAGCCATAAAAGCAATCAACAATTGAATGATTATCAAAACGCTATGGGTGTGAATTCACTCAGGGCGTTTTTTTTATTTACAATTTGTTAATGATAATTATTCTCAATAAGCGTGTTT
>JACUUV010000082.1 GCA_014859095.1 Clostridia bacterium | reverse complement strand
GGATGACCAGCCGAGAGGCTGGTCACCTCTGTTTCTTCGTGCCTAAGGGATGACCGGCTGTGAAGCTGGTCACCTCTGTTTCTTCGTGCCTAGGGATGACCAGCCGAGAGGCTGGTCACCTCTGTTTCTTCGTGCCTAAGGGATGACCAGCCGAGAGGCTGGTCACCTCTGTTTCTTCGTGCCTAAGGATGACTAACCGGATGGTTGGTCATCTTTATTATTTTTTAAGCCATATTTTGAATGAATTTGAATGAATTATCGCAACAATTGCCTTGAATATTCGATTTAAGGCGTTTTCGTCACAAAATTAATGAAAAAAAACATAAAATATAGTGGATACTAATTGCTTTTTTATATATAATAATAAATGGAAACTGCCGTTTTAATGGTTTACTGAATTAAGTTGAAAATAATGAAATTACTTATAGATTGAGAGTGTTATTGTTCAAACTTGAATGGAGGAAAAAATTGTCGAAATTAATCGTTAAGAAAAGTGGACCCCTAATAGGAAGTGTTAAACTCAAGGGTGCCAAAAATTCTGTTTTGAAATTGCTTGCCGCATCCATATTGGCCGAAGAGCAGTGTACAATAGAGAGTGTTCCAGGTCTTTTGGATGTTGAAGTTATGATTACATTGCTTGAGTCTTTGGGATTAAGTGTTGACTATGATAGGGAAAATGAGATTATTGTTACAACGCCAGCTGAGAATTTACTTTGTGAAGCACCATATGAATTGATCCAAAAGATGAGAGCATCTTTTTTGGTCATGGGTCCGTTGCTTGCAAAAAAAGGCGTTTCAAAAATTTCCATGCCAGGTGGCTGTGCGATCGGCGCAAGACCTATAGATTTACATTTGAAAGGTTTCCAAGCTCTGGGAGCTGAAGTGACTTTAGGTCACGGTTATATTGAAGCCAAAGCGGAAAATGGTTTGGTGGGTTCTGAAATCTACCTCGACTTCCCAAGCGTGGGTGCCACTGAGAACATCATGATGGCAGCCACCATGGCAAAAGGACAGACGTTGATTCAAAATGCCGCAAAAGAACCTGAGATCATAGACCTTGCAAACTTTTTAAATGAAATGGGTGCAAATGTAAAAGGTGCCGGAACAGATACAATCCGAATCAACGGGGTTGAAAAAATGACGGGCACCAAACATCAAACCATCCCAGATAGAATCATTGCCGCGACATTCATGGTTGCTGCTGCCATCACCAAAGGTGACATCACTATTGAAAATGTAGTTTCCAGTCACGTCAAACCAGTGACAGCAAAACTTCGTGAAATGGGTGTCATTGTTGAAGATGATGACGATGTGATCCGAGTGATTGCTACAGGAGAACTCAAGGCGGTGGACCTTACGACTTTGCCGTATCCAGGTTTTCCTACGGATGCTCAGGCTCAGTTCATGGTGCTTTTGGCTGTTTCTGAAGGGACAAGTGTCATCAACGAGACTGTTTTTGAAAACAGATTCAGACATGTCGCTGAGATTAACCGTATGGGAGCAAACATTAAAATCGAAGGCCATAGTGCTGTAATACAAGGTGTGAAAGTGCTTCAAGGCGCTCAAGTCAAGGCGACGGACCTTAGAGCCGGTGCTGCGCTTGTTTTGGCGGGACTTATAGCTGAAGGTGAGACTGAAATCGATGAGATTTATCATATCGATCGTGGTTACCCTAAAATTGAGAACGATCTACTGGCACTTGGTGCAAATATTGCAAGAATCAACAAATAGACCAGCGGTTAAAATAATGGTAGTGGAAGGTGGAAATTCATGTTTGGAGTAGGCACAGAAATCGGCATAGATCTTGGAACGGCAAGTGTGCTTGTGTATATAAAAGGAAAAGGCATAGTTCTGAGAGAGCCATCGGTCGTGGCAATTGATAAAAATACGGACCGTGTACTCGCAGTGGGCAACGAAGCGAGAAAGATGCTTGGTAGAACACCGGGCAACATCATTGCGATCAGACCACTCAAAGATGGTGTCATATCGGATTATGATGTCACTGAGCGCATGCTCAGATACTTCATCAATAAAACATGTGGTAGAAGAAGATTGTTCAAACCGAAAATAATCATCTGCGTTCCAAGTGGCGTCACCGAAGTGGAAAAGCGTGCAGTACTAGACGCAACCATGGAAGCTGGCGGCGGCAAAACATTTTTGATCGAAGAGCCAATCGCGGCTGCAATCGGCGCCGGACTTGACATCACCAAGCCAGATGGCAACATGGTCATCGACATCGGTGGTGGTACTTCTGACATCGCTGTCATCTCACTTGGCGGTATTGTGGTCAGCACTTCCATTAAAGTGGCTGGTGACAAGTTCGATGAAGCCATTATCAAATACCTAAGAAAAAGACATAACTTGTTGATTGGTGAGCGTACTGCCGAAGAACTAAAGATCAACGTCGGTACAGCATATCCAAGAACAAAATCCATAAAAATGGACTGTAGAGGCAGAGACCTCATCACCGGTCTACCAAAGAACATTTCCATTTCAAGCGAGGAAATGCTAGAGGCACTTCAAGAAGTGGTCAACACCGTATGTGATGCGGTGCACTTCGTGCTTGAAAAAACACCACCTGAGCTTGCTTCGGACATCAGTTCCAGAGGTATTGTCCTCACAGGTGGCGGATCGCTCCTCAACGGCCTCAACAAACTCATTGAAAAAAGAACCGGTATTCCGACTTACATCGCAGATGATGCTGTAAGCTGTGTGGCAAAAGGTACGGGCATGAGCCTGGAACACCTCGATATTCTTGAAAAGAATATGATGACTACTACTGGGAAGAAAAAGTACTACTAGGGCGCTGTGGAGCGCACCCGGTGGTTTTTGGCTATCGCCAAGTGGTTTTTGACTGACGTCAAGTAGTTTTTGGCTGACGCCAAGTGGTTGGGAAAAGCGAAAGACCGTAAAAGATTGGTGCTACGCACCGAAAATATAAAAGATTAAGGATTGATGCTGACGCATTGATCCTTTTTTTATGTAAATTTTTTTTCTGGTGTAAAATGTTACTTGTACTTTGTACTTTGAACTTCCCAACCACTGCGCTCGTATGAGCGCAATACTGCTTGGCGTCAGCCAAAAACCACTAACCACTTTCAAGGTACCGATTGGGGACTGTCCCCAATTGGTACCTTGAACTAGACTAAATAATGTGATATTCTACGACTAGTGACAAGACAGGTGTATATTCAACAAGAAATTGAGGTGTGAGCAAATGGTTAATGAACTGGAAAGTGAGATTTTAAGATTGAAGCAAGAGAAGGGTGCGATGATTTTTGCCCATCATTATCAGATTGATGAAGTGAAGGCGATTGCGGATCACGTGGGGGACTCGCTTGAGATGGCGAGAATTGCGGCGGACAGCGAAGCAGATATTTTGGTGATCTGCGGCGTGAGTTTCATGGCGGAAACCGCTAAAATACTATCACCGTCGAAGACGGTGCTTCTCCCGAATTTGGGGGCGGGGTGCCCGATGGCGGACATGGTGACGGCAGATGACGTGAGGAAGGCAAAAGAGGCGGATCCGGGTCTTAAGGTGGTGTGTTATGTAAATTCTTCAGCCGAGGTCAAGGCTGAAAGTGATATTTGTTGTACTTCGTCGAATGCATTGAAGGTGGTTTCGAATCTTGAGGCGGAGCGGATTTTGTTTGTGCCGGACCAGAATCTTGGTGGCTATGTGAGCAAGCAATGTCCGGAGCGAGAGATTGCGGTTTGGAGGGGATTTTGTCCGACGCATCATCGTGTGGAGTCGCTTGATGTGGCCAGGACTATGGCGAAGTATCCGAATGCCTATTTGATGGTCCATCCCGAGTGCCGGCCTGAGGTGCTTGATTATGCCGATTTTGTGGGCAGCACGTCGCAGATTATTAATAGATGTAGGACGATTGAGGCTCAGACGATTGTCATTGGTACGGAAGTGGGTGTGATATCGACGATCCGGAGAGAAAATCCTGGGAAGGAGATTGTGCTTCTTGACGATGTGATGGTTTGTCCAAATATGAAGAAGACGACGCTCGAGGACGTTTATAGGGTGCTGCGCGATGGCACCAATGCGATTGAGGTGGATGAAAATATACGTGAGAAGGCTTTCGGTGCTATCGATGCCATGCTGAAAGTGAGATGATGGCGGTGGTTCGCGAGACTTATGATGTCATTGTTGTCGGGGCGGGGCTGGCTGGATTGTATACGGCGCTGCAACTCGGTTCCGATTTGAAGATATTGATTTTGTCTGAAGGGGATATAAGCAGGACCAACAGTTATTTGGCTCAAGGGGGTATTGCGACTGCGATCGGTGAGGCGGATGACAGTGAAAAGCATTTTGCTGATACGATGACGTGTGGGCATTTTGTAAATGATCCGGTGGCAGTTCGGGTTTTGGTGGATGAAGCGGTCGAGAATATCAGGACGCTTGAGGGATTTGGTGTCAGGTTCGATGCGGATGAGCGGGGGTATAAGCTTGGGCTGGAAGGTGCCCATGCTATGGCGAGAATACTTAGAATGGGGGATCATACTGGAAAGACGGTGTTGTCGACGCTTTATGAACGCGTTTTGGAGAGAGACAATATCACCCATTATGATGGCGCTTATGTTTATAGATTGATTGCTGCTGGCGGATTTTGCGGTGGTGTCGAGGCGCTGATTGAGGAGACGCAAAGGGTTTTCATGGCGGGGAGCGTGGTGCTGGCCACAGGTGGTGTGGGGCAACTTTTTTCGAATACGACGAATGCACTTGGTATTGAAGGCACTGGAATTGCCATGGGTATTGAAGCCGGTGTGAAGACGGCAGGGCTAGCCGATTTACAATTTCACCCGACGGGACTTTACGGCAATGATCATTATGAGGGTAGGCATTTTTTGATTTCCGAAGCGGTAAGAGGCGAAGGTGCGATTTTGCGTGATGAGAAGCTGGATCGGTTTATGGATGGCGTACATCCAATGAAGGAGCTGGCTCCGAGGGATGTGGTGTCAAAGACGATTCATGAGGTGTTGAGGAATCAGTCGCTTCCTTACGTGTATCTTGATGCGACACATCTTGACGAGAGTTTTTTTAGGGAGAGGTTTCCTACGATTTATGAGTGTTGCGTGAATTGTGGGATCAATCCTGCGCACACTATGATTCCGGTGGTACCTTGCATGCATTATTATATGGGAGGTCTTAAGACTGATCTTGATGGCAATACGAGCCTGAGAGGTTTATATGCCGTTGGGGAGTGCTCACATACCGGTGTGCATGGCAAAAACCGTTTGGCAAGCAACTCTTTGCTTGAAGCACTTGTGTTCGGTAGAAGGGCTGCCAAGGCGATTTTGAGGAATTCTGGAATAGTTGAGGATTTGAGATGGATTCCTCTCAGGGAGGTTCCATATTTCAATATGAGTTTTGGATCATTGCAGAACTGGATGACGCGCAATATGGGTGTTGTGAAGCGCTACGATGAGATTTCGAATATGAGAAAGAAGCTGGAGATGGCTTTAATGGAGCCGTCGGGGTATAGGTTGCCCAATTGGGAGGACCTGAGACTTTTTCATGTGTCCGTTTTGGTGCATGAGATGCTTATAAAAACGATTGAGGAGCGGGATAAAAATGAGGTTTGATAGAATTGAGAAGATTATTGCGGGGGCACTTTCCGAGGACACTCAAGGTATGGATTTGACTTCTGAAAGCATTTTTGAGCCCGAGCACAGGTCCACGTTTGTGCTGATGGCAAAGGAAGACGGTGTGATAGGCGGGCTCGAAGTGTTTGAAGGCGTGTTCAGAGCTATGGATCCTAGCGCCGAATTGACTTTCATGTTTGCGGATGGCGAGTGGGTTAAATCAGGTGATCAGGTGGCGAGCATCTCTGGGTTGACATCGCGACTGCTAATGGCGGAACGGACTGCGCTTAACCTTTTACAGCGTATGTCAGGCATTGCGACTGCCACCAGACTTTATGTGGAAGCAGTGGCACCTTATAAGGCGAAAATCGTGGATACGAGGAAAACGGTTCCTGGACTTAGGATTCTCGATAAAAAAGCCGTGGTCATTGGTGGTGGATACAATCATCGCATGGGACTGTATGATGCCGTGCTGATCAAGGACAATCACATTGACGCTGTCGGTGGTATAACTGAGGCTGTGAAACGTTGCAAGGCGAAGGTATCTCACATGGTCAAAATTGAAGTGGAGATCAGGTCAGTCTCTGAACTTGAGGAAGCGATTGACGCTGGTGCTGACGTCGTTTTACTCGATAACATGAGCAATGGGGATATGGCTGAAGCGGTTGGAATCACAGCTGGAAGAGTCCTTCTTGAAGCTTCAGGCAACATGTCCCTTGATCGTGTTCACGACGTGGCGAAAACGGGTGTGGATCTGATTTCTGTTGGGGCTTTGACGCATTCGGTGCGCGCATTGGATTTAAGTTTGAGAGCGCTGTAGGCGCTCGGGGAAGATCAGGGAAAGGCAGGGAAAGCAGGGAGTGCTGGAAGAGCAGGAAAAGATAAGATCAAAAGATTGGATTATCTTATTGAGTTAAAAACTGATTACACC
>JACUUV010000081.1 GCA_014859095.1 Clostridia bacterium | reverse complement strand
CGTTTTTCAGCTTCAAAATGTGTTTAGTGTAACTTTTATGCAAAGTTCAGGATGATAATGCAGTTGCAGAAGCGACTTTCAAAACCTTCAAAAAAGAATTTATTTATCAAGAAGTCTTTGATTCAATTGAGCATTTAAAGATCGAATTGTTCGACTATGTTAACTGGTATAACAATCATCGGCTACATTCATCATTGGGGTATATGACTCCTGTGGATTACAAATATTTGCACCTTAAGAAAATTGTCTAATAAAGTGTTGACATTCCAATCATTTATGCCATATTTTTCGACTGTTTTAAGATACGCATGATCCATTAAATTGGACATTTCGACAGCGCTCACAAAATCAAGCATGGTCTGATCATAATCTGGATAACCATTTCTATAATTACAAACCGTACGACCATTGGCAATTTCAAAATAAGGAATGTAAATTGATATAGTTTTTATTTTTTCGCTTATCAACGCCCCAAACAAATGATCTGACAAATCAAAAATTAACTCACGATTTAGAATTGCATCCACCCACTCCACTGGAATTTGTTCTAGCCCGTAATACAACCCAGCAAGCCCACCAGCAATTGCAGCCACAGTATCTGTATCTTCTCCCAAGTTCACTGCTTTTAAAACACATTCCGCATAAGACTGAGTATTCATCAAACACCAGACTGCAGCTTCTAATGAATCCACTACATAGCCACTGCTTTTTATTTGTGCTTCATCAAGCAAATCAAAATTCTCGTTTAATAACCTGTGATATGCCTTAGACTCTTCTTTAAAATCTTCTTTATCATTATAATAATCAAATGCTCTTTCAATGCCTGATTTTAAAGCACGTTTCAAGTCTTTCTGCTCTGTCAACATCGAGGCTAAGGATAAATATATGCCACAGCCCACTTGACTGCGCTTGTGTCCATGTGTCAGACCTGAAACATTATGAATCACCTCGAACACTTCATCATTTCTTTGAAAATCAGGCTCATAGTGATACTGTAAATAAAATAATAGGGGCAGTATGCGCATGAGAGATCCATTTCCATTATCCCTCTCTCCTATACCACCACATTCTAGTGGCTCTACTCCATTTAAATATCTCTGTATCGATTCTCTGGTACACATACCAATATCAAATGCTTCACCATACTGCGTATATGCACCTTCTTTATACCAGGACACAAATTTCTTCATGATATCTTCATATTCAAGTCCGCTAGCCAGACTATCAAGCAGACATAGCGTCATGCTCGTATCATCCGACCACGTGCCTCTAGGCTTATGATACGTCCCGTATTCACGCATATCTGTTACTGGATCAAATTTGAGCGCTTCTCTGGTCATAAACTCCACAGGTACGCCTAAAGCATCACCTACACAGAGTCCTATAATGGCATCTTTAATTCTATTTTTCATTAGACTCATCTCCAAGAACTTATTATGTTTAAAGTCATTTCCTCAATCCATTTAAGAATCCATATCTTCTAAAATCAATCTCAAAAAAATCGCAAGCTTTATCCAAAGACATGACGACATGCTCCCGTACTTTGTGGGCTTCCAAATCCTCAGGTAATTCCTTAATAATTCTATCCGCTTCCCAGGTTTGCCCAGCGTTGTATCTTAACTGATTGAGTTTCTTCTTGATTTCAAATGTTTTTTTGTCTACTGACCATGCATTTTGGATCGTTTTCATGGCATAAGCACCTGTAACTTTTTCACTGAAGTAATCATCCAAAGTAAGCTCTCTCACGTAAAAAGGTATAGATTTTTCATCACAATGTTCTTTGATGATTTCATAAATAATTCTTGACGATGCTGCCAAGATATCTGGTCCACCATCAGAGTCATCATCTTTCAGTTCATCTATAAACTCAGGCATTTCTTCAAGCATTCTTCTCAAGTATTCTCGATAAAATGCGGTTCCAATATTCTTTTGAACACGTCTCACTATGTTACTTTTCATTAGTTCAGTATTTGTTAGTCCCGCTTGAACCCTGCAAATGACAGTTCTTCTAGTCACTTCTGGAGCTACTGCTTTGACATCTTCATTGGCACTAATAACAACTGCAGGATAACTCATTGAGTCATCATTCACTCCAAAATCATCATTCTTTATAGTTTCAATAGCATGTTGATTAAATCTGGTTTGTGTAAGATCATCTACAACAATTGGCGCGCCCATGACTACTTTTTTCAAGTTTTCAATAGTAGATCTCGTAAAATCAGGCGCAGATATTTTAGTCTTTTGACCAATCATCATTTTTAAGAGTGTCTCTAAAAAACTCGTTTTGCCTGCTTTGCTCTGACCATATAAAAGGCCAAATACCGGATATGGCAATAAATTTTGGTTGTACTTAATGGCCATATTTCTCATTGTCGCCATAAATGGAGAAGTAAAAAACCAATTAGCAAACTCAAAATACCGCATCTGCATACCTATAACATCACCATGAAACCGCTCATATCCTGACATGTACTGAAGGAACAAATCTACATCCTTCCTAATACTCTCCTGATCTGGTGACAAATCTAATTCACTTCCATTTAGCATGGCCTTTCCCGATTCTACATCTATAATAAATTGAGGGTATTCATTTCTCATTTCTTTTTCTTTGATATTGGATTCTACAATTCTTTTTCTTGTCAATTTGACGCTTTCTGGAGACAAAATTGTTTTACCTTTCTTATCTGGTTTTGGGACATAGGCTGCCAACTTATTGGCCAATGCTCTGACATCTAAAGTAAATCGAATTTCATCCTTAAGTTCATTTTGTGGCTCAATCACTAAAGCTTTCTTGATTTTAACTGTTTTCATGACTGGAATTTCTTCAATATTTTCATCATCATCCGCAATAGTCAATGCAGAAGTGGTAATCTGGTCTGAACAATCCAATTTAAAATTCTCAAATGAATCCATATACCAATCAAAGGCTTTATCTCCATCAATATATCCTATGTTTTCTCGCTGAAATCCAACAAAGGCTGCTTGAGACATATTCGCTGAGCCAAAGACTGTTCTCTTTCTACCGTCATTAGCCTCGAGAAGATATATTTTCTCATGTGATATCTTTTTTCTGGCAACATACATTTTCAGAGTTTCATTATCAACTTTAGAGATTAAGTCCATTTTCATTTTGCTCATATTTTGTCTTATTCTTTCAATTGTCTTTAGTTGATAAGCCATGACTTCCTGCATACTAAAAGACAATACCTCTTCACTGCCAAAGATGATTTCACTATAAGTAAACAAATCGAGCAATTCACAAACAAAACCAATCCCAGATGAATATGTAATTGCATAAAGCTTATCAAATCCCTCAAACAAACTCCTCCAAGACATAGTTTCAGCTTCTAAGAACTCCATTTTAATTACATCAATGTTTCCATTCGAGAAAGGTTTGACCGTTTCTAGAGTTATTTGTCCATTATTCAATTGATCAGAAAAAAGATTTTCGCTCATAATCGTCTCCAAATTCCATAATTATTAATTGCCTCTCAACTTAAGAGTTTGATTTGTCTTATCTTAAATACATAATTCGGTTTTCTTACATATTGTAGTGCTTCGTCCCATAAAGGATTTGTTCTATCAAATAAATTTCTTTCCAAATCTTTTATTTCAGCAGGCGCGTTATCAATGAAATAAGTTGTCCCTCTCGTAGCGTTATACTTCACACCTTCTATCTGATAGACTTGCGGTTTTATTTTCTTGTTCCTTTGATATAAAATATCTTTGTTTGCGGTTTCCCACGTTATTGCTCGACATGCCATTTCGTAATCATTAGTCGATTTGAATCCACTTTTTGGAGGATAAACAGGTTTGATTTTTCTTTCAAATATGGCACACTCAACTCTCTTGAACTCGAGATTCTCTTGATAATAATATCTATGATCATCATAGTCCAAAATATCAACCCAATGTCCTTCAGATGCACCAAGATATTTCTTTACAAATAAAACAGCAAAGGCTTCACTGGAAGATGCATATTTTATATACTTTTTTAACAGCTCATTATCCATATTTTCCCCTCCTTGTTAGCATTTTTGCTACCCAGATGTTGAAAACAAAATACAAATGTAAAATCAGTAGATCAAAATAGTCCTACCTCTTAGGAGACAATTTCTTGTCGTTAAATTCGGGTAAATGACCAAATCTACTTACAAATTCTGAAAAACAAACGTATTCAAACTTTGCAACTTCTCCCATAATTAAAAGATCGTGTGGCTGATTTGACTTAACCTCACATCATATTCCATATTTACTGAACTAGTCTGCTTTCCGCATGAGTGCACCATTAGGCTCATCAATTCTTTCAGTATCAATTGCATTGATTTTCGCGAAATGGTTTAGCAACCTTTCAGCTATGATTTCATCAGGAGTCCCCTTTTTAAGTTTTGCCATATCTCTTAAAATTTGAATAGCTTGTTGGTCATCAAAATATCTATGCAGTCCAGAATTCCATGAAGCAATTTCCGACTTGTTTGAGTTGGAATGGTAATTCCAGAACTTCATTTGAGTTGCTTCATTTGGTGCTAATTCAATTTTAAATTCTGAATCGGTACTAACATAACCCGCTTCAATACTGTCTCCCTCAAAAGATTCATCTGCTAAAAACACCCCGAAGATGTAACGGTCCTTTTCCTTACTAAAAGGTTCTCTAGTGGTTAAAACACATAGACTATTACTTTGAACACGTTTCAATTTCATCGTTCTATTTTTATTTTCACCGGTTTGTACAATTCCAGCCATAGCTTTCCAATTTATGAGCATCTGGCTTTCATAGCAAATAAATCCATCTTTGATGAACTCCTCTTCTAGAACATTTCGATCTTTATCCCCCCTATAATAACTGTAGCATGGGCAATCTTCTGAGGAACACCACGTATGATGAGCTACACGTATGTTATAGTCGATCATCTCATCACTGCAAATCCCTTTGAAGCCAATTGAATTGTCAGATTTACCACCATCACATTTGTTACACTTGAATGCAATATTGGCTCTAGCAACAGTTTTACTCCTTTGGGATTTACTTGAATTGATTTTTGAGTCTAAAGGTTCAAATTGATCTTTCTTTAAATTTCGTTCCAATGCTTCAACCTTTTCGACTTCCAATTTTTTTCTGTCATCTAGCATTCTCTTCACTTCAATTTGAACAGCATCATCAAGCAATGAATCTTCAAGTTTCATAAACTCATCAAATACGTCTGGAAAACTGAGCTTCTTAATCACAGAATTGAATTCAACTGATATTATGTTGTTGGACAAATCAATAATCTTTCCATTACCAAATATTTTATGATAAACCTCATGACCAATCAAATTCATCTTGTTTCCTCCTCGGATTATGACTTTATGGTTACGAAATATCGTAAATACACATAGTATTATAAAACAATCTGATCTATCATCTCATTTAAATAGCTTCTTTAAAAAACTTAAAAATATCGAATGAAGTCCGATTATAGACTTTGTTATAAGTCCACTTTTTTGGTTTGCGAATCCATCCATAACCTCTTGGCATTTTGAGTCCTGCCCTATGTATTACTTGTCTCTTAATGCTGGTTCGCGCAGTGATCCTCTTTTTTAGACTTGGTGTTCTGAAACCGATTTTCATTTTGACCTCCAGACAAATCACATTATGCTTAAACAATTCTCTCAATTTCACAAATTAATAAACCTTGCAAGTCTTCTGTTTACATTAATTCCAGTATATCACATTGTATTGTTAGAATATTCTGCAAATTGAATAATTTTACTTTACTCCAGAATTGATTTACTTATCTATACCGTATCATTTTAGTTGTACAAAAGTGTGTACACTAAAATTATGGCAACAAAAAAACACTCAAAAATGAGTGTCTTCTCTATAATTATATAAGTTCAAAACATTAGCTAAATACATTTCTATAGATTGCTTCAAGTTTTCAGGCATGATTATTCTAGCTTTATTTCTAAACATTAAAAGCCATCCATAAAAGGCATAAGTTGTTGCAATTTCAATAGTAATCCTAAAGCTATGTTCTATGTGTATAACTTCTGTCTAGTATCAGATGTTTCTTCTCCACCAACGTCGCTCCGTTCATGCAATATCCAATCACAACAATATGGGGAGTCGAGCAATTGCCTACGGCACTTACCCCTCTCGCTGCGCTCGAGTTCGGCTTAAGAAATATTACTCATGTACTCATCCGAACATATTAGCTTAGGCTCCTGCGTTTGCATAAGCAAACGCTTCGTTCGCCCGTTATTTCGGCTTCGCCGAAAAACGCACCTCTCGGGGTTCGACCTCCCCCCATCTCCACCAACGAAAAAAGACCGCCTAAGGCGGTTTCGCTTCACATACACAGTTCCTCCACATTTGCTCCCTTGATTTGAGGTCTAGACACATACATATGGGGAGTCGAGCAGCCACTACGTGTCTGCAGCTCTCGCTTCGCTCGAGCGTCACAGTCGAAATTGCTTGCGCAATTCCTTTGTGTTCCGCCCACTTTGTGGTTCGACTCCCAGCTCCGCCGGTAAAAGGAAAGACCCATGCGTTTGCATGGGCCTTTCCTTTTATTGGTGGAGATGGGGGGAGTCGAACCCCCGTCCAAAAACAATTCACTTTCACTTTCTCCGAGCGCAGTCGCTAATTAAGGTTTCGCCACAGGTC
>JACUUV010000030.1 GCA_014859095.1 Clostridia bacterium | reverse complement strand
GTACCAAAATGGACCTGTCCCCAATCGGTACTTACATACCTCTATTCACGAGCTCCTGCACAATAAATGAAGCCACATGCTCAGCGAACGAGCCCGTTCCGAAGCCGGCGTCATAGCCGAGTTCCTTGGCGAGTTCATAGGAGATTCTTGGTCCGCCGGCGCAGACAATCATTTTGTCGCGGACGCCTTCGGATTCGAGAAGCTCGATAAGTTCGGTCATGTTGGCAATGTGAACGTCTTTTTGTGTGACGATCTGTGAGATGATGATGGCATCGGCATTCAGTTCGATGGCCTTGGCGACGAGTTCGTCGTTGGGGACCTGCGCGCCGAGGTTGTAGGCTTTGATGCCTTTGTAACGCTCGAGACCGTAGTGGCCGTCGAAGCCTTTCATGTTCATGATGGCGTCAATGCCGACGGTGTGGGCATCTGTGCCTGAGCAAGCGCCTACGATGACGATGTCGCGTTTGAAGTTGGCTTCGATGAAGTCTTCCACGCCGTGGATGTCCATGACGTCCGAGTCCACCTTAGGAACTTCGATGGTGGTGTAATCGATGGTATGTGTGCATTTGCCGTACATGGTGAACATGGTGTAACCGACGCCGAGGTCTTTGGCGTCCACCACCTGAGGCTCGTCAATGCCCATTTTGATGAGCAGTTGTTTGGCGGCTTCTTTGCTTTCGTCGCAACATGGAACAGGAAGCGTGAATGAAAATTGCATCATGCCGTCGTTCATGGTGTCGCCGTATGGTTTGATTTTGGTTAAGTCAAGTCCATTGTTAGTAGAGATCATTTGGCACCTCCAAGCATCATAGGAATAAATGGATTGAAGTATCTGTCGCCCTTTTGGGTGACGCCGTCAAGACCCTTGCCGCCGTCCATCTTACGGGTGACGCCTGCGAATTTGCCTTGTTCAATGGTGGCCATGATTCCAGTGTGTTCGATTTCTTCAAGCATGTCGGCAGCTTCTTTGAGAACGCCTTGTGCACGGGACTGGATGATGCCGCCGCTTTTGAATTCGATTTCATCGCCGAAGTGACGCAAGTTATTGAAGACGTATTTTGCGTTTTCAATGGAAAGCGCACGGTCTTGAAGTAAAGGCGTATGGATCGCTTCAGTGAGCATGCCCAGAAGCTGCAAGCCTTGACCGGTCATGATTGCCACTGCGTTGAACAGGGTGTCTTGTACGTGGCCTCTGAAGATGTCGCCAGTTTTGAATTTTGTAGGTGGCATGTATTTGAGCGGCGCTTTCGGGAAGATTTCTCTCGCCATTTGCGCTTGTGATAATTCGAGTAAGAAACCGTCTTCAGTTTCCGGGTTCATTTCGAACGCGTGTCCAAGACCCATTTGCTCTTCAGGGAGTCCGGCGAGGAGTGCGAATTGCTCATTGATGAGCTGTGATGCGAGCACGGTGTGTGCTTCCTCGATGGCGTCTGATGTGGTGAGGTAGTTGTCTTCGCCAGTGTTGATGATGATGCCCGCGAAGCCGTTGATCACTCTTGAGAAAAATTGGTCGACAAGTGTTCTTTGCATGTTGATGTCTCTGAAGAGAATGCCGTAAAGGGCGTCGTTCAGCATGACATCAAGTCTTTCTATTGCGCCCATTGCAGCGATTTCAGGCATACAAAGACCTGAGCAGTAGTTGCAAAGACGGATGTATCTGCCCACTTCAGAGCCCACTTCATCAAGCGCTGTACGCATGATTCTGAAGTTTTCCTGAGTGGCGTAAGTACCGCCGAAACCTTCTGTGGTCGCACCATATGGCACGTAATCGAGGAGACTTTGTGCGGTGGTACGGATGACAGCGATAATGTCTGCGCCTTGACGTGCAGCGGCTTGCGCCTGAAGTACGTCCTCGTAGATGTTGCCCGTTGCGACGATGACATAAAGGTAAGGTTTAGGACCTTCTCCGATGGTGTTTAAGTACTCGTCACGCTGTGCGCGGTTCCCTCTGATGAGTTCCACCATTTTTTCAGCTTCAGCTTCGATGACTGCCTTGATTTTGGATTCGTCCTGAACTGGTATTTTTGTAAGGTCGATTTCGCCTGCTGAGATCGCGAGTGCGATTTCTTGGGCGGTTTTGCCCGTTGCAACCATGGCGTTGCCCATCCAAAATGCCGCGCCTTCCGCAAGTCCGCCGCCTTTTTTGATGTTGTCCACGACCACGTTCGGAAGAGGTCTTTCGATGTCGTCAATGCCATCTACGCCGAGCAATCTTACGATTGTTCGTTCAACGGTGACGGTGGTATGACGTTCGATAAATTTTTGCGTGTCTTCAGCGATCACTCTTGCGGAGTTGCGCGCTTTTTCCACGACACTGAAATCAAGATTTAATTTGCTCGTCATGTGATCCTCCTAATATTTCTTTGGCTCTCTCTATAATGGTTTGGGCCAGGCCCATCATTTCAGAAATTCTAAGGGCTTCCTTTGGAATTTCCTTGTCGCCACTCACCTCGGTGAGTCTGTAATCCATGTATTCATGCAAAAGGCCGATGCCTTTTTCTTTGAGTTCCGTTCGTATGTCTTCAAAATTGACGTCCTTAAGGCCGTTGACCTGATAATGTGAAAGGTCCGGTCCTTGAGTGAGCCCATCGTAATGGGTGGTGATGAGTGTTTTGCTCATACCTCCTTGAAGGTGCTCAATCAATGCTTTTGATATGGCGTAGCCCTCTTTAGGGTTGGTGCCTCTTGCGAGTTCATCAATCAAGATGAGTCCCCTGTCGGAGAAGCGCCTGATGACCTGTCCGATTTCTACGATTTCTGCGCCGAACGTGCTGAGGCCCATATCGATGGATTGTGAGTCTCCAACCGAGATGAATAAGAAGTCGAGGGGGTAAAGTGTTGCCTGTTTACAGGGGACTAAAAACCCATAATGCGCCATGGCGATCACTTGCCCGATCATCCTAAGAGACACTGTTTTTCCGCCCATGTTGGCTCCTGTGATCAGTGTCACAGTTTTATGGATATCGATGTCAACAGGTGTGAACGACTTTCCTACCCGGTCCAGACTGTATGCGACTTTCAGGTGTCTTCCACCTACGATGGAAAGATTGCCTTCGCTTTCAAATTTCGGTCTGACGCACTGGAATGCTGCAGCGAATTGCCCCTTTGCGATCAGCAGATCCACCTGTCCGATGTGGGCGCAGTTGGCTCTGAGCATTTTGAGATACTTTTTTAACTGTGCGGTCAACCAGATCCTGACCCTGTATTCGGCTTCTTCCTCTTCAATCAGCAGTTGATCATGCCGATCCTGATATTTGGGATCGGGCTTGATCCTGAATAGGCTGTAGAGAGGAATGTCCATCCGATAACTCAAATGAGGATGTTGCTTGGCCCTTTCAATGTTATCGCGATCGATCTGCTGGATTCTGACCTCGCCGTTTGCATTCACCTTGAAGCCTTCGGTTTCGATCTGCAGCGCAATCGCCTTTGTCTGCCTCTTGATTTCCGTTTCGGTCTCAAGCAGGCTGGCGCGAATGGTTTCGAGCTCTGCTGAATAGGTGCTGTAGATGTAAAAAGTACCGACGCCTGAGTTTTCAGGGTCGAGCAGTGCCATCACGGGCTCGGCGGAATGGAGTAGGAAATCTCCTACGGTCTTCTCCCAGCTGAGTTTTTCCATCATGGCTTTGACTTTTGCCATATTCATGACCAGGTGTTTGATTTCAAAGAGTTCAGTAACGGAGAGTGTATCCTCTGCCTCGATGCGGTCAAAGGTGTTTGCCAGTTGTTTGATCTCTTTTAATATCGATTTGAGTTCCAGTACATCGTGCCTTTTGTTTTCCAGCCTTTCCATGATGCGCTCTGTAAGGTCGAAGCTGTGTTCGAGGTCTTTGAAGTTTGATGCGCCAAGGGGTCTGAGACTTTTCTTTGCACTTTCCCCGTATGGCGTCACCACCGGGAGCCGGTCGAAAACGAAGCCCAGATCGAGATCCGCGAAATTCTTTTTGCTGAGAAATTCCTGCTTCATGTCACACCCCTTCCAGAACATCAACGATTGGAACGCCCTTGATGCACTTCGCGAGTGCCGCTTTGAAGATCGCCCCATCATAAAAATAGCCGGCAGGAGCGTATGGATTGACGGTCACAGCGAGGAGCCTGATGCCGTAACGCACTTTGATGTCAACGCCGATTCGCATGAAATACTGCCAGTCACTGTGTTCGATGAATATTTTTGTGGCATCGCCGACTATAAACTCAATATTTTTATAATACTGCGTCGTGTGTACGATTTCCATGATTGTTTTTGTGGTAAGCGCGCCCGGAAACAACAGGGCGCGAGTGTTTTCGTCTATGAGCTCTCCAATGGCACGGCCCGCGTTCAGGGCGGTTCTGAAGCCGTCCATGACCACGTGCGATCCATCCGATTCTATGAATATGACGTTTCTTGTCTCTTCGGCGACCTCCCAAAGTCTTAAACTGCTCTCATCAATATCATGAGGCAATGCGAAGAGTGATGCGCGGTGAGCAGTTTTTGCCACGGCTTTAGCCATATCGCGACTGAGCACTGCGCCGGTTGCCAGGATGCAGGCGTCTGTGATGGCGGGGGATGCAGAGGATGATCTGTCCAGTGCCCCATCCACCAGCACGTAGCCGGCGCCTTTTTCCAGCATTTTTTCCGATACTGCGTTAACCGCCAGGTTGGTCGAAGGACCTCCGATTTGAACATAGCCATCAGTAAGTGTCCGTCCGATGATGACTCTGCCCATTGCCGTGTGATGGTCTGTGACCTCTTCCACCGCCATTTTCGCCTCTGAGAGGTTGAACAGCATTTCTGCCGTGGCGATGTAGGTTCCCTTTTTCACGTAGATCATCGGCTTGTCGGTATTCGTCACAATGTCCTGGCGCTCGCCGTCCCTCCCAATGGACGTGAGACCAAAAGATACATGATTTGCATCCAGCACCTCGATGAGGTGGTTCAGCGTGACCGTTTTGCCGGCATTTTTGGCCATTCCAACGATTGAAATGATGCGATATTGATTTTCAAAAAGTGGATATAGCCCCATGATGCCCTCCGAGTTCCCTAGCTTTCATTCCTTATCTAGTGTCAATTCTCTATATTATTCTTCGTGATGCGATCTCTTTGTTCTTTCGAGTGATTTCAGTTCGATGCTCACGCGATTGCCTTGTAAAAGTCCGCCGACGCCTGCAGTTTTGTGAGCTTTTTGAGCTTCGGTTTCCACTGCGCCTTCAGTCTCGAAGTCGTATGAATGTGGTTGAGTGTAAGTTGTGATCACGCCTTCGTAGTTTCTGAGGATGACTTTGTCAGGGGATTGCGAAATCAAGTACTGTGGCATTACCGGAATTTTTCCGCCGCCGCCCGGTGCGTCAACTACGAATGTAGGGATGCAGTATCCGGAGGTATGGCCACGTAAGCCTTCGATGATCTCGATGCCTTTGGATACAGGTGTTCTGAAGTGCTCGATGCCTGTAGAAAGGTCACATTGGTAAATGTAGTATGGTCTGACGCGCATCATGACGAGCTCGTGAAGCAGGTCTCTCATGATATGAACGCTATCGTTGATGCCTTTTAACAGAACGGACTGGTTACCAAGTGGTATACCGGCGTCTGCCATGAGGGCACATGCTTTTTTGGTTTCTGCAGTCACTTCTTTTGAGTGGTTGAAGTGTGTGTTGAGCCAGATTGGGTGGTATTTTTTGAGCATGTTCACGAGTTCTGGTGTGATTCTTTGTGGACATACTACAGGAGTTCTTGAACCGATTCTTATGATTTCAACGTGTGGGATCTCTCTGAGTCTCTTAATGATGTACTCTAGAAGATCGTCTGAAACGAGTAACGCATCGCCGCCTGATAATAAAACGTCACGAACAACTGGAGTGTTTCTGATGTACTCGATTGCAGCGTCGATTCTATCTCTTGGAACGCCACCGTCGTTGTGTCCTGCAAATCTTCTTCTTGTACAGTGACGGCAGTACATGGAGCACATGTCAGTGATGAGGAAAAGAACTCTGTCCGGATATCTGTGTGTGATGCCTGGAACTGGAGAATCCGCATCTTCGTGAAGTGGATCGTCCATGTCAGCAGCACTGAAGTAAGTCTCTTGGATGGTTGGAACGGCTTGCATTCTCACTGGACATTTTGGATCGTCTTTGTCCATTAAAAGTGAGTAGTAAGGCGTGATGCCCATTCTGAGGATCTCAAGCGATTTCTTGATGCCTTCTTCCTCTTTTTCTGTAAGGTTGATGACTGATTTGAGAGCGTCGATTGTCGTAATGCGGTTTCTCACTTGCCATTCCCAAGAATCCCACTCTGCTTGTGTTACGTTTTTCCACATTTCGATTTCTGTGTAGTGTCTCATTAAAAGTACCCCTTTCAAAATTTTATATTACGCGTAAAGTGTTTCGTAGATTTCACGCAGTGTCTTGCTTTCTCTCATGATTTGGAGCGTGATCTCCGCATGGCCTTTAGTGTAGCCGTTGCCGACGATCATTGTGACGTCCTTGCCAACACCTTCAGCGCCGAGTGCCGCTTTTGTGAAGCTGGTCGCCATACTGAAGAAGTAGACCATACCATCGTCTTTAGTTGCGAGGATAGATGACATTTCAGTGTTTGGAACGTTGACGCAGTTGATGACGAGGTCGCACATTTTTTCATCTGTCACTTCGCCGATTTTTTTGAGGACTTCAACCGCATTGGTCGCATCCGCCACTACGAAATGATCCGCAAGGCCTGCGTTCATGACGCGGTCTTTCGCATGGTCATTGTGTTGAAGACAGATAACTTTTCCTGTGACGCCAGCGCGTTTTTTCGCTTCGTATAAACAGAGCATGCCTGATTTTCCAGCGCCGCCGATGACGAGTACAGTGTCACCAGGTCTTACGAGTTTTGCAGTCTGTGCAGGTGCGCCAGCTACGTCAAGAACTGAAAGCGCTAAGTTCTCTGGAATATCTGAAGGAATTTTGGCATAAAGACCGCTTTCAAATAAAATGGCTTTGCCTTTTATGTCCACTTGGTCGATATTGATTCTGATTTCTACGATTTCATCGATCACGAGCGGTGTCAATGAAAGTGAAACGAGTGTAGCGATTTTGTCGCCGACTTTGAGGTCCGTCTTGCCTTCAAGTGCAGGACCGATTTGTGCCACTGTACCGATGAGCATGCCGCCAGATCCGGTTACAGGGTTTTTGTGCTTGCCATATCTTTCTACGATACCGAGCATGATCTCTCTGATCTTTGCTTCGTCGCCATGTGCTTCTTCTTTGATCTGAGTAAACGATGCGGAATCGATATTGAGTGTTTGTACGTCGATCAGGATTTCATTATCATAGATTTCCATGTCGTTTGAAATGATTTCAGCCGGCTGTGGTAAAATACCTTCTGGCTGGATGACGCGATGTGTTCCGAATTTGCAACCTTTTTTCATTGTAGATGCCTCCCACTTATAATAAGTTTATCTCACGTCTCTATTAGGTGCAAGTTCTGTGCCAAACCTTTAACAATCAACAAAATTTTTATTCCACTATATATTGTGGTTCGTGATATAGCATATACAATATGCAATTTGGACACAATTTGATGGTGCCGAATTTCTGGCACACCTGAATAAAAGAAAACCCAACAGCTCAGGTAGAACAATCGGGTGTTGTATTTGCAATCAAATATTATACTTCTTAAGTTTGTACTGAAGCGTCTGTCTGGGTATTCCCAAAACTTTCGCTGTTTGCGTAATATTGTGGAAACTGTCCTCATAAGCTTTCTCAATTGCCCTTTTCTCAGCGTTTTCCACAATCTGATTGAGGTTGAGATCAAAATCTTCGCTTTGCTGAGTTTGCTGATTTTCTGTAATCGGTTCATGGATTTGGGGCTCGACATGTAACTTATAATAGTTTCTGAGATTCGGAGGCAGATCCATAAATCCAATGGTAGTGCCTTCCGCAAAGTTCACTGCCCCTTCGATGACGTGTTCTAGTTCCCGCACGTTGCCTTCCCAGCTGTAGTTTAAAAAAAGGCGCATGACATCCTCTGAGACGCCTTTAAAGTTTCTGTAGAGCTGATTGTTGTACTTGTCGATGAAGAATTTTGTGAGTAGAAGGATGTCCTCTTTCCTATCGGAGAGCTTGGGAATCCATAGTGTGACAGTGTTCAATCTGTAATAGAGGTCTCTCCTGATCAGGCCATTTTCGATGGCCACGTTTGGATCGATGTTGGTGGCCGCGATGATCCGCACATCCACCCGATGTTCCCTGGTGTCCCCCACCCGCCTGATGATGCCGTCCTGAAGGACTCTTAAAAGCTTGGCTTGAAGTTCTTGTGGCATGGAGTTGATCTCGTCGAGAAACAGTGTTCCGGTATCGGCAAGTTCGAAGAGTCCTTTTCTGTCCACGGCGCCTGTAAAGCCCCCTTTGACCGTACCGAAAAGAATCCCTTCCAGGAGTGAGGACGGCAGGGCGGCACAGTTTTGAGCGATGAAAGGTCTGTTTTTCCGTTTGCTGCTGTTATGGATCGCTTGGGTCAGGAGTTCCTTTCCAGTACCCGTCTCACCGTAGATGAGCACTGGAATTTCCGTGCGCGCTGCTTTCATGGCCACGGCTTTTACCCTATTGAATTCCGAGTGATTGGTGATGATGTCTTCAAAATTGAAAACGGCGACATCGGTTCTAGTCGCTTTGTTCTTACCAGTGGTGTCGCCCCCCTGAACCATGGATTGAAGGTCCAGATAGCGCTCGGAGAGCTCTTTGTATGGGGTGATGTTTCTGGAGATTTCTATGGCACCCTCTATTTGACCGTTGTTCAGGATTGGAAGCGTGCTGTTGATGGTGGCGATGATTTTGCCTTTGTATGTACGATAAGTCTGCTCGCGGTTAAAGATCGGTGTCTTCGTCGCAAGGACTTTGAGCAGAGTGCTTTCCTCCTCTTTGAGGGATGGATAGATCTCTGTTATGTGTTTGCCTATGGAGTCGGAGATGTTGATGTCGTCGAGCATGGCAGAATTTCTGTTGCAATAGACGAGGTTCCCTTTTTCATCGACGATCTGTACGCCGTCACTGATGTATTCGAGCATGAATTTCACGTGTTCAAGTGTTAAAAAAGGATGCATATCGAATTTCCTCCTCTATGCCGAATTTTGGGCATGCGCCGAATTTCAGGCGCTAAAGTACGACACCTTTACCATAGTCTTTTGCGAGTTTCAATTTTTCATAGGCGAGCAAAAGCAATTTTTCTTCTGAAAACCATCGATCGATGGGAATGACGACAAATCTGCAAGTGACCTTCTCCTCAATTTGAAATGGAATCTCTTCCACCTTTTTTTTGAGCTTGGAAGCGAAGTCGTAAGCGTAATTCTTGTCTTTCCCCGAGAACATGACAGCAAAAGTATCGCCTTTGATTCGGGCGAGCTGGTCGCCTTTTTCAATAAGCAGTTTTGTCAGCAGAATCAGTTCTATGATCACCTGGTCTCCAACATCGTAACCGTATTTGTCATTGATGAGCCCTAGGTCGTCCACATCGAAAAAGAGTATGGAGGATTCCGTCATTTGATTCGAACAGCGCTCGATTTCAAGGGAAAGGATGCTCTTGAGTTTTTCCTCTGTGTTGATGAGTACGAGTTCGCCGTTGATCAGATTCTCTTTTTGTACAAGCGATTTCAGTTGTCTCGCTGTTCTTTTCGTGAAATTGCGATAATAATGATAACCGACGCTCATGACCGCCATCGTGTAAATGACGCTCACAATATAAAAAGCCGGATAATCATTGCGATCTAAAAGTAACATAGTTGCCACCGGCATCACGCTGATGATCAGACTCATGAACACAAGTCTGTAAAGCAGCAACCTGTTGTCATTTTTATTGTTCAATTTTCATCTCCTCAATTTCAATGGAAATCTCAGTTTGAGTGCCGACGCCTTCTATCAAAAGCAGGTACCTCATTTGTATGCATATGCCATTTTCGTCATTCCAGTGGATCAGTTTACCGATCGTATGCATCACAAAGACTCCGTACGGGGTCTTGTAAATGTTCTCGACATTTTCATCCATGACGATATTAAGGTTGCTGTTCACACTACCGTAACGCTTGATATTGACCGTTTCACCATCGTAGACGAGAAGGGTTTTTGTGCCTTCGAGTCCGCTGAGTTCACTTTCTTCATACATCAAATAGGCCTTGTCGGATTTTCTTTGGTAGTTGGCCTGCGTGAAAAGCGTCATTTCATCCACTTCACCTTCAGAGTCCTTTATTTTGGATATGATCTTTACATTCATTCCGCAATCCACTTATTGACCAATTCTCGGATGCTATCCACGTGATTTTCCGCTTCTTCTTTGGCTCTGTCTGCATCGCATTTTCTGATGGCGTCGAAAATTCTTCCGTGTGATTCCTGAATCTCCTTGAAATTGTTGAACTCACTGAAGTAAATCAATCTGAATCGTTGAAACTGATCGTGAAGGTCATAGATGATGTTGATCAGTCTTTGATTTTTGGTCGCTTTGAAAATCATGGAATGGAACTCATTGTCGCTATCGATCATACTTTTTTTATCCATATGGGCAAGTGACCGATTGAACGATTCGACGACATCGTTCATGGCGTCTTTTTCCTCATCGGTCATTCTTTCCGCTGCGAGTGCAGCCGCAAATCCTTCGAGTTCCTTTCTGATCTCAAGGACTTCAAGGATATCGTTTTTCGTCAGATCCGCGACGTATGCGCCCTTTCTCGGAATCATGATGACAAAACTTTCCTTTTCAAGTTTTCTGATGGCTTCCCTCACAGGTGTCCGGCTGACCCCAAGTTGATCGGCGATGGTGACTTCCATCAGTCTCTCACCAGGCTTGAGTTCTCCGCTCAAAATGGCATTTCTCAAATATTCAAATACAACTTCTCCAAGTGGTTTGTAATTTCTAATCTCCAATTTATCAAAATTTACGCTCATGGGACCTCCTGTTTTCATGTTTATTATAAGTCGTTACGACAAAACTCTGCGAATAATTTTTCTTGATTTTTTTCTGGGCGTTTTTTGCACGCTCATAACTTTTATAAAAGCCGAATACTGTCGGGCCGCTCCCGCTCATCAAAACGCCTTCAGCACCATGGCCGGCCAGAAAACACTTCACTTCCGATACACCTGGATACAGTTTGAGCGTCACTTCCTCAAGCACATTGTAGACCCGGTCGATGATCTTGTGCCTACTTTGCGTTTCAAGTGCTTTCAGCATACCTTCCGTGTCCGGATGCCCTTTCAGGGTTTCATACTCCAGTGCGGTATAGACCTCTTTTGTCGAAACACCAAAATTGGGTTTGACCAAAACCATCCATGCATGTTCAAACCCTTTGATCGGTGTCAGTTTTTCTCCCAGCCCTTCAGCCAGGGCACACCCTTCCATGATGCAAAACGGAACGTCAGCTCCGAGCTCGAATCCGATCGCCATCATGGTATTTTCAGAGAGTCCGAGAGCACACAATCGATTGATACCTTTGATTACTGCAGCTGCGTCTGTGCTGCCCCCCGCAAGTCCTGCGGAGACCGGTATGTTCTTTTCTATATGGATCTCAAAACCGTGTGTGATCTCATACTTATTTCGCATGGCTACAGCGGCTCTATAGGCAATGTTCTTATCATCCACCGGCAAAAAATCATCAGAGCATGAAAGTCTGATCTCACTTTCAGGAATACACCTTATAGTGACCAGATCATAAAGGTCGACCTGCTGCATGATCATTTTCACATCGTGATAACCGTTTTCTCTTCTTCCGATCACATCGAGTGTCAAATTGACTTTGGCTCTAGCCTTGATTGTGATCGCTGTTTCAAGCTTCATAAGGTCCTCGTTTCATGAATACAAAATACACAATAAATACATTCTAATTATATGATATTTCACTCAAATAATCCAGTGTAAAGACAAAATATCTCACGGCCTATTGGTCTCTGGCTGTGAGATATGTGTTTTTGTCGATTTTCATTTTAATAAAACGTGTGTAGAGTGTGCCTTCGATCAGGTCGAACTGTTCAGGAAAACGTTCCATGATCAGATCTTTATACCCTTGTTCCTCAAAAGGTTCATAGGATTCCGCAACCTGACGAAACCCCACCTTGCTGTAACTTTTTTGTGCCCTTATGTTGAAATATGAAACCTTGAGGTGCATCTCCTCAATGGGAAACCGGTCGAATACGTGATCCAGATACATCCTGAGCATTTTGGTGCCATATCCTTTGCTCAAATGATTGGGATCTACAGCAATGCCGAGTTCCGCGGTTTTTTTAATGTAATTGATATGCTTGAGGGTTATGAATCCCACAGGATGGTCATCCAGAAAAAGGCCATAGACTTTTCTGAAAATCCATCGCTGTTTTGAATAGTACCATGCGTCATACTCCATTTGGGAGTCATATTCGAAATTATATTGAAAGAATCTCGGATCGTCGTGCTTTCCCCAGTTCTTAAAATGCCGCATGTCTTCCTTTTGTATTTTTCTGAATGTCACTTCCATTTCGATCACCTCATCTGAGAAGTGTTGGCAAATTTAGTGTATTTTCCGAGCCAAGCAAGATAAACCTTGCCTGTTTCGCCGTTTCTTTGCTTTGCGATGATGACTTCTCCGATGCCTTTAAGTTTCTCGTCCACAGTATCGGGATTGTAATATTCATCTCTGTAAAGGAACATCACGATATCGGCGTCCTGCTCGATGGCGCCCGACTCTCTAAGGTCGGATAGGATCGGTCTGTGGTCGGCTCTGAGTTCCGAAGCACGCGAAAGTTGAGAGAGTGCTATAACAGGACAGTTCATTTCTCTTGCAATTTCTTTGAGGGATCTCGAAATCGTAGAGATTTCCTGTTGACGGTTTTCAGATTTACCGCCACCCGACATCAATTGGATGTAGTCGATCATGATGAAGTCCAAACCGTGATTCATTTTGAGCCGTCTGCATTTGGAACGCACCTCAGCCACTGTGATACCAGGTGTGTCGTCAATGAATATCTTGGATTCAGCGAGCTGTGCACTGCTTCTGGCCAGCTTGATCCAATCGTCGTCTTCGATGTTGCCCGTACGGATGTCTCCGATGGATACGAGCGATTGAGCGGCGAGTAATCTTTGCGCAAGCTGGTCTGCCGCCATCTCCAGACTGAAAATGGCAACGCTTCTTTTTTCTTTCACTGCCGCAAATTGGCAAAGGTTGAGTGCGAAAGCTGTCTTACCCATGGAAGGACGTGCGGCGATCAGTACCAAGTCGGATCGTTGAAGTCCGTTGGTCTTTTCATCAAGCGCATCGAATCCGGTGGATATGCCAGTGAGGGCGGCAGGGTCATCGTGGAGCATGACGATTTTGTCGTATGTGGACTGAAGTACTTCCGATATCTCCTGGAAGCCTTTTTTGTTTCTGTTTTGTGATATTTCAAAAATACTGGATTCGGCCGTTTCTATGAGTTCTTCCGCATCAACGGATTCATAGCCTTTTTCCACGATTTCCGTGGAGGCTCTGATCAATCTTCTCAGCATGAACTTCTCATGAATAATTTTTGCATGGTTGCTGACATTGGAGATCAATGTTCCGACGTCCGAAAGTTCCGTCAGGTACTCGAATCCTCCAACTGCTTCAAGCAGCTGATTCTTTGTGAGATCATCCGAAACTGTGATCAAATCCACCGTCTTACCATCTCCGAACAACCGTTTGATCGTCCTGTAGATTTCACGATGCGCTTCGTTGTAGAATTCTTCTTCATGATGAATGACGTCCATGACATCGCCAATCAGATCGCTGTCAAGCAGTAATGAGCCGAGGACATTCTGTTCGGCATTGATGTCATGTGGCATGGTCTTTATGTTCATAAACTTTCCCTTCCTACTGCAATTTCTATTATTATAACATGAAATCCTTGTATTTAGTCTATGAGGCGAACAATCTTTATGGTTCTCATATGCCAATATTTGATGCGCCCGTTGCGCTGTTTGAAATATTGTATTTCTGGTTTCAGATGCCTTCCGGCGGCGTCAATGCTCCTGATGATCAAGGTCTCCGTCACATTTTCCTGTCGGTCATACAGAATTCTCATCCAGTCGTCAATCTCATTTTGAGGCAATCCGGCGCCTAAGAACAGCGCTTTTGGATCCGTCTCCGCATGAGGATGTGTCTGCTCGATCAAGTAGGCGAGCACATATATGATCCTTACCGCAAATGCGTGCGTGTGTCTCTTTTTAAGGAACATGAAAGGTTTTCTGAGCAGCAGGATGATCAATGCAAGCACTGTCATTCCCAGGATGATCCAGACGACCTTGAGTCTCCCGCTTTGGACTTCGCCGCTCGCAGGGGTGAAATCTTCAAAAAAATCGCCTCTTCCGCCGTCGCGTTCGATCAGATAATCATCCAGATTGATGTTTGGATCAATGGTGCCGTCGGCTGTGGATAATTCGTCATCAACAGGTTCCTCATCCACAATTTCCTCAACAGTTGGTGTATAATCATCACCGAGTGCGACACTGTAAGGTGGTGTGCTCTCAAAGATCACCCAGCCCAGATCTTCAAAATACACTTCTGTCCATGCATGCGCATCGGCTTCAGTGACTTTTGCCAAACCGTCTCTCGTGTCAAAAGCTTTGACATCCACCCGGAAACCTTCCACGTAACGTGAAGGGATGCCGTTGATTCTGGCCATGACGGCCAGTGATGAGGCGAAGTAGGTACAATATCCGGACTGCGTCTCAAATAAAAACGTGGAGACGAACTCTTGATTGCTCCTTAGTGTGGGAACTGACAGGTTGTAATCATAATTTTGAACGAGAAACCTGGTTATGGCGACGACCTTGTCATAATCCGTCTCGCCCAGTTCTCCGAGTTTGAGCGCGAGCTCATAGGTACGTTCTTCAATTTGATCGGAAAGTTGCAAGTAATCGGCATCGTCAGGATACTTGAAATCTTTTTGCGTCGCTTCAAATCGATAGTTCTTCAGGAATCTGACAAACATGCCCGCTTTATAAAATGCATCGTTTTCAGAGGATACATAAACACGTTCATGATCGAGGTCCGTGTCGTAAAAACCCATCGGTGTAAATATGGTCACCGTTTTCAAGGCCTCCAAACGGATTTCTCCGCTTATTTTTCTATAATCTCCGGATTCTAGGATTTCCCGATTGCGTTCATCGCTCAAATACTCCTTGAAAGAATTGCTGAAAAGTTGAGTGGGATTGGACCATCGTTTCCCGTCGTATTGATCTTTGACGTTGGTTTTCAAATAGATCGGACCATGTACTTCCTGATCGATGTCCACATAAAAAAGCGCAACTTCACTATTGATCGGTCCCACAGGACCTCCAAGGTTTTGAGGGTCATTCTGATAAGGGGTTTCCCTTAATGAATAGATGCGGAGATTGTCTGTGGAGTACCCTGTTCTTGCTCCCCAGATGTTTGGAATCACTGTATCCACCACGGAATTGATCGCATTTAGCGGTATGATCACAAAAGCGAGATTGGTGAAAATGATCAACACCACACTCAAGATCATGCCCCATAGAAAAATACTGCCCGATGAATAATTGGACTGACTGTGACCAATAAAACGATTCTTGAAACCTTCATGCCGATCGAGGATCAGCAGTGCAAACACCCCCGCAAAGTAGAGGAGATAAATCGGCCATGGGAAATCCACATACTGGTACCACATCCAGACGAAGAATACAAAAGGTGCAACCATCAGCGGTTTCAGCCACTTCGCTGAGAAAACCGGTTGAATGAACAGCGTGATCAATACTGCATTCATGAAAGCAAACAGGGTCTCATAGTCACTATTCGTTTCAATTGGATTCCCTTCGATCCAATCGCCCATCACTTTGTCACGGACGACCCATATGAAATAGGGAATGGATTTTTTCAGATCCACTTTGTCGCGTACGTCGTGAATGAAATCCACACCATGACGTTTGCCTTCGGCTTCCACCGATGAGGCCCGGTCCACACCATCTTCCATCATCATTTCCTGGGTACCGATTTTGGATGCCGCCTCGAGGACAAAGTCCACTGAATAGATTAAAATCAATCCTAAAAAAAGGATGAGAAAAACTTTTGTAAACACTTTACGGAAATGCATTGCCGACACTGTAGAGAGATAACCAAGCAGACCAATTGCTATAAAATTCGCACCTGGGATTTCATAATTCACAAACTGTCTTGCCATCAAAAAGACGGATAAGAAAATCAAACATCCCGGGAGCCATTTGTATATTTTAAGATTGTTCACTGGACACCCCCAAAATCTGATCAATGAACTGACAGGTGATCCTTTGAGGTTTCAGCTTCGAATCTGAAAAAGTGAACACAGAAACACCTGAGTTTGTATAATCCAATCTGTCAAGCAGTGATTGGGTCAGAGCCGGAGTAATGATCACATAGCTTTCGTCCCTGTTCTCACTCTGAAGATGGTTCCTTATGAAATGATCGAAAGGCATCTCACTGGAAGATTCAAACTTTGTGAGGGCTTCGATGCACCCCTCAAAATCAGAGGCGCTGCTGGCTTCTATGACTGTGCCCTCTGAATCGTTCATGATCAGTTTGATCTGCATGCTCTCATCCATGGCCATTTTCACCAGGGATGCGACAAATGAAACCAGAAACTCTTCTTTATCAAGGGTGTAGCCTGTGTCAAAATGTTCTTTGCTGCCGTCGACAAAAATGAGCAGTTTCGAACTGACAGTCTGCTCAAACTCCTTGGTCAGAAGTTCATCCCGTTTGGCACTGAGTTTCCAGTGGATGTTCTTGAGCTGGTCACCCTGTTCATAACGGCGAATGTTGACAATGTTGGTTCTATCCTCAAGCGTTTTTTGATTCGATTTAAGTGTTCCATACAAATCTTTCGGGTGGAACTTGATCGGTGCCAACTTTACCAATCTGGGATATACTGTGATGTCGATCTCCTTGTCGAAAAACACAGTTCGTTTTTCAAGAAAAAGCGGGTCGAAAACATCTACGGTCACTTGTCCGATGCTGTAATATCCCCTATGTCGGCAAATGATTTCTTTTGAGAAATTGATGCGTTGCTGGCTCCCGAAAAATGCCATTTCCTTTAGCTGTGTGGAGGCATTCATCTTATTGTCCATCTTAAATTCAATCAACGAATGGGTAATCGGCAAAAAACTCGTGTTGGAGACCTTGTATTCGACGTATAGCGCATCTCCTGTATGTACAGTGTTCTCACTGGCATAATAAAGGACATATATATTCTTCTGATGATGTCTGACCATCAACACAGCCCCGATTCTCACAGTCAAGAGCACTATGAGAAAGTAGTAGAGCGTCGTTCCACCTGATAAAAGCGCAGCGAGAAAAATGACCCCCAAGAGGATGCCAAATGCTCTTTTGAAATTCAGTGTCATCATGGACCTTCCTTCATCTTTTGACTTTAGGGACTTCAACCATTTGAATGATTTCATGAAGGATTCCTTTCGTACCGATACCTCTGAACTGGGCTTCCCCTTTCAGGATGAGTCGATGTGCGACAATCGATTCAAAAAGTTCCGAGACATCTGAGGCGATGACGTAATCGCGATCGCTTAACAAAGCTTTGGCCTTGGCACCGTTGAAGAGATGCACTGATGCTCTCGGGCTGGCCCCAAGCTTTATGCTGGCATGCTCACGGGTTGCCTTGCTCAGCTTCACTATGTATTCTTTGATTGCAGGGTCGACATAGACCTCGTTCATTTTTCTTCTTGCTTCCATGAGCGTTTCTTGGGGGATGACCATCTGGACTTGTTCATTCTTTTCCTTGAGGGTCAAAATCGACATTTCCTCATCCAGTGTGGGATAACCAAGAGTCACTCTCATCATGAATCTGTCCAGTTGGGCTTCAGGTAGTGGAAATGTGCCTTGAAGTTCGATTGGATTTTCAGTGGCTATGACCAAAAATGGCGCTTCTAGGATATAAGTGGTGCCATCGATGGTAATCTGATTCTCCTCCATAGCTTCCAGCAGGCTGGATTGGGTCTTTGGAGAAGTTCTGTTGATCTCATCCGCAAGCAGGATGTTGGTGAATAGCGGTCCCCTTTGGAATACAAATTTCTGTGAGGATTTGTCATAAATGGATACCCCGATCAGATCGGAAGGCATAAGATCTGGAGTGAATTGGATTCGACTGAACGTACAATTCATGGCTTTTGAAAAAGCTTTGGCCAGTGTAGTCTTTCCCAGACCAGGCAAATCTTCAATAAGGATGTGTCCTCCCGAGAGCAGTGCGATCATGATGCCCTCTATGGCGCTCTCTTTTCCGACCAATGTTTTTTTGATTTCACTTTTGATTTGATTAAGCATAATTGTCCCCTTATTCTGATTTTTCTGATAAATCGAGTGTAACAAAAAGGCGCATTTGCGCCTCTCAGGCTGTAAACAAACGCCTGCATTTGTACTATTCTTCAATTACATGTACGCTGATTGTTGAGGAGATCTTAGGATAGACCTTGATTTGAACTTTGGTCGTTCCTAGATTTCTAATCGGTTGATCCAGTGAGATCTTCTTTTTGTCGATATCGAGATTGTGCTTTTTCTTCAGTTCCTCAGCCACGTCTTTGTTGGTGATCGAACCGAACAGTCTTCCACCTTCCCCGGCTTTGGTCTTGAATGTGATTTCAATTTTATCGATTTCGGCTGCAAGCGCTTTGGCTTCATCGAATTTCTCTTGCTCTTTTTTCTGTTTTGAAGCGGCTTGATGCTCGAGTTCCTTCACGCTGCCATCTGTTGCCTCTTTGGCAAGCCCTCTTGGAATCAGGAAGTTTCTGGCATGCCCATCACTTGCGTTGATTATATCCCCTTTTTTACCTGTGCCTTTTACATCTTTTAACAATATGATTTTCATTTTTTGTCTCCTTCCATATAATATTCATCAATGGACCTTATAAGTCTTACTTTGACCTCTTCAATACCCGTGTCAACAAATTGAGCACCTGCAACTTCCAGGTGACCCCCGCCACCGAGCGATTCAAGGATCACCTGAACGTTCACATCTCCGAGTGAACGTCCGGATATGATCACTGTGCCATCATTTTTCTTCGCTATGACAAATGATGCGTTGATCCCTCTGATATTGAGTAAGTCGTCTGCTGCCTGTGCCGCAATCAACTGAATGCTGTCGCTTGCGACATCAGAAGTCGATATGGCGATGGATTCCTTGTAGCGAATTGCTGTGCCCACGATGTTGGCCTTCTCTATGAAGGTCTCCAAATCGTCCTGGAAGAGCTGTCTCACTCTTATGGTATCCGCACCTTGTCTTCTGAGATAAGCCGCTGCATCAAAAGTTCTGACGCCTGTCTTGAGTGTGAAGTTCTTGGTGTCCACCGTAATGCCCGCGAGCAATGCATCCGCTTCCTCTTTTTCAATCTTGGGTTTGTTTTCCATATATTGAAACAGTTCGGCAATAAGCTCCGAAGTGCTCGAAGCATAAGGTTCCAAATATTTGAGTACCGCTTTTTCAATGAATTCGGTGCTGCGTCTGTGATGATCGATCATGACGATATTATCCGCTCTTTCGATCAGATCAGGACATTCCGTCAGGCTGGGTTTATGTGTGTCCACGACCACAACCAAAGTGTTCTCATCGAGCAGTTCCAACGCACGCTTTGAGTCCACGAATTGGTAAATGGGTTTGTCTTTGAAATTCTCATAGACATTGACAATGGCATCGGTCACTTCATTGAGGACGATATAAGCCTCTTTTCCTCTGTTGATGACGCTTCTATAGACACCCACTGCAGCTCCGAAAGAATCCATATCAGGTGAATGGTGTCCCATGACAATCACTTTGCTGCTTTCATCTATAAGCGCCCTGAAACCATGTGCGATGACCCTTGCTTTGACACGGTTGCGTTTTTCCACCGCTTTTGTCTTGCCACCATAGAACTCAAACGTGTTTTTCTTTCGTATGACCGCTTGGTCTCCGCCTCTTCCGAGTGCCAGTTCAAGTGATGCGTAGGCATCTTCCTCAAGCGTGGCAGGCGTGTTGCCGTTGATGCCGATTCCTATACTGAGTGTTACGGGAATCTTGTTGCCCGCATCGATTTCACGGACCTCGTCAATTATGGAGAATCTTTTGGCCTCCAAATGTTGCAGATATTTCGATTCGAATATGACCATGTATTTATCGTTTTGGTACCGTTTGATCATCCCGTTCATTCGGGTCGCCCAGAGATTGATCTTCTTTTCGATTTCTGAGGTGACAAACGGAATCTTGTCTTCTTTCGTCTCGTTCATGACGTCTTCATAATTGTCGACGTTGATCATGGCGACAATCGGTTTTTCGTCATCGTATTTCATTTTGAGTGTGGAGTACTCGGTAGTGTCGAACCAATATAGCATAATCACAAGGTCCGTTGGATTGTCATCATCCAGCGATACGATATTGGCATAGACGTTGAATATCCTATCCCCGACTTTGACCCCGGTCTGCTGTTCCTGATCTTTGAGCTGCTCGATCTGGAGATTGCCGACGAGGTTCACTATGCTGTTGCCCATGACACTCTTTTCTTCGACCATATCGGTGAATTTTGAGTTGTACCAATTGATTTTACCGTCAATATCCACTACCACGAGTGGTACCGGCAAATTGAACACGGCATAACGCGCCGCACTGTCTATGCTTGTTGAGATGTTTTCGATGTACTTGCGCCATTTTTTTGATCTGGCACGATCGGTTGTCCAATTGTAGAAGACAAGACCGAGTAGTGCGAGAATCCCAAGTAGCCCCCAAAGTGTATTGTAATAGGATATTGCCGCGACCAGCATTCCAATGACAATCAGATAAAGATTCAATGTCTCTTTGAACGGACTGGTCATTTTGTTGTTGCCCATAGTATTACCCCGCTTGTTTTCCAAATTTTCTAATGTTGAAGATCACGTCAAAGAACCCGATGAAAGCGATATACTGAAACCCGCCAATGAACAAGATCAGTGCGAGCATCAATCTCGACAGCCCTTTATTGAAATATTTGCTCATGAAGAAGTAAATCAGCGCTGAACCCTGTACTGCGAAGATCATAAAGAAAAGATATGAGAAATTCGCCGTAAGGAGGACCGGATCCACCAATCCCGCCGATCCGATAAGATACGCCAGTACAATCATCCCGGCACTGCCATAAGCCAGGTGCTTTGGATATGTGAAATTTGCGAACGATCCGAGTGGTCTGTGGTCAATGCGCATACGTTTCAGAATCTGATGCGCCATGAGCATGTTGATGAGAGTGTAGAACATGGAAAATACAATCAGTAAGGACGGTAAAATAAGTCCCATCAGGTAAAGCATATCCTCAAGGGTCTGCTTGGACTGTGCAAAAGTCTCAGAGACGTTCTCCGCCCCAAAATTTTGCATGGTTTTTCCGAAGGATTCCTGAAAATCCATAGACATGGTGAACGACCGCTCAATTTCCTCAGTGATGGATACTCCGGTTGTCATGTCCAAAAGTAAAAAGAATAAGAAGAAAGCGATAAGCGCCCCCAATCCACCGATTAAAACGACATTGAGTGCCGGTTGCTTTTTCTTCATCATCCACCCCAGAGGCAAGCCAACACCGACAGCCACTGCGGCCATGCTGAGTCCGTAGACGATGGTCACAAGTGTGCTGGAAATGAGTCCGGCTATGGCAGCCGCTATGAGCGCATTCACAATTTTATTTTTCATGGTGAGTAAGACTATAGGTAGTGGCAGAAAAAACACCATCACGTTGCCCAGTATGGGAATATAGAAAGATCCCACGATAAACAACACCAATATTGCCGCAAATAATCCCGCTTCTGTAATTTCTCTTGTTCGATTCAAGGGTATATTCCTCCATTTTGCCTAGTCTCTCATACGATTATACACTATTTGCCCTTCAATTTAATCAGTTGTTACAAAAAATATAAAAACGTCCTCTTGATCCCTACGGATCCAAAAGGACGCTTTACATTATTTATTCGCTTACAAATGGTAAAAGTGCAATGATTCTTGCTCTTTTAACAGCGCTTGTTACCATTCTCTGGTGCTTAGCGCAATTGCCAGTAACTCTTCTTGGAAGTATTTTGCCTCTTTCAGTAAGATATTTCTGCAATTTTTTTGTGTCTTTGAAATCGATAGAATCTACTTTATCTTGACAAAAAGAACAGCCTTTTCTTTTTCTACGTCTTTTGATCATTGTTATTCCCTCCTTCTATTAGAATGGAACGTCATCATCGTCTTCGATGGATTGGTAATCATCAAAGCTTGAGCTTCCGAAACTGAAATCATCGCTTTTCGGTGATGACGGTGTCTTTTCTCCCCATTCGAGGAATTCAACTCTATTTGCTAAAACTTCTGTCGTGTAACGTGTTTCACCAGTCGTTGTTTTGTAGCTGCCCGTTTGAATTGAGCCTTGGATTGCAACGAGCTTGCCTTTAGCCAAATATTGTGAACAATTCTCGGCCTGTTTGCCCCAAACGACTATTCTTACGAAGTCCGCCGTAGGTTTGCCCTGGCTTTCGAATTCTTGTTTTTTTTCTCTTGTCAGCCCTTTGTCGACCGCCATTGTGAAATTCGCAACAGCCATTCCGCTTCCAGGAACAAATCTTAGTTCTGGGTCTCTTACCAAACGTCCAATCAGTACTACACTATTCATGTTGAGCTCCCATCCTTAATTACTTTTCCTCTAAATTGATTACGATAAACCGAATGACGTCGTCAGAAATTTTAAAATTTCTTTCGAGTTCTTTTGGAAGTGATGGGTTCGCTTTGAAGTTTACGTGTACATAGTAACCTTCTCTGAGCTTTTCAATTTCGTACGCGAGTCTTTTGTTTCCCCATTCTTCCACTTTTTCTATTTCACCGTCTGCTGCAATGATTTCTTTGAATTTCTCAATGGTCTCGTTGCGCTTTTCTTCTTCAAGTGATGGTCTTAAAATAAAAATAGTTTCGTATTTTCTCATCTTCTACACCTCCCTATGGTCATAGTGGCTCTCATATCTTGAGAGCAGAGAAGTAGCGACATCTTTGTCGCACTTACAACATATGAATTATATCACTCGTCATGCCATCTGACAAGGATTTTTTATTTATCTATTTTTTCTCCCGCGCGTTCAATGGTTTTGATTCTTTTTTCAAGCTTCACTCTAGGGATCCAAATTTCTTTTTGGCACTTCATGCATTTTATCCTGAAGTCCATTCCCACCCGGGTGATTTCAAAAGAGTTGCTTCCACATGGGTGTGGTTTTCTTGTCGTTATGACATCTCCCATTTCAAGTTTGATCGGCATGCCTTCACCTCCACTCAGACTCAACAGCCATGCTGCTTTTTTCTTTCTTGTAATAATGATAAAGTCTCAATCCGGTCTTGTCCTCACCATCAAGAAATGTCATGATCTCTTGATGGTCGTCCGGCTCATATTTAAGGGCCAGACCACAGCTCGCTGTGACTTCCCTGGGAGTCGGAATGAGTTCTATCGCAAAACGACTCATCAATAGTTTTTCAAAATGAATGGCCTTGTGTGTCGAATCAAAAGAGATGAACATGAAAGTCTTTTCTTTCAACTTTACCTCCTGGTTATAGGGTAATGGTGTTGTTGGCTTCCGCCATTTTTTCAACGATGGCGTACATGTTTGATATTTCTCCCACCATGAGAAATTCCTTAAGATGGTAATAATCGAGGCATGCGCCACAACTGATGACTTCGGTACCAAACTCGACAAGTTTTTTTAGCGAATCGATGGCATTGGTATTGACCGTGCTCAATTTGACACCTGAATTGACCAGTATGACCGTCTTTGGATACGGCTCGTGTTCCGACAGGGCGTAAAGATAACTCTTCATCAATGTCGCTCCAAGTTCTTCAGAGCCTTTGCCAAAATATTCGCTTCCAATGAAGATGACCAAGTTGGAAAGATCAGGTCTCTTCTGAACCATTTCTTCAACTGATTCGGCATAAGATCCCTTGAAAATGCTGATCTCGTAGTAGCCGTTGCTTTCCGTGACGCTGTAGTGTAACTTCTTGCTTTTGGCGAACTTGGATACATTGTCTCTGGCGACCGCATTGTCGACTATGGTGATGATGTTCCCCTCATTCAATCCATCAAGTGCCTTTTTTGTTTCTATTACCGGTTTTGGGCACGAGAGCCCCCTTGCATCTATCTTGATTTCCATATCCATATCCTCCATCATAGATTAAGACTTCCGTTGATTATTACGGTATTGAACACATACTGCAAAATATTGTATCTGAAAAAATAAATGGCGAACTGGGATTGTTCAATGGCTGAAACCGTATCCCGCGACCATTTGAACGTCGGTATGTAGGAAAGTACCGCCATGATGAAATATACTGTGACGATGCCGATCATCGCTCCGAGTATAAGCCCGCCTCCATGGTTGAGTTCTTTGATGATCGGTAATTTGGCGATCATGTTGCCGATGAACTGCGCAAATCCGAAAATGGAAAGCAATATGAGAATCAATACGAGAAATCCCATGCCATTGACAATCATCGTCGTCATATGGGTGGCGACTTCTTCCACAAACTCCACTGTTGTGCTGATCACTTTCTCATTCACGGCACTATATATGGTTTTTTCAAGCACTTCAGGCAGTTTCAATGTCTCCAGTGAAGTGTTCATCTGATCAATAGTGATGCTTTGGCCCGTCATCGGATCAAAACCCAACAGGTCATACAAAAACGCCGTAACATGTTTGCCGACACTTTTTGTGGGATCCCAGAACTTATCAGTGATAAAAGCCGTGAACTGCACATGGAACAATCTGGCGATCACGATGGCGGCAATCCATTTGACGAAATCTATCGCGGCAACTATGAAGCCTTTTTTCCAACCATAGTACATACTAAGCCCTATGATCGCAATGACAGCGAAATCTGTCCAATTCAAACCGTTCACCTCCGATTTACTTCTTCACATATATTTCCAAACGATTGTTGTACTCCACCCCAAAGCTCTTGTTGTCTATGGAATGGATTTTTTGAATGTCGTCTTTTCCAATATAGCGTTCCAACACTTTCCCCGCCGCATCGATGACTGCAATGTCCCTGTTTCCAAATATGATGACCGAATCACCAAACTCCGCAAGACCTGATATATCGTCAAAAGGGGGTTCAAATGCCGCTACTGTATTGCCGTTGCTATCAAAAATCAATATTTCATTCCCTTTTTGAGGTGAACTGAGATCGTTCACTGAATTCACCACATAAATCCAAATCAGATCCGATTTTTCATGAAACAAGAATCGGCTGATGGTTCGTTCAATAGGAATCCTTGTTTCCAGTGTGCCTTTATAGTCGTAACTGAGCAGGGCGCTGTCCACCAGGACGTTGATGCGATCCTCGTCGATCACCATCTCATAGGCAATCTCCTGTGTCAGGTTGCTTCCGCTGCTGATATTGCCATTTATTGATGCCAAAACCAGTTTCGTGTTGAACTCCTTACGGCTGAGATCCAGTAATATGGCTACGATGTCCTGACTTTTGATATTCAGGTCAAAATCCAGAATCTCACCTTTAGGAAGCTGTGTCGTACTCACCAGATTCAATTTTGTATCGAGCAAAACCAGTGAACTGTCCTCTTTTAGCACTCCGATATACTTGTCATCGAACACCTTGATTTGTCTGACCGTTCCGAGACCCATCACTTTTGCGGTGATTTCTCCTTTTGAACTCAAAACAAAAACATCTCCCGCTTTACGTTCACTTAAGACAATTATTTTCTTCCCACCTGCGACAGCAACGTTCTGGGAGGCCAAATCTTTTTTCCATACAGGGTTGCCCTGGGAACTTACATATTTGATCTCCGTGGGATCCACTATGACATAAGCATCATCCATGGTTATAATTTCTGCCCTATATTCAAAATTGTTGTTTTGATTAAATACGAATTCCTGTGTTTTGACATAGTCCTCGTTGATCCATTTGGATACCCCCGCTATGACCAAATCAAATTGAGTCACAAACAAAAGGGAAAGTATAAAAATGGTCAGGGAAAGAGCACTCCCTTTTTTCATGTGAATTCATCCTTTACTGATTTTCTTTGGGTTGTCTCGGTGGTCTTTCACCAAAGTACATATAAAAATGCGTCTTGATTCGACCGTTGTAGAGCTTTCTATTTTTGGTGGACTTTTCACCATAAGCATTCTCAAATCCATCGTGTGATGTGATGACGAACTTGGACCATGTGGTGTAGGGTTTGAACACCTTGCCCATCAATTTGTAAAGTTGCTCCACTTCTTTGACTTCGTTCAGTCTTTCACCATATGGAGGGTTGCAGATAATCGTTCCATACTGTCTGGATGTGCTGAAGTCCTTCACGTCGCGCACCTGAAAATGAACGATGTCAGCGACGCCGGCAAGTTCCGCGTTTTCTCTCGCGATGTATATGGCTCTGGGATCCATATCGTAACCTTCGATTTTGACATCTATGGCCTCGATGACGGATTCTTTTGCTTCATTTCGCACTTTTTCCCATATTTCAGGATCAATCCATCTCCATTTTTCGGAGTCGAATTCCCTATTGAGACCTGGAGCAATATGCTTCGCCATCATGGCGGCCTCGATGACTATGGTTCCCGATCCGCAGAACGGATCGATCAGCGGTCTTTCCGCTCTCCATTTGCTGACCAGGAGCAATCCCGCAGCAAGCGTTTCCTTAAGCGGAGCCTCATTGCCTTTGGCACGATAGCCTCTTCTGTGAAGCCCCGAACCTGAGGTGTCAATGCTCACGGTCACCTCATCCTTTAAAATGGAGACGAGTATTCTATAGGTTTCCTGCGTCTCCTCAAACCATTCCACCCGGTATAGCTTGGTCAATCGCTTGACAATTGCCTTTTTGGTCAGACTTTGAATGTCCGACAAACTGAAAAGTGTCGATTTCACAGATTTGGCATCCACCGGGAATGCGGCATCCTTTGCAATATAGACTTCCCATGGAAGTTTGTTGATTTCATCAAAAAGTGTTTCAAACTTGTTCGCTTTGAATTGACCTACACAAATAAAAACGCGTTCAGCGGTTCTGAGCCACATATTTGCACGCGCAAGGCCAAGCTCATCCGAGTCGAACAGAACCCTGCCGTTCTCCACAACCACATTTTCAAATCCCAAATCTTTTATCTCTTGTGCCACAATGGCTTCCATACCGAATACGGCAGTGGCGATCAATCTCAATTTCATACTTTCACTCCATTCGATAAGCGTGTGATATTCTATATGATTATACCACAAATGGGCGCCTGGGCGCCCATTTTAATGTGTGCTTATTATATTTTATAGATATTTGTCCACAATCTGTTTGAAGTTTTCGCTTGTCAGAGGTTTTGGGATGTAATCGTCAAAACCGTAATCCTGCATGAAAACACGTTCGTTGTCTATGAGTTTCTTGGACATAGAGACAATAGGCCGATGTGTTTTTCTTCGTCTTTCGATTTCATCAAATACCTCGAAGCCATCACACTGCTCCACACTCACGTTGATGAGCATCAAATCCGGTTCTTTTTCAAAGTAAAGACGGATGGCCTCATCCCCTGTTTGGGCAAAGTATAGCTCATACTCCTCAAAAACTTCAAGAGCGATGTCCGGTTTTTCAAAGTCGACAATCAGTACCCTGTTCACTACATTTTTGACTGATATTTCAGTTTGACTTTCCATAGGTGACAATTTGTCGAACCCAAGGACGACATTGGCATAGATTTCCTGATCCAAACTGCTTGCGATTTCTATCGTTCCACCAAAAGCCTCCACGATTTGCCTTGCAAGATGAATTCCAAGGGATATGGAATATGCTTCAATGGAATCATAATCCATTTTCCTGTCGAGCTCAAAGTAATCCAGCATTTTACCTGCATCCACGGATTTCCCCTGTTCGGCGGAGTAGGTGAATTTCAGATTGATTTTATTCCTTGTTTGCGAGATTTCCGTTATGGATACATGGATCGGGTTGTTTTCACTGAAATGCATCACGATTTCATAAAGGTATGAAAGCAGCAATTTGAAATTCATCGCATCGCCCTTGATCACCTCTGGAATCGTAGGGGCGCAAAACAGATGAATCGGGCCGGCGGATCTGTAAAGACGCGCTTGCTCTGTGACTTCGGAAATCACATTAAGCAGTTTGAACTCTTCTTTCCTGAGTACAATATTCCGTTCGTCATATTTTGATGCCATTATCATTTTATTCAATGTCTCATAGAGTTGTTCAGCTGTGTCCTTGAGTGTTTTCAGATAAATTTCGTCCTTCTCTTGGTCCGAAAGGAGAAAGTAACCGTTGAGCGCACGAAGCGGTGTTCGAAGCGATTTTGAAAAGCGTTCAATGAACTGTGACATGTTTTGGTTTTTATGATACAATTCGGCGTTTTCAAGCTTATACCGCTCCAAAAGTTTTTGTTGCGCCCGGAGTGTTTCAAAGGCTTCTCTCGCATCATACTGAAACTCAAGAACTCCGATATAATCTCCTCTGACTACAGGCATTTGATAAACCTCTTTGAAACTGTCCTCCTTTTGTATACGATGAATCTTGATTTTATTGTCCTCTATGACTTGCTGCAATTTGCAGCCTTCACAAACGTCACTGAATCCGAAAAAGATCTGATAACATTTTTGATTGGCTATATTATGGTGTGTCTCCAGGCAAAATCGATTCGCCCAATAAACACTGTAGTCGGATTTGACCCAATAGACGGGTGTTTCAATTTCATCGAGCATATTATGCACACCGAGTTGATACCCTTTTTCAACCATTTTCGCTTTTTCGAAGGATTGGTTGAGTTGCTCAATTTCGTGAATCAATGATTCTCTCGAGAGTCTGCTGTAATCCATAGACACTCCTTTCAAACCGTTATTTGGTTCAATTATATCATTTAATTCACTTTTCATCACCTCGTTTTAACAGTTCCATCTGACCGCTTTCACGGTGCGTGACAATCTTTTCGATTGTCTTTCTGGATCCTTCCACCAAAACATACACAGGCACATCCGAATCCATCAGATAATTGTCGTATAAACCCTTTACTGTTACCTCTCCCAGATCCCTCAAAACAAGCATAGAATCCACCAATACCACATTGACAGGTTCTCCAGTCGACAGCGTCCAGCAAAGTGCCTCTTCCGGAGCCAGCTTGATGGTGGTTATGGCGTTGCCACTCTCCGGAGAGGTATAGGCATTTTCCTTCAAACTCCCTTTGGTGACGACCGAATGGCCTTGCATACCAATAAGCAAAGTCTTTCCGACAACATCCTCAAGCTTGTCCACATACCCTTCACTCCATAAGGATTTGTCTATTTCCTTTATGACCAGATCCGTTTTTTTGATTGTGCTTCCCGCTTCAATGCTTTTGGTCAACGCCACCACAGGGACTGCATCCATTTTTTTCTCATTCTGGATCCAGTTGATTTCCATAACGGTCAAAATAAGCCCAAGCAGCAAAACCGCCCCAACTGTTATTAATCTCTTCAAAGCTCCCTCCTAAAAATCCATTGGCAGTTCATATTTAAACTCAACTTGCATCACTTTGGACAGTTCCGGATTACGCATCAATTGATTTGTATAGATATAGGTGTATCTTATGTCTATTGCAGGGATTCTCTCATCGGGCTTCCAGGTGACTTCAATGTTTTCAGGTTCAATCTCACAAGTGAGATGACTCAGTTTACTTCTGAGCAGTATCCCATAGGCTACCCTCACATCGCTCCGCCAACCGAAAGCGCCTTCGCTCAATGCCTCAGGAGACAAGTCGAGGATCAAATCGATGGCGGCCAGTTCGGATGCCAACGCAACTTTCTGATTTTGGACATCATGCGCCTTCATCTCCAGTGCCATCATGGACAATGGAAAGATTGCAAATATTACCAGAAAAAAAATTGAAATCACCCAACCTATAGATGCGGAGCCTCTTGAACATTCAATTGACAACGCGCCTCGCATAGACCTCCGACTCGAATTTGAATGACATGATCTTGTTTTCCCGTTTAAATAGTCCCGTAATCCCACCAACCACATACTGTCCTTCCACTTTGATCTCGATAGTTTCATTTCTTTTGACTTCATTGATGTTTTGAGCGGTGATGACGACTTCCTCCACTCCCAGTGTCATAATTTTATCCTTCAGACGATTGCTCTTTTCTGTGGAAAGTCCATTTTCGGATTCGGCAATCAGGACGTAGGTTCTGCATACATTTTCAAATTGTTGTTTCGCGTAAAGTGGCATCAGAAAATCAAAGAACACCAGACAAATGGAAATCACGATGATGATGACTATTCCTGCCACAATGACCTGATCAATGCCCATGATCAGTTGGGAAACAGCTGTGAACTGATTGCATTGGCCCACCAATTTTGCATATCTGTCATAATTTGTGTGGCAAAAGTCTGTATTCCTGGTATCAATATGAACGCCGCCACAATAAGTCCGATGGCAACACCGATGATTGCGCTCATTCCAAACTCCCCTCTTTCAGATTGCAGGAATTCCTTGATCTTTAATCTCATCTTCTCCATTATTTTCTCCTTGTAATTGTTTTATATAAATATTTTTTTTGCCGAGTAGAACATTTGGTGTAGGATTGGAAACAAAAGCATACATGTGGTCACTGCAGTAAATGTGATGACTGCAGCAAGATAAAGTTGTCTTACTTTGTCAGTTTCTGCCCTGATCCCTGACAGATACTTTTGAAAAAGCATGTGGTCAAGTCTCATGAAGGCGTCAGAGGACAATCCTGTTCCAGACATACTTTGGAGGATTCCGACAAAAATCTGACCTTCATCAAAATCCAATTGCTTTTTGAGCCCTTCCAGACTTTGTTTGATGTCATGGCGCTGAGTGAGTATGACTGAAAATTGAAGCAGATCAGCCTTAAGTGCTTTCGCATGCACTATCTTGTAAAGTGATTTGTATATATCCTCAGGTCTGGATCCTGCTGTGATTTGAATGGTTATGTACTTGTAAAGCCTGTAGAAGTTCTTTGAAAGTTCCGTGTTGTGTTTGCGTTTTGAATGCATTCCGATGGTTTTTCCTTTAAACCTGCGTGGTCGCTCGTACTGAAGCGGTAGAATCCGATTCATCTGCCACCGTTTGCCCAGCCCGTCCAACATCAGTGCGACCATCACCACATTCACCAATCCTACTATGATTTGCATGCCACCCTCCTATACGCGTTTTCTGGATGCGATTATGACGATGCCCAGTCCTATACCCATTGAAAGAACAAGCGTAAAACTCAAAACTTGGCCCAAGGCCGAATTGAGATAAAAAGTGATGATATAATCGTGTGTTTTGATGATTCTAAGCGCTGTCAACACGACCAACACAAAACTGAATAAAGTAAGGTTCCGGTCATGTTGCAGTTCAATTTTCCTTTTGTTGAGTTCAATCTGTATGGCTGTATATTCATTTTCCAGCGCTCTTAAAAGTTCAACGACATCTCCTTGTCGGAGATGCACTTGCTCTACATTGAGGTAAATATACCTCAGGTAATCATGATATGTGGCGTCCAGCAGCATGGTGAATGCCACTTCCGATGATACGCCTGCCCTGATTGCCGTATTGAACACTTTCAGCCCCTTCCTGATATAGACATTTGTATTCGATCTTTCCACTTCGAGCAGTGCATTGATCAGATCCTCGTTTTGAATCAGACAAGCGTTGGCTTTGGACAAGAATGCAAAAAGTGTTTTGTCGATATTGTTGTCAATCCACTCCAGACGCCACTCCAGAATCACTGCAGGCAAACACATGGCCATGATCCAAAACAAGATTCTCAGTCCAATAGGCAAGTCGATGAAGTAAAAGACAGTTGCCAGAATCAGTGCCCAGCCCAGCCACAACTTCACGAGTCTACCTTGACCCAACCATTCCTCTAGAAAAGTTTGCACCACATAACGCCTATCCAGTTTGTATAACCACGCTCTTGGAGCATTGAAACTCTGATGATACACCCTCAGTGTCCTTTTAACCGGAAGGATCGTTCTTTTGACTTTATGCTCTTTACTGACAAGAACCATCAATGCCAGCATATTGATCATTACTACCCAATACATGGTCATCACTCCTTTCTGTAAAGGACTTCGTACTCATAGGTTTTGCGGGCTTTGTCATACCCCTTCACTAATGTGATTTCATGAACTGAAAAATGCCTCAGATAAATGATGATTTCCATGCTGTTTGCCAAAATGCATTTGAGTGCGGTTTCTTCAATCCTCGTCTCATTTTCCATGAGCATGAGCAGACGTTCCAATGCGTCAAAACTCGACTGAGCATGTAAAGTGCCTAAAATCCGATGGTCGGTATACCCTGCTTTGACGAATGGCCAAGCTTCGGATCCTGTGATTTCCCCAATGCAGTATGCATCGAGCGACATGGTGAGCCCTTCTTTGATAAGCGATTCAAGACTGCCTGAGCCCCGTTTGTTTCTCCTTTTTTCGATGTGTTGAACGATCGTGTTTTTCTTCTGTGGATAAAGTTCCGTATCGGACTCGCATATCAACATTCGCTCATACTTATCCCCGTTTTCGATGAGTGTTCTAAGCAGTGTCGTTTTGCCCGATGCGCCTTTCCCGCAAACCAGTATATTTTTGCCGGAACGATTCATTTCTTCAATGATATTTCGGGATTGCCCATCCAAAAATCCAAGGTCCTCCAAAGCGTCATATTCATAGGCTTCACGTTTATGCTTTCTGATATTCAGTGACGTTCCTGTCGCATTTCTCGGCGGAATACTCACGTTGATTCTCAGACGATTGTTCTTGTCACTGACTCTACAGTGCGCATCCACTGCGTTGATCACACCTCCGTGGCGAATGATCAACAATCTGCAAAACTGTTCAAAGGATTCCTCGCATGAGAAGGTCTCTTTGATCTGCTCGAAGTTTCCGAACCGTTTGATGAGTATAAAATCAAATCTGGGGATATCAATGTCACTCACGTCTGGATCCACAATGAAACTTTGAAGCAATCCATACCCATAAATCGTATCAAAGATTTCCTTTTTGATCTGCTCTGCCTTGAACAGCCCTTTTTGTTGGTCTACCTTTTTCTCGATTTCTTTTTTTAGGTAGGATGGATCGACTTTTCCATCCTCAATATCCGCAATCAGTGCGGCATATTCATAAACGATCTCATCCAGGAGTATGCTGGCCCACTTGGACGTCTTCTGATAAGAGGAGGTGTCGTAATCCACCATCGGATCATGTATGCTGCTGACTAATCCCATCGCTCACACCTCGCCTCCACATTTTTCAGAATGGATAATGTTCTTTTTGCACGCTTCCTGTTCTTCCCTTCCAGCCGCCCGACGTACATTTTTCTGAAAATGCCTTTCATGAGGTTGTCGCTTATTCCCGAACTGTGTTTGCCGTTCACATACAAAAGACTCAGGAATTTTATTTCAGATATGTTTTGCTTGGACTTTAGAATTTCTATGACGTTGTTGCAATACCGGATGTTCACTTCGGAGTTATCACAAATGAACACATTGACTTTACTATGATGCAGAGCCAAAAGTGTCAGACTGTCATAGGGCATCTGAGACACACTGAGGATGATCAGATCGTAGTGCAATTTAAGTTTTTCAAGCAACACCTTGAATTGAGTTGTGTCATAGTGCTCATAATTGTAGAGGTTGTAATTTCCGAGCATCACATCCAGGCGCGGCTGGACCCTATGAACCATCTTTTTCAGATTGTTGTCAAAATCGGCATTCTTTGCTATGGCATCAAGACCAATGTTGATTCCTGTATTGTCAATGCCCTTTAAGTGACTGTCTATTCTGGTCTGAATGTTTTGGATGTTGAAGTGAACATCCATGGATGGACTGAGCAAATTGCCATCCAAGAGTAGAATCTTCATTTTGCTGTGGTTTGCACATACTTTTGCAATTTCCGCTGCTGCTTCACCGGAACCAAGCACTGTCAATTGACCCCTGATCTCCAGTTCATTTTTGCCTTTTTCATCTTTGAACTTTTTAAAAAGTTTCTTTTCACTTTTTTTCTCCGGATTTTCTCCTGATAAATTTTCAAGATATCTTCTTTCATCCTCTGTAAGCACTTGGAGATTCTCAATATTTTTCTTGTAATCGCTCTTGATCCTCTCCTTGAACTCTCTCTTTGTATTTTTGACGACCGCATCCAAATCTGTCGTGTTTTCAACGATGATCGTTCCAATACCTTCTGTGCGTACACCTTCAAGTTTGATGATTTTCAAAAATAACAATTCCGATATGAACTTCTGTTCCCGCTGCGAGGGCTGGGAGATGATGATCAAAATATGAGGGGTTGTCACCAAATCCTCCTTTTTGAGTTTGTGAATAGTTTGTAGTGTTTCTATATCCGGATATAGCGACCTTAGCTCCATTAATAAGTCGTTTTGTTCAGGACGGGCATAAGCGATAATCTTCAATACTGTTCTCCTTTTCCAAAATATGTAAATAGCATATCATTAATGTAAATATATGTAAATAGTAAATGTAAAAAAAAGGAAGCCCCATGGACTTCCCTCACTATTTGGTTACAATGTTATTTATTTTTTTCTAAGGAATGCGCCTGCTGCCGTGATCAAACCGCCAAGACCAACGAATAATTCTGCTGGCAATTGACCTGTTTGTGGCAATCCGCTTCCTTCTGGAATCGCTTCATTTGGAAGATCAAGAGTGATCAATTCTTCTTTAGG
>JACUUV010000080.1 GCA_014859095.1 Clostridia bacterium | reverse complement strand
AGGATGAAAAACCCTAAAATGGGGTTTGAGAGTTAATTTTTTCAAGAAGTTAGGAATTAAACATCGAAATCATAATCGTGGTTTACATTGTCAAAACGGAAAAAAAGATTAACAAAAGCATCCAATGCTTCTTAATATTGGCGACAAACAAAGTTATAATCATTTTGCAACCTTGCACGCGTTTCTCAGATCCGAAATAAGCATGAGGTTAAATCGTCAATCTACCGCTACCTATTTTACAAATTAACTCCTTGGGAATCATCTCTTTAAGTTGATCCCCCCGTCCCAGAGAACTTCTGTAATACCGAAGCTGCCTGTAACTTGTATAGTCTGACCTACAATCACAATTGCTTCTGAAGCAATCGCCATTCTAAGGGACTCCACCGTTTCAATCAACGCTTCAAATGTCGGTCCTTGAAGCATAAAAATGAATTCCTCACCACCCCAGCGTGCAAAAATGCCACTTGGCTCGATACCCTGCTTCATAATTTCAGCTACTTTTATGAGCACATCATCTGCTCGGTCATGTCCAAATGAATCATTCACTTTCTTAAAATCATCAAGGTCCATAATCCCAAGGGCAAGATGATTCTGTAGATCGCTACCTTCCATCATCATAAAAACTTCACTCTCAAATCGGCGTCTATTATATCTAAATCCTTATTTTTGGAAATCGAAATTTGTACAACAATAACAACGGCTATAGAAATGATCAGTAGAAATAGATGAGCACCTAAATAAGCCAATGGCAGTGCCATCTGAGACTCTGTATTTGCGAGATTAGGCAGATCATAAAATAGTATTAGAAGCAGCTCTAAGACGATTGCTATGTAACCGACAATTCTTAGCCTCATCGGATTGATCCGTTCTATCCGGAAAAGAACGGTTCTTTCGTCCGCCACTTTAAGCGCTAACTGGGTATCGAGTTGTGGAGTGCCAAAACTTTCAATTTGAACAATCAAAAAATCCCGCTGAAATCAATCAAGCGGTACGTTGAGTACAGCGTCACTAATAAATGTCAGTGGTTGATTAAAATTATTTTAGCTCATCTGTACATTTACAACTTCGTTTCATTCCACAGTTGACCTCATGACACTTTCTAACCCTACAACAGGATCTTCTAGTGGAAAATACTCTAAACCAATAGCCCCATTATAGTTAGTAGCATCAATTGCCTTAAATATCTCAAAATAATCCACATCACCGGTATATATCTCACCTCTGCCTGGGCATCCTGCAACATGAAAGTGACCAATTAAATCAATGTTTTCTGTGATTGTCGAAATTATATCTTTTTCTGAAGGATCATTTCTCATTGTAACCGATTGATGGTATACATCATAAAGCACTTTGACCTTATCGCTCCTCACTTCCTTAATAAGATCAAAAGCCTCACTAGAACTAGAAAGATAATAGCCTTTGTGATCAACATAAGTATTCAAAGGCTCAATGACAAGGGTTACGTCTGCTTCCTCTAATACTTCCACGCACATTTTCAGACCATTCACTATATTTTCATGTTGAATCTGTCTTGACTTACCAGTATCATCTCCAACTTGTGAAATCAAAATATGACAGTCTAAATCCTTAGCAATCTTGATCGATGCTTTTAGACCTTCTAAATACTCAAAGTGTTGTGTCTCATCAGTTAGAGAAATGAATTTGGTGCAAAACGTTGCTATTTTAAGACCTAATTCATCTTTATTCGTTTTAATATCGTCTAAACTTTTATCCCACCACCCCCAAAATTCAATAGTATCCAGTCCTAATTTTTTTACAGATTTCATACTCTCAATGAAATCATATTTTTCAAACACTGCATCTAAACAAATTGAAAATTTCATTCATTACCTCCTTGTAAGATGCTCTATTTGGCTTCTTCAACCACAAAAAGAGCAATTTAAAGTCTCACTATATATCTCGTCAATCTACCGCTACCTACTTTACTAATTAACTCCTTGGAAATCATCTCTTTAAGCGTATTCACCGCTTGTGTTGTTCCCACTCCAAGTACCTTTTCGACATCAGTACGGGTAATTTCCTTTTGCTTTTCAAACAGTCTGAGCACTGGTAAGTATTTTTCTTCTACGGAGTTCAATGATTGAGCATGTATATTAGGTAAAATGACACGAAATGCACCTTCAACATTTTCAAAGGTTGGTTGAACAGGTAGCCCTTTATAACTACTTATAATCTTACTAATCCCCGTGCCGTATGCTTCAATTAGTTTCATTCTGTAAAACAGGTTAGCCAGTTTTTCATTTCTTGGTTGGGATGCACCTAATATTGCAGCTTCAAGTGACATCCCTGAAACTAAGCCCCCAAGTGAAATAATCTCTATACGATTTGAATAGAGATTTATTATTGTACTCCCACTAAATGCATATTCTCTATGGACAACCGCATTAAGAAGTGCCTCTCTTACAGCATCTTCTGGGTAATCTCTCTCATCTGTGCGAAGCAAATTATGAAAAGTGGCCATTGTACTATTATAGAAATCGATGGTTTTAAATGCATCCGAAAGCTGATCAAAAATAGACCCTGTAAATTCTTTTCGATCTCTAAAGACCAACTTATCCAAACCCTGAAAGACAGCGAACTTTATGGAATGCTTACATTGATCAGAAACTAGCAATCCCATATTTGTATAGATTTCATCTTGAGAAAGTATCCCTAAATTCTTCATCTGAATCTGTGAAAATTCTAGTTGTCGTATTTTCATTTCTTTACTTAAACTCGAGAATGTCAATTCTTGAACAATGGATCGGTTGTTTTCAAAAGAGTCCCCATCAGTCATCTTTATCATCATGCGAATAGCATCTTCAGACGCAGGGGCAGAAGTCGTTCCATTTCTTACGTATACTCCTGATGGTTTTAATCCTTTGTCCTGTAGATAATACGGCTTTTTAGTTCCTTGCTGAACTGTTAACTTAATAATGTTCTTGTCTAGTTTTCGGACTAGCTCAATGCTCGTGAACATTGAAACATCAGGTCGAATGCTATCTACTAAAGCACTTGATATTTGCTGCATTACAAAGTCTGAATTATCAATACCTATTATTTCACCATCATCTTTAACGCCAATATATATCGCACCACCGTTTGTATTTGCAAATGCCACAACTTCTTTTTTCAAATCAGGAGTGTAGATTTCTTTTAATTCAACCGTTTCAGTTTCATACATTCTCATAATGCCACCCCTTCTATCAGTTTCTACCACTTCTAACACAACTCTATCACTGATGGTGGTAGAATACAAGAACAACCATTTCTGATACCGATTAAATCTGAACAACACAGCCTCTTTGCTAATATCCACCTTCTTGAATGCCATGTTTTTTAACAATAGCTCCTTTGAAGCATCACGGAATTGAGTCCAAATTGCCTTCCATCAATGATAATCGCATTATCATACAAAGTGCTCATATCGTTCGAATGCAGTGACTTATATGAAAGTGCACTGAAAATCTTCAACTGCAACTCTTTAAACCTGCACCATAAGAAGCGTCATCAAACCATTGGCGAAAACATAGATTGCCTCCATTTGTTCAACATCCCGCATCCAGACTCATCCTATCCAACTCTGTGAACATCGTGTTCAATGTCAATTTCGAGCAAAATAGGTGTATGATCCTGTCTTTCTCCAGAGTCTATCATCTCGGATTTAACAACTTTGTCAGCAAGTCGGTTACTCACTAGCCAATAATCAATTCTCCAGCCGGAGTTATTGATTTTACTTGTTTTTACCCTTTGTCCCCACCAAGTATAAACCCCTGCCACATCGCCATGCAAGTGTCTAAAAGTGTCTGTAAATCCTTTGTTTAGCAGATTAGTAAAGCCTTCGCGTTCTTCATCTGTAAAACCTGGTGACTCGTGATTGTTATTTGGATGCGCTAAGTCAATCTCTTTATGGGCCACATTATAGTCTCCAGTCGCCAAGACAGGTTTTTTCCTATCAAGGCTATGAAGATATTCAGCATACTTTTCATCCCAAACTTGTCTTTCTCTTAGTCTTTTTAGGCCATCTCCCGCATTGGGTGTATAGACTTGAGTGACGTAAAACGATCCGAAATCCAGCGTGATAATTCTCCCTTCTGAGTCCATTGTATGTGGAGCATCGATTTTAGGAAAGGAAACCACTGGAGAGTACTGCTTCTTATACAAAAACATAGTCCCTGCATAACCTTTTCTAGCGGGTTCCTGAGACGTTCTCCAGACGTAGGAGTACTCTTTAAAATATTCTGCTAAATGCTCCATATGCTTCTTGCTTGGCCCGTCAACGGGTAGTTTCGTCTCTTGAAGTGCAATTACATCTGCATCCATCTCCATAATAGTGTCCATTACCTGTCTCGTTAACACAGCCCTATTAGAATCACTTGTCAAAGCTGCATTCAATGAATCAATATTCCATGAAACCAATTTCAATTTTCTCCTCCTTTTGATGTCGTATAGATATCATGTAATCTCGATTCTAAGCTCTTCGAATAACTTCAACCTCATAACCATCTGGATCAGTTACAAAATAGTATCTTGGTTCTTCTCCAGGAAGGCCCATCAGTTTGCTAACCTTATACCCCATTAGCTCATGACTTTTGTGTGATGCCTCTAAATCAGATGTGCCTACCGCTAGGTGACTGAACCCATTGCCGATAACATAAGGTTTTTCTGGATTGTAATTGAAGGTAAGTTCAATTTCATAATGCCCAGATTCATCCGTTAAGAAAACCAGAGTAAATTCATGTTCTGGAAAATCTCTGCGCTTGGTTTCTCTAAACCCAAGGGCATTATTATAAAAAGCTAAAGATTTTTCAAGGTCCATGACGCGCAAACAAGTGTGTAACATCGAATATTTCATAGTTGATCTCCTCTTATAATTGTAATGGGTTCTTTTTATTTCTTACTAAAATTATAACATTTTTCATAAAAAAACTACATATATTATACCATAGGATAATCACCTTTGCGTGAATCTCAATTTGGGCTAGAAGAATGTCGGAGGCATTCGGTGCCAATACGGTTGTTATCGTTTGTTTTGGCAATGGGTGGTCAAGGCAGTGTAAAGATTGAGTTGTTGCCGGAACCGCCGGTTGGTTACCTAGTACCATTTTAAATAATTCTCGGATTTCAATTCTTGTAGGCATTGTTGCCAGGCCCATACCAAATCGATCAACAGCAACACCAGCAATATATCCAGATAAAGTTGCACCATATCCTTCAGTAAGCATCACTGCTGATACCACTGGAATAAAGGCTGCGCTCGGTTCTAAGAAAGGATGCACCAAGCATTGCAAATAAATATTGTCTCTCACAATTCATTTAATAATAATTCATCTTATAGTATCTTTGCCATATAAATTCCCGATTCTCATTCACATAATTCTCTGAGCTACTGTGCGAAACCATCCTTAATGTTTGAAGGAATGCCGAAGGCATTCAGTTCCAATGCAGCTGTGATCGAAAGTTGATCAATGGGCTGGTCAGAGCACAGTAAATAGTGAGTTATTGCCACAACCAACAGGATATTACCGCCGGAGCGGTACCGGTACATTGAGTATTTGTTACCCACTTAATTTATATAATCATACTTCCAAAAATGCATTAACTGTGATACTCTTTTTATAGTAGTTCTAGTAAGGAGGCTTTATGAAAGTTTTAGTCATCAGTGGTAGTCAACATAAAAAACAAACAAGTGATGAGGCAATTAATGCTGTTGTAAGTTCACTTAGCCATTATGATTTACTCCTCTTTGCCTACCCTACTGATGAATCACCCACTCAAGATGAGGTAACTGTACAGCTTTTAAACCTCTCAGAGCAACTTAACTATGCACTAGTGAGCAAAGAGGTCCTACCTCAGAATTTTTATGGCGTAGGTGGTATGAAAATCTTTAGGGATTTAATTAAAAAGTTGTAGAGAAAGCTCACAAAAACACTTAAACCAAGGTTTGTTACCTTACGAGGAGACCATCATGAAAAAAATACGAAAAATCCTAATAATTCTATCCCTTTTGCTTATACTTTCAGTTGGAGGATTCTTGATTTACGCTTCAGATTACTATCGTGCAGATGATTCAGCAATAGCGATTCTAAATAGTGCTGATGACATCACGATAAAAGACAACTTGACTTTTTTGTCAACCAAAGAAAGCTCAAACACTGGGATTATTTTCTATCCAGGTGCAAAAGTAGAAGCAATTGCCTATTTACCCCTCTTGAATCAAATCAGAGATAATGGCATCAATTCGATTCTTGTGGAAATGCCTTTAAACATGGCAATATTTAATTCAAATGCAGCTCATTCAGTCATTTCTTCCTACCCCGAGATAACAAATTGGTATATTATGGGACATTCGATGGGTGGAGCCATGGCCAGTAAATATGCTTCTGATCATCCTGAAAAAGTAAAAGGTCTTATCTTGCTTGGTGCCTACGTTTACGGCGATTATCCACCAGAAAAGTCACTGACTATTTACGGTAGCTTCAATTCAAATCTTGAAGATAATATTGACTATACAGATAATATAATAGTTATTGACGGAGGCAATCACGCAAAATTTGGAAACTACGGGGTTCAAAAAGGAGATCCAGAAGGTACAATCACCCATGAAGAACAGCAATCTATTGCAGTTAAAGCAATTTTAGATTTCATTAACTGAATCAATTTTAACAGAATTCAGCAAGAAGTCCATCACCTCTACAGGTGGTAGTGATGCGAAGCATCACGAGGATGAATTGTTGTTTTTT
>JACUUV010000079.1 GCA_014859095.1 Clostridia bacterium | reverse complement strand
ATCCACTACAGCAATAAGGCTTCCTTTGTCATTAACACCTTCAACCACAATCTTGCCTGTGTGTTCAACCATTGAATTGTTGCCTGTCGAAGCAGAGGATTTAGTGGTCATGTCTAGTGCCAATTCTCCATTGATGCTTTTCATAGCTTTGTCGACCATTCCGAGATTGTCGGTAATACCTAATGCGATACCTGAAGGAATCATCTTTCCTACTTCTTGACGCATAACTTTAGAAGGAGATTGGATGCCAAGCACATTTTTGATTCCACCTGTAACACCTTTTGCGAAACTTGATACCTTGTCATGTAGCCAAGTTATTTTTTCAGCGATACCATCCCATAGTCCAGTTACAACATTCTTCCCAATGTTAAGCATTTCACTTGGTAAGTTCATGAATGCATCTACAATTCCTTTGACAATTCTAGGAACTTCAGTGGTCACTTTTGTAATACCGTTCGTGATCCATGTTCCAATTGATTTCAGTGCAAGGGATAGTTTTTCTGCCATTTTGGCAGGAAGTCCAGCGAAGAATTCCACCACTTTACTGATAATCTTTGGCACCTCTGTTTTAACCGTTTGGATTGAATCAGCACCCCACTTGATTAGCTTGCCCAGTACAGTTCCAAGGATGAACCCGATTTTTTCAGGAAGTGTTGAAAAGAATTCTTGAACCTTTTCTGGTAGTTGCTTGAACCAATCAATGGCATTTGATATTGCTGTCGGAATGTCTTCAGTAAAGAATTTTTCAAGCCATCCCCACACTGCGACTCCTGCTTCTTTGATCTTGTCCCATGCAGCTATAACTGCTTCTCTGAATTCTTCATTGTTTTTCCAAAGGTATACCACCACTGCGGTTAGTGCCGCAATTAATCCAATGACTATTCCAACTGGTCCGGTCAATGCGGTAAGTACAGTTCCTAGAACTCCTGCTCCTCCTGCCGCTGTTCCTGCTGCCGCACCAGTGGCTGCAAACAATCCACTAATTGTTGAGAATAGCCCCATTAACGCACTGATTCCGGATGCGACTTTTCCTACTATAATCAATACTGGCGCAAGTGCCGCCACCAACATGCCTACTACAACGATCAAATTGAGCGTTTTGTCATCCATATTAACCAACTTGTCAGCCAACTTTTCAATGAATCCACTCACTTTGTCTATTACAGGTGCTAAGGCGTCGCCTACTTTTATAGCGGCGTTCTGAAGCTTATTGAACGATTCACGAATCTTTTGAGCAGGTGTATCTAATTTTTCTAGAGCTGTTTCAGTATTTCCCGCTGAGTTTCCCATTTCTGCAAGCATTTCATTAAAGCCTTCAGCGCCATCACCTAGAAGTGTCAAGGCAGCCTTAGATGCTTCTGCACTGCCAAACATATCAGCCAGTGAGATTCCACTGTTTGTTGCTTCTTCACTAAGGATTTCCAATATGTCTGCAATCGACTTTCCTTCTGCAGATAAATCTGCGAAGCTTTTCCCAGTGAGTTCTTTTAGTGCTTTGTCTGACTTGCTTCCACTTTTGGTCAACTCGTTTAGCATCGAGTTCATGTATGTTGTCGATTCGGCGGCCGCAATACCGTTTGATGTCAGAATTGCATAACCTGCACCGAGTTGTTCAAGATTTACGTTTGCCATTTTTGCAGTCGGAATTATTTTGCCCATAACTGCAGATAATTCTCCGACTGTTACTTTGCCTTTGTTTTGGGTTTGGATCAATATGTCACTTACTTTTACTGCGTCTTCCGAGCCTAAAGTGTAGGCGTTGAGGACCGTTGTAAGAAGATCTAGCGAGTCTCCTGTTTCTGCGAAGCCTGCGCGGGATAATTTGAGAGATTGGCCAACAAAACCTACTGCGTCTGCAGTGTCTTGACCTGCTGAAATCGCATTGTATACGTCTTCTGCAATCGCGCCCGCTGAAATTCCTGTCTCGTTAGACAAAGAAATGATGGCTTTTTGCATATCCTCTAAAGGCACTGCTGTGCTATCTGAAATGGTTGCCACTTTCGCCATGGCATCGCCAAAATCTAGGCTCATTTTTGCGGCTGCAATTCCTCCGGCGGCGGCTACTGCACTAACTGGTGCGAGTTTTTTACCAGCTTTTTCTGCTCCGTCTCCGAATTTTTTCATGTCCGCAGCGGCATTGCTCCAACCGCTATTCACATTTTTAAGTGTTGACTCAAGTTTTTTAAGTTCTTGATCAGCATTTGCAACTTCTCTTTGAATAGCTCGATACTGATCTTCTCCAACTTTGCCTTGGTCAAATTGCTCTTTGACTTGTCTTTCAGCTTCCTTCAGAACATCTAACTTGTCTTTAGATGCTCCGATTGCGTCAGCTAAGAGTTTATGTTTTTGTGTTATAATCTCAGTGTTTTTAGGATCAAGCTTTAATAAACGATCCACTTCTTTAAGTTCTTGACTTAAATCTCTGCTCGTCGAATTGATGTCTTTCATAGCAGTTTGGAGCTTCTGGGTTGAGCCATCAATCTCTATGGTTATTCCTTTGATTTTATTCGCCATGTGCTCACCCCCTAAAAGGACTCATAGTCAGATTGAGTAGCTTCTCTAACTTTATCTTCAACACTTTCGGTTCTCAAATTGTTGTATTCCGTGATGTAGCCTATGATCTGACCTATTGTGAGTATTTCAAAATCTTTTAAAGAAAGGCCACGCTCAATCGCCCTAACCATCAATAATTCTGTGGTGAGTTCAAATGAGGTGGCCGCTTCGTTTTCCTCCGAGTCTTCATCGCTCGGATTTACTATTTTTTTTTAGCAGTCGATGTGATTGTTGAGAGGATCATGTCTATGACTTCAGGAATGATGTCAAACAATGGGAACTCGTCAAACTCATCAAGCCACTCTTCAGGAGGATTGATAGCCGGGTCTGCGGTTTTAGCCAGAACCCACACCAGATTATAAAAAAGCTCTAGATCAAGCGTTTCTATGTTGGCGAGTTGCTTTGTCTCCTCGTCATACAAGTCTTTCAATTTCATAATGTCCTGAAATGCATCTTTATTGAACTGAGCTTTGTACTTATAAAGATATGCACCAGTGCTTTTGAAGAGAACACTTTTTCCGCCGATTACTATTATTTTTTCCATTGATTATCCGCCTATGCTAAAGGTTCGAAAGTGTAAACATCAGTGTACCAAGCAGTATATTGAGCAGTTCCGCCTTCTGCTTTTGCTTTAACATAACCAGTATCTGACGCTGGCGATGCAGTGATGTTAATTGTCTCGGTTTTAACCTCAATCGATTGGCCTTTGGTTTGACCTTCAACTGATGGTCTGCCTACTGAAACGTTATAAAATACATGGCGAGTTCCATTTTTATCACCATTGAATTCGAACAGCAATGCGACTTCTTTGTGGATCACAGTTGAATCTTCAAACAAGACTCCGTTCAAATCTTCTTTCCAACCCATTACATCCTTCTTGAATACATCCGGAAGCAATGCAACTTCTAAACTGCCATCATAGCCTTGGTTGGTTTCCGCCACAAAATAACCAAAGTCATCAGCGTAGAATTCCACCTTGTCGCCTTTTGCATTTGCAGTAAGAGTAACTGCTCCCGGAATCTTTACTGGCGTTGCGTAAGTTACAACGCCCTCTGGTGATATGCTAATCACAGAGTAATGGACGTTTTTGAGACCATACTTGATTTTATTAGCGCTCATTGAATCCTCCTAACTTATCAATAATTCGATGTCATACATTGTAACGAACAAATTCTCGCCATCTAAGTACGATTCATCTTTGTTGTATATAATTTCATTTTCACTGAAAGCGCTCTCAATTTTTCCTTGAGCGATTTCGTCTTTTGTTTCCGTGTAAAGTTCCACTCGATACTTCCCGATTTTCGCATAGATTTCATTATCCGCTACAAAATTTACGGATTCAATTAAGATATATGCGATGAATGGTGGCTCCGGTTTTTCTTTGAAGTCTGAGTATGCGATATCAAATTCTGTTGTTTCGAGAATGCCAACCAGTGCTTCATCAGTCATTTTTTATCGCCTCCCCAACTCTTTTAGAGAACTGTTCTATCATTGTTTTTTCTACAACGCTAAGATGAGGAAAGCTTTTAGTGCGCTTTCCACTTCTGGTGAGATGTCCTTTTTCGAGCAAATGCGTCAATCTATAATTTGGTTTCTCAGAGTAAATTATTACAGTGTTGGCTTTCCCCATCTTCTTTGCGTTGATAGCGGGTTTTACCGTCTTTTTTCTCCATGATTTCTTGTACCTTTTTCTGTCGCCTCTAGTGCGTTTTCCTTCTGGACTAATCCGAGCAAGTTCTTTGACGCCCTCTTTACCAACCTCTTCTTCTTTTTCGTTGATGATGTCCATAACGTCTGCACTATAATCCTCGAGAACACTTGTAATTGTTTCTGCTAAGTTTTTAGCTTTAATCTTTACGGCCATATCACATTCGCGCCTTTCCAGATATAACGATCCATAGGCTGTTTGGAATTGGGTCAGTATCTTTGATGTCGTAGATGACATATAAACCATCTTCATTGACTTTCATCCTGAAATCTACAGGATTGAGTTTGCTCGAAATTGTACCTTTACGCATTTTGAATTTAATTGTTTTTTCTTCTCCAAGGCTTTTTGCCGCGAAGTACTCTTTTCCAAATAGCTTATTTTTTTGAGCCCATACTTCTCCGTAAGGATCCCAAGTTTCTTTTTGAACGCGCTTGTCGTTGTTTGTTACCGTTCGTTTTTCGATATATACTTTTGTGTCTAGAACGGTACCAACATCTTTCATGGCATCACTCTTCGATTTCACTTTGCATCACCTCTACGGCTTTCATAAGTTGCAACTTTAAAATCTCAGGACCGAAATTTTCTTCGAAGTATTCGCTTGCATTGTTGTAAAGATACCTACAGCAATCTAGTAACAATTGCTCCACTTGAAGATCATCGAAATTCAGTTCCACTCCGACCAATCCGCTTAATTTGGCTTTTGCTCTTTCGATTACTCTTTCTAGTTCAGCTTCTTCGCCACTCTTTAGGTATTCTTTAACTTTTTCAATTAGCGTTATTGGTTCAGCCATGATCGGTCACCTACTTCTTAGTTCTTCTAGAAGTTGTTTTTTTCTCTTCGGGTTTTCCATCAGATACTTCTTCAGTGATTTCTTCTGAAGTATTCTCGATTGACTCTTCAAGTACTACTTCTTTTTGCTCTTCATCAAGACTTTCACTTTGCTCCAAAAAAATGCCGAGAGAGGTTGAGTTGATTTCCTCGAACCTCTCTTCTGGCATTGATATTAATTCGCCTGGCATTCTATAGCGTTTGGAGTTCTTGTCTCGATAGAGCTTGATTACTTTCGCTCTCATCGTTTACCTCCTAAACTATTGGTGCTTCGCCCATATCTGAGATGTCAAACACCAAGAAACTGTCATTGTCTACAGGCTTACCGTTTGCATATTGCTTGGCAATGTAAGTTCTCTCATCTTCAAGGAACTTGTAATGGTCAGAGAAATCGATTTTTTGAGTAGATCCCACTCCAAGGAAATAATCTTTGCCCATTCCGGCAATGAGTGTTCCTTTATCGACCGCTACAGATTGAATTACTGTCGCTGGAATAGGGAGCACACCGTGAACGTAAGTGCCTGTTGCACTTAAAAATGTCGTTGCAGGGAATATTTTTTCCCAATAATCAACTGGGTTTACTATAATCAGCACTTTAGGTACAGCTCTTTTGCCATCTTTGGTGAGTGGTGCCATGACTTCTTTTCCTAAAGTTTTAGGATCTAAATCCAGAAGAGCAACTGCAATTTTGTCTGCATAGCCGGTTACTGGGTCAACTGGCGCTGAAAGGTCTTTGGTCGTACCAATTGGTTGATCAATGCCTGTGCCTTTGACAATAGCAAGTTCAAGTGCCACTGCCATCGATTCTCCCAATACTTCTCTTACAAACTTGTCTAGCCAAACTGGCCCTAAGTCGAGCATCGACTTTGATACAGGCATGTATGCGCTAAGTTTGAAAAGTTCTGTTTTAACTTTCTTGAATGCGACTTCAAGTTTCTTTTGAATTGCATCAGTCAACTTACCCCACCATGCAGCTTCAGCATCATTCTCTCTTGTAATCCACTCAGTTACACCAGTCGTGTTTGTGAATGCGATTTCAGATAAAAGCGGATGGTTTGCTTTAAGATCTTCGAACACTCTGTCAAAGATCGTAGGTGGCATCAATTGTTCTGCACCTGCAAATCCACCAGTGGTGATGACTTCGTTGTAATACTTTTGCTCATCAGCGGTTAAAATAGATAACCCTCTCTGAGCGAGTACTTGTTGATCACCGAGTGCCATGGTATTGATTTCACTTGCTTCTTTCAAAATTCTTCTTTCAATTTCTTTTGCCATCTCAACTTGAACTTTTGCAAATACTTCTGCGTCTTCAGACTCAAGTGCGTTCTTGATTTTGTTCATCATGTCGATGTCGAATGTGTCTGGCAAATCAGGGTTCTTCATTCCCGCGAACAATTGTAAATCAAAAACTCTTTTACCTGTACCTATAACAATATTTTTCATGTTTCATCCTCCTTATTTTTTAAACGCATTGAAAAAAGCAGGCTTCTCGTCTGCTTTAGGTTCAGTCTTCTTATATTTCGCCAAGATGGATTCTTTGACGTTGACCTGTGGTTGCGGTTCATCTTCTAAAAGCTTTGTGCAAAATCCCAAATCAAAACATTCACTTGCGTTCAACCAAGTCTCGTTCGCCAACAAATCGGTTAACTCTTCTTTGGTCCCAACAAACTTAGGTTCATAGCTTGCCATTACAGCTTCATCTAT
>JACUUV010000078.1 GCA_014859095.1 Clostridia bacterium | reverse complement strand
AAAAAAATATCCAAATATTCACATTTACCCTTTGACATATTGGAAAATTATGGTAATATTAAATTACAACAAATTCCCAAATATTAGGAGGTTATCATGAATCAAGTCAGTTTGGTAGGAAGACTCACCCTCAGTCCGGAGCTTAGAACATTCCAGGACGGCAACTGCGTCACCAAGTTCAACATCGCCATAGACCGCTATCTGGCGGCGGCACAAAAGGAAGAGAAAAAGAATGAAGGCAAAGCGACAGCGGATTTTCCAAGAGTCATCGTATGGGGCAAGCAAGCCGAAAATTGCTGCAAGTATCTTAAAAAAGGAGCGATGGTGAGCATTGTCGGAAGAGTGGCGACATCCACTTTTGAAAATGCGGATGGAGACAATGTGTACCTCACAGAAATCGTTGCGGACCGCGTTCAATTCTTGGAACCGGTTGGGTCTGAACACAGAAAAACACTGGACTAGAAGTTGGTTTATGGTTGATAAAATGGTATAATTAAGGACTAAAGACCCATCTTCAATAATATGACTGGCATTTTTGTTGATTACGTAATATAATACAATCTGATGATGAATAGAGATTGGGTGGATTAATGACAAAATTGGAAGTTTCAAGGCTTGAAACCGGAATGGTTCTAATGGAAGACGTTTATGACGAAGATGGCATTTTGCTGATCGGCGCTCATACGATGCTTCATGGAATGCATATTGATTTCTTGACTCGTAAGTTGGTAGATTACGTATATATCAAAGATTCCGTTAACGAAGATGCCGCGGTTTATGAATCGCGTCCCGCACAAATAGAAGCAGCAGGTCAACTTGCAGTAGAAGAAAAGTATAAAAAAACAGTAGAAAAATTCAAAGAGATCTATAAGAGTTATAAGCTTGGTAGAGTACCGGTATTCGAAGTGCTTGATGACACGGTGGAGCCGCTTTTTGACTCGATCATGAACGACGACAGTTTTGCCAGACGCATTTGGCAGATTCACGCATATGACGATTATACATTTGACCACTCCGTTCGAGTATCCATGATTTCAGGGCTGCTTGCAAAATGGTGCGGCCTCGACAATGCTTCAATCAAAGATGCCGCCATGGCGGGACTCATGCACGACGTCGGCAAATGCAACATACCCGATGAGATTCTCAACAAAGCTGGTGAATTGACCGAAGAAGAGTTCAAGGTCATGAAAACCCATTCCATTTTAGGATACATCTTGGTCAAGGATATCCCTAAGCTATCTTACAACGTTCAAATGGCTGTACTTCAACATCATGAAAGAGTTGATGGATCAGGATATCCCCATGGACTCGTGGGCAAGGATATCGTTTATCTCGCCAAAATTCTAGCCGTTGCAGATGTGTATTGCGCCATGACACAAGATCGGGTTTATAAAAAAGGCGTGCATCCGTTCGAAGTCATGTCTTATATCATAAACAAGTGCCATAACACTTTGGATTTTGCAATATCCAAAACGTTCCTCGGCAATGTGGCGTATTTTTATATCGGTCACAAAGTGACTTTGACGAATGGCCAAACGGGCGAAATCATCATGACATATAAAGACGATCCATCAAGACCAATGCTTCGCATCGGCGAGGATTACATCGACATGAGAAGACACATGTCTCTTGAAATTGAAACGGTTTTGGACGAATAAAGTCCGTGATTATCCAGGGTGCATCAAAGTGCCCTGGTTTTTTTCCGTATTTCTTGCACGGAAAGCACAAAATTTGATATGATAAAGAGCAGAGTAAACATTTAAGAGGTGGCCTATGAACAAGACGAATTACAACAACGAGAGCATTACATCTTTAAAAGGTGCGGATCGAGTCCGGAAAAGACCTTCAGTCATATTTGGCTCCGACGGTCTCGAAGGATGTCAGCATTCTTTTTTTGAGATACTGTCCAATTCAATCGATGAAGCACGTGAAGGCTACGGTAAAGAAATCGTCGTCATCCGACATTCGGATTGGTCCGTAACAGTAATCGACCAAGCTAGAGGCATACCTGTCGACTATAACCCGAAAGAGGAAAAATACAACTGGGAGCTTGTATTTACAGAAATGTATGCAGGCGGCAAATACAACAACAACGACTCGGACGTATACGAGTACAGTTTGGGCCTCAACGGTCTTGGACTTTGTGCGACGCAGTACAGTTCGGAGTACATGGACGTTGTCATCAACAGAGACGGATTTGAGTACACACTCCATTTCAATAAAGGCGTTATCGCTGAAAACGGATTTCAAAAGGAACCTGCCAAGACCAAAAAGACAGGCTCAAAAATAAAGTGGCGACCGGACCTCGATGTATTCAAGGAAATCGAGATCCCGCTGGATTATTATCAGGACGTCATCAAAAAGCAGTCCATCGTCAATCCGGGAATCCGCTTCATACTCAAAGATGAGGCGTCAGATATTGCCTTTGAGTACCTGTATGAAAACGGTATCAAGGATTATATCAAAGAATTCGTCGACGAGAACAACTTTACAGACGTCATCTACTTTGAGGAACAAGGCGTCGGCCGTGACCGCGAAGATATGAAGGACTATAAAGTCAAAACGCAAGTGGCGTTCACGTTCAGCAACACTGTGCAGCTGCTGGATTATTTCCACAACTCGAGTTATCTGGAGCATGGTGGTTCACCGGACCGTGCCGTCAAAAATGCATTGATCTACGAAATCGATAGAATAATCAAACAAATGAACAAATACACCAAAAATGAAAAGAAGATTTCTTTTGTGGACATCCAGGACAGCTTGGTGCTTGTGACCAACAGTTTTTCAACGATCACAAGTTATGAGAATCAGACAAAGAAATCCATTACCAATAAATTTGTCCAGGACTTTATGACAGAAGTCATCAAGAGAAACCTTGAAATCTATTTCATAGAAAACAAGGACCAGGCGGAGCGTATCGTCGATCAGATATTGATCAACAAACGCTCCAGAGAGAAAGCCGAAACGACAAGGCTCAATCTGAAGAAAACACTCGGCAGCAAAATGGACGTGACAAACCGCGTGAAAAAGTTCGTAGATTGCAGAATCAAGGAACCTTCACAAAGAGAAGTCTACATCCTGGAGGGCGATTCGGCACTCGGATCCTGTAAGCTCGCTAGAGACAGTGCGTTTCAAGCGCTCATGCCCATCAGGGGAAAGATACTCAATTGCCTCAAAGCGGATTACGATAAGATTTTTCAATCGGAAATCATCATTGACCTGATCAAAGTGCTTGGGTGTGGAGTCGAAATCAAATCGCGCCACAACAAAGACCTCGATACTTTCAACTTTGAAAATTTGAAATGGGACAAAATCATCATCTGTACCGATGCCGATGTCGATGGTTTCCATATCAGAACAATGCTGCTGACCATGATCTATAGATTGATTCCTACATTAATAGATGAGGGCAAAGTCTTCATTGCCGAATCACCGCTCTTCGAGATCACAACAGGTGATGGAAAGACATTCTTTGCATACGATGAAAAGGAAAAGAACGATTTCCTGAAGAAAACCACGAAGAAAGTCAATATCCAACGATCGAAAGGTCTTGGTGAGAATGATCCGGATATGATGTGGCACACTACCATGTGTCCTGAAACCAGACGACTCATCAGAGTGACTGCTGACAATATCTTTGAAACACAGAGAATGTTTGAAGTCTTGCTCGGAGACGATTTGGTCGGCAGAAAAGAATTTATCGAAGACAACGGAGAGTTATATCTCGAAATGTTGGATTTGAGCTAAATAAGGAGTAATACCAGATGAAGAAACAACCCAACATGCAAGATCATCCATTCGTGGACCAGAGAATCGTTGAGACGCTTGAAAAGAACTTTATGCCTTATGCGATGAGTGTAATTGTTTCCCGTGCTATTCCTGAAATAGACGGCTTTAAGCCGGCACATAGGAAAATTCTGTACACCATGTATAAAATGAAACTTTTGAAAGGCAATAAAACCAAATCCGCTAATGTCGTCGGTCAGACCATGAAGCTCAATCCCCATGGCGATCAGGCGATTTATGCGACACTTGTGCGTTTGACCCGTGGCAATGATGCGCTCCTTTTGCCATTCATTGATTCCAAAGGTAACTTCGGTAAAGTCACTTCAAGGGATATGAAATTCGCGGCCGCACGTTATACAGAAGTCAAATTGGACGGAATCTGCGAAGAATTGTTCCTCGATATCGACAAAAATACGGTAGAGTTTGTGGACAACTACGACGGTTCCATGAAAGAACCCACATTGCTTCCGACAACTTTCCCCAATATACTCGCCAACCCGAACAAAGGCATCGCAGTCGGTATGGCCAGCAACTTTCCGAGTTTCAACCTAAAGGAACTCTGTGAAGCGACAATCGCATATACCCAAGACCCGGATGTGGACCTCATTAAGATTATGCCAGCGCCTGATTTCCCCACAGCGGGTGAGCTGGTTTACAGCCAAAGCGAGATGCGCAAAATCTATGAAAATGGCGTGGGCTCATTTAAGATGCGAGGCAAGATCCAGTATCTCAAGAGTGAGAACATGCTTGAAATCACAGAAATTCCGTATACCACCACAGTGGAACAGATCATCGATAAAATCATCGAGATGATCAAAGCGGGTAGAATCAAGGAAATCAATGACTTGCGTGACGAGACGGACCTGAAAGGTCTCAAAATCGCCATAGATTTGAAGCGTGGCACGGATCCGGATAAATTGATCGCGAAACTTTTTAAATTCACAACACTTGAAGACAGCTTCCCTTGCAACATGAACCTGCTCATCAACGGCAGGCCAAAAGTGCTGGGCGTCAAAGCCATCATCAACGAATGGCTCATTTTCAGAAGACTTTGCATCAAGCGTGGCGCTGAGTTCGACATAGAGCGTTTGAAAGAACGACTCCACTTGCTTTACGGTCTCAGAAAAGTGCTGCTCGATATCGACCTTGCCATCAAGATCATCCGTGAAACCAAAACGGATAAGTTGGTACTTCCAAACTTGATGGAAGCCTTTGAAATTGATGTGGATCAAGCCAATTTTGTAGCGGACATCAAACTGAGAAACCTCAACCAAGAGTACATTCTTTCTCGAGTGGATGATATTGAATCCCTTGAAAAGGAATTAAAAAGACTCGAGGAACTGATTGCAAGCGACAAAAAAATCGACAAGGTTATCGTCAAAGACTTGAATAGAATCATCAAGCAATATGCGAAACCGAGATTATCCACTCTGGTTTCACCTGAGGACATCATCACACATGATGCCGAGGAGCAAATCGAGGATTACAATCTCAAAATCTTCTTTACGGCGCATAATTACTTTAAAAAAGTATCGCTTGTCTCGTGGCGCTCGAGTGGTGACCATAAGATAAAGGAGGACGATGAGATTCTCCAGGAACTTGATGGCTCAAACAAAGATGAGATTCTATTCTTCACCAATCAAAATAATGTGTATAAGATGAAGATGCATGAAATCGACGACCACAAAGTGAGCAGTCTTGGAGTCTACCTTCCGAACATACTGGGATTGGACGATAAGGAAGAGGTGCTTTATTGTGTGCTCACCAGCGATTTCAAAGGACATATGCTGTTCGGCTTTGAAAATGGCAAAGTGGCGCGTGTTCCTCTTGAATCCTATAAGACGAAAACAAACCGTAAAAAGCTCATCAAGGCATATTCGGACGAAGCGAAACTCATCCGAATGGAATTCTGTCTGGAAGATGAAGATCTCACGATGATCCGTGAAGATGAAAAGGGTGAAGTCAGAGCCGTCATCTTCAGTTCTGCTCTCGTGACTGAGAAAATCACCAAAAACACCAAAGGCATACAAGTCTTCAGGATGAAAAAGCGCAGCTTGATCTCCGGATTCTTTAAAACTGTGAGGCATCCATTTGAAAATCTGGACAGATACAGAATCAGTGACGTGCCTAAATCTGGTGAGGCGCTTGACCCCTTTGAGAAAATGACTTTCAATAAATGGAACAAGTGATTATTCCGATTGCTGTTTAAGTTTCCTATAATTGGGCATATAAAAAAGGGGCGAAGCACTATAGAGGAGGTAAGCTTATGCAAGTGAGGACCAAAAAGTGTTTAAAGGTATTTTCAGTTCTGGTGACTGTGGCTCTGATCGCCAAAGCGGGTTATGAACTCAAATGGTGTGACTTGTTATGGGGAATTTTCAAGCTGGAGACACATCCTGAGAAAGTTCAAAACATATCTTTGAAGTCTTTGGCGTTTGTAACACTTGCTCGCCATGAGATTGCTTTTCTGCATGTCATGAGTGAGCAAGGATGGTTGTTCGTGAAGCATTATGGACGAGGTATGATATTTGAAAAAGAAGGATATGAGATCTTGATTACCAAAAGAGACTTTTTTAATAGATATTCTTTCTATGAAGTGACGACTCGTGAGATCTTTGAAGCCATATAAGCGTTATGGATGATCCACATGATCTTAGCATAAACTGTCAAGTTTTAGGCCGAAGGTGGCTACACCTTCGGCTTATCTATTGAAATAACAACGAATGCATGAAATCTGAATATTTAGAATAGATATTCTTTTATCAATATAAAAAAAACCTCGAAAACGTCTTGACACTAGTTTTCCGAGATGTTATTATTATCAAGTCGCTTAACGGCGGCGAACAAATTCATCTTGAAAATAGCAAATCGATTTTGTTGGAAATGTATTGACAATGAATAAACGGTTTGATATAATGATAAAGCTGTCACCGTTGGTAACACTGTGGTATAGCGAAAAATAGAACCTTGAAAATTGAACAGCTTAAATGATAATAACCAAACGCGATT
>JACUUV010000029.1 GCA_014859095.1 Clostridia bacterium | reverse complement strand
ATCAACCGAATCTTCCAGTGATGTAGTCTTCAGTTCTCTTATCTCTTGGATTTGAAAAAAGGACCTCAGTTCGATCGAACTCAATCAAATCTCCCATGAGAAAAAATGCTGTCTTGTCTGAAATTCGACCGGCTTGTTGCATGGAGTGGGTGACGATGGCAATCGTATAATCTTTTTTTAGTCTGTCAATCAGCTCTTCTATTTTTGCAGTTGCAATCGGGTCCAGTGCTGAAGTGGGCTCATCCATCAAAATCACATCAGGTTGTACCGCAAGAGCTCTCGCAATACAAAGACGTTGTTGCTGTCCTCCTGAAAGACCGTAAGCATTGGTGTTGAGTCGATCTTTTACCTCATCCCAGAGGGCTGCGCTTCTGAGGCTGGTTTCAGCGATCTCCATCAACAGGTTCTTGTCTTTGATGCCATGAATTTTGGGGCCATACACGACATTCTCATAAATGGACTTCGGAAACGGATTGGGTTTTTGAAATACCATTCCGACTTTGGTTCTAAGTTCTTCTACTCTTACATTTTTATCGAAGATATTCTCTCCATGATAAAGGATTTCTCCTGTTGTTCTTACACTTGGAATGTTTTCGATCATTCTATTGAGTGTTTTTATGAATGTGGACTTTCCACATCCGGAAGGACCTATGATTGCTGTGACTTCATTTTTAGCGATTTTCAGATGTATATCCTGAAGTGCTTGAACATTTCCATACCATAGATTAAGCCCTTTGACATCATACACGATGCCATCCGGAGTCATACTTTCGTTCTCTTTCATTTATAGTGATCCTCCTTCTAGAAATTTCTTTGGTACTTGTTTCTGATCACTATCGCCAATGAGTTCATGGCGAAGAGAGTGAACAGCAAAACGATAATTGTCGCAGACGCCAGATTGGCGTATTCAGCAGTCAGTACTGTATCGAGTGTCCAATAATAGATTTGTATCGGCAACGCTGTAAAATCGTCCATGATAGATGTCGGCACTCTGAGTATAAGAGTTGGAATCCCTAGAACAACAAGTGGCGCGGTTTCCCCTATTGCCCTGGATATGGCAAGAATGGTTCCAGTAAGTATACCTGGAAGTGCAACTGGAATTACAACCTTTCTGATGGTGGTCCACCTATTTGCGCCCATCGCATAGGAGGCTTCTCGCAGAAAACCGGGAACTGCCTTTAATGCTTCTTGACTTGCAACTACAACTACAGGTAGCACAAGAAGAGAAAGTGTCAAACCGCCCGCAAGAATACTGGATCCCAGATTGAAAAATCTTCCAAAGACCGCAAGACCAAGCAATCCGAAAATGACTGATGGCACACTGGCAAGATTGGATATGTTGATTTGAATAAACCTTTGTATTTTTCCTTTTTTTGCGTACTCTTCAAGATATATCGCTGTAGAGACTCCAAGCATGAGTGTCACCGGGATTACTACAAACATAAGTCCGACTGAACCTATTATAGCACCTTTGATCCCCGCTTTTTCTGGGAAAATGGACAAATTACCGGTTAAGAAATCCCAATCGAGCCAACCAATGCTTTGAACCCCGATTCTATATAATAAGATGGCGAGTACGATCAGAGCGAATATCGTAGAAAGTGAAAACACATACTTCGATGCGTTATTCAAACTGATGCGTCTCTTGATTCTTTTTTTATCTATTTCAAATTTGATGGATGTGTTCATTTTAATATTCCTCCCTATATTTATGGGAAATGTACTGTGCGATCAAGTTCATGATCATTGTAAAACCAAATAATAGCAAACCCACCGCATAAAGGCTGTAATAACCCGTTGTTCCACTACCGGCATCACCACTGGTAAACTCGACAATGTATGCTGTCATGGTCTGCATCGATTGCGTGATATCAAATGAGAACGCTTTTGAGCTACCACTGGCAATGGCGACAATCATGGTTTCACCAATCGCTCTGGAAATTGCTAGGACAAAAGAGGACATGATTCCGGATACAGCTGCTGGAAGTACAACTTTGAGTGTTACTTCAAGCTTAGTTGATCCTAGTCCAAATGCGCCTTCCCTCATGGTTTTGGGAACCGCATTCATTGCGTCTTCAGAAAGGGAAGCCACCATGGGGATAATCATAATTCCCATGACAATACCGGGACTTATGACGTTTTTAGCTCCAAGCGTAGGTATAATTTTCATCAATAACGGTGTTACGAAAGAATATGCAAAGAAACCGTACACTATCGTCGGTATGCCGGCCAACACCTCCATCATGGGTTTGAGTGTCTTTCGCATCCTATCAGATGCGAATTCACTCAGGAATATGGCCGCAGTGAGTCCGACCGGAATCGCAACCGACATGGCTATAAGTGAAGTCAATACGGTTCCGTTGATCAGCGGCAATATGCCAAATGAAGGATTATTTGCATTAAGCGGAGCGAGTTTTGTGCTGAAAAACTGAGCAAATGACACCTCACTGAAAAATTTGATGCTGTCAGTGATTAAAATCAGTATGATGCCGGCTGTCGTAAAAATTGAAATGGATGCTGTCAGCAAAAAAAATATCGGCATGATCTGATCGGTTGTGTTTCTTCTTTTTTTCATATTGCTCTGTATGGTTTCTCTGATATCTAATGATTTTTTGTGTTCCAATGGTTTCATCCCCTTCAATTTTTAGACAGCATCAAAATGAGAAACGAATTCGTTTCTCACCTTGATGACACCTTTTTTTATTTTAAAGCTTCAAGCTGCTTGGCATATGTTTCATATGTTGCTGCAGGAAGTGGAGCGAATCCATTTTCTCCTGCAAGTCTGGCAGCGCCTTCTTGTGATACTGCATACATTGCATAGTCAAGTACTTGTGGTTTTTCTTTTGCATATTTCACATTGAGGTATGTGAATACCGGTCTTGTGAATCCCGCGTAAGCAAGATCTTCACCGATTGTCGCAAGCTCAGGTGCTACTGGTCCGTTACCAAAATCGATTTTGACCGCTTGCAATTTGTCTTGGTTGTTCACATAGTAACCGAATCCGAAGAAAGCGATTGCATTCTTGTCTTTGGACACAAGGTCCACAAGTGTTGAATACTCTTGTTGCAAGTTTGCTGTAGTTACCATGTCTCGTTTCTTCAAAATCACCTCGTAGAAGAATTCGTAAGTACCATGGTTCTCATTTGGTCCATAAAACTTGATTTCTTCACTTGGCCACTCAGATCTGATGTCTGACCAAAGTACTTTGTCGTCATCTCTGTATGTTTTTGAAAGGTACATATCTATAATTTCTTCTTTTGTCATTTCAGTCGCCCAAGTGTTTTCTTTGCTGATGACCATTGTAAGTCCGTCGAGAGCCAATTTGAATTCATACACATCTACGCCGTATTCGAGGCCATTTTCCTTTAGTCCAGCGATTTCTTCATCCTTGATTGCTCTGGATGAATCTACAAAATCAAGTTCACCAGGAATGAATTTCTTGAGACCAGCACTTGATCCCGCTCTTCCTACCTGTACACTGACTCCGTTTTGCTCATTGACCATATATTCTTCAGCGATATGTGCCATAAGCGGGTAAACTGTTCCAGAACCATCCACTATGACTTGACCTTTGAGTTCGACTTTCTCATTTACAGGTGCTTCTGTCGATGTTTCACCAGGTGTCTGAGTTGCCGCTACCGGAGCCAAATCTTCTGTTTTTGAACCACATGCGGCAAGCGTAAATACCATGATTGCCATCAACATAACCAAACCAAAAATTTTCATATTCTTCATTCTAACAATTCCTCCATTATAGTTTGCTTTTTTTAGGTGCCGCTTCAATCTGTCTTACAAAGTTACTTTAACACCATCATGTTATAGGCAAATATGCTCTATGTTAAATCCGTGTAAAGTGTTAAAAACTAATAGGACACCGCATCACATAGTGATGCGGTGTCCTATTAGTTTTCGCGTAGTTAAGTTTCCGGAGGAAACTTATTAGCGTCTCAGTTTATATTTCGAAATTTTGATGAGAACATTACGCAGCGGTGATGCGGTGTCCTATTAGTTTTCGCGTAGTTAAGTTTCCGGAGGAAACTTATTAGCGTCTCAGTTTATATTTCGAAATTTTGATGAGAACATTACGCAGCGGTGATGCGGTGTCCTATTAGTTTTCGCTATGAACGCTTGTTGGGCAACAGGATTTCAAAGCGGGTTCCCTTGCCGGGTGTGCTATCTACCGAAATTTTGCCCTTGTAGAGCAAAACAATATGTTTGACTATGGAAAGTCCAAGTCCAGTTCCACCATATGAGCGGCTTCTTCCTTTATCCACCCTGTAAAATCGTTCAAACAACCTTTCTTTGTATTTTTCGTCGAATCCGATTCCAGTATCGGAAACAATCGTCTTGATCCATGAGCCTTCCGCTTCAAGGCTCACTTCGACTTCCCCGAATTCGGTATATTTGATTGCGTTGTCTACCAAATTGATGAACATTTGCTTGATTCGATCTGCGTTTGCATTGATATAGAAATCTCCTTCAATTCTTTTCTTAAGCATCAGGTTTTTGTCACTGGCCTTAAGCGCAAGCATTTCAATCACTTCATCCACAATTTCGTTGATATGGACTTCCGTCTTGTCAGGTTCCCGCTCCATGGTTTCAATCTCAGAGAGGAGCAGGATGTCATTGATCAATCTGTAAAGTCGATCGGATTCGATATCGATTATTTCAAGAAATCGAAGTGCAGTCTCCTTGTTATCCAGGGCACCACCCTTTAGTGTGTCCACAAAACCTTTAATGGAGGTGAGCGGCGTTTTAAGCTCATGAGAAACATTCGAGACGAAATCGCTTCTCATCTTTTCAAGCTTTCTGATTTGTGTGACATCCTGTATCACGACAATGCCTCCTATGATATCCGATGTGGAGGTCATGATCGGATTCACGTAGATTCTAAGCACTTTGTCCAAACTCAGATATTTGAGTTCTCTGACTTGTGATTCGCCATAGCTGATGGACTTTTCAATCATTTCAGCCACTTCATCATTTCTGATAATTTTGTACATGGATTCATTTTCAGTCACAAACTCATCAGGCAACCCCAAGATTTCGAAACTGATGTTGTTGATCATAAGAATATTCTTGTCCTGATCGATTGCAATGATCCCGTTGATCATACTGTTTAAAATAGATTCGAGTTCTATATTTCTTTTTTTCACTTCCTTCATTGAAACTTCCAAATTGAGACTCATTTTATTGAAGGAAGCTGTCAAATCGCCAATCTGATCTTTTGACTGTGTATAGATTTTTCTACCATAGTCCCCTTCGGCAATGCTGTTTGCCGCTTTCGTAAGTTCGTAGATCGGTTTGGTGATTTTTCTGACCATCAAAATGGCCATTAAAGATGCCAATATAGATGAGATTATAATGGCGGCCAAAGCAAAATTCAGCATTTGGTAATTGAATGCCTTGAGTTCCAGCAGAGGCTTTGAAATCCTGATGACATATTCAGAATCGTCCAATTTGAAAACTGTCGCCGCATACAGATAATCCGCCTTGACGGTGTCGCTATATCTCAACCTGACACTTGTTGCTCCGGTTTCAAATGCAGACTTGATTTCGTCTCTGTTGATATGGTTCATCATATTCTCGGAATTCTCATCCGTATCCGAAAGAACCTGACCCGTTTTATCGACGATGGTCACTCTGACATTGATCTTTTCCTTTATGAGGTCTGAAAACTTTTGAAAATCCACATACTCATTACCTTCATTTTCAATCATAGTTTTCACAAGCTCAGCTTCGTTGATCAGATTATGTTCAAACTGTATCAACATGGCATCCAGAAGTGCGTCTCTGACAATCCATGAAAAAATGGCTGCCAGTAAAACTATAAGCAATAAATAAGACCCTATTATTTTTTTCCTCATTCCATATCCCTCGTTTCCGAAATTATGATTTCAACTTGTAACCGATTCCTCTAACTGTCAATATGACTTCAGGATTCTTATCATCCTTTTCGATTTTCTTTCTGAGCTGCCTGATGTGGACATCCACCGTCCTCGTCTCACCCATGTAATCATAACCCCAAACGGACTCCAGCAGTTCATCTCTTGTAAATACACGGCCAGGTGACTTCATGAGCTTTTCAAGCAGTTCAAACTCTTTCAAAGTCAAGAAAAGTTCTATCCCGTTATTGAATATCTGATGCGTTTGGATGTTCAGTGTCAAGCCTTGTTTCTCAACGATAAAATCGCCTCCTGAATCGGGTTCCACCTGTACTTTGGCATTTGCCCTCCTCATGACCGATTTCAATCTGGAGATCAGCTCGCGTGTTCTGAATGGTTTTCCGATATAGTCGTCAGCACCCATCTCAAGGCCAATCACCGCATCAATTTCCTCATTTTTCGCCGTCAGCATGATAATTGGAAGATTCGCCCTATCTGATTTCCTGACATTTCTGAGAACCTCTATACCATCGATACCAGGAAGCATCAAGTCGAGAATCATACCATCTATCGACTCCTTTGAAATCAGTTCAAGAGCTTCTTCACCAGTTTCGACCTGAATCACATCAAAACCATTTGTTTCCAGATTGTAACTCAAAAGTTCGAGTATATGTATTTCGTCATCGACTATCAAAATTTTCTGTTTGATCATTACGACACCTCTTCTTCCTTCTTATCTCCATTCTATAATAGTTTTCGATTTCTTAACAAGTTAAATTTGCGTTCAATCTTTGTAAAGTTTCGTGTATAATAAATTAGCGTCACGAAATTTTGGAGGCATTATGATTTCACTCGGGTTAAAAAAGAACAAAACCTTCTACAGCATATTATTTGGCATCATGCTGCCAATTGCACTACAAAACTTGATTTCGTCGTCTCTCAACCTAGTTGACAATGTCATGATTGGGCAGCTCGGTGAAACACATATCACATCAGTGGGACTTGCCAATCAAGTCTTTTTTCTAATGACATTGATCCTGTTCGGAGCCAATAGCGGAACAAGTATATTCGTTGCTCAGTACTGGGGTAGACGGGAAGTCGATAAAATAAAAAAAGTGCTGTCCGTAGCGCTATGGTTCAGTTTGGTGATTTCCACATTTTTCTTCATTGTTGGATTTTTCTTTCCAAATTTGATAATAGGATTCCTATCCAAAGACCTGGTCGTAGTCAAATTAGGGGTTGAGTATCTACAAATCGTAAGTCTCAGTTATGTTATGACCGCCATCAGTTTCGCATATGGATTTTCTTCCAGAAGTATTGGAAAACCTAAATTGCCCATGTATGCAAGTGCCATATCACTTCTGGTCAACACACTTCTCAATTACATCCTGATCTTCGGCCATCTCGGATTTCCTGCCTACGGTGTCAAAGGTGCCGCAGTGGCGACACTGATTGCCAGAACAATTGAAGTGGCCATAATTCTGATTCATATATACAGAAATACCCCAGAATTATCCGTACGTCTCGCTGACATGATATCTGTCGGCAAAAGTGAATTCAAACGGATTGGCAACAAGGCATTTCCGGTCATACTGAATGAAACATTCTGGGCGCTGGGAATGACGACTTATGCACTTGTTTATGCGCGTATCGGCACTGATGCGGCCGCCTCGGTCATGATCTCCACGACGGTGAACAATCTCTTCATGGTTATCAGTTTTGGTCTTGGTAACGCATCGGCAGTCATGCTCGGCAACACTCTTGGAGCTGATGAAATCGATAAGGCAATCGATTACAACAAGAAATTTCTATCACTAAGTTTGTTAGGCGGTGTCGTAGTTGGCGGATTGATTTTCGTATTTTCACCAATCATTGTATCCAATCTTTACAATTTGGGACCAGTCGCATATGACAGCACAATGATGACACTAAAAATCATGGCGTTCTTCATGCCTTTCAAGTTTTACAACACCATCGTCGTGATAGGAACTCTGAGAAGTGGTGGCGATACTATGTTTTCCATGTTCCTGGAAATGGGTTCAGTCTGGCTGATTGGAGTCCCACTGGCTTTCATAGGAGCATTTGTATGGGGTTTGCCAGTCTACTGGGTGGTAGCTCTGGTCTCTCTAGAAGAAATCGCTAAAATGTTTTTAGGCTTCCCTAGAGTCTTGTCCAACAAGTGGGCAAAAAACATAGTCTCTAGCCACTGATCTTAATCCATTCAATTTCCATATCGACGCTCAACTCACCTTGATTGTTTCTAAGACGGTGGATTGAGCGTTTTTCATTTGAATTGATTTCATCAACATAGCTCTCAATTTCAATTTCAGTGTACGCAAAAATTTCCTTTTTGAAGTTGACTTTTAGTGTCATGGGATTCCACTGCCCATCAAAGGCAAATGGGGACATCTGAAGCGCATCAAGTGCCCATCTGATGTATACGACGTTATTGACGTGTTGGTTGACATCCAGATCCGAATCATAACTCACGATTTTAGCATTATGGGAGCTCTCGCTTTGAGGAGTAGATATGACCATGCGTTCAGGTTTGTACGCACCTTCCTCAACTTTAAAAATTTCTTTGAATGCACTTGGAATATTGGCCTGTCTTCTGGAGCTAACATCCAGGTATGCCCATTTGCTCACACCAGTTCCTATACAGTCACCATTCTCATCTTCAATTTTATAACCTCTGTAGGCTATGAACTTTCTGAAATAAGTCGGTTCCGTTGTCACTTTGATGTTCATCACCGTTTCTGGCATTTTTAAAATATCAACTTTCCACTCCACGATCACCCATAGTCCGAGTGCCCCCTCAAAACGATCTCTTACAGCACTTTCAAAGTGTCTGGTGGAAATGTCTTGAAGAAAATTCACAAGACTGGTCAATCTCATTTTTCCATTTTTATCAAAATCATACGTGTTAAGTCCGTACTCCTGAACATAAGTCACTCCCATAATTCGTTCCTCCTATGTTTTCCTTGCTGAATCTGATATTTCGACTATTTCTTTTACGACCGAATCAATCCAATCGTCCGGTATGCCACTATAGGAAAAAACCAAAATTCTGTTGTCCGGATATTCATCCACGCCTTCAAGTAAAACGCCCATGGCTTTCGCCATGGTGACGACCTTGGCGATTGCCACATCCGCATGAAAATCCAGTACCACGTGAAGACCGGACTCTTTACCGATCAGCTTAAAGTTATTTGTGGGGTACCGTTTGAAAGCCTCAATCAACAACTGATTTTTTTTTCCGTATATTTTCTTGATTCTTCTTATGTGTCGCTCAAATGATCCTTCTGACATGTATCCCGCAAGTGCCAGCTGTTCGATTTTTGAAACGGACTGTGAGTAACGCCCCTTTATTCGATTGAAATCTTCCATTAACCTTTCAGGGAGAATCATAAAACTAATTCTAAGTGATGGAATGAGCAGTTTCGAAAATGATCCCACATAAATGACATTTTTACCATAATTGAGTCCTTGAAGCGCAGGAACTGGATACCCCTCATACCTGAGCATACTGTCGTAATCATCCTCTATGATGTATGCACCTTTTTTACTGGCCCAGTTCAGAAGCTGGATTCTCTTTTTGATGGGCATGATACTTCCTGTTGGATACTGGTGTGAAGGAGAGACATAGACAATTTTTGTCTGTGAGGCCTCTAGTCTTTTAAGATCTATTCCGTCAACTTCAACAGGTATTTTGACGGTTTGATAGCCATAATCCTCAAAGATGTACATTCCCTTCGAGAATCCAGGGTATTCAAAACCGATTTGATCTTTGACGCCTCTAAAAAGCGTCGCGATCAGCCCAAAGAGCACTTGAATACCGGCACCGACAATAATTTGGTCCGGATGACACCTGCCCCCTCTGGATTGATGAATGAACTTAGCGATTTCATATCTGAGCGCATACTCTCCCTGCACATCCCCGTAACTGAGCAATGTTTGAGTATCGTACTCTAGGACGCGATTGACAGCTTTTTTCCACTCATTGAAGTTGAAAGTGCCCTCCTCCGCCCGATCGAATTTCAAAGGCTCTTCTATTAGTGTCTTTTGACCCTCATGAAAAAACACCTGACTGGACAGTTGGGTAAAGGTGAAATCATCAAATGCGATTACATAATACCCGCTTTTGGCCCGACTTTCAATATACCCTTCAACCACAAGTTGACTATAGGCATTTTCCACAGTTGCCTTACTGATTTTCAGGGCTTCACATACCGATCTCACCGAAGGGAGTTTCTCGCCCTCGGTCAAGTTACCCTCCATGATTTCCTTCTTTATGTACTCATACAGCTGAATATATTTTGGAACGCCAGAGCTTCCTTCAAAATTTATAACAAATCCAATCATAATCCCCTCATCTGTCCTGGTCATTATTTGAATAACTGCCTCTATTAATAATGTCAATTATACCTTATATTGTTAGTGAAAACAATATTAAATCGGGGGTTCAAAATGAAAGGCAACTTAAAAATACTGATTTACACAGCTCTTATGACTGCATTTGTATTCATAACGACATCTGCAATTAAAATACCTGTGCCATTCACAAACGGCTATATCCACGCAGGTGACACGACAATTTTTCTTGCAGGCATGCTACTCGGTCCATGGTATGGTGCGTTCGCGGCAGGTGTGGGTTCTGCATTAGCTGATTTTCTAGGCGGTTATGCCCATTGGATCATTCCAACTTTGATCATCAAATCCACCATGGGTTTTCTCATAGGTTATTTCTCCAGCGAAGCCCGCAGTCAAAAACACGTCCTTTGGACCACAATGAGCGTTTGGTTTATGGCTCTGATTGGTTTTATATTCACAATCAGAAACACAAATTTGAATTTAATTCTCGAAACCGTGGAAGACGTCTCCTCACTTCAAGTTGCTTCTGAAATGGCTGAGAAACTCAATTGGCAACTCCTTGTTGTCGCAATAGGACTTCCGGTCCTTGGAGTCCTACTTTTCAAACTGAAGCAGAAGTACGGAGTTTCCTTCAATCAACTCGTGGGCATGATGGTGGCTGGAATCTGGATGGTACTGGGTTACTATGTGGCGGCGGGAATCATTTACGGCAATTTCATGGTACCGATTTTCAGTATCCCTTGGAACATAGTTCAGTTTGCCATAGGTGCAATTTTGGCCTTCATAATCAGTTCTGGACTTGACAAAGCGAATATCAATTATAATTCACTCCATAAAACCCGGTAAATGACCTAAACTTAGAAAAAAGCCATAATATGGACGACCTCTCGGTTCCATATTATGGCTTTATTTTATTTTTTAAATGACTCGGCGAATTTTGTGAACGCAGGTAATGATCTTTCAATCATCGCCATATCCACACAATAGGAAATTCTGAAATATCCAGGATACCCGAAACCGCTTCCAGGAACAAGCAACAGATTGTATTTTTTTGCTTCCATGACAAAAGCGACATCATCTTCCATCATTGCTTTAGGGAATAAGTAGAAAGCACCGTTTGGTTTAACCATTTCAAAACCGATTTTTTCCAGATGTGCTATAAGTACATCCCTACGTTTTTGATATTCACTGATATCAACAGTTTCGTCAATGGAATCCGCAGTAACCTTTTGCCAAAGCGCAGGTGCATTGACAAAACCCAGTGTCCTGTTGGCAAATGCAAGTCCGCTCATGAGCAGTTCAGAATCTTCAATTCTGCTGTTTACTGCAATGTACCCGATACGTTCCCCAGCTAATCCAAGGGATTTTGAGTAGGAGTTGATGATCATCGAGTTCTTGAAGATGTTGTGAATATTAGGCACTTTTATACCATCATAAACAAGTGCCTTATACGGTTCATCAGATAAAACATAAATGTTGTGTCCGTACTCGGCTTCTTTTCTGGCTATGATTTCTGCCATATCTTTGAGTATGGCTTCCGAATAAATGACCCCAGTTGGGTTATTTGGTGAGTTGATGATGATCGCACGGGTTTTTTCAGTGATTTTACTTTCAAATACATCCAGATTCGGCTCGAATGTGCTCTCATCTGATTTTACTATCACTGGTACACCGTTGTGATTTTTTATATAGAAAATATATTCGGCAAAATAAGGTGCGATGATGATGACTTCCTGTCCGAAATCAAGGATTGTTCTAAGCACCACATTGATACCACCTGCTGCACCGACTGTCATCAAAACATGATTGAATCCTATCGGATCGATGATGTCTTTGTTGACTGAATTTGCCACCTTTTGTCTGACTTCTTTGAAACCGGAATTGTCCATATATCTATGTGTACCCGGTTCGTCTGAATTGACTACTTCTTTAAGCTTGTCGATGACTGATTTTGGTGGTTCAAAATAGGGATTGCCAAGGCTGAAGTCATATACCTTGTCATCACCGAATTCTTCCTTCATTTTTGCCCCTTCAACGAACATTCTACGAATCCATGATGCATTTTTTAAATTCTCTTGAATTTCCTTTGAGATCATGTCACGCCTCCTCCTTAATTCTTAACCTTCAATTTATTATAACATGAATTAAATGCGTTGCAATTTTTTTGTAACAATTAAAATAATTTAATAATTCTTTTAGCTTGACTCATCACTATATTTTGAGTAAAATTAAATTGTTTTTAGGTGCCATTTATGGAGAATAGGGAATTAGGTTGAAAGCCTAAGCGAACCCATCACTGTATTGTGGAGCGATAGCAAATGCCACTGGATATCCGGGAAGGTGCGAATCGCGTTGAAGCAGAGCCAGGAGACCTGCCTAATGACTGTTGGTGAACGAAGGTAAAGTTCATTACCCCAAGGGGTAATGGGCTTTTTTTTATTTAAAATTCAGGAGGTTGTCATGCTTTATGAAAAATTGAAACAAATCAAATCACCAGAACAAGAAGTAATGGAGGCTGCAAGAGAGCGAGTGGACCAGCTCATCAAACCTCAAGGGTCCCTCGGTAAACTTGAGGAGATTGCAATCAAACTATCTGGCATCACAGGAGAATCAATGCCTGTTCTTGACAGGCATGCCATCATTGTCATGTGTGCAGATCATGGGGTTTATGATGAAGGGATCGCGTCAGCCCCACAGGCTGTGACTTTGCTTCAAACCCTAAATATATCAAAGCGCATTACTGGTGTTGGAGCACTGGCCGATCCTCTAAAAACAAAAATATACACCGTAGATATCGGTGTCAACGCAGAAATTGAAGATCCAGCCATCATTTCACGTAAAGTCATGATGGGAACAGGAAACATATCACGTGGACCGGCGATGACCCGAATCGATGCGATCAAAGCAATTGAAATCGGTATTGAAATGGCGGAGCTCGCAATCAAAGAAGGTGCGAAAGTCCTTGGAACCGGCGAAATGGGCATAGGCAACACAACCCCTTCAACAGCAATACTTTCCATTTTAACAGGGGCATCTCCATATGAGATCACCGGAGTGGGTGCAAATTATCCAGTTGAAAAACTGAATTACAAAGCATCTGTTATTGAACGTGCTATAAAGATCAATGCACCAAATGTGGATGATCCTCTGGATATTCTATCCAAAATAGGAGGTCTAGATATCGCTGGGATGGCAGGTGTCATGATAGGCGGAGCTGCGAATCGTGTACCCGTTGTAGTCGACGGATTTATATCCACCATTTCCGCCTTGGTGGCATGCTCTCTTGACGAAGGCGTCAAATCCTACTTGTTTGCTTCACACGCTTCGCATGAAAAAGGCGCGAGATTGGCATCGAAAACACTTGGACTCGAACCATTTCTTAATTTGGAAATGAGACTTGGAGAAGGCAGCGGAGCAGCACTTGCCTTCAACATCCTTGAAGCCGCATGCCGCATGAACTCCGATATGATCACTTTTGAGGAGTCTGGAATCGAAGTCGTTTAACCTTTTTGAAGGGTTTTTCAGAGTTTCATCGAATACTATAAGTATAGATGCCTTTGGAGGATTAAAATGACAAAAATTATTGGACATAGAGGTGCTTCAGCATATGAGGTTGAAAACACCATACCCGCATTTAGCGCAGCCCTTGACCAAGGTGCTGATGGACTCGAACTGGACGTCCATTTTTCTGCGGATGGTCATATTGTGGTTTTCCACGATTTCAATCTGAAATCATTGACAGGCGATAACGGATTTATTTTCGAAAAGACTCTAGAAGAGCTCAAATCGATGGCATGTAAATCGCATGGAAAAACTGGTGTGATTCCGACACTGGAGGAAGTACTGGTATTGATTGTCGAATTTCAGAAAAAAAGCACCAAGGAAATTTTACTGAATGTGGAGTTCAAGGCAGGTAGCGATCATTACCCAGGCATAGAAGAAAAAACTCTTGAATTATGTCTTAAATTTCTGAAAATACACCAACTTATTTTTTCTTCTTTTGACCATTATGCACTACAAATGCTCAGAAATTTATCTCCCGAGTTAAGACTTGGGATACTGACTGCATCTGCCATTGTGGATCCATGGCTTTATGTGGACCATCTAAAAGCCGACTTCTACCATCCCCATTATCTGACTCTCTCCGATCGGGAGCTTAAGAGAGTTAGAGAACATAATCTCAAAGTCATTTCCTATACGGTCAATGACCTGGAAACAGCAAAAAAACTGATGGCACAAGGACTATACGCGATAATCACTGATATGCCCGATAAAATGCTGGCATTACGTGCTTCTGAATCCTACAAAAAATAAAATCAAGGCACCTGGGTTTTAGACCCTGGTGCCTTGATTGTTTTAATTATTTGACTTTGTAGATCCATCCTTCTGGTGCTTCAACTTCCCCAAGTTGAATACCAACAAGTGTTTCATAAAGTTTTTTGGTTACAGGTCCTACTTCTGTTTCACTATGGAATACGTGTAGTTTTCCCTCAACCTCGATACCGCCAATTGGTGTAATTACAGCAGCAGTACCGCACGCTCCCGCTTCAACAAACTCATCCAGTGAATCCACTCTACAGTCGCGTTCTTCAACGGTCAATCCCAAGTACTTTTCTGCCAGATGCATCAAAGAGTATTTCGTTATACTTGGTAAAATTGATGGTGATACAGGTGTCACGAATTTTCCGTCTTTGGTGATTCCGAAGAAATTCGCTGCCCCTACTTCTTCAATTTTGGTATGTGTAGCAGGATCCAGATAGATACAGTCAGCAAAACCTCTTTTTACTGCTTCTTCATGTGGCAACAAACTGCCGGCGTAGTTACCGCCAACCTTTGCAGCTCCTGTGCCATGTGGTGCGGCACGATCCATATCCGCAATTGTGAAGTTAACAGGAGCCATACCACCTTTAAAGTATGGGCCAACCGGAACACAGAAGATACCAAACATATACTCTGGTGCTGGTCTAACCCCCAAATTATGACCTACGCCGATTAAATAAGGGCGAAGGTAAAGCGTTGCGCCTGTTCCGTACGGTGGAACAAAATGCTCGTTTGCTTTTACCACTTGCATACATGCGTCTATAAATCTGTCGACAGGAAATTCAGGCATCAAAATTCGTCGGCAACTTCTGCCCATACGTTTCGCATTTTCATCAGGTCTGAACAATTGGATTTCTCCTTTTGCCGTTCTGTAAGCCTTGAGGCCTTCAAAACACTGCTGACCATAATGAATAGCTGTTGATGATTCACTGATTGAGATCATGTTGTCCTCAACCAACTTGCCTTCATCCCATTTTCCGTCTTTCCACATAGATACATAACGCAAATCCGTGTTGTAATAAGCAAAGCCCAATTTGCTCCAATCAATTGACACATTTTTACTCATCTTCCAAGCCCCTTTCAATTTTCATAAAATCCAATCTTGGAAAAAGTTACCCAACATCATTATACCCATTAAGATGTGCTTTGTCACTATTTCTCATAGGCATTTGCATATTTCTTCTCCGTATTGCACTTTACGTATTGTTTGTCTCTTTTGTTGAGTTTCAGCTCCACATCTTCATCAAGCAAAAAATTACTGAGTGCATGGTTCGGGAATCCCAGTGCATTAAAATTTGTGCCATAATCCCATACATCTTTTCTTGCTTATATTTGAAGTTTTTCCAAATTAATCATAATCGAAGCTTTCTTGATTGTCAAATTATTAATTCTTTATAAACGATTTATAGCATTTCCGGCAATCACCTTGATAGGTAGTGTTTCACTGATGTATGATTGGAATAACGCATGTACTTTACAGGAGGCAATATGAAATTACCCGAACTTAAAATTGGGGATTTAACAATAAAATACCCTATCATACTTGGGGCCATGGGTATCGGTGTGACACGATCCGGCCTCGCATCCGCCATCACGAATGCAGGTGGTCTTGGAGTAATCTCCGGTGTCAACCTTGGATTCAAAGAACCCGATTTTCTCACCCATCGACTTGAAGCAAATCTGAGAGCCATGAGAAGAGAAATCCAAAAGGCCAAAGCACTGTCAAGTGGTGGACATATAGGAATCAACTTCATGGTCGCAATGAACTCCTATGCTGAACACGTGAAGGAAGCCGTCAAGGAAGGCATTGATTTCATAGTGTCCGGAGCAGGGATCCCAACAGATCTGCCAGGACTTGTAAAAGGCTCGTCCACAAAAATCGCTCCGATAGTATCCTCTTCCAAAGCTGCAGCTCTGATAGCAAAACTCTGGGACAGAAACTACGCTGTAGCACCCGACGCAATAGTACTTGAAGGCATTGAAGCAGGTGGCCACCTCGGTTTCAGTAAAGAGGACATACTTGAAAAGAACTACGATGTCTTTGCCACCATCGATCAAATCAAAAAAGTGATTCTACCTTATGAGGAAAAATACAACAAGAAAATACCGCTGATCGTCGCTGGAGGCATCTTCGATGGTGAGGATATCACAAAAGTGATCGCCGCCGGTGCGGACGGAGTCCAAATGGCCACACGCTTTGTGGCCACTCCAGAATGTGACGCAGAAGAATCATTCAAAAGAGCTTACATCGCAGCAAAGGAAGAGGATGTCAAAATCATCATCAGTCCTGTCGGCATGCCTGGTCGAGCTATCCAAAACCCACTTTTGGACAAACTGGACATTGGTGACAAACCACCGATCAAAGTTTGCGTAAACTGCCTTAAGACATGTGATGTCAGAACGACTCCTTACTGTATTTCACAGGCACTTGTTCATGCCGTGGAAGGTAATGTCGAGGATGGACTTATTTTTGCCGGGTCAAATGTGTATAAAGTTAAAGGGATGCAGACTGTACCTGAGATTTTTGAGGAACTGATTGCAGAAGCAGAAGAGATTTAAAGGCAGGGAATACAGGTATAAAAAATAAGAGCGTGCATAGGCATGCTCTTATTTTTTTATTATTTTGAAATCATATGGTTTCAGGTTAAGCCCGTTATGTTCAACGCGCGTTCCATTGTGATTGAGAAGAATTTCAAAGGCGTGTCCATCAGAATTTCTGATCACGCTTTCAACACCCTCAGGGGTCAAATTTGGACTTATGCCTTGATCTAAAATGATGTCATTAATGATGTCATGCATTCCATTTTCAGAAAGACCACATCCTACATAATAAACACTTCCAAATCCAACTTTATTTTTGACGACTGCGGCATAATGCCCATAAAATTCATCATCATATTTAAGCAAAGGTTCAGCATCAATCGGCTCAATCAGATCACGCCATACACTGCATGTCTTTTGGGTTGGGTTTGTCTTCACGAAACTTAGAAGCGGTTTGACCACTCCGTGCCCAAGAGACTCATAATTCTTTATTTCTGCACCTATGAGTGATTTTATAGGACTCTCTCCAAAATAGAGATTGTTGTCCCGATCTTTTATGCCACTTCTGAATCCTAAAACCACTGCACCTCCATTTGAAGCGAAAGTCCTCAATCTCTCGATGGTTTCCTGATCCATAATCTGCATCGTTGGGACCATCAGCACTTTATATTTCTCAAGAGATTTTTTGAGGTTGATGACATCAGTCATGATATTCAGATCATGATAAGGCGTATAAAATCTCAAGATTTCGTCCGTGTAATTGAAAGCATGGCTCTGCGGTTGATTGTGCCAGGACCATCTGTTGTCATAATCGTAAAGGATTGCGACGTCTGAGTGAATCTCAGAATTATAGATGGCTTCAAGCCCATTCACATCACTAAAAAATGTTTGTGCTTCGGTATATTTCTCATTGATTCGATCATCCGCGTCCAGAATGCCCTGACAGAACTGTTCCGCTCCCTTGGTCATCCCGCGCCATCTGAAATATAGAAGGGATTCACAGCCCCTGGCCATGGCTTGATGTGACCAAAGCCTTGCTTCCCCAGGTCTAGGCAGGTAACCGATTACGGTATGACCTTGCGCCCCCATGAGCTCTTCCAATATCCAGAAATTTTGTTTTTTGAGTCCTCTGATATAATCATGTGTCATTGCGATATGAGCTGGTGACAATGGCTTTTCCAGACCACCCCACACAGGATAATTGTCATAGGATACCACGTCCAAATTTGAAGCCAGAACATTTTGGTCATAAGCCCTGTCGAAAAATCCACCAAACAAATTATGTGTTACTTTTTGATGTTCCTTTTTGTACGATCTGACAATATCAATCTGAAGCTTTGCATAGGCATTGATAGATTCAGACCTAAATCTTGCCCAATCGAGTTGAAGCGAAGGATTATGGGTGGTTATAGTGGGGAGTGGTGCTGGAACTTCACCAAAATCATTGTAAGTCTGTCCCCAAAATATGGTTCCGTAGCGACTATTGAGCTGCTCGATGGTTTTGTATTTTGTGTTCAAATATCTTCTGAAATCTCTCACACAAATATCACAGTAACATTGATCTGAACCTTCATGTCCCAGCTCATTATCGATCTGCCATGCGACAACGCCTTCCTCATTTGCATAATGTTTCATGAGTGCTGACACAATTTTCTCTGTTTTATCTTTGTAAACATCCGAATTATAACAGTACTGTCTTCTTCCTCCAAATGATCTCTGATGTCCATATTCATCTTTTGAAAGGATCTCAGGGTATTTGCTCGCGATCCAAGCCGGAAATGTGGCTGTCGGAGTTCCAAAAATGATCTGAAGACCATGCGACTTGATGCGTTCGATGGCCCTATCAAAAAAGGAAAAATCATAATCCCCTTCTCTCGGCTCCATCATATGCCATGCGAATTCACCGATTCTGACAGTATTGGCACCCAGTTCCACAATTCTTTTCAAATCGTCTTCCATTTTCGATTCCGGCCAGTGTTCAGGATAATAATCCACACCAAATAACATATTGTCACCTCGATAAGTATATTAAATATGGGCACGAATCGCTTCGTGCCCAGTTGTCCTCATTATTTTCTTTTGATATATTTTCTGTTGTCAATCGCAACAGCTGTGATAATGATCAAACCTTTGATGATGAACTGCAAATACGGGTTGACTCCAATAAATGAAAGTCCATAAGCGATGACCTGGAATATGAGCACTCCTGTCACTATACCGGCAATACTACCTATACCACCTGAGAAGGAAAGTCCACCCACGATACAGGCTGCGATGGCATCCAGTTCATACATATTACCTGTGTTGTTCGTCGCAGAGCCTATACGAGCCGCTTCAAGCGAACCACCAAGACCATAGAGCAAACCTGCAAGCACATAGATCATAATCAACATTTTACTGACATTTACCCCTGATACAGCAGCAGCTTCAGAGTTGCCGCCGACAGCAAATAAATTTTTTCCGAATCTTGTCTTGTTCCAAAGGAACCACATGAACACCACAGCGGCGATGGCATAGAGTACCAGATATGGTATCAGGACTTCACCAAACTGGAAATACCCCTGAGCCACTTTGGTAAATCTAGGATCTAGACCACCAATCGGTTGAGCGCCGTATGGAGGTCTATCATAATAAATCGAGTTGACACCATAAACGATAACCATCATACCAAGAGTTGCGATAAATGGATCGACTTTGAATTTTGCGACGATGATCCCGTTCATTAAACTGAATGTCGCTGTAACCAACATAACAAGCAATATTGGTACGAATACTGGTAAAACAGGCAAATCGGGATACATTCTATAAGCATAATCCGCACCTTGCAACAGGGATGCTGAGATAACCGCTGCGATTCCGACTTGGCGACCAAGAGAAAGGTCAGTACCTTTAGCAACGATAATCGTACCGACACCAAGCGCAAAAATAGTTCTTGTAGAGGCTTGAGTCAAAATATTGGTAAAGTTTTTAAGTGAAACAAATCTTGGATCTATTATGATGATCACAAACATGAGTACAAATAATACTAGAAAAATTGCATTATCCATCGCAAATTGCAATACATCTTTTCGAGTGACCTTGGACAGATCAAATCGCTTCTTCCCATTTTTAGTTGCGTTTTCAGACATTAATCCATCTCCCCACTATAAATATTTCGCAGACAATCTCAAAATTTCTTCTTGAGTAGTCTCACTTGTATTGACGATGCCCGCCATTCGTCCATTGCTCATAACAAGAATCCTATCTGTAATTCCTAGGAGTTCAGGCATTTCAGAGGATACCATGATGATCCCTTTGCCCTTATCGGCAAGATCGATCATCAATTGATAAATGTCATACTTGGCACCAACATCAATCCCCCTGGTTGGTTCATCCATCAAAAATACTTCCGGTTCAGTGAGCAACCACCTTCCGATGATCACTTTCTGTTGATTACCACCGGAAAGGGACATGATTCGAGTCTTCATACTTGGTGTCTTGACGCTCATGCTGTCAATGACCCAATTTGTATCATTTTTGATTTTGACGTCATCGAGCAGTTTGTTTTTTTTCACATATCGGTCTATGTTGGCAATGATTGAATTGAACGATATATTCTGATTCGGAAAAATTCCGGTGGCACGTCTTTCTTCTGTAACAAGAGCAAATCCGTTTTTAATGGCATCTTGAGGACTCTTGAAATGCATCACTTTACCATGAAGCTCTATTTTCCCCTCCGCGTGACGTTCTGAGAATATGGCTTCGACCAGGTCTGTTCTTTTGGCTCCTACAAGTCCTGCGATACCAAGTATTTCTCCTTTTTTCAAGTCAAATGACACGTCTTTGATGGAAGGCTGATGTACTGCGGTCAGATTCTCTACTTTGAGTATGATATCTTGGGGCTTGTTGGTTTTTGGTGGAAATCGATTGGTGAGGTCTCGACCGACCATCAGAGAAATGATCTCATCTGTCGTTATCACATCAATGGGTTTTGTGGCGATCCACTTTCCATCACGCATGACAGTGACGTCATCACAAATCTGCTCGATTTCTTCCATTTTATGCGAGATATATATGACCGATACATCTTTTTTCTTTAGAGCTCTTATAATTTTAAACAGATGACCGACTTCTTTCTCTGTGAGGGAAGATGTAGGTTCGTCCATAACGATTAATTTGGAATTGTATGAAACTGCTTTCGCGATTTCAACCATTTGGCTTTCTGAAACTTGAAGCTCTTTGACTTTTTGTCTAGGATTGAGATTGATGTCCAAATCCTTGAAGATCGCCAGTGTATCCTGATACATTTTATCTTCATCTACAAACAGGCCTTTTTTTGGAAATCTTCCGAGCCAGATATTATCCATTATGCGAGTGGTTCTAACTTGATTGAGCTCCTGGTGCACCATGGATACGCCATTGTCCAGAGCATGCTTTGACGAAGTGAAATTCACATCTTCACCGTCAAACCTGATATGCCCCTCGTCCATCCTGTAAATGCCGAACAAGCACTTCATCAATGTGGATTTCCCGGCACCATTCTCACCCATAAGCGCATGAACACTGCCTTTTCTCACTTTGAGATCGACACCGTCAAGTGCTTTTACCCCGGGGAATTCCTTTGAAATTCCAATCATTTCGAGCAAAAAATGTTCGTTGCTGTTTTGCACGGACTTCGCCCCCTTCCGATTTTTATGATAAATACCCTTAAAGTATAGTTTTCACTCTCAAAAAAATCGAGATGCATGACTGCATCCCGAATTTTATAATATTACAGCTTATTTATAAGCATCTTCAGCAAATTCGATATTGTCAATCGTTACGCCAACATAAGGTACACGTACAGCTTTGTTATCGTCAAATTTCCAAGAAGTTCCATCAAGTGGATCTTTACCAAGAGCTACGTTAAGTGCAAGATCAAGTGTAGCGCCACCTTGGTTTTTAGCATCATTGAGTACAGTTCCTACCATTCTACCAGCTTTGATTTCTTCAAGTGCGTCTGGAATTGCATCTACGCCAACTACAGGCATGAATTTATCAGCTCCGAAATAACCTGATGCATTGAGTGATTGGATTGCACCAAGTGCCATACCGTCGTTGTTGCAGATTACCATTTCAATTGAGTCGCCATGCTTTGAAATCCAAGCATCCATCAACTCTTTACCTTTAACGCTGTCCCACATACCTGTTTGTAATTCAAGTTCTTCAACTTCAATTCCATTTGCGACAACAGTTTCAATAACATATTTTGTTCTAGCTTCTGCATCTGGGTGGCCTGGCTCGCCTTTTAAAAGAACATAAGACATGACGCCATCGCCATTTCTATCCCAATCTGGATTTGCATTCCACATATCTGTTACCAGTTCGCCTTGAATGATTCCTGATTCTGCTGAAGTTGTTCCAACATACCAAGCTTTATCGTAGCTTGCAAGCACTGTAGCTTCTGGCTCTTTGTTGAAGAATACTACTGGAAGATCAGCAACTTTTGCTTTAGCGATGATTGCTTCAGCGGCTTGAGGATCCACCAAGTTGATTGCGAGGGCTTTTGCGCCTTTTGAAATCATTGTGTCAACTTGATCGTTTTGAGTAGCTTGTGAATTTTGTGAGTCATTCATTTCGAGAACAGCTTTGCCTTCTGCAGCTGTTTGAATAGCTCTTCTAACAAATGACATGAAGTTGTCGTCATACTTGTAAATAGTTACCCCGATGGTCGGTAATGCGTCTTCTTTTGGCTCAGCTGCACATGCAGTCAATGAGAAAAGCATCATCATAATCAATAAAACGGCTACTAATTTTTTCATTTTTTCATCTCCCCAATTCTTTTTTGAAACAAATAGCGTTTAGTAAATATTTACGACATTTGTTTAATAAAATTTTACACAAATTTAACACGAAAGTCAATTCACAAATTTAATCAGTTTCACAATTTTATCATCTATTTTACACTTTATTATGTATACAAAAATAAAAAGAGAAAAAGTTAAGGTTAATTTTTTTCTCTCTTTATGAATTTTATTTGTTTTTATTCAGATAAACATCATCTTTTCTATGAAAACCACTCTTGATAATGATTTCTTCCATATTTGACTCATCAACAACAAAAGCATTGAGTTTCACAAATGGAATCTCCCTATATTGATTGAATATGGTATCCTTTGTTTCTATTTTATTCCCTTTTGCCATTTCAATCGCAAGTTTGGCTGTCATTATGGCAAGCTCGTTGATGGGCTTGAAGACCGTCGCAAGCTGTGTGCCTTCCACGATTCTCTGACATGCGGATAACTCAGCATCCTGACTGACTACAAAAACATCTCCAGCCATTTGCCATTTCGAGAGCACTTCTATGGCTCCAGTGGCAAGCACATCATTTGCCGCAATTATACCATCAATCCGATTGCCAAGAGACAAATGCTTTTCTACAACATCTTTTGCGTATTGTTCTCTCCATTCATGTGCCCATATTTCCTCGAGAATGACCACTTCCCCAACCTCTATCAAGGGATCCAACTTTTTATGAAAACCTGTATTCAGAAGCGACGAATTGTTGTCGCTCGGATCACCATTGATGACCAGAATCTGTTTGGGTGGTGCTTCCTCTTCAATTTTCATTGACTTGATCAAGCGTTCTGAGATGTTTTCACCTATTGCTTCGTTGTCGAACGAAATGTAAAGATCCAAGTCCGGATGGATGATCAGCCGATCATATGCAATAATCCCAATCCCATTTTTATAAGCTTCATCAATTGCGGGAGAGAGTGCTTCAGCATCCTTTGGTACAATAATCAAAACATCGACATCTTGAGCAATAAGGTTCCGGATCTGCTTGATCTGCTTTTCGATGTCCTCATTCGCAATTTGCACATCCACCTCAGCTCCCAATTCGGTGGCGGTCGCGACGAGAATTTCCATTTCCCGTTGCCAACGCTCAACAACAAAGCTGTCAAACGAAATTCCGATTTTGATCACATCATCATCGACAATCTCTGGTTGCTCCGAGTTGCACCCGGTCATTAATGTCAATACCAGTATAGTCATCCATACCCATTTGCTCTTCATCTGTTTAACCTCTGATAGTCCTTAGGCGTAATGCCTTCATGTTTTTTAAACGCCCTGATAAAATAGCTCGTATCATTGTAACCCACTTTATGGCCCACATCTCTCAGACTGACATCACCGCTCCTCAGAAGTTTCTTTGCGGCTTCAATACGAAGTTCAGTCAAAAATTCCTTGAATGTGACGCCTGTGTCTTCTTTGAATATCTTGGACAGATACTGTGGTGTCACATTGACGTTTTCAGAAACTTTTTCAAGTGAAATTTCATCTGAAAATGTTTTTTGTAAAATATCGATTGCATCAATAGTGATCGGATTGAAGGCTTCCCTTTGCATTTTTGCATAGAGTGAAAACCAATCCAATACATTTTTTTCAAAAAATTGAATTTTCTGAGCGGGCAACTTGTTGAGAAGACCGGTGAGGTAATGAACCTTCGAGTCCGCTGTGATAACACATTTCGATTGCATTTTCACCATAAGTTCAATCAATCTTGCTTCCGCATATTCGAGAGTGTTTTTATCCCCCAGCATTTTGAGGTATTCCCCTTCATACTGCTTAAGGGTTTGTTTAAACCTTTTGTTTCTGGAGATGAAATCGTCATAGAGCACTTTTGAGAGTTCATCAAAATGATCGAAGGAGGTTTCACTGGATTGAACATCACCAATCGTTGTCAAGTTTTTATCGGTAAGTTTTAGTGCCAGTATGGCTTCAGCATAGGATTCCGAAATTTTCTCGATCGTCTTTTCTCCTCCGATGCCAATACGCACATTCAATTGAAAACGATCGATGATTTCCTCACTCAAACTGCTCCAAAATGCCTGATCGATTCTTCTGGTCCCACGTTCAATGTAAATGAACACGCGATTCAAGAAAGGATGGCTGACGAGCGCATCTGCGTGATACTTGATCAATGTCCGAAGAAACTCACTGCTTTCGTTCATTTTTTGATTGAACTTGTTCAGTGCTTCAAAATCTGTGTTGGAAGACAAATGTGAGAAATCGATGACTGCAAAGTAGGCGCTTTGCATCGGTATCTCCAAAATTTCCCTGTAATGATTGATATATTTCATATAATTTCTGCCAAGGATGATGGAATTAAAGAAATTGCTTTCAACGAGTTGAATGGACTGATAATATTTTTCAATATGTTCCAGTTCTTTGTTTCTGACCGTTTCCTCCCGAATCACTTTTTCAATGACTTTTTCAACCGTCTCGATCATTTTACCTTTGGAAAGGGGCTTAAGAAGATAATCCTCCACACCAAATTTCACCGCATCCTTTGCGTATTCAAAATAGTCATGGGCAGAGACGATGATGATCTTTACCATCCGGTCCACTTTTCTTACCCTTTCGATGAATTCGAGTCCATTCATACCTGGCATGCGAATATCCGTCATTATGATATGTGGTCTGAAGTGTTCCATTTTGATCAAGCCTTCCCTGCTGTTCCTAGCGGTCTCTATAATCACTTCAAAAGCTTTTTCTAGGACACCTGAGACGGATTCAAGCACTATGGCCTCGTCATCCACTATGAGTATTCTAATCATTCGTTTTCGCTCCCTTCAAGAGGTATCCAAAGGATGATACTGGTGTATTCATCTTTCTTGCTGTCAATGAAAAAAAGTCCTTCCCGATTGAAAAAATGCCTTAGTCGCTCATAGACATTGCCGAGTCCAAGTCCGGTTGTATACCCTTTTTTATCTGAATTCTTCTCAAACTGCTTGTTGTTGAGTTGCTTAAGAACATCGTGGTCGATGCCCTCTCCATTGTCTTTGACTTCAATTCTGACGTTATCGTGATCCATTTCACTCACAATTTGAATTCGCCCGGTTCCGATACGATTTTTGAATCCGTGGATCAAAGCGTTCTCGATGATCGGTTGTAATATCAGTGGTGGCATTTGGACCCAAAGCGTCTCGTCATCGATATCAAAATCAAAAATGAACTGTTCTCCGAACCTGACCTTCATAAGTGAGCAATAATTGTGGACGTTGACAAGCTCTTCCTTGAGTGTCACCTTGTTTTGCAAACTTTGGATATTATATCTGAAAAGCTGTGAGAGATCCTCTAAAAACGAGCTGGTTCTGTCCGCATTCTCAATGATGGCCAGCTGCATTCCCGCATTCAATGTATTGAAAAGAAAATGAGGATTGATTTGCGCTTGAAGAGCCATGAGTTCAGCTTGGTTGAGCAGATTCTGCATTCTGAGTTTCTCAATTTCTGAAAGTCTGAGTTTGTTTTCCATTTCCACTTTATCCCGTAATTCTTCAATATAACTCTTGATGTGCATGGCCATATTGTCAAAAGCCGATTCGAGTACCTGAGCTTCCTTGAAGTGTTCACCCTCTATCTTGCCGAAGGTGTATTGCCCCTCCGATATTGCTCTGGCCCTCTTGCTGAGTTCCTCAATTGGACGGGTGACATTGGTCGAGAAGGTGAATACAAACAAGATACTGAGCGATATCAAAAGCCCAACCATGAGAATCAATCCATTTTGGACCAGTTTCACTTTTTCCGTCAACAACAAGTAATTTTCGAGATTGCTTTTGAAGTCCCACTCCTCAAGCTGTTTGACTTTAAGATCGATATAGTTGTCCACTGTCAAAAGCTCGGAATAGGATTCCAAATAGCGTTCTGTGTTACGTGCTCTTTTATATTCGATGGCGAGTTCAGCCTTTTTCAAATAAGCATCCAATAGCATACCGATATTGTGGAGTTGAAGACGTGACGGATCATTGGATTTGCCATAATTGAAATTGCTCCTCAAACTGCTGAGCTCATTGGCCATATTCAGATACTGGACAAAGCTGTCGGAATTTTTTGTCGCCAAATAATTTTCGAGTTGAATTTCAAGAGTATTCATATTATCCTGCATCTCATTGAGCATGATACTGGTGGAGAACATTTCATTGATTTGCTCATTGACCTTGTACGTCGCATAGAACGTGTAAATAAAACCCGTCAAAAAACAGACGAGAATCACAAGAACAAATAAAAAAACTTTTCTTTTCAAAGTGTTTTGAAATAACCATGATCTCATAAATAACCTCTAAGGTTGAACTTCTTCCAGATTATCCTTTTTTAAAGTAGCAATCGGGATATTGATATACGAGGATACGACTTGTTCCTTGTTCAATTTGTCCAAATATTCGATGGAGAGCTTTCCCAGTTCTTCATAATCTTCCACCAGGCTTGCGTAGACCAGATTCTTTCGAATATACTCGACTATTTCAGGGGTATTCCCATTTGCGATGACTTTTATGATGCCGACCATGTTTCTATCCACAAGCACGCGCATCACACGATTGACATCCAGCGGATCCGTGCAGATGATCACATCAATGGTCTCACTACCGCTCAAGATCTCATCCACTATGATTTCAGCCCTCAAATTCGTTGAGTACTGAATCGTACTGATGCTGAGCGACTCGTAATCCTTGACGCCCTCATAAAGTCCATTCACGAAATTATTGGTAGCAACCGCCTTGTCATCCAAATACTCATTGCCTAAAATGACCGCCACGAGACCTTTACGATCTGTGGCTTGAGCCGAAAGAGCGGCCGCTTCTTTTCCAAGCTGGAATTTGTTGGTTCCCACATAAAGGTCCCGGTCCGATTCAGGCGCATCATTTCCTATGGCGACCACATTGATTCCTTTTGCTTTGAACGCATCTATTTGGTTGCTATAAGCATTGTTGTTCGCCAGTTTCAATATGACTCCATCCACCTCGGTCAATTGGATCATATCAAAAATCGCCACACTCGATTGAACGCCCACCTCGTAAATCTCGAATACTGCATCATGGGAATCAATAATAGAATCAATGCCCTCAATAAATTTATTGAAGGCATAAGAGGATACTTCATCAGTGACAATGGCAAAATGATGCGCTTTGTCAATTGAACCGCTGAACTGTGCGGCCCTGAGTTGGTTGATTGAATTGATGCTTATGACGCTGATGACAATCAAACTGATTACAATCATAGCTTCAAGCAATTTGATCCATTTTCTCATGATTCCACCACAGTTCCTTTATTTACCGGTCCAGATGAACCCCTGACTTTGAGATTTGTTGGAACGACTATCTTCTTTGCGATTTCCCTTTTTTTCAGTATTTGTTCGAGTAGCAGCTCCACTGCCGTTTCTCCCATGAATTCCTTGTGCACTCTGACTGTGGTAAGTGCGGGAAACGTATATTTGGATGTGGGAATATCATTGAATCCGATGAGGCTGATTTCTTCAGGCACTTTTTTACCCTTTTCATGCAACGCCCGTAATATTCCTATTGCGATGGAATCACTGGCCGCAAAAAAAGCTGTCGGAACATTCTCTGAAGACTTTAAGATGCTTTTCATGATTTTATAGCCAGACTCTGCAAGAAAAGCACCTATATAAATCTGCGACTCGTCCAAAAGCCCTTTGGAAGTCATATATTCCCTATATGTTTTCTCTCTCATCTCACCAATGGCGATTTGACTTTGCCCCAAATATTCACGTCCGCCAACATATCCGATATGGGTATGTCCACACTCGAACAGATAATCGAGCGCGTCAACGACAGCCCTTTCAAAATCGATGATCACAGAATCAAAATAACGATCTTCCGGAGCAAAATCCACGAATACGATATGATTGGACTTGGCCTTGAAGCCATCGATCTGATCCGTGGTGAACTTGCCGATGGCAATTATTCCATCGATTTTATCGATAGTTTTCATATTGCTATCGTCCGGTTTATAGATTTTGACCATCTCAATCTGATGGTCATAACACATTTTCTCTATTCCAAATCGAATCGCCATATAATATGGGTCATCCAACTCCTGCGACATGGAGTACCAATGGATGAGTGCAATCCTAAGTTTTGATTTGATTCTACCTACATTACGTTTTCTGGGAGGCAGATAATCGAGATCCTCTGCAATCTCGAGGATTCTCTGTCTCTTGTCCTCTGAGACGGATAATGTATCGTCATAATTCAGGACTCTTGAAACTGTAGCAGGCGAAACACCTGATTTTTCAGCGATATCTTTGATCGTAGCCATGAATTGTCCTCTTTTCATTTTAGTAAAGTTTTACCATTTAATGATACACCGATTGGACTCGTTTATCAAGTAGCGTGTTTAAAGACGTCTTGATTTTTCAACCATTCTTGCAATGGATGCCTCATCTGCAAATCGTAAAACCTCGTCAAACTCAAACCATCTGAGATCATGTGACTCCTCTGATATCGACAACGTTTCATCTCTTGAGGCGACCATCAAAAATCTCAAATCATAGTGAACATGTTTCTGGGTTTTTCCATGCATGGGAATGTCATGGACATCGAGGTCGAAGATCTCATCCGATTTCAATACAATGGACTTGAGACCCGATTCCTCAAAAGCTTCCCTGAGCGCACCATCAACAATACTTTCATGCTCCTCCGTATGGCCACCAAGCTGTAGCCAACGGTTCAATTTGACATGATGGGTCAAAAGCACACGTTTAAATTCCTGATCCACTATCCACGCGGATGCGGTGATGTGACCATCGGGATTTTTTTTCCCGAATATGATCTCATGAGCATCTACAAATGCGCAGAATTTCTCGAACTGCTCTGCATTATGTTCATCATATGCAATATAACGGGATAATAGTTTCTTTATATCCGTTTTCATTTTTATCACCTATAACTTTCTCACTGAAACGAAGCAAATCCCAGCTCAGTTTCGGATGAACCGATTCCTGGCCGGGACTTGACTATTGTATGGTATCAGGGTGCTCCAGCAATAGCTCCTGAACAAAAGGTGAAAAATCGTCATGATCCATTTCGATCAAATCACACCATTTGGCGCTGATGACATCCTCGTCATCTTCTTTTGGAGCAATAGCCTTGCCGGTTTTGATTTTTACTTTGTAAATCAAGCCTACATGATGCAATGTTACTTTGCCGAGTTCAGGATCTTCATAATTCACAACCACAGCATCCGATTTGAAAAAACTGAAAGACTCGACTTCAAGTCCGGTTTCTTCAAGTACTTCTCTTACGAGAGTCGTATCTGGAGATTCTCCAAATTCAATTTTCCCACCGGGCAAATCCCATTTTCCAATGTAAGGTCCTCTTGATTTTTCCACAAGTAGGACCTGTCCTTCTGAAACAATCAATCCATATACACCGACATGCTGCACTCTTTGAAACATGTTTCACTCTCCGTTCGTTTATTTTACATGAGTTCACTCAGTATTTTTCCCAATCGCCTTATGCCTTCAATGATTTTTTCTTCCGGCATGTTTGAGAAATTCAGCCTCATGGAGTTCTCTTTTCCTCCATTCGGGAAGAATGACCCGCCTGGAACGAATGCCACTTTGTTTTCCACTGCAGTGACCATGATCTCTTTTGCATCAATTTCTTCAGGTAGCATCACCCACGCAAACAGACCGCCCTTAGGAACCTCATAAATTGCAACCTTAGGAAAATGCTGATCCATTTCCGAAAGCATCAGATCTCTTCTTTTTTTATACGTTTCAATAATGGTCTGAATATGAGCATCAAAATCATAATTTTCCAGATATGCGTTCAGTTCTCTCTGACTGATTGAACTTGACTGTAAATCGGCACCTTGCTTGACTGTGATATATTTGCCCAGCAACAATGGTGACGCACATACCCAACCTATTCTAAGACCAGGTGAAAACGTCTTGGAAAATGTCCCTAAATAGACTACTCTACCTTCAGTATCAAAGGCTTTAATGGCAGGAATCGCCTCACCTTCATATCTGAGTTCACCGTAAGGATTGTCTTCTATGATGACCAGATTATAACGGTTGGCAATCTCCACAACTTCTCTTCTGCGCTTTTCTGTCCATGTACGGCCTGATGGATTCTGAAAATCTGGAATCACGTAGATGAATTTCGCTTTTGGATGTTCTTGAATCGCCAGTTCGAGACTTTCCATTACCATGCCATCTGCATCCGTCTCAACTTCTTGGAACTCGCACTCATATGCCCTGAATGCGTTGATCGCCCCCAAATAACTCGGGCTCTCACAAAGGACATAGTCACCTGGATTGATAAAAATCTTGCCTGTGAAGTCAAGTCCCTGCTGTGAACCGCTTGTGACCAGTATGTCCTGTTTTTCAGCCGAGATTCCACATTTGCCCATTCGAGCGGCGATTTTTTCCCTAAGGGGATCATACCCTTCAGTAGTGCTGTATTGAAGCGCCTCCATTCCCATCTCATCAAGAACTTTGATGGCCATTTGCTTATAGGCTTCAACAGGAAAAAGTTCAGGTGCGGGCAATCCTCCGGCAAAAGAAATGATTTCAGGTCTCTGTGTCAATTTAAGTATTTCTCTAATTTCAGATGCCTTTAATTTTTTTACGCGTTCAGAAAAAAGATGCTCCATATTTTTGCCCCCTAATCGTATTGGCGTCATTGACTCAGACGTCTCCACAAATAACGTACCACGTTTAATCCCATGGTTCAACCTCCAAATGGAAGTATACAATATTCATTATTCAATCACTTCTTTTGAGAAAAATAATGATGTGCACGGGCTACGGATTCCGCTGATCCTACCAGGAAAAGTTGATTTCCCGATTCCACGGTTCTATGACCTCTTGGGATGATCAACTCCTCGAGTTTTGTGTCGTATATGCCGGCAATAATGCAATCCTCTGGAAAACGGATGTCTTTACCGATTGTCGCGATGTTCTTTCCAATATGCATACTGTCCTTTGGCAACTCAACAATTGAAATCTCAGCTTTGCCTTCACCGAAAGAAGCCACCCGCCTGATTTCCGGTCTTTCAATATCCAAAACGAATTTATTGACCAACATGGACACACTCGATGCAATGTTGTTGGCTCCCGCCAATTTGAATGCGGTCTCATATTCAGGATCATTCATTTTAACAAAAATATAAGGCACATTATAGCCTTTGGCCAATATGGCAATAGTCAGATTATCGGAATCGTTATCGGCTACAGCTATACAATAATCGGCATTCTCAATTCCTGCGGCTTTGAGATTTCTGATTTCCTTAGGATCGCCGTGAATAGCAGTCGCTGAATATTGGGTATAGATTTCCTCACAGTTCTTCAAATCCATGTCTATGACAGTCACATCATAATTCTGTGTCAAATGCGCCACCATGCTCTTACCTATGATTCCTCCGCCTGCAATAATGATTTTCATATGGTCCCTCCCCGCTTACTAAAAATTCTATAATTGAAAAGCAGTAAAATAGGAATGATCTCAACCCGTCCAGCAATCATCATTGCACTTAGAGTGAGCTTTCCAAACACACCAATTTCCGATAGTGCTTCAAATGTTATCGGCAAAGCACCAGAATTGCCTACTGCACTCGTCGCAACTACAATCAGATCAGATAACTCCAGTTGTGTCACGAGTGATAGGACCAAGGTTCCTATGAACAAAGTGCCCAACCAAGCAGTGATCAAAACTGATATCCGTACGAGCAAATCCCTGTCCACAATTTTCATGTCATATTGAACTGGAATCACTGCCTGCTTTGGTGCAACCAGTTTGTTGAATTCACTTCTAAGCATTCTGATCACCAAAGTGATCCGATTCACTTTGATTCCCCCGGCCGGTGAACCCATTGATCCACCGATAATCATAATCGGAATCAACACGATTACCATACCATTGGTAAAGTTGCTCAAATCAAGCGCCTTCAGTCCGTAACCTGTTGTTGAAACTGCGGACACCGACATGAAAAGCGTATTAAAAAAACTGTCTCTTGAAAGATTTCCTCCAAGGTACGTCATAACCATAAAAGTAACAAACACCGTTAGAATGAGTTTGATATAGTTATAGAATGTCGTACTCTTCATAGCCCCTTGAGCATCCCCCAAAACGTATCTTGCATGGAAAAAGTAACTCATTCCGCCAAGAAACATGAAAACCACTGTAGTATAGTCCACAAAAAGGTTGTTCCCTCTTAAAACACCCAATCCACCTTCATCAAAATTGGAGAAGCCGCCCGTAGAAATCGTATTCATGCTGTGAGTGACCGCATCAAAGAATGTTACTCCTGATAGAGTCAAAATAATAGTCTGCAATATTGTGAACACCGAGAAAAGACCTGCAAAGATTGCAATACCTTTATATATGTTGGATATATGTCTTGGCAACCTCACATTGTTCAGCACTGTCGAATAGCCTCGCCATAACTGGTCCTCATTTCTGAAAGTGACCATAATAAAGAACACAAGTGCAAAAAGTCCCCCAATCCACTGGGTCATGGAACGCCATAACAGCAGTGATTTTGGCATTTCACCAATTTGTGTGAATACAGATATGCCTGTAGTTGTGAACCCGCTCGCCGACTCAAAAAACGCATCTATGGGACTCGTTCCGACCGTCAACACATATGTCGTCGCGCCACTAAGCACAAGCAGAACCAAAGCACTTGCCGCTGTCACCATACCGATGGGTTTTCTGGCGTTCATCTGTGTTTTTCTGCCAATGAATACAAACGCAGACCCTATGATAATGGTGATCATAAAACTCCACAAATGACCGTTGATGATTTTCATCGCTTCCCCGGTGACTATGGAATAAAGAATGGGGATCATCTGAAATCCAGACAAGATCAGCAATATGGCCCCATTATTTTTGAACCATTGCATCAATTTTGTGCTCATAACATTGCCTCATTTCCAAACCAAATGCCCAGCTCACGACGAGCACTCTCACTGCTGTCCGATCCATGAACAAGATTTTCAGTGACGTCGAGGGCATAAGAACCACGTATACTTCCCGGGAGAGCATCCTTGTAATGTGTCGCACCATTGATGGACCTGACCACATCCACAGCGTCCACACCTTCCAATACCAAAATTACCACTTCACCCGAACTCATGAAGTCCAACAACTTCTGAAAGAACGGTTGGTGGATATGTTCGGAATAATGCTCATGTAAAATATCCACCGACGGTTTTAAAGACTTGATCTTCGTGATCATAAGTCCTTTTTGTTCATATCTTCCTATAATTTCTCCAACAAGACCGCGCCTGACCGCATCTGGTTTGATGATGACCAGGGTTTGTTGATATAATCGGTCCATACTGTACCCCCCTTTGGGTTATTTATCATGATATATATATCCTGTTTGTAGTTGATTTAATCAAAGTATAATATTTTTATAGCTATTGTTAACCAATTATAAATTTGAGGTTGACAATAGGTACTGTTGCATTTATACTACAAATAGAAAATCCAAAGGAGCATATGAATTTATGAAAACTAAAGAATTGACACTCGTCGCCATGTTTGCCGCCATCACAGTGGTACTCTCATGGTTGCCACCCATTCCATTACCATTTTCACCCGTACCAATCACATTTCAAGTCATAGGAGTTCTTATAGCAGGTGCCCTTTTGGGTCCGAAACTTGGATTTCTTTCACAACTCGTTTATGTATTCTTAGGTGCAATGGGACTTCCTGTTTTTGCAGGAGGAAACGGTGGATTCGGAATCATAGTGGGACCTACTGGAGGATACATCATCGGATTCGTACTAGCTGCATTCATTGTCGGTTGGTTCATTCATATCTATCCGGGAAAGACGCTTCCGAAATATGCCATTGCTATGACCCTTGGCATTTTCAGCATCTATATCCCTGGAACGCTCCAACTGGCATTAGTCACAGGGCTGGGGATCCAGAAAGCGTTATTGATCGGTACATTGCCCTATATCCCACTTGATATTGTAAAGGCTGTAGTTGTCACGATGGTGGCGATTCCGGTTAACAATCGCATAAAACAACTGAATCTGATCTAAAAAATAAGGAGGGGTGCATCAGCAAAGCTTCCGAATAATCAAGTGCAGATATTTCCTCAGTTCCATCTCGAGATATCAACTGAGACGCTAATAAGTTTCCTTATGTACTGTATAGAACATAGACACATGAGGCTAGTATAGTTTTCTCCAAAAGCAACTGGAAAT
>JACUUV010000077.1 GCA_014859095.1 Clostridia bacterium | reverse complement strand
ATGACTCCCGCCAACGTTAAAATGGCTCTAAGGGCTCAGATGCAGCTCGAAATGAAAGAGGAACTTCGAGGCATCGGAGCAGAGGTTGTGAAAGTGAGAAGCGATCGGGCAAAGGAAGTTTTGGATACTCTTAGAAAAAATCCAAATGTCGACTACGTGGAATATGACTATATAGCAAGTATAGATTACATTCCCAACGATCCCTATTACCCCGCACAATCGTATCTCCCTAATATGAATACCGCTGCAGCCTGGGACATTACCCTAGGAAGTCCAAATGTAGTGATCGCCGTTTTGGATACGGGAATCAGTTCCGGAAATTTTGATATGCAAGGCAATGTCATTGGCGGTTACAACTTTATCTCAGACAATACGAATTACGCAGATGACAACGGCCACGGAACAATGGTAGCCAGCGTAGCTGCGGGCATCACCGATAACGGATATGGCATTGCGGGTATTTCAGGCAAGAGTAAACTGCTCGCAGTGAAAGTCATGAATTCATCCGGTTCAGGGACTTACTCCACAATGATCAAGGGTATTGAATATGCGGTTTCAAATGGGGCCAATGTCATCAATATGAGCATTGGAGGAAGAACCGTCTCAACAGCATTGAAACTCGCTGTGGACAATGCCATCAGCAGCGGAGTCACAGTGGTTGCCGCAGCAGGAAATGAAGGTTCCACTTCACTCAGTTACCCAGCTGCTTTCGAAAACGTCATTGGTGTTGGCGCTGTGGACTTTTACAACAACAAAACCTCATACTCCAATACAGGTCAAGGCATCACCCTAATGGCCGGTGGAAGCGCAAGAGTTGCAACCACGACAACTTATATCGGTACTGCATCTGGCACATCTTTTGCCTCGCCATATGTTGCCGGGTTGGTCGCACTCATGTACTCATCCAATGCTGAAGTCACCCCGAGTATGATTTTTGACGCCCTTGCCAAAGGTGCTCTCGATTTGGGCATCCCTGGTTATGATACCACTTTTGGATACGGTATGGTGGACATGGGCAAATCTCTTGGCCTCATATCCGGATCCAGTGCACCACTTCCAGTTAAAGATACGATTGCTCCAATCCTTTCATTGAATGGAAATGCTTATATAAAACTCAACCAAGGCGATGCATATGAAGAACTTGGTGCGACTGCCATTGATAATATTGATGGTGATATCAGCAGTAGTGTTCAGATCACTGGTGTTGTAAACGCACTGGAAGCAGGAGTCTACAATTTGACATACACCGTCGCTGATAAAGCAGGCAACTCGGCAACTCCGGTCACAAGAACTATTGAAGTCCTTGAAGTTTCAGTCATACCACCCCCTGATGAACCTGTAGTCGAAGAACCTATAGTTGAGGAACCTGTCCCTGAAGAGCCAGTGGGTGAAGAAGATCTCATTGAACTTGAACCCGACACACAGATGGTAAGAGATATTGAAGTTGTTAAAGGCACTATCAACAAAAAATCTCCTTTGATCAATCATGTGATCAAAGTTGTCAACCCAGGTCAACTTGATGTCGATGTCAGTTATGTTGCCAAAGTGGCTCCAGACATTAAAATATCCGGTCTCAACTTCACAGGAACATCTGGTACTTTTGATGTTACCGAAGGGGATTACATCATGAGCATTTCCTCATCGTCCAATGTCAATTTCACTGCAACAATCACATATCCCGAAAGAGAAGTCCCTGTTGATATTCCACTCGGTGTACCTGAAACCATCATCTATGGAAAGGAAAGCAATACATTATGGTACATTTACCTAGGAGCAACACTCTTGATATTTGTTGCCCTTGGTTATCTATACAAAACAAAACATATCCGTTACAACAAAAACACTTAACAAAATATAGATAAAGTAGTAAAATTAAAAGTGGGCTGTTAGTCCCACTTTTTTTTAGATAAGGATGTGTGTTTATGATTAAAAAAATTGTCTTATCCATTCTTTTGATTGTTTTTATCTGCTCTAATCCCACACCTGTATCAGCAACCATCAACATTGACAAAGATACGGTAAATACACTCATAGATGATAAAAATTTTGAAGATGCCTACAGAATTCTCATCGATTCATTAAACGAATCAGATAGTGATCAAAAGTTGAAGACTTTGAGAATGATCCTTGAAGTTGACAATCTGCTTGGAGATACCGATCAACTTCTGTTGCATGGGCTTGAACTTGTTGATTCAAGTATTCAAAAAAACAGTTCATATGATGAAATGATCGGCTATTATTATTTAGGGAATGTATACTATAAATTATATGAAGACACAAAAGCCCTTGAATACTTCGAAAAGATGTTGGATGTAGCAAATAGATACAATTATGAACTTGGAAAAGGGTTCTATCATACGTTTTCCGGTCTAATATCCTATTCTTACGAGGAATATGATATTGCTCTTGACTCATTTGTCATAGCACAATCTCATTTAGAAAAAGCGCCTTTGGATGAAGATTGGATTTTCGGAGATTTTTTGGAAGACAACGACATAATGCTATCCATCACAAAAAGCCTGGTGAACGATCCTTCAGAAATTCAAATTGAGACCATAGATGCAATTGGTTCATCGTATATGGATGCTAACTGGAATCTCAAGTTGAATGCATTATGGGAGTCCTCATTTGTTCTCAATAAACTTGGGGCTTATGAGAAGTCTGTTGCATTACTGGAAGAAGCATATGAACATTTACAATCAACAAATTTTGGAGATTTATACACGAACCTTCAAGATTATCTCAAATATGACCTTGCCTACGCTTATTACAATACTGGAGAGTATCAGAAATCATCAGAACTTGTACTTGAGGATGCGTATGATTATGACATAAAAGAGGAAGTGAATCGTTCCGAACTCATCAATGACAAATTGAGAACTCTCGAGAATCGTTCTCTGGAAGCGGAATCCCAGCGACAAATGAGAATCATCGGAATCATCTCCGCTTTTTCACTGCTGCTTATTTTACTGATTCTAATCATTATCAAAGAGTACTTTAAAGTAAAATCATTGACAAAAGAGGTGTATGAAAAGTCAATAAAAGATGGCTTGACTGGCCTTTACAATAGAATGGCACTCGTCGACAGATATGAAAAAGAGATCTCTTCGAAAACAGCACTAGCGATTGTCGACATTGACGACTTCAAAGACATCAACGATTCATATGGCCATTTAATAGGCGATGAAGTCATTCGAAAGATAGCTGAGGTCATTGAACACACAATGATCGGCATTGGCTATGCAGGAAGATATGGTGGCGAGGAGTTTCTAATTGTTATCCAGAACACTGAAAAAACCAATCCTTGGGATATTGCCGAAGCACTCAGATTAAATGTGGAGGCTATCCGTTGGTCCTTCAAATCAGAACCCATCACCGTCAGCATTGGCCTATTATGTCATTCAAAATCCAATTTTGACGAAGGATTCAAAACTGTTGATGACCTTTTATATGCCGCCAAGGAGAGTGGGAAGAACATGACGCTGTCCACAGATTATAATCTATGATCATAACTTGAAAGGAGCTTATCTATGCCGCAACTTATTTTTAAAGGAGTCAAAACAAGCACTGTCAAAGAAATCAGTGCTAAATTGGTCAACGAGTTGTCACTCATAACGGATTCTCCAAGAGATTATTTTACTCTGGAATGTATTGAAACCCAATTCATTTTTGATGGAGAGGTCACTGATTTATATCCAATTGTTGAAGTCAAATGGTTTGATCGGGGGCAATCTTGCAAAGATCGTGTTGCAGCAGCCATTGATAAAGCTTTAAGACTTCATGGGCATGACACTACTGAAATCTTCTTTGCCACACTTGAAAAAGAAGATTATTATGAAAATGGAGTACATTATTAAGCAATTCCAAGAAGAGTTCAATAAGAAATTATTGGATTCTTTTTTTCGCCAATTTATAGTTGTATCGACAAACCATCTATGCTATACTTCTTTCAATGGGCAATCGCGGACATGTGTACGCCGTTCGCGGACTAGGAGGGTTTATGCTTAAGAATGATTACTTGATGATCCACGTTGATGTACTGCCGGAAGTATTTATGAAAGTCATAGAAGTGAAAGAATTACTCCGCGAGAATGACGAACTTTCAGTTGCCGAAGCTGTTCATACTGTTGGAATCAGTAGGAGCACATTTTACAAATACAATGAATTCGTATTCACGTTGACCGATGGATTAATCGGGAAAAAAGCTACCATTTCCATGACTCTTAGTCATCATTTAGGGGTTTTGTCGAAAATTCTAGAAGTCATAGCAAAAAACAAGGGAAATATTTTAACAATCAGCCAAAGCATACCCATTGAGAACAAAGCCAGTGTCACAATCACATTCGATATCTCCGAAATGTCTACGACACTTTCATCGTTGAATCAAGAAATTCAAGAAATTGAGGGCGTTTACAAGTTCGTTCTAGACGCCATCGAGTCATAAACATAAAACAAACTTACGTAGGAGGCATTATTTTGAAAATTGCATTACTTGGCCATGGAACAGTCGGATCAGGCGTCTATGAGCTCATCATGAAAAACAGAGCCCGCTTCAAAGAAATATACGGTCAGGAAATGGATGTAAAGCGAATCTTGGTCAACCGTTTGGAAAATTATAAACACCTACCCTATAATGAGCTTTTCACCAACCAATTCGACGATTTCAAAGAGTTGTCTGTCGATGTGGCCATTGAAACTATCGGAGGTATTGAACCGGCTTTTGATTATGTGTCTCATTTTCTGGCAAAAGGCGTACCAGTAATCACATCCAACAAAGATCTGATTGCTGAAAAAGGCAATCTGTTGACTGCTTTAGCAAAGGCCAACAATACCAGTATCCGTTATGAGGCCAGTGTGGGCGGAGGGATTCCCATATTGAAACCGCTGGGTGAAAATTTGGCTGGTGACAGAATTATTGAAATTGCGGGTATTGTCAACGGAACGACAAATTACATCCTCACAAAAATGAACAATGATGCCTTAAACTATAACACTGCCCTATCAATGGCTCAAAATTTGGGCTTTGCAGAAGCGGATCCCACATCTGACGTTGAAGGTCTCGACTCAGTCAGAAAAATTGCCATTCTGACAAAAATCGGACTAAATATCGATGTGGACTGGAAATCAATTCCTGTGGAAGGAATCACTGAAATCGATTCAAACGATATCGCTTTTTTCAATCAAGAACAATTAAACGTTAAACTTATTGGTATTACGCAGCTCACAGAAAATGGCGTCTATTGTTCAGTTCGGCCGGTTTTAGTGGACAACACCTCAAAATTTGCTTCTATATACAACGAGTACAATGCTGTTCGAGTGAAGGGTGAATCTGTCGGAGAGCTTATGTTTATGGGAAAAGGTGCCGGTCAATTGGCCACAGCGACATCCGTCCTTGGTGATTTGGTCGATTTGATTCTAAACACTAAAATCAAAATCAATAAAACACTCGAAAACAAAACATTGGTTAGATTATTTCCGGATCAAGCGAACTGGATTGTGAAGTTGACTGGAGTGTCATCAAATGACATTTTTGATGAGCATATATCTGTATCCGAGGATACTCATTTCTTGAAATTCACTGAAATGAACGAAAAAGCTTTGATCAAAAAGCTTAAAACACTCTCTTCGCAGTTGGGCTGTAATCATAAATACTATCTAATATACAAATAGAAATAAGGTGGAAATCATGAGTTTGATCGTTCAAAAATATGGAGGCACTTCTGTTGCAAATGTAGAACGCATAAAAAATGTCGCAGGTAGAGTCATTGAAACCAAAGAGAAGGGTTATCAGACAGTAGTCGTTGTATCCGCAATGGGTGACTCGACTGATGAACTCATAAAAATGGCACGTGAGTTGAATCCCAATCCATCATCACGAGAAATGGACATGTTGATTTCAACAGGTGAGCAATTGTCGATTGCCATGCTGGCCATTGCCATTGAGAGTAAAGGATATGATGTCATTTCGCTCACCGGTGCACAGTGTGGCATACAAACCGATGATATTTATTCAAAAGCTAGAATAGATGCAATCGATACCCGAAGAATAAAACGTGAACTGGAACAGAATCGTATAGTGATTGTCGCCGGGTTTCAAGGTACTTCTCAAAACGGTGACATCACAACTCTTGGCAGAGGCGGCTCCGATACGACAGCAGTGGCACTTGCAATCGCTCTCGAAGCGGAGCAATGTGAAATATACACAGATGTGCTGGGTGTTTACACAACAGACCCTCGCCGGGTCAAATCCGCAAGCCTTCTAAAATCAATAAGCTACGATGAAATGTTGGAAATGGCAAAGCTAGGAGCTGGTGTCATGCACCCCAGATCGATAGAGCTGGCACGAAAGAACAACACAAAACTGGTTGTTCGTTCTGCTTTTGACTTCAACTCAAACGGAACAGAAATCATAGGAGCGAAAAAAATGGAAAAAGCACAAGTTAGAGGTGTCACAATTGATGAGAACATAGTTAGAATATCCGTACCCAACGTTCCCGACAAACCTGGTATAGCCTTTAAATTATTTTCTTCACTGGTGGATTTGAATGTACACATCGACATGATCATCCAAAACTTGAACCATGACGGTTTAAACGACATCTCTTTTACAGTACCCTCTGAAGATTTGGAACATATTATGCCTGCAATCAATGCTTATGTCGATGAGGTTGGTGCCTCTCCAGCGCGCATTAAGAAAGAAGTCTCAAAATTATCCATTATTGGAACCGGAGTAACCTCCGATGTGAAAATCGCATCAGGATTATTCGGAAGATTTTATGATCTCGGGATCAACATCGAAATGATTTCCACTTCTGAAATCAAAATATCATGCATTATCGCACAGGAGAAATCAAAAATAGCACTTGAGAGTGTTCATGAGTATTTTGGATTATAAAGAAAAAAGCCCAATGATTTCTCATTGAGCTTTTTTCTTTAACCAGCATAGATTTTACGCAGTAAAATCTGGCGTGTTTGTGTTTTG
>JACUUV010000076.1 GCA_014859095.1 Clostridia bacterium | reverse complement strand
TTGAAAACCGTTAGGGTGTGAGCCCACGTGGGTTCGAATCCCACCCTCTCCGCCACTAACTATGGAGAAGTACTCAAGCGGCTGAAGAGGCTCCCCTGCTAAGGGAGTAGGTCCTGACGAGGGACGCGAGGGTTCAAATCCCTCCTTCTCCGCCATAGTTTTTAGGATTAGGAATATCCCTAAGGGGGCCTTTAGCTCAGTTGGTTAGAGCGCCCGGCTCATAACCGGATGGTCCGGGGTTCGAGTCCCTGAAGGCCCACCATTGTATATAGGGGTGTAGCTCAGCTGGTAGAGCAGCGGTCTCCAAAACCGCGTGTCGTAGGTTCAAGTCCTATCTCCCCTGCCAACTTAATAAAACACCATCGGGGTGTAGCGCAGTTTGGTAGCGCATCTGGTTTGGGACCAGAGGGCCGCGGGTTCAAATCCTGCCACCCCGACCATTTTCAATAATTGTGGGCGTATAGCTCAGCTGGTTAGAGCGCACGCCTGATAAGCGTGAGGCCGGTGGTTCGAGTCCACTTATGCCCACCACAATTATGCCCAAATAGCTCAGTCGGTAGAGCAGGGGACTGAAAATCCCCGTGTCGGTGGTTCGATTCCGCCTTTGGGCACCAGAAGAAACTCATTTTATGGGTTTTTTTATTTTTTTGAGCAAGTCTAATAAGACGAATATGTAATAAAGAAATGCTATCTATAGAGATGAAATTATGATAAGATGAACTTGCATTTATTCGTATGCCTTCCTTTCACGGGGATGAATTTGGGTTTGGTCGCCTGATTTGTATACGAATAGATGCATTTTACGTTTAAAGGAAAAAGACTCATTCAATAGGGCATTCAAATTGCCGTATTGTACGAGTCTTTTGTTTATTTACATAGGTACCAGTTTGCACCTGTCCCCAATCAGCACCTAGTCTGTTAGAAGTCGATCAAGCATGGAAAAAGCGATATTATAGATGTTGTTCAGGTATGATGTGCCCATATGAGCAATGACGTATCTTTGCTTGCTCTCGTTACCGAGTGATTCGAAATTCACGCCGAGTACCGCCAAAGTATCGATCAGGGTGGTTTGTAGCTCAGGATAGCTTTTAAGGAGCAGTTTGAGTGTGGCGTCATTCGCATTTTGATGAAAGGTACATCCGATGGACTCATTGAACTGTTCAAATCTGGAGTGGTTCACGTGTGATGTGAAATGCAGCTCGAGATGGTTGAGATCGTGTTTATGTGCATATAGGAACCACTTATGGCCTTTGACGTTACGACTTTCAAATGTCAGTGAGTCGAATGACTCGGGAATGTGATCGAAAATCCCGAGGAGAGGGATCATGTTGACCAGATCGTCGTAGTTGTGCAACATGATGATCTCGCATAGTTTCGGATCTTTAGTTTCGAGATAGGCCTGATAGAGCATTACGCTGTCTTTGCCTGATATTGTATCATCGCGATGGATGCCGAGAAATACTTCGACATCCTTGAGACGCATTTGATCCACGCCCAGATGACGCTTGTTTTTACGGCAGACTTTCATCAGGTCGATGTTGAGCTTTTTATTCAGCGGTCGTGCCATTCGATAATGGGCGATTCTGGCATTCATGAATGGAAAGTCAAAGGAGTCACCGTTGAAACTAATGAAATAATCGACCTCATGTGCGTCGATCAGCTCAAAGAGATGTTCAAAACAAGCCCTTTCAGAATGGTAGTCATCGTTGAATAATTGAATCAGAAGACCATTTGGTGATTTACGGGTAACAAACAACAAACCGATGATCGCAATCTTGTTTTTGTGGCTGAGACCATCTGTTTCTATATCAATAAAAACATAGTTGTCTTGAGCTAGAAGTGCTGGTGTTTCAATGTGCAAAGGGTATTCAAATATTTTCATCACAGTTCACCTCATAAACAGTTTACTTTATTTTGAAACGATGGTCAAAATATTAAGCAGTGCTAGATTATCTAATCGAATTATGATAATATATAACCAGTGCTGAATGCTATTATTATATGACAACAAATTATTTCGGAGGACGACTTGGATACAGTTAGACGTGGTTTGATTAACGGTTTTAAGACATTGTGGATTTTGTCCAGAATTCTTGTGCCCGTTTATTTTTTAGTGACACTCATTGGGAAGACGCCCATTTTAGCTTGGATTTCTACTTTGTTCAGGCCACTGATGTTCATCTTTGGATTGCCTGGAGAGGCGGCCATCGTATTGGTGCTTGGTAACGTTCTCAATCTTTACGCGGCCATAGGGGCGATGGTTTCCATAGATTTTACGGTAAAGCAGTTGACGATTCTAGCTGTGATGTTGTCTTTCTCGCACTCTATGATTGTAGAGACTGCAATTTTCAAGAGGCTTAAGGTTTCAGCATGGAGAGTTGTGACATTTAGGATAAGTCTAGCGGTTGTGAGCGGCATAATGCTTAATCTGCTTTGGGTGGAGGGCGTATGAATTTTATAAAGGAACTCCTCATAGACGGTACACTGGGCAGTTTGAATTCCATTAAGAACATTGCAATCATAGTCATACCTTTGATGCTATTTATGGAAATCGCGAAAGACATTAAGCTTCTCGATTTCATCGGCAAATTCTTCAAACCTGTGACAAGGCTTTTCAGAGCTGAAGAGAACGCCTCATTTCCTCTGGTTGTGGGTTTGATCTTTGGGATCTCATATGGTGCCGGAGTATTGATCAAGGCAAGTGAGGATGGGGAAATCGACAGGAAGTCCATGTTCATAATATCCATGTTTTTGGCAGCCTGTCACGCGATTGTAGAAGATACACTATTGTTTGTGGCCATTGGCTCTTTGGGTACGGTCATCATTGGCATAAGGGTTGTTACAGCGATTATTACCACTTTCTTCATTTCAAGGTGGGTAAAGATATAAAAAAATGCGGCATCTATTTTCATTTTGGGGGGTATTATGAAAGAGATAACTGTTGACTCGTTAAGGCTGGGAATGATCATCTCAAGTGACATATTCAATGACCTTGGCAACATCATCTTGTCCGAAGGAACTGAAATCAACGAACGCCATTTGGAGTATTTCATTTCACACAAGATCGAATTTGTCTACGTGGATGATGACTTCAAAAATTACGAGGATCTTAATGCATACAAATTGACCTCTACAGATAAGTATAAGAGCATCAATACGCACTACGGTCAAGTGTTGGAAGAATTCAAGCGTTTCTATTTTCAGATTCAGAACAAAGAGTTCAGTTTTGAGCTTGAGACATTGGAACAAGAACTGATTCCACTGATTGATCATTTGTTGAAAGACAATGATATTTTGGGATCGTTGAGATTGGTCTCGTACAGGGAGAGTTATCACTTTACGCATGCCGTCAATGTGGCGATGCTTGGTGCGATGCTCGGGAAATGGTTGAATGTGGGACGTGACACCATTCAAATGATTGCAATGGCAGGTCTGATTCATGATATCGGCAAGACACAGGTGCCACAGGACCTGTTGTTCAAGACCACAAGACTGACGCTTATGGAGATGGAGCAAGTCAAGGCGCATTCCAGATTGGGTTATGAATCACTGAAATCCAATACAAAGATTCCGAGAGAAGTGCTCGCGGCAGTGTTGTTTCACCATGAACGCAATGATGGCAGTGGATATCCAAGCGGGATCAAGGAAGATCAGATTCCATATCTGGCGCGTATTATTGGGGTGGTCGACGTGTTTGATGCGATCACATCCGATCGAATCTACAAAAATGGAATTTCATCGTTTCAAGCTTTTTCGGTCATCAAAGATGAGAGTTTCAGTGGACTTGATCCGACGATTTCCGATGTGTTCCTGAGTAATATCGCTGCGCATTTCATCAACAATAGGGTTGAACTTACAAACGGCAAAATCGGCGAAGTGGTTTATTTGAACCGATATGCGCTGAACAGGCCGCTGATCAAATTTGAAAATGGCGATTTTGTGGATTTGTCCATGGATTATTCGCTGGAAGTGAAAGACGTATTGACTTAAACAAATCCCGAGACCTCATAAGGTTTCGGGATTCTTAATGTGAGTGGAAGAAACTCCTATATATTTCACTCATAAAATTATATAATAGTGTGGTAGACTAGGTTAGCACCATTAAAGGAGATGTTGATTTTGGAAATATATCTGGATCATGCGGCAACGACACCAGTTGCGCCGGAAGTGGTCAGTGCAATTGAAAAATTGATGCATGAAGATTTCGGTAATCCGTCGTCAATGCATAAGAAAGGTGTTGTCGCGGAAAAATATATCAAAGAAGCCAGGAAGAAAATTTCGAAGGCACTGCAAGTGAACGAAAAGGAAATCGTATTCACTTCAGGGGGTACAGAGTCCAATAATCTGGCCATCAAAGGCTGTCTGCCGAGGAAACTCAAAGGTCGGATCATCACAACGAAATTTGAGCACCCCTCTGTGAAAAACACAGTTGAAGCGCTTGGAAAAAACGGGTATGAGGTGGTGTTCCTTCCGATTGACAAAGAGGGGCAGATCAAAAGTGGTGCGCTCGATGCGGCGCTCACTCCAGACACGCTTTTAGTGAGCATCATGCATGTCAACAACGAGATTGGATCGATTCAGCCTATAGAGGCATATGGAAGGACCATTCACTCTTATAATCAGGCTAATGGAACGAAAGTGCTTTTTCATGTGGATGCGATTCAAAGTTTCGGAAAAATTCAAATACCGATTCAATCGGCTCATATAGACCTTTTGTCGTTCAGCGGGCATAAAATAGGTGGAATCAAGGGTTCGGGTGGTCTCTTTATCAGAGCGGGCGTCCATTTGACACCCCTGACTGATGGCGGGCAACAGGAGTTTGGCATAAGACCGGGAACAGAGAACATTTTTGGTATTGTGGCGCTTGGCTGTGCGACAGAGCTTACATTTGAGCATATGAAATCTCGTTTTGCGGAAATGACATCAGTAAAGGCGCATCTGAGGAGTTTGCTCGAGAAAGATGAAAAAATTCATTTCAATTGCCCTGAAGGTTCACCTTACATTTTGAATGTCTCGTTCACGGGTGTAAAGGGTGAAGTCATGCTGCATAGTCTGGAAATGGAAGACATTTATGTGTCTACCGGTTCCGCATGCTCATCAAAGAAAAAAAATCATTCACACGTTCTTGAAGCCATCGGATTATCGGATGAGCAAATCGATAGTGCGATTCGAATCAGTTTAGGAAGTAGCACCACAATAGAGAATATCAACGAGGCGGCTGATCAAATGCTCCGCATAGCCGCTTCACTCAGAAAGGTTATGAAAAATAGAAGGTAGGTCACCTATGAAAGAATTATTATTGATCCGCTATGGTGAAATTGCTCTCAAGGGCAAGAACATCAGCGTATTTCAAAAGAAATTCACCAAAAATATCAAAAAAGCAGTTGCTAACATAGAAGAAGTGAGTGTCATCGACAATTATGGACGAGTCTATGTGGAACACTTGAAGGAAGATTTCGACAGGGTCGTCAGTGCGGTCACCAAAGTGTTTGGTGTGGTTTCCGTCAGTCCGGCCATCAGGGTCGACAACGATATCGAAAAGATCAAATTGGCGGCACTTGAGGAAGTAAGGCGCCTGATGGTGGAAGAAGGGGCGAAGACGTTCAAGATCGAAACCCGTAGAACCAATAAGGGATTCCCGTATAAGACTCCTGAAATCAACCAGATGGTGGGTGGATTCGTCAACCAATCGATCGAGGAGCTCAAGGTGGATGTGAACAATCCCGACATTTTGCTGACACTGGAGATCAGAAACCATACGTTCATGTTTTCAAAGCGCATAAAAGGGCTGGGAGGCATGCCTTACGGCAGCGCAGGTAAAGGGATGCTACTCTTATCCGGAGGCATCGACAGCCCTGTGGCGGGCTATCTGATGGCAAGAAGAGGTCTAGAACTCGGTGCGGTCCATTTTCATTCCTATCCGTTCACCAGCGAACGTGCACTGGAAAAAGTCATCGACCTCGCCAAGAAGCTGACGGATTATACCATCAACATCAAAATTCACAGCATCAATATCCTTGAAATCCAAAAGGCGATCAGCGAGCACTGTCCATCCGAAGAGATGACCATCATTTCGAGAGTGTTCATGATGAAGATAGCAGAAAAGATAGCGACAAAGATGGACTGCAAATGCCTGATCACAGGTGAGAACTTGGGTCAGGTCGCCAGCCAGACCATGGAAGGGCTTACGGTAACCAACAGCTTAGTGGCCATGCCAGTGCTCAGACCACTTATCGCTTATGATAAGGTGGAAATCATTGAAATCGCCAAGCAAATCGATACGTTCGATATTTCGATACTGCCTTATGAAGATTGCTGTACTGTATTCTTGCCAAAAAGAGTGGTGACGAAACCGAGACTGGAAAAAATCGAGGCTTCCATCGCCCTTTTGGATGTGGAAGGCCTCATTGAAAGAGCGATTGAACTTCAGGAAGTGATTATTGTTTCTGAGGGTGAAGTGCTTGAACTTAAGAGTGAGTAACACTCTTAAGTTCCGCGTAGGTAAGTTTCCTTTGGAAACTTACTAGCGTCTCAGTCAATATGAACGAGAGAGTTGTACGAAGGCGTCCACCATTATTTTATTGGACGACGTGGTGTTTGTAGGCAAACACAGGAGCCTATGTATCTATGTTCTGTATGCTTCAGAAGGAAATGCATTTCAAGATACAGATGAGGTGGATTGTAAAGGACTTATCAGAAGATGAAAAATGCTAATGGGTGATTTGCATAGTACGACAACGAGGCCTCATAAGGAGAAATCATGAGAAAAATGTTATGGTTAATGTTTATACAATCTATTGTTCTAATGCTATGTGGTCTATTCTTTTCCTTTAATTATGAACAGATAACTATTGAATCCGTAATTTTATTTATTTTTACAATACTCCAAGTTTTTCTTATAAAACTAACCTCTTTTTATCTTTTTAAATCAAAGGAGAAGATTCTTTCAAAATATTTATCAAAAGAGTTTTTGTCTTTTTTAATAGTCTTTACTATTTGGTACTTTGGTAAACGCATCTTTATTTAA
>JACUUV010000075.1 GCA_014859095.1 Clostridia bacterium | reverse complement strand
CAACCCCCTGCAAACAGTATATCACAACGCAACACACAGAACAAGTGTTCGTTAAAAACAAGCAATTCATCTCCCACCTAAGAGGAGGGAGTATTCTTGCTAGAGATGATAAAAAGAAGAAAATCATCTTATGTATATCTTACTTAGTCAACAACCAAATGTGATAGCTTTAATACATCCAAATATTCACTTTCACAGAAATAATCCCAAGAGCGTTCTAATTTTTGCTCAAACGAATGAACAGAAGGCTTTCCTTTTACTTTATTGACTTTATTATAAAACGTTGTTGCAGTAACTTTGTCGATTTTATTATGAAATACACATATTGAAAGTACATGGTAATATGATAACATGACAGCAATATCATTTAGGAACCTAAATTCTGTAGAATTATTTGATACCACAAAATTTATATCTGCCGCTTTAGCGAAACATGCACATTCAACTTCCCCAGGTCCAGCTAAATCTTTTCTTTCTTGAATAAGTGTTTTCCTAATATTTTTAGTATCTATGTCTAGTCCACATTCGTATACAATTTCAAAAAAACCAGACTTATCTTCAAGTTCAAATTGTATTTCTTCTAATGAAATATCATTTTGACGACTCACGACTTTCTTTAATTCCTTTTCATAGATAAATTCGGGAATGTAAATTTTATGAAAAAGTAAATCTAAAATTTGGAGGGTATCACTCCTAAACAAATCTATAAGTATGTCAGTGTCTGATATTGCTGCATCAAATTTTTTATCAATTTTCGCCATCAGACACCTCATAACCGTAGTCAATTGGATCTCTACCGATAAAACCCAATAAGAACTCCAATCGCTTATAAGAAATCTTACCAGTCTCGTAATTGCGTCTGATAATTTCTTCATATTCTTTGGACACATATTGTGTATTAGACTTTTTGATCAAATCACAATTATAGCCCTCTTTTCGAGTTAAGTCTTGAAGCAACTCAGCATTTTCAAGGCTGCAATAGTCACATAGACTATCAAATAGATTCACATCACACAACCTTAAATAAATTAATCTTTTTAGCATCGCTTTATAACTTACTTTAAAATAATGATGCATTCTAATAACATGCTTTACATTGACTTGATTCGGTTCTACACCAACTATTTTGTGGAAAATTTCTTCTACTCCGGCAGTTGGCATAAGAAACTCAACTGCAAACATTGTTGCTTCTTGCTCAATTACAGTCTCTGTACTTAACAAGCTTTCCTTCAATAGCTTTTCTCTGTGCATCACCAAATGGCCGAGTTCATGGGCTCCTGAAAAACGTTCATGGCCAACTGTATATGTTGAGTTGAGAAATACTATAAAACAACCTTCAATGTATGTTGTAAAACCAGAAAATTCAGTTGTTTCAAGTGGCTTTCTTATAAGTATACACTCGTTCTCCAATATATCGAACACATCAAACAAACCCTTTTTAGCCCAACTTATTCGGATTTCATCTGCTTTCTCTCTAATAGATAACCGCAACAATTTTTCCTCAGGTGAATAATCTAAAAAATCGTAATATTTTTTCATTATTCCCCCCAAGCATGTTTATATCGTTTCATTTTGATCTCACCTCTGTCAATTTTCTTTTGTGCAATCAAACCCTTGATAAAATCTTGAATCTCTTCAACTTCACTAATTGCATTTTCAGATAAATTGTCTCCTCTGCTTCTAAATAAGCTCACCAAATCTTTTTCTTCATTCTCTTGCATCAATTCCTCAGTTGTAATATTAAGTACCTCTCCTAAAGCCTTAATTTCTAAAGCGTTAGTTGCTCTACTCCCACTTTCAATCTTGCTAATTGTTTCACGACTTAAATTAAACCCAATCTTTGATAAAGAATCTGACAATTCTTTTTGGCTTAATTCTAACGATTCACGTTTTACTTTAATGCGTTCACCAATAATTTCAAAAGTAATCATAACACATCCTCCTACTCCAATCAACGCACGTTGTTGTGCTTTAATATTACACTTTTCGACCAAAATAGTCAATTGCCAATTTTTTTGTGCGCATTTGGCACGCATCCGATGATTTATTGATTACCGATAGGTACCAGTCTTTTTGATTAGCCATTTTGAATTCCCTTGTATTCAAGTCCTTTTGCAGAAAAACACACTTAGAAACTGTTTTTGAACCTCAACTAAATTTTTTATGCTTAAATTCTCTATCATAATTACAGCCCCTTTTTGATCATACTGACCATGCCAGGTTCATAACCGAGCTTTTCATTTAGTTCGATCATATTGATGTTTTTATAATGAACTGTAGTATGTATTTCAGTAACATGTTCATTTCCACACCAAGTTTCAAGCTTTTCTTTGAGTGTCTTAGCAATACCCTTATTCCGATGTTCTTCAGTAACGTAAATTGACATAATCATGACTTTATTCTTATCATCCATACGATTAGCCCAGATAAATCCAACCACTCCATCACTTGAATCCTCAGCATACTCTATAAAAAGATCATCATGAGGCGTGTCTTTTATTCTATTAACTGTCTCTGAAACATCTTTTTCCGATACTATATAATCAGACAACCATAACTTAGGAGTCAAATTGTGCCATTTTGCTATTTGAAACAGAACTTCTTCTTGATTTGCGATATTTAAAAGATTGTAATGAATTTGATCTGCTTGACTATAAAGGTATTTGCAGAGTTCATATTTTTCACCCAAGTACTTTCCAGCGCCTCTATATTGCAAGGTGAAAGAGCATTTTTCCAATACTTTACACGAAGCGACATTATCTCCACGAGTGATTCCCCAGATTTGATCAATACCAAGCTGTTTCATTACGATGGGTACAAAAGCGCCTAATGCTTCAGTTGCATAACCATTATGTATATGGTTTGAGGCAATATGATAACCGACCTCTCACCCTTCATCGATTGGAGCAGCTTGAACATAACCTATATTTTCTCCGCTTTTCAACAAAATCGGATAAACAAATGGTCCATCGGTCCCCTTATAGCAATCCATCAAAAACAAAATGGTATCGCGTGCCACATCCACTGTTTCAAAAACTTCGTCAGGTACAAATTTTCGGTTATCATCATCCAACGAATTTATATGTACTGCTTCCGCCATGCTTTCATCAAATTCAGTGATTATTAATCTATCCGTTTCGATTCTAAATTGATTCATAAATTCACTCCTTACTCGTCTTTGTAAATGATGGCTTTTTTATTATGGCACGAATCAGCAAAGTAACCGCAGCTACAATCCATATCACAATTATGGTCCCGATCATGACTATCGATAAAAATGGGCCAGGTCCTCCAAAGCTACTCATATAAACAATAATAAGTATAATTCCTACAGATGCTATTGAGCACATCCCTACTAAGATCTCAAGTCCTTTAACAAACTTAAAACTGAATGTGTCATCGTGATCAAACATCACAAGAAGATACATAATGATTCCTACCCCAGTCAATAATAGCACTAATAGTAACTCAGTGGAAATCAAAATTGGCAGCTTAGCATAATCAAGCTCAGGATACATGATCACCATTTCTTCAGCCAGAATTGGCAAAATAATAATTCCAAAGAATACCACGCCTATAGCAAATAAAACCAGTAAGGCTTTTAATAATTTTGATGCAAAATATATCTTCACTTAAATTAACCTCCATAACGCCTTTGACAGACTACATCTGATCAATCCAATCTTCCTCTACATACACCATTCCATTTCGTCCTTCCACCTTGCGGTTTGGACCAGCTCTATAAAGCTCACAGTCTAGCGGACCATAACAGAAAGTTTCGAATCTATATTTTCTTTGACCATTAGGATTCCAGTTGTCAATAATGATTTCCACAGGCATACGAGCTCCCCACATACAGCTGCTGCACTTACTCTCATATGTCCTGGCCGAAAGTCTTCGGTGACCTCTTTCCCTCAAATTTAATAGCAAAACCAAGATATGAATGAGAAGTTTCATCAAATGATCTAATCAAACGAATACGTGGTTGAATTGAAATTATTGTACCATTGAAAGTTAACTTATCCATTTTGGTTGCTGCCCTCCTTTGATAACTTGGCAATTACTTTCCGGCAATGATCCTTTTAAAACACTGATCAAAGGTTTCATAGAGTTTCTCAGAGGGTTCAATTGCCTCTTCGAAGTTAAATGCAATTCCAAAACCTTTTTCCTTGCTCTTTTGAATGCCATTCGTAAAGGAATCTCGTGACATTCCACTTTTATAATAGGACTGTTCAGTGTCTTCAGCACCATAAAGTTCGAACTCATAATCCTTTGAAAACGCTTCAATGTCCAACCTCAAAGCTGTATCTTTCTTCATTACAAACTCAAAATAGATACCATCTAAATTAAAGCCGATCTCCCCCTTTCCTTTAATCAAAATCACCGGCATTGGATAAGCCTGAATTTCATAGGCGTCGTCGATTTTAATGTAGTTGCCTGCAATGTATTGAAGCTGATGGTCAATTTGTTTGTGTTCCAAAAAATCAGCAGTTTCGTTTGCGTAAACGAATATTTTGTTTAATGTGTTATGGATTTCTCTCATTTTATTCACCTCATTATTAATCATGCATTTATTATATACTGATTTCCATCTAATTTACATATTTTGTATGTTCTTTTACAGTTCAGGACATTGAAGATCTCTTTTTAAGAGTTGTTCATCACCATCCATGATTCCCGTGTCTATAAAACCCTGCTTGATGTAAAAATCGTAAGGTCCACCTTCACAAATCCAATTGGGGTCTCATTCAGCGTATTGCTCAACTTGCATATTTCATTTAAGTTGTCTTTTGTTACTTCAATCAATTTTATTTTTCCCATATAACCCTCCCTTTGTCATAATCTATTGTACCATCTGTTTTCAAGATGTTTCTTAATACTCTAATAACATTGAAAATACAATTGCAATCAAAAGTGTCACTACTCCTGCACCAGAAGCCAGTAAAATATTGAATTAGCTGATACTATAAATGCTAACTTTTTTCCACTTCCCTTTCTTAAACACCTCATAAGACCATATCCCAGAAATCATATTTGTTGCGCTGATTGCAATCCATACTCCGGTGGAATCAATCCCTAAAACTATGCCAAGGACGAATGCCAATATGACCCTTATGACAACCCAGCTTACAAAAGTAATCTGAAAAGGTTTTTTTGTATAACCAGCACCTTGCATTGTCCTTGATAGTATTATGGATGCTGCATGAAACGGCTCAGAAATACCAATTATGATTAAAAATAGCGTCCCGGTCCTTACAACAGAATCATTGGGAACATCCAAAAAGAAATTGATAAAAGACTTCGAAAAAATTACAAATAATAATGATATGCAAAACATCACAACTGCCCCAAGAATGGCCGTTGCCCTTCCACTCGCTTCAGCTCTGTCAAACTGTTTTGCACCGAGATTCATTCCTGATAGTGTGGCTGCTGCAGTTCCGATTGCAAGACCAGGCATCAGCGCGTATTGATTTAGATTCGTCCCGATAACGAAAGCGGGCACCGCAACTTTAGCATCCAGTGTTCTTGCCAAAATTGCGAACATCACAAAAGTAGTGGCATTTCTAGATAATCCTTGAAGCCCCGATGGGATGCCTATGTCCATGATCTGTTTGGAAGCTTCCCAAACTGGTTTGAACATATGAATTAATCTTACCTTCACATCAAATTTTCCACTCAACAGTAGTCCCCACGATACAAACGCACTGATCATTCTGGACAGAGCTGTCCCAATTGCAGCTCCTGCAACGCCATAGGCGGGAATACCAAACATTCCGAATATAAATATATAATTGCCGATCACATTGACGATATTCATCATAATATCTATATAGAGTGGTGTTTTTGTATCTCCAGCCCCCTGAAAAATGGACCTCGCCATAAAGTGAAGCAAAAAGAATGGAATGGCAATGAAGAATATTCTCATATAATCAACAGCGTAATTGAGAACTGTATCAGAAACCCCTAAAAGTCTTAAACTATACTCATTGGTCATCAGTCCAACTGGAACAATAAAAGCAGAAAGGATCAAAGACAAAATAAAAGACTGACCAGCAGCAATACTCGCACCTTCCTGATCATCTCTTCCTACAAATCTCGCAACCATGGCAGTGGTCCCCGTTGAAATAGCAATGACGAGTACCATAAAAACCATAATGATGTTTCTGCTCGTTCCAACTGCAGAAATTGCGTCAACACCGACAGTTCCCACCATCTTCATATCGATAGTTCCAACAGAAACCTGTAAGAGTGACTGTATAATAACAGGCCACGCTAAAAATAGGGTGGTCTTGTACAAATTTTTATTGTTTAATAGATACGCTCTTCTTTTGTCATAACTGTCACTTGCCATGATTCCCCCTTCACCTTATTTATTTCTAAATCACTTACGGATACCCTAATGAATTTATTATATCATGTTTTTTGCAACAAAAAAAATCAAACTTCAACAGGAAGTTTTTCTTGTCGAAATTTGATTCTATATCTATTTTCTCAATTCCACCCCACAATAAGGGCACTTCTTTGGATCAAACACATAACCGGGGAAATGACTTAAACAATTGGGACAGCGTCTCAGCACAAAAATGACAAAGAAAGCAATGCCATAAGTTCCGACTCTTTTAAAGGCAATTCAGAGCTTTGCTGATACTTCGCCAGAGGATATCCTGCCTTTATCACAGCAAACTTGAATTTTCCAGGCGTAAGTGCCTTTTGAGGACACCCATAGATACAACTTAGGCAAAAATCGCACCCCTTACCAAACTCAGGAATCGAAACTTCAGCACTATGTCTTTTCACTAGCCTGATATTGGATGACGGGCAATGACTTTCACACCATCCGCATCCATTGCAAGCCTCATTGACCTGGATACTTTTTCCGAACCTTCTTGCCCCTTTGACTTCAAGCCTTCCAAGCCTCGTTATCATTCGATCCACCAATTTCACTTTGTAAAACGGGTAAGGCTTACTTTGAGCATAAGCCTCCAGCCACTGATTCACTTTATCTGGTAAAATCTCAACCAATGCTTTCGAAACACCTAAAGGCGTCGGAGACATCCAGTTGTTCGGCATCACCGCCATAGCCTCAGTCACAACATTATAGCCCTTCTTTATAAGCCACCGCTTAGCAGTGACACGGCAT
>JACUUV010000028.1 GCA_014859095.1 Clostridia bacterium | reverse complement strand
GCACCTCACACAAAAAAAATTGGACCCCCTTCGACGGTCGATCCGCAGGCGAACTTTGCCGAGGACTTCTCGACCTGAGAAGGGGGTCCAATTTTTTCTACATCATTCCATTCATACCGCCCATAGGCATACCAGGTTCATTCTCATTTGGAAGATCCACAACACCGGCTTCAGTGGTCAGGAACATCGCAGAGATGGATGCCGCATTTTGAAGTGCGGAACGCGTAACCTTTGTAGGGTCCACGATACCGGCTTCAATCATATTGACATAAACACCCTTAAGTGCATCAAATCCGATACCAGGTGCTGAATTTTTGACTTTTTCAACAACAACAGAACCTTCGAGGCCAGCGTTGATTGCGATTTGTCTAACAGGTGTTTCTAGAGCTTTTGCAATAATAAGTGCGCCTGTCTTCTCGTCTCCCTCGAGTGAATCAACGAGTACGTTGACCTTTTCAAGCGCTCCGATATAAGCAGTACCACCACCAGGAACAATACCTTCTTCAACCGCCGCACGAGTAGCGTTAAGTGCGTCTTCGATTCTGAGTTTCTTCTCTTTCATTTCCACTTCAGTAGCGGCACCGACTTGGATTACAGCTACACCACCAGAAATTTTGGCAAGTCTTTCCTGAAGTTTTTCTTTATCGAATTCAGAAGTAGTTTCTTCTATTTGAATCTTGAGTTGGTTCACACGCTCATCAATCAGCGCTTTATCGCCCATACCATCAATGATAGTAGTGTTGTCTTTGTTGATTTTTACAGATTTAGCGCGTCCAAGCATGTCCATGGTCGCTGACTTGAGGTCGTATCCGAGCTCTTCAGAAATCATGATGCCACCTGTCAAGATGGCGATGTCTTGAAGCATTTGCTTTCTTCTGTCACCGAATCCTGGTGCTTTGACCGCGATACAATCAAATGTGCCACGGAGTTTGTTGACAACAAGAGTCGTCAACGCTTCGCCTTCGATGTCATCAGCGATGATCAAGAGTTTGCCACTGGCTTGAACGATTTGCTCAAGTACCGGTAAGATTTCCTGGATATTGTTGATTTTTTTATCAGTGATCAAGATGTATGGATTGTCGAGATTGGCTTCCATTTTCTCAGCGTCCGTCACCATGTAATGTGATACGAAACCTCTGTCGAACTCCATACCTTCAACCACTTCAAGTTGAGTACCGAAAGTTTTGGATTCTTCAACTGTGATAACACCGTCTTTACCAACGCGATCCATAGCCTCGGAGATTAGTTCTCCGATTGCTCTGTCTCCAGCTGAGATCGATGCAACATCAGCGATATCTTTTTTGTTTTCAATAAGAACACTTTCACTTTTGATGACTTCAACTGCCGTCAAAACCGCTTTTTCAATACCGATTTTAAGAATCATCGGATTTGCGCCCGCAGCCACGTTCTTGATGCCTTCTTTGATGATCGCTTGAGCGAGCAAAGTCGCTGTAGTCGTTCCATCACCTGCGACATCATTTGTTCTTGTCGCAACTTCCTTGACAAGTTGAGCGCCCATATTTTCAAACGCATCTTCAAAATCAATTTCTCTTGCGATTGTAACGCCATCATTTGTTATGAGTGGTGCGCCGAATTTTTTATCGAGAATAACATTGCGACCCTTAGGTCCAAGTGTAACTTTTACTGTGTTGGCGAGCTTGTCCACGCCAGCTTCAAGTTTCTTTCTAACGTCTTCACCAAATTTGATTTCCTTAGCCATGTAATGCCTCCTTAAATTTTATTCTACTACTGCCAAAATATCGGCCAAATCACAAATCATCACTTCTTCATTATCCACTTTGATCTCAGTACCGACATATTTTTTAAACACGACCTTGTCGCCTACTTTAACATCTTCAACTTCTTTACTTACTGCAATCACTTCAGCCATTTGTGGTTTTTCTTTGGCTTGTGACGGCAGGACAATACCACTCGCAGTTTTTTCTTCTGCTTCCAATCTCTTGATAATAACTCGTTTTCCAAGCGGTCTTAACATATTAAATCCTCCTCTAATGATCATTATTCATCTTCTGCCACAAGGGCGCGAAATTGCTTTTCACATATAACATAATAAACCATTTTGCATCAAAAATCAACACTTTTTTAGCACTCGATACATATGAGTGCTAACAGCATGATCACATGACATTGAGCCTCTTGGTGGCCTCAACGATTGAATTCAAATAGATTTCGTTGATGAGATGATAGTCGATTCCAAGCTCATCCGTGAGACTCATGACCATATCCCAATTACCGATCTCGTAGTATTTCAATAATTTAAGTATATCATGAAACTGATTGTCCCCACCGAGCAAAGCTTCTTTGAGATCATTTTTAAGAGGCAATTCCTCTAAAATATCATACAACGACTTTTCCATAATCGTATCGATCAACGAAAACAGCCCCAATAAAAACGCTTCCGTCTGGCGATTTTTCGCATTGAGATGAGGTGAAATTTTTTCTGCAAATGTAGCCCTGATGAGAGAAATCCGCACAATCTCATCCGGCTTTTCTCTGCTGATGTCCCTGAGCATGATAAGTGTGGTCCACTTCCTGATTTCATTGATGCCCAGGAGTGTGAGTGCGTGACCTACCGAAGTGATTTCTCCCACCGTATAAAATGCAGGTGAGTTGATGAGCCTTAGCAACTTGTATGTGAGGGACAAATCGCTTTTGACTATATCCGAGAGCCTATGGAAATCAGGCTCCTCAGTGACGGTCTCTTTTAGAATTTCCATATACTTGAACGTTGAGACGTTCATGCCTTTGCCTTGGCACACCACCGGTTTTTCAAAGAAGAATCCTTGAAACATCTGATAGCCATGGAATACAGCTTCTTCAAAGTCTTCAATACTCTCTACCTTTTCAGCCAGCAAAGTGATGCCTTTGTTCAAATATTTTTTCGCTATGTATTTTCTGCCTTCTGATTTAAGCACCAAAAAGTCCACTTTCACAATGTCAACGTAAGGCATGATCTTATCAAACTGATCCCCTCCGGTGAAATCGTCAAGTGCGAGCGTATAGCCTAAATCTTTGAGTCTTCTGCATTTTTCAATCAACAAATCATCCACTATGATATTCTCGAGCAATTCGATTGTAAGCTCTTCCGGCCTGAAAAGCGTAGGCATGTCCTCTTTGATCAGATTGTGTGTGAAATTGATGAAAGCCTTCTTGCCACCTGTCAAGTTCTTAAGTCCAAAATTGGTGAGCGCATCAGTAACCACCGTAGCAGTAGCCACATCACCATCCTGATTCAGATCGTACATATTCTTCAGATTGTTTCGATATAAAATTTCATATGCAATCACTTGCTTTTTTGTGTTGAATATAGGTTGTCTTGCTACGAAAATATCCATCAGATCATCCTTTTAATTACGACTTATGATTCCTCATGTAATAAAACAAATACTGCTGTGCATAACCACCATACAGGTCAAAATACTCATCAACAAAAGTTTCGTATGCCTTCTGCTTGTCTTCGACGCCATAAAGTTCCCGCAACATCTTTTTAACCCAGGTGTCAATTGGAAAAGCGTTTTTCTTTTTATATGAAAACAGCAATACGCAATCTGCAACCTTGTCGCCAATGCCGTATAGCTGTTTCAGCCACATCTTGGACGTTTCATAATCCTGTTTGAATGGAATCTTCAGATCCATATTGTTTTCATCGATCTGCCGCACAGCGTTCACAATATACCTAGCCCTATATCCCATCCCTTTGACATTCAAATCCATAGCGGTACGTACCTTCAGTTGTTCCAGTGTCGGAAAAGCATACAACTCCACACCTTTATACGTCATAAGGCAATCCCCGAATTGTTCCGAAAGCGCTTCTATAGACATCTTGATTTTTGGAATGTTGTTATTCGATGAAATGATGAAAGTGATCAGCATCTCAAATGGGTCCTGATTCAAAAGTCGGATGCCTTTTCCGAAAGTCGTTGCCTTTTCAAGCCAAGAATCTTTCTGTGACAGCTTTTCGATAATATCCTTATAATCCGCACTTTCATCAAAATAGGTCGCAACATCCGCGTCACTCATCGGTTCGCCAAGCACCTTCACATCAAAACCATCTGATAACGGTTCCAGAACCAATACCGAACGTCTCACCACACCCACATACAGATCATCTATAATTTTCCATCTGAATGATTGACCACATTCAAAAGTATCTTTTGGATTAAAATATTCACCTCTAATAATCATCTCATAGTTCCTCTCGTACTATTATACCTTATTTCCGAGTAGCTTCAAAGAGTGAAAAAAGCCCCCTCGCCGATGATTGCACCGACGGGAGGGCTCTATCTCTTGTGAATTAGACCAGGAGTTTTATGATAAAGAAGAATGCTATGATCCATGTCAAAATGTGAATATCCTTAAATTTACCTGTAATCGCTTTAAGCGCCACATAAGAAAGCATACCGAAAACGATACCGTCTGAAATCGAGTATGTCAAAGGCATCATCAAGATTGTCAGGAACGCTGGAATAGCTTCTGTGACATCATCAAAATCAATCTCTTTTACCGGACTCATCATGAAGAGACCAACAAGGATCAGAGCAGGTGCTGTAGCAGCTGACGGAATCATGATGAAGAGTGGGGAGAACAATAACGCAACTGCAAAGAGTCCCGCAGTGACAACCGATGTAAGACCGGTTCTACCACCTTCGGCAACTCCCGCTGCGGACTCAACATAAGTTGTGACCGTAGATGTACCGAAAATAGCGCCGACTGTTGTTCCAATGGCATCCGCAAAGAGTGCTTTTTTGGCGTTAGGTACTTTTCCATCTTCAGTGAGCATTTTGGCTTTTGTGGATACACCGACAAGCGTACCAACTGTATCGAACATGTCCACAAACAGGAATACAAACAGAACCACCAACATGTCAAATGTGAAAATTTGAGACCATTCGAAATCGAAAAAATATGGTGCGGTTGGTGCAGACATCAATCTGGTAGGCAGCGATGTGACACCCATTGGGATACCAATCACTGTTGTAGCCAAAATCGCGATGAAAAGTGCGCCTTTGACTTTGTGTGCAAGCAAAGTTCCGGCAATAAGCAAACCGATCAAAGCCAATAACGCCGGTCCAGTTGTGATTTCACCCAAAGTCACAGGTGTTGCCCCTTGAACGATGATGCCTGCATTGGCAAGTCCAATAAATGCGATGAAAAGTCCGATACCCACGGAAATTGCCTTTTTGATATTTGCAGGAATAGAATTTATGATTGCCTCTCGTACGTTGAAAAATGTTAATAATAAAAATAAAAGTCCCTCTAAAAATACCGCTGTCAGTGCAAACTCAAACGATTTTCCCATACCAATGACTACGGTATAAGCAAAGAATGCATTGAGTCCCATACCAGGTGCAAGTGCGAATGGCAAGTTAGCCACAAGACCCATCACCAGTGTTGCAATTACCGATGAAAGCGCTGTTGCAGTAAAGACTTTCATAAAATCCATACCAGCCGCTTCAAGTGTGATCGGGTTCACGATCAAAATGTACGCCATTGTCATAAACGTCGTAAAACCCGCAAGGACTTCCGTTCTCACGTTGGTTCCGTGATCTTTAAGTCGGAATGTCTTCTCAAAGAATCCCATGTTCTTTTCCATAAAACAAAACCTCCATTATTAATTTCTCTTCTTTTAAATTCTAACAAAACATTCGAAAAAAGACAAATATTATTTTGTTTATTTTTGTTAATTTTCGTCTTTTGGGGCTATTGTTTGTATGAATTCACAATCAATGTGTATAAGTTCGTGTTGAGACCATTATTTTTTTGTGTATATTCTACAACAGCTTAGAATAATGCGTTTTGTGGCAAATAAAAAAGGGGGCCGAAGGCCCCCCAGGATGATGACATAGTCATCAAACTGTAGGCTGTAGTAAACGTTCAAAGTCAAGGCGCGGATGAAATCCAGTGAAGGCGCGACCTATAGCGTCGTAACTGAACTGGATTTCATCCAGTAACGATGGATTTGGACGTTTGTCTACAGTCTGTAGGGCCGAAGGCCCCCTCTTTAAAACACTGATTGGATCAGATGATAAACAATCGGCAACAATACACTGGGAAGCATATTGCCAACCTTGATCTTATGGGAAAGGATCATGGATATGCCCAGTCCAAGGATCAAGAGTCCACCAGTGGCGGACATTTGAAGGACCACCGTCTCTGTAAGCACACTGGAAAGTCCCCCAGCCATAAGAGCGATACTGCCTTGATACACGAATACGGTGAAGGCTGAAAAAACGACTCCGATTCCGAGTGTCGATGCCAGAACCACTGAAATGATGGCATCTATGACCGATTTTGCAAACAGGATCTCATGGTTGTTCTTGAGCCCGCCTTCGAGTGCGCCCATAATGGCCATGGCGCCAACGCAGAAGAGGAGACTTGCGGTAACGAAACCTTTGCTGAAAGACGAACCTTCCTTGGCGAATCGCGCCTCAAGTTTGTCCCCGAACTTTTCCAGTTTCATCTCAATGTCGATTGCTTCTCCGATGATTGTTCCTATAACAATGAAAATTATAATCTCTATTATATACGACATCCCCTCCATCGCACTTGCGAGTCCGAGAAGCGCCACACAAAGTCCTACACCTTGAATGATCGTCTGGCTCATTTTCTCGGGCAGACCACCCTTCAGAACCACACCAACAAGGCCGCCAATCAATATGGCAACGGCATTAACAATCGTCCCAAGCATATTCGTTTTCCCCTTTTATCTCATCCTAGAACAGACCTATGATCTCTCCGCTTTCCAGGATATCTATTTTATTCGCCGCAGGTACTTTTGGCAGTCCAGGCATTCTCATGATGTCGCCTGCCATCGGGATAAGAAATCCCGCACCAGCTGATACTTTAACGTCATTGATGACAATTTTGAAACCTGTCGGTGCTCCCATCAAATTCGGATCGTCAGAGAACGAGTATTGTGTTTTAGCCATACAAATCGCCAAATCACCAAGTCCGTCAGCCTCGAATTTTTTCATGTTTCTTATAGCTTTGCTCGAGAATTCCACAGAATCGGCACGATAAATCTCTTTTGCAATGGTCTCGATTTTCGCAGCGATCGGTTGATTGAGTTCGTAAAGTGGTTTGAATTTCGCTACGCCGCTTTCAGCGATTTCAACTACTTTTTTTGCGAGTTCCACTGCGCCGTCTCCACCTTTTGCCCAAACCTGTGTGAGCACAACCGGCACACCGATTTCAGAACACATTTTGTCGAGCAATTCGAGTTCAGCTGCTGTATCTGTAGGGAATTCATTGATGGCGACCACTGGTGGCACACCAAATTTCTTGACGTTCTCAACATGCCTTTGGAGGTTCTCAAATCCAGCTTTAAGCGCTTCAAGATTCTCGGTTCCAAGTTCGTTTTTATCGACTCCACCGTGTTTCTTGAGCGCCTTTATAGTAGCTACGATTACTGCCGCACTTGGCTCAAGGCCCGCATAACGGCATTTGATGTCAAAAAATTTCTCCGCACCGAGATCTGCTCCGAAACCTGCTTCAGTAACGACATATTCACCAAGCTTAAGCGCTGTCTTTGTTGCGACTACGGAGTTACAACCATGTGCGATGTTCGCAAAAGGACCACCGTGAATAAATGCAGGTGTGTTCTCAAGTGTTTGAACGAGGTTAGGCATGATGGCATCTTTAAGAAGAAGCGCCATAGCTCCAACTGCCTCAAGATCTTTTGCAGTAACCGGTTTGTTGTCATATGTGTAACCTACAATCATTCTTGAAAGTCTCTCTTTGAGGTCTTCAAGATCGTTTGCGAGGCACAGAATTGCCATTACTTCAGATGCTACCGCGATGTCGAAACCATCTTCTCTGACCACGCCATCGCCTTTGGCACCAAGACCAACTACGATATTTCTAAGGGCACGGTCATTCATGTCAATCACTCTTCTCCAAGCGATGCGGTTCGGATCAATGCCGAGCACATTGCCTTGATGGATATGGTTGTCCATGAGTGCGGACAAAAGATTGTTGGCAGTAGTCACCGCGTGGATGTCTCCTGTAAAATGTAAGTTGATGTCTTCCATCGGTACAACTTGTGCGTGACCTCCGCCTGCAGCGCCACCTTTGACACCGAAGCATGGTCCAAGTGACGGCTCTCTAAGTGCTGTGAATGCGCGTTTTCCGATTTTATTGAGACCCATACTGAGACCGACGTTGACAGTAGTTTTACCTTCACCGGCAGCAGTTGGATTGATGGCAGTCACCAAAATCAATTTACCATTTGGCATATCTTTCCTGTCTTTGAGGATGTCGAGGCTCACTTTTGCTTTGTAATTGCCGTAAAGCTCTAGTGACTCTTCAGGAATCCCCACTTTTCCAGCTATGTCTTTGATATGTTGCATGGTTGACTCTTGAGCAATTTGAACATCTGTCTTCATTTTATAAGCTCCTTTCATTTGTCATCACTTTATTCTAAGTTATTACCATAATAACCATTTAAAGCGCGGTTTTCAAGTTTTTCTAAAAGTTCTATAGTTTCGGGAGTATGCATCTGATTGGCATGGGCTTTCGCCATATGAATAAGTTTCCAACCCTCCGCATCATTGCCCGTTTCTATTTCGATGATGCCCAAATACCCCTCTGCCTCACTCCTTCTCCAAAGGGAATCGAGTGCATCGTAATATTTCAGGGCTTCCTTGAAGTAATTTTTCGCATCCTCCAACATTCCTAGTCCATACGCGATGATGCCCGCGTTGGTATTGAACACCGAACTGCCCCGTAAAATGTTGTGTCGGTTGCATAGGCCGATGGCCTCTTTCACAAATCCGAGCGCCAGTTCAAAAGAATATTCCTTCCTATAGGTCTCGGATATGTAATTGTATGCCGCAGCTATATTAAGAACGTATCGCCGTTCCTTGTCCATGAGTTTAAACTTTTCAATGGAACTGAAAAAATAGATTCTGGCTTTTTCATATTCGCCGGCCATCAATTTCTCTATGCCTTTGAAACGCTCCATCATGGCTTCATGCTTATCACTTTTTTTGAGATTACACATTTGCTCAAGTAATGCAGCCATGTCGGAAACGTGTTCGGTTTGAATCGCATAATACATTTTTTGCACGTAAGCTTTGAAAAGCAGTTCTTCATCTCCTGTTTGTCTGCAAAGACCGATCAATTCCTCGAGGGCGACAAGTCCCGGGTCATAGTTGCCTTGCCGAATCAAATATCTCGATTTCATATGAAGGAATTTCATCCTGAGGTCCGTCACGTCATCATATTCCGCATGTCTGAAAAGCTCTTCGAGCAACTCGAAATAGTGTTCAGGGGTCTTTTCCAGACTGATTTCTCCCGCCGATACGAGTTCAGGATACAGTTCGTGGCTGAAATCAAAATAAGTCTTCAGATATGAGATGGTATATCGCAGCTGTTTCTTATAATTTTTGGCACATTCATAATGGTAAATCAATTTTTGATAAATTAAAACGTCTCTCGAGTCGTTTCTAATTTGACGTTCCAGCAGTTCAGCGATTCTGTTGTGCAAAATTCGCCGAGTGACCAGAGCGGTCTTTTCGTAGACGTGTTCCCTCAGTTTGTTATGTGTGAAGCTGATCTTCAGCCCCGATTCGGTTTCCTCTTCCACTATGAAATCCTTGGATCTGAGCTCATCAATGGTTTCAAGCAATTGTGCCGAAGATTTGGAATAAAGATCCAACAGCATTTGAAAATCGATGGCATCGAAAAACATTGCGATGATGCCGAGCACCTTGAGCCCGTCTGCGGACAGTTCATCAAGGCGGGCATCCAGCAGATTTTTCAGACGCATGAGCGCACTGGAATCGTTTCGATGGAAAAGCCCGGTGTACTCCTGTATAAAAAACGCATTGCCTTCGGAGGACTCGAATATTTTGTCTTTCTGTGCGGCCGAGATGGATCCTTTGGAAATATAGTCGACAAATTCATAGGTTTCTTCTTTCGAAAAACGATCCAGTGAGACCGACAACAAGAGACTGTATTTCTCGAGCTGATTCACAAAGCGCTCGAGCACATCCGAAGGATTTTTTCTGCGCGTTCCCATCACCACGACATGGTCCACATGAAGCAGGACCGCGAGCAAAAGATTCAGGCTCGACTCGTCCATCCACTGCAAATCGTCGAACACCAGGATAAGGGGTTCTCTCATCGAAAGGTCCCCAATCACTTTACATACCACTTTTTCGAGATAATCGGACCTGATCATTTCCAAATTTTCTATATGGGGCGAAATTCCAAACGGCATCACTCCAGGGAAAACCTTGGACATGAGTTCCAGGACTCCTGATGGCAAATCCAGTTTGTAGTGCCTGTAACGTTCCACCAACCGACATATGATATCATTCCAAGATTTATAGGCAAAAAGTTCCTCTGCCATATAACAATTGGTCTTGTAGACTACGAGCTGTGAATCCAATTTTAAGAGCGCCTCATTCAAAAGTTTCGTCTTTCCTATTCCCGCTTCCCCTTCGATGATGATCGATAGATTCTTAAGATCCCTACCAAATGCGTTAAGCGCTTTTGTTATAGAAGCAAATTCCCCCACTCTGCCGTACAGTCCGTCGACATCCTGTTCTTCCTCTGTACGGATCTGGATCAATTTATAATACAGTTCTCGGGTCAATCGATCCGGCGCTATTCCCATCTCGTCTTCGAGTAATGCCTTCAAACTGCAGTAAGTCTCAACGATTTGTTTGTAATTTTGCTTCAAATGATAAATTTCCATGAGATGTCTCACAACAGTTTCGTCAAACGCATCTATTTTTTTCATAATCAAAGCAATTTGAAGTGCATTTTCAAGGTCACCTGTCTCAATCAAATTCCGAACGGTCTTCTCACCGACAATGCGATGCCTGTGATTCAGACTCTGTTCCACTTCAATACGCCAATTTTCAAAGTACTCTGCGTCTTTGACGACAAAGTCCCTTAAAAAATGCCCTTGATAGCGCTTCAAAAAATCGAGTTCTTCACACTCGACATCCAGTACGAACTCAATTCCCGGATTTGTGATGAGGACACTTTTCCCCAGACTGACAAAAAGTTCGATACCGAGATCTTTCTTGATTCTATACAGACTGTTTCTCAAACTCTTCTTGGCCGTTTGAGGGTCGAAATCGCTCCAGATCAGACGGACGAGTTCTTCCCTGGTCACTCTTTTCTGATAGACTATGTAATAAAGCATCGCTTCGCTTCTTTTAAGTGAAACTGTGGCAATATCTCCATCTATATTGATTTGAGGTTTTCCGGAAAATTTTATTTCAATCCGCGTCATAAGCGATACCTTCTTCAAATTTTATTAAAAGCTGCTGACGAATCATCAGCAGCTTTGTTAATTATTTCCCAATTATTTTGGCTACGAGTGCTTTGACCATATTTTCGTCAGCCAAATACGGAAGTGTAATGGAGTCGTTTGGTCTGAGGTCATTGTACGCCATTGTCGTTTCTATGGCGTGGTCGTTGCGCGCCCAAGCTCGTCTCGCGACGCCTCCCATGACATCCCAAGGCATTGAATTTTTGAGGATTTCATCCACTCTCTCACTACCATCGAGCACCATACCGAAGCCTCCATTGATGGATTTTCCGATTCCGACACCGCCACCATTGTGCAGAGCGATCATGCTCATGCCTCTTGCGGCGTTGCCTGCGAATATATGAGTGGCCATTTCAGCCATGATGTTGGATCCGTCTTTGATGTTGGATGTTTCCCTGAATGGAGAATCCGTTCCACCGGTATCATGATGGTCTCTACCGAGCATGATCGGACCGACTTCCCCGTTTCTAACCATTTCATTAAATTTGAGCGCTATTTTGAGTCGACCAAGTGCGTCCTGATAGAGGATTCGCGCCTGTGTTCCGACAACCAATTTGTTCTTCTTCGCATCTCTGATCCAAACCCAGTTGTCTCTGTCCTGGAAACGTCTCTCGGGATCGATGCACGCCATGGCCGCCATGTCCGTCTTGTCGAGATCCGATTCTTTTCCCGTGAGGCATACCCATCTGAACGGCCCATACCCATAGTCGAAAAGCACAGGTCCCATGATATCTTCCACGTAAGATGGCCAAATGAAACCATCGAGTTCGTTTTTTCCGTTTGCACAAATTTCACTCACTCCGGCATCAAAGATCGCCTTCATGAAACTGTTGCCGTAATCGAAGAAGTAAACGCCTTTTGACACGAGGATCTTGATTGCCTCAAAATGTCTGACGAGGGTTTGGTCCACGAGTTCAACAAACTTCTTTTTATTGTTCGATAGCAGTTCAGTACGCTCCTCGAATGTGATTCCCGCAGGGCAGTAACCGCCATCGTAGGCATTGTGGCATGAAGTCTGATCGGACAGAAGATCGATATGGACATCATTTTCCACCGCATATTCAAGAAGATCCACGATGTTGCCGTGATATGCGATGGCTATCGCACGACCTTCAGCCTGATATTCTCTTGCTTTATTGAAAGTATCTTCTGGTGTTTCAAGAACTTCCGACACCCATCCTTGCGAGTGGCGTGTCTCGATTCTTGAAGCATCCACTTCTGCGATGATACCGACGCCACCTGCGATTTCGCAGGCTTTTCCTTGTGCGCCGCTCATGCCGCCAAGTCCGGAAGTAACGAAGAGTTTTCCTTTTAGATCTTCTCTTTCCGGTATGCCGAGCTTGTCTCTACCGGCATTGAGCAGTGTGGAGTAGGTCCCGTGAACAATGCCCTGCGGTCCGATGTACATCCAACCGCCGGCTGTCATTTGTCCATAGGATGCCACGCCAAGTGCCGCTGCGCGGTTGAAGTTGTCGGAGTCATCAAACATGCCGATCATGAGCCCGTTGGTGATGATGACTCTCGGAGCCGAGTTCTGGGATGCAAACAACCCTAGGGGATGTCCGGATTGCACCACAAGCGTTTGTGTGTCGTTCATGACTTCCAGGTATCGCTTGATCAAATGATACTGCATCCAGTTTTGGCACACCGCTCCGGTCTCACCATATGTGATGAGTTCATAAGGGTACAGTGCGATTGCAAAGTCGAGGTTGTTGTCGATCATCACTTGGATCGACCTTCCTTCAACCGTTTTCCCTTTATAATCTTCAACAGATTTTCCTGTGATGTTGCCTACCGGTCTGAAGCGGTAACCGTAGATTCTGCCTTTGGTCAGGAGCTCATCAAGGAACTCAGGGGCAAGTGTCTCATGCCATTTTTCAGGCACATATCTCAGCGCGTTCTTGAGTGCGAGTTCGATTTCGTCCTGGTTGAGTGTCAATTCGCGTTTTGGGGCTCTACGAATGCCTTTTTCAAATTCAGGGTAATCCGGCAACACATCAAACAAGTCTTCGAGTTTGACTTTCATGGATTTTTCAATTGCTTTGTTGTTCATCATTATAATATCCCTCCACTTACATAAAACGTTTAATAGAATTATATTGCTCGTGCGTCTATTTTTTGTCCACAGTATAGACGTTACATTCTAAAAATTTTATGAACTTTGAGTGCGGTCTGAATCGCATAGCGGTCTTCTTCTTTTTCGAGGTCTTTTTTGATGATTTCCTGTATTCTTCCGAGACGGTAAAGGATTGTGTTGTAGTGAGTAAACAGCATCTCGGACATTTTTTTGAGATTGCCGTTGCATTTGTAATAGACCTGAAGCGTTTTGATGAGTTCGGTGTCTTTTCTGGCGTCGTAGACCATAAGCGGCTCGAGGATCTCACCAAAAAATATCTCAAGCTCATTTTTGATGCCGCTGTTGGAAAGCACTTTGTAGATACCCATTTCCTCGAAGAAAACAACATCCTCGTCCAGATAACCCACTGCGGCTTCAAGGGCTTTCGATGCATCAAGCAGACTTCTGTGCACGAGGATGAGTCCTTTGCAGATCCTCCCGACGCCCATTTTGGTCTGATGCCTTTTCATTTTAGTCTTGAGAATATCGTAAATGTATTTGGAGTAACGTTTGACTACCGGTCCGCCTTCGCCTTCTTTCAGCATGACCAGGATAAAAATGCTGTCGCTTTTGTTGAGAATCAGATAGGATCTTCCCATGTCTTTGCAGATGAGCTCGGCGAGATAGGCCGCTTTCAGCGCCTTTTCCGATTCATCGACCCCATTTCGGGTGGAAATGCTGATGTTGAGCATCACATAGTTCGCATTTTCAGAGAATCTGAAATTGGATGCACGTTCCACCGCTTTCATGCGTCTTTGATCATCCAGTGATATCAAGTCGTCAAAGAACTCGATCTTATATTTGTTCTCCACTTCTTGGACAGAGATTTTCTTTAGGAACTCGAGTGCGATGATGTTGGAAGCGGCCTCGAGACCGAGTTTGTCATAATTGGATATGGACTGGTCTTTTCCATATGTGACTATATGCCCGTACACCTGGTTTTTGACGAAGATCGGAATGATGAGACGCTCGATTTCTTTATCCTTGAATATGATTTTATCCCAGATGAGTTTTGGGTTTTTCCCATCCAATTGAATGCTTTCAATATTTTCATACAAAAGCGCATAGTCGTTTTCAAACTCATTTTTAATGAAGAAAGTATCTTCAAAATAGTAGTCCCTGATGAAAACAGGCGAAGATATGGTTTTATGGATGCTTTTCAGGACATCCTCAATATTGCCGCCTTCGACAACAACATTCATCGTATCTTTATGTAATGTTTCCACGCGCTGCAGGACATTGGTTTGTTTGCGGAACATCAGATTGTAAACCACCGAGAAGATTTCAGTGAACGAGACATCGTAGTTGAGGTCAAGCAGCGCGAGTCCTCTTTCGTTGCATACTTCTATAACTTCAGGCATCATGGCGTCAAGATATGGTGCGACTTTTATGAATACTGCTGAAACTTTTTTGGATGCCAGCGCCTTGAAGAATTCAATTTGATCCTGAAGCGTCAATTTCTCGAACATTTGTCCGGTGGTGAGTACTATTTGACCGTCCTGCTCAATCCAATTGATGATTTCACGATCAAGCATGACATTGACAGATGTGATCTGTTGTTCGTTCAGATCTTCTCTGGTCAATAATTTCGATGATTGAAACAACTGTAGCGCCAATACCTCATCCAAAAAAACACTCGATTCGTTTTTCAAAGATTTATCCCCCTGTTTATTACTTATTAATAATACAATTATATCAAATCAACTGTTTTCTACAACTTATTATTTTTTCGTTGTGTGATTTGAACATAAATTTTTTTGTGAAACAAAAAATCGCGTAGGTACAATTTTCCATGAAGCGGAAATATTGGGCAACCGATGCACGTTATCTAAATTAGGGGTTGTGTCCAAAAATAAAAACCCCCTGAACTCCAGGGGGTTTGAATAATTGATTAATCTGATTAGTAGTTACCTTGAGCAAGCATTGCTTCAGCAACTTTTTTGAAACCAGCGATGTTTGCGCCAGCAACCAAGTTGTATCCGAAACCATACTCTTGTGCAGCAGTTGCAGCATTGTCATGGATTGTTTTCATGATTTGTTGTAACTTAGCATCAACTTCTTCAGCAGTCCAAGAATAACGCATAGAGTTTTGGCTCATTTCAAGTGCTGAAGTAGCAACGCCACCAGCATTTGCAGCTTTAGCAGGACCAACGATCACGCCTTTTTCCATCAAGAATTCGAGCGCTTCGTTTGTACATGGCATATTTGCCGCTTCACAAACATATTTAACGCCATTGCCTACGATTTGCTCTGCGTGCTCCAATCTGATTTCATTTTGAGTTGCACATGGAATCATGATGTCGGCTTTAACACCCCACGGTCTTTCACCTGGGAAGAATTTAGCGCCAAATTTCTCAGCGTAAGGAGCAACGATGTCTTTTCCGCTTGATCTGAGTTCAAGTAAGAAACTGATTTTTTCACCAGCAACACCAGCTTCGTCAAGAACGTATCCGTCTGGACCAGAAACCGTGATAACTTTTCCGCCAAGTTCAGTAACTTTTTGAGCAGTACCCCAAGTTACGTTACCAAATCCAGAAAGTGCTACAGTTTTGCCTTCGAAAGTCTCGCCTTGTGCTTTGAGCATTTCTCTGATGAAGTATGTTACACCGAAGCCAGTAGCTTCAGGTCTGACCAATGAACCACCGTAAGATAAGCCTTTACCTGTGAACACGCCATTTTCGAAAGCGCCTTTGATTCTTCTGTATTGTCCATACATGTAACCGATTTCTCTTCCGCCAACACCGATGTCGCCAGCTGGAACGTCTACGTCTGGACCGATATGTCTATATAATTCTGTCATGAAGCTTTGGCAGAATCTCAATACTTCTGCATCTGACTTGCCAGATGGGTTGAAGTCCGAGCCACCTTTACCTCCACCGATTGGAAGGCCTGTTAAAGAGTTTTTGAAAGTTTGCTCAAATCCTAAAAACTTCATTATACTGATGTTTACAGATTTGTGGAAACGGATGCCGCCTTTGTAAGGTCCGATCGCACCATTGAATTGAACTCTGAATCCTCTGTTGACATTGAGGTTTCCAGCATCGTCAACCCAAGGTACTCTGAATATGATTTGTCTTTCAGGTTCTGCCATTCTTGCAAGAATGTTACCTTCGATATACTCTGGATGCTTTTCCAAAACTGGCTCCAAAGATTTGAATACTTCTTCTACTGCTTGTAAGAATTCTGGCTCATTTGCATTGCGGTTCTTAATTTCTTCAAATACCTCTTCAATATACTTCATTTCAAACATCTCCTTTAAAATGATTTTGAGGTCTCCCTCTAGCCGACATGGCAACTTAGTTTAAAGATTGTTAAAAAAATACTAATGTACCAATCGACTTAATTTTAACATATTCCAACTATAGTGTAAACTATATAAAAGTTTTTATCTATAAACTTTTTTCAATAATTAACAAAATTTAATGCGCCCCGGTGGGCGCTTCTAGTCCCGCTAAATTAATAATGATTATCATTGTATTGCAACGTTTTTCGGACTATTTTGTGACTCTTCTATTGTTTGATAAAACTCTATCCTATTATAATGAATTAGGATTTTAATTTGAAATCAAACCCATATTTATAAGGAGGCTATATTATGTACGTAATTAATGATTCTTGTATTTCTTGTGGCGCTTGCGAGCCAGAATGTCCAGTAAACGCAATCACGGCTGGTGACAGCATTTATGTAGTAAGCGATGCTTGCATCGATTGTGGCGCTTGTGCGAATGTTTGCCCAGTAGACGCTCCACAACCTCAATAAGAAATTCAATATGCATGAAAACACCCGATTAGGGTGTTTTTTGTTTTTTGTTTTGACCTTGACTTTGACCTTAATCCTTTCCTGCTCTTCCTGCATTCCCTGCTCCCTGTCCCCAATCGGTACCTGTGTCAATTACAAGGTCGCACTTCTCTTTGATTCCAAGTGCTTCGAAGTATCTGTTCTCCAGTGGAATCCATTTTTCGATGAAAGTTTTCAGCTTCTCTGGACCATTGCGTTTCATGATGCGGTCGCACTGGGTCTTATAATCATGGGACATGAACACTTTGAGGTCGTAAGCATAGATAAGGTCCGGATGCAGTGCATAGGCGCCTTCGACAATATTGATCCTCTTAGGCGTCACAAAGACGGACTCGCCAAGACCCTGAACCTGACACGAGAATTTTCGATACATAAAACTTGATCCGGCAAGCAAAGGGACCATCACCTCATTTTTAAACCGTTCATAATCGACATTGCCACCAGGTTCGGCCATGCGCTCCTCAGTTTTCATGATTTCAGGCAAATAAAAGTCATCCATATGGAAAAGATTCGCATCCAGAGCATTTGCAAGTTTGCTTGCCAGGGTGCTTTTACCGCTGCCACAATTGCCGTCGATTGCGATGATCAATTGTTTATCGCTGGTTTTTGCGATTTCAAGTATGGTGTTTTTTGCGCGTACGAATGCTGTCATCACAGGCTCCTCTCATTGGACTCAATAGTGAAAAAACGACATCCCCAGAAACTGGAGATGCCGCCTGAGTTATTTGATTTCAAATTTTTCCGTGTGGTACTGGACCATCTTGCTGATGAACTTGAGGATTGTCTTTTCCTCGTTGATGGTGACATCGCTGAGTATGAAGTCGAGTTCATCTTTTTGGAGTTCAAGAATCTGACCATGAATCGCATGACCTGCCGGTAGCAGCGAGATACATTGACCTCTGCCATCTTCAGGATCCTTGTTTTTCTGGGCTATTTTCATTGAACACAGTTTTTTGATGGCCTGAGTGACGAGATTTCGATCAATTTCAAGTGCATCGATCAACATATTGAGTCGGATTGTCTCGGCTTCACCCACTCTTTTGATTATGATCAGTTCCATCAAATTCAATCGCAGGACTATGTCATTCTTAAAATAACCATTTTTATCCTGTGACAATATTTTTGTGTATAACCGATCCAACATGTGAGCAATTTCTCTTGAATAGTTGGCCATTTTAATCTCTTTTTATAATGATGGCTTCGCCCATGCCGCCACCGATGCAAAGTGTCGCAAGTCCATATTTGCCGTCACGTTTGATGAGCTCATGGATCAACGTGACAAAGATTCTATTGCCCGACGCTCCGATTGGATGACCGATTGCTATGGCTCCACCGTTGACATTCACGATATCCTGGTTGAATCCGAGTTCTCTGCCTACTGCAATAAATTGAGCCGCGAACGCTTCATTGGCTTCCACAAGATCCAGGTCTTCAACTTTTAGGTTTGCTTTTGCAAGTGCTTTCTTTGTAGCGGGAACTGGTCCGATGCCCATGATTTCAGGGGCCACACCTGCAGACGCATGAGATACTATGGTACAAAGTGGTTTAAGGCCAAGTTCATCCGCTTTCTCTTTGCTCATGACCACGACTACTGAAGCGCCATCGTTGATTCCAGATGCGTTGCCAGCAGTGACTGTACCGTTTTTTTTGAATGCCGGTCTGAGAGCCGAAAGCTTCTCTGGTGTTGTTTCTTTTATATATTCATCCGCATCAAATACGATTGGATCACCTTTTCTTTGTGGAATTATAACCGGTACGATTTCATCTTTGAATCTTCCGTTAGCTCTAGCCGCCGCAGCTTTGCGCTGTGAGTTGTATGCCACGTCATCTTGCTCTTCTCTGGTGACGCCCCATTTTTCTACTATGTTCTCTGCGGTGACACCCATGTGGTAGTTGTTGAATGCGTCCCAAAGACCATCCATGACCATTACGTCATAAAGTTCGCCATTGCCCATTCTTTGACCCCAACGTCCTGTTTTGAGCAGGTATGGTGCCATACTCATATTTTCTGTTCCGCCGGCGATGACGATATCGTTGTCACCAGTCTGAATCGATTGAACAGCGAGTGAAACTGTCTTAAGTCCCGATCCGCAGATCATGTTTACTGTTGTACAAGGTACTTCTACCGGATAACCGTTCTTGATCCATGCCTGTCTTGCCACACCTTGTCCGTAACCGCCTTGAAGTACTGATCCCAACAATACCTCATCGACTTTTTCAGCTGCAAGATTGATTTTACCAAGTGCTTCTTTGATGACGACAGCGCCAAGTTCGGCAGGTGTCACATCTTTAAGTGTGCCACCGAAGGCACCCACTGCGGTTCTTACCGCACTTACTATTACTACTTCTTTCATTTTCTGTTCCTCCCATTAATTTTAGTGCAATCCCTAAACTCTATTTTACCAAAAAAAAAGGACGAGGTCACGCCCCGTCCCACTTATTACTGAAATTTTATTGATTTTCTTTCAAGAAATAAGATACAGTCAATAAATTGTCTATCAAATGTACATTTTCCACAATGATATCTTCTTTGACCTTCAGGTCGATCGGTGCAAAATTCCATATCGCTTTGACATTGGTCTTTTGTATGTGATCCGCAACGTCCTGTGCGCCTGCTCTACTCGTGCAAATATAGACAATTTCAACATTGTTCTCATTGACAAACGATTCGAATTTATCCATATCCAGCACTTCCACATCATTGATCTTGAGTCCCATGAACTTGGGATTGATATCGAACAGCGCCTTCAGGTCAAATCCCAAACGTCCGAAGCTTGCGTAATTGGCCAGTGCTTGACCAAGGTTCCCCGCCCCGACAATAACGACGTTGTATTTTCGTGTAAGTCCTAGAATCTTACTGATCTCCGAGTACAAATCTTCTACGTTATACCCATAACCTTGTTGGCCAAAACCACCAAAATTATTGAGATCCTGACGAATTTGTGATGCAGTAAATCCTATGATCGAACTCAGTTCTTTCGACGATATTCTACGGATGTCCTTATCCAACAGTTCCTTTAAATAACGATGGTACTTAGGCAGACGTCTAATCACCGCCACAGATATGTTCTTGTCTTTCATAATTCACCTCGTCGTTTAAATGTGTATAAACTCAACTTCATTATACCACTCCAGAAAAAAGAATGTCAAATTAATAACAACTCTCACATTCCAATTTTCATCTACTTTTTATTTTATGATATTTGGGATATAATATCTAGTAGTATTTAACAATCTTTCATCCACTTTTTAGAATGAGGCGAAAAATGATAGCATTATCTTGCAATAATATCCATAAATCATACGGCATAGAGACAATTCTCGAAGATATCAGCTTTACAATCAGCGTTGGCGACAAAGTCGGACTGATTGGTGTCAATGGTGCGGGAAAAACCACGTTAATTAAAATTCTAACGGGCATCGAGTCCAAAGATGATGGAGAAATTTTCATATCTAAAGACATGACCATCGGGTATTTGGAACAGAACACCCGCATAGACCTGACCATTTCCGCATTTGACTACTGCGAGGAGATCTACGCCGATGTGTTCGAAGTTGAAAAGCAGCTCCGGGCACTCGAAATCGAGATGAAAAATATTCAGCCTGAAGATCAGAAAAGAATTTTCGATCAATACACGCTGGCACAAGAGCGATTCGAAGCCATGGACGGATACGCCGTCGGCAGCCGGATCAGAGGCATTCTCAATGGTCTTGGCTTTGAAGAAATCGATCATCACAAACCCATCAATCAACTCAGCGGGGGGCAAAAGTCACGAATTGGCATCGCCAGATTGCTCCTTAAGCAACCCGACATCCTATTTTTGGACGAGCCGACCAACCACCTGGATATCGACGCCATCAAATGGCTTGAGAACTATCTCAAAGATTACACCGGAACAATAGTAATGATCTCCCACGACCGTTATTTCCTCGATCAGGTGGCGACTAAAATTTTCGAGATCGAATCGGGTGAACTCATGGAGTATACCGGCAATTATACCCATTTCATACATCAAAAGAACATTCAGTATGAAGCGGATCTCAAACGATTTGAGGTTCAAAGCAAAGAAATCCAAAAGCAAGAAGAGATCATCAGACGCTTCAAAGGGCACGGCACAGAAAAACTCGCCAAACGGGCGAAATCCAGAGAAAAAAGGCTGGCACACACCGCACCACTTGAACGTCCGAAACTATTCAAATCCCATTTCAAAATCGATCTGAAAGCCGGTTCAAAAAGTGGTAAAGACGTCCTAAAGGTTGAAGACCTGAAAAAAACTTACGACCATCTCAAAGTTTTTGAAAATGTTTCCTTTGAAATCTATAAAGGCGAACGCATCGGACTCATTGGACCAAATGGCGTGGGCAAGACCACCCTATTCAAAATACTGATATCTCAGCTCGAACCAGACGAGGGCAAAATCACTTGGGGTCATCATGTCACGCCTGGATATTACGATCAGGAACTTCGAAACCTACATCTTGAAAAGTCAATCCTCGAGGAGATTCACGATGACAATCCCACGCTGACGCTGACTGAAGTCCGTTCACTGCTTGGTGCATTTCTTTTCTCAAACGATGACATTGAAAAGAAAATCAATCAACTCAGTGGTGGTGAACGCAGCCGTGTTTCACTGCTCAAGCTCATGCTTTCCACATCCAACATACTGTTTCTGGATGAACCGACCAACCACCTCGACCTCTATTCCAAAGAAACCCTCGAGGATGCTCTGCTCGGTTATGATGGTACGCTGGTCTCCATTTCGCACGATAGGTACTTCCTGAACAAAATATGCTCAAAAATATTTGAGATGACGCCTGAAGGATTGATCGTCTACTGGGGGAACTACGATTACTACCAAGAAAAGAAAAGCGAGCATTTAATTTTTGATAATCCGATGGAGGAAAAACCCGCACTCTCAAAAACCAAACAAAAAGACCAGCAAAAACGCGAGAAAGAGCTCTTGATTGCAGAGAAAAGAAAGCGCGCAGCACTTGGTTCACTTGAAGAAGAGATTGAATCCCTTGAAGATGACCTTCACAGTCTGGAGTTATCTCTATGCGATGAGAGCGTCTTTTCAGACCCAGAGCGTTCACTTGAAGTCCAAAGGGAAATCGTTCAACTCAAGGATGGTCTGAATGCACTTTACATGCAGCTGGACGAAATGCTCGAAAATTTATGATTTTTTCAGTCCTAGGACATTAACACCAAAAACGTTATAGACAAATTTCATTTTTTCTTTATAATGAAACTAAGTACACATACAAGAGAATCATTTTCACAATTTTAGGAGGGTAATATGTTTAAAAAAATAAAAGCCATAATCGTTGAACAATTAAGTGTTGTTGATCCCAGCGACATTACTACGGACAGCGCATTTGACAGCATGGACATTGATTCCATCGACGCCGTGGAGATTATTATGGCTATAGAAGATGAGTTTGAGATTGAAATCCCAGACGAAGTCGCTGAGAATTTTGGTTCGATCAGTGACATCATCAACTATTTGGCAACTGTCGGTATTGAATAGATTATATGAGCAAGAGCCTCTAAATAAGGGCTCTTTTTTTATGCACAATTTTATGCACCCCAATTAATTATGTAGACCATATCACATTTTTGATTTTATGCATTTCTTCGAATATTACTGAATAAAATACTATTTACCCACAATCAGACAAGGTTATACACAGTTTTTCACCGAGTTGTCCACATTGTCAATTCCTTCTAGCCTAGCAAATTCATTATTTATCCACAGTGTCCACAATTTAATCCCCAGTTGTCCATTTATAAATACATGTATAAAAGAAAGTTTGTTCGGTTTACATAATAAAATATGACTGATTTTTCAGATACTTTTGGACAAAAAAGTAAATGGGACATCTGTCCCATTTTCACCGTGCTACATACCAATTTTTAAATTTGGGACCGCATTGGTCTCAAGAGTACCGAAATTACCATCCAAATAATGATAGTATCCCGCGCATCCGATCATTGCGGCATTGTCTGTGCAAAGATCCAGCGGTGGATAATAGAATTCAATCCCCTCTATGCTGGAAAGTTCTTTTCTAAGGGAAGAATTTGCCGCCACTCCTCCAGCCAACACCAATTTTCTCGATCCGGTTTTCCTAAGCGCCATCTCCGTTTTGCCCTTCAACGTTTCCACTACGGCATGTTGAAAACTCGCACATACATCTTCCACGTTGATGGTCTCATTTTTCATTTTTGCGCTGTTCAGGTAATTGAGCACAGCAGACTTAAGTCCACTGAAACTGAAATCGAGATTGTCTTGATCCATCATCCCCTTAGGAAACGGAATCGCAACCTTATTGCCCTCTTTCGCGAGTTTGTCGATCAACGGACCTCCTGGATATCCAAGGCCAAGAGTCCTCGAAACTTTGTCAAAAGCCTCTCCTGCCGCATCATCCCTCGTACGGCCGATGACATTGAACTTCGTGTAATCCTGAACTTCCACTAGGTGAGTATGCCCACCCGATGCAATAAGGCAGACAAAAGGTGGCTCGAGCGTTTTGTGAGCAATATAATTTGCTGCGATATGACCTTCGATATGATTCACAGGAATGAGCGGTATGTCCAGAGCATAGGATAGTGCCTTTGCTGTGGAAAGTCCGACTAAAAGTGCACCCACAAGTCCGGGACCATATGTGACTGCGATATGGTCTATATCCTTAAATCCCACCCCGGCGTCAGATAACGCCTTGTCGATGATCTCAGATATTTTCTCAAGATGATTTCTGGATGCCACCTCTGGTACGACGCCTCCAAACGCTTGATGAATGTCAATCTGTGTATAGACCTCATTTGCTAAAATGGTTCTTCCGTTTTCCATGATTGCACATGCGGTTTCATCGCAGGAGGTTTCTATCGCTAATGTAATTGTTTTTGATTTCATTTATAGCTCCTTCCACATGACGAGAGCGTCTTCATTCGTGTCCATGTAGTATTTGGGTCGAATGCCCACCGATTCAAATCCGTATTTCTCATAAAGTGAAATGGCCACCAGGTTACTTTGTCTCACTTCCAGCGTCATATATTTGAAAGAATATTTTCTCCCATAATCCATCATACCATCCATCAATACCTTGCTGTAGCCTTTACCCCTCGAGCCAATGGCCACCGCGATGTTGGTGATGTGAAGTTCATCCATGATCTGCCACATCCCACCATAGGCCACCAATCGATCATCATCTTTGACGACAAAATAGGCAGCCAATGTGTTCTCGACAAGTTCCTTGTAGAAGGCATCTTTTGTCCAGGGTGTGGTAAATGACGAGACTTCTATGGCATAAACGTCATCGATGTCTTCCTGTGTCATTTTTCTAAACTGAACATTCATAGATTAAAATCCCTTTCCGCTTGCGACTTCTTCATATAGTTCGCTTTGACCTCATTGTATTTGTGAACCTCTCCCTTGTCATCCTCAATGTGTCTATAATTGGATGCGCTGAGTACAGCTATCTTTTGATCGGTCATCACATATTGATTGTGAAGGTTCAGATTGTCAAGCCGCTTGAATGCATCCCTGTAAATCCAAGTGGCATCCCCTGTGACCATAACATGTTCATTCAAAAAATGGTTCTCGAGATCATTGAGTAAAACCTCAATATTTTTGACACCTTCCTCAACTGTGAGGACACAGCCGTGGTGCCATCTGTACAGTCCATAATACACGCTGTCACGCTTCGCGTCGACCATAGACAGTACGAGTCCATCATGATATGAAAAAGCACCTGAGAGCAATTTCATGCTCGTGAAGGTCTTAATTGGTTTGTCAAAAGGTTGCGCAAATGCTTTAACCGTGCTTATTCCGATCCTGACCCCAGTAAAGGATCCGGGACCCTCGCAAACTACAAACTCGTCAATATCCTCAATTTTCAAGTCCAGTCCGCGCATAAGACTTTCTATCATTGGCATAAGCTTTTCAGAATGAGTACGTTCGGTGTGAATGGTGAATTCACCCTTGATCAGACCATCCTCAAGCACTGCAACACTTGCGGCTGTTGATGATGTGTCTACTATCATTTTTTTCATCTCATCTCATCTCCCATTTCTAATCCAGAGCTACTTATCATCCTTGTACCCCAAAGAGTGAGTTTCAACTCTATCCAAATCGCATTCTTTGGAATATGTTCCTCCACTTTAGTAGCCCACTCTACTATAGAAATGCCTTTTCCGAAAAGATAATCGTCAAATCCGATCTCATCCATCTCATCCGGATCCGATATCCTGTAGACATCAAAATGATAGATGGAAATCGCTTTTCCATCGAGTACACCTGTATAAGAATTCATAATGCTGAAACTCGGGCTAGTCACATACTCATCGGTGCCCAGTGCTTCGCACAACATCTGCGTAAACGTCGTCTTCCCCGCCCCAAGATCTCCGACCAGACAGACCACATCACCAGGCTTTATCTTTTTCGCCAATCGAACCGCAATTTCTTTTGTGTCCTCAAGCGTCTTAAGTTCCATTTCAAACATATTTGCACCTCGCGCTAAAATCTCACTCTATTTTATACTGGCATTGCGAGAAGGTCAAGTGCGTGCAGCTCGGAGAGCGTGCGCGCAGTGGTTTTGCGCCAAGGCGCAGTAGTATTGCACTCTTGCGAGTGCAGTGGTTTTTGGCTGGCGCCAAGTAGTTGGGAAGAGATTTGGCGCAAAAGGCGCGCCGGAGAATCCAATTGGGGACAGGTACATATTGGTACCTAATTTTTTGCGAAGCAAAAAATCGCGTAGTTAAGTTTCCGAAGGAAACTTATTAGCGTCTTTGTATATCTGAAATTCTCAGTATAAAGGTACACACTATGAAGAGCAGGAAGAACAGGAAAGTCAAAAACAAAAAAAAATCAAAACCAAGTAACCTTGATCTTGACTTTGACTTTGACTTTATCTAGGGCGCACGAAGTGTCGCCCTCATCTCTTCCCAACCACTTGGCGCCAGCCAAATACTACTGCGCTCGAATGAGCGCAAAACCACTGCGCGTTCCCCAGCGCAAAACCACCGCGCGCGCCTTAAAGCGCGCTATAAACCACTACACCATCCACAATCGTGTGTGCAACAGTCGCCTGAAGATCAAAAGGATGAGCGTTCCAAATGACGAGGTCCGCATCTTTGCCGACTTCAATACTTCCAAGCCTATCAGACACCTCAAGAATTTCTGCGGCGTTGATGGTGATTGCCTTCAGTGCTTCCATTTCGTCGAGCCCAGCCTTGTGGGCGAGTGCCGCACACATTGGAAGGTATTCGAGTGGAATCACAGGGCTGTCGGTCATGATCGCGATTTTGCAACCGGCTTCAACCATCACCTTAGGTGTGTCAAACGTCTTGTTGTTGAGTTCAAACTTCGACTTGTTGCCAAACGAAGGACCAACGATTGCAGGGTAACCCTCTTTCGCCAGATGATCAGCGATGAGGTGCCCTTCAGTACAATGCTCAAGAGTCAACTTGACGCCGAACTCTTTTGCGATGCGGATGGAAGTGAAGATATCATCCGCCCTATGCGCATGCGCTTTCAGCGGAATCTCGCCATTCACAACTGGAAGCATCGCCTCCATTTTCATATCGTAAGCTGGCATTTTGCTGGCATCATCGCCCGCAGCAGCCTTCTTGTTCTTATATTCAAATGCTTTCGCAAGTGTCTCTCTGAGATGCGAAGCCGTACCCATCCGCGTTGACGGAGAAGTCTTCTTCTCGGCATAGACTCGCTTCGGATTCTCGCCGAATGCGCATTTCATAGCGAGCGTCTCAACCACAATCATGTCGTCGATTCTGTCACCATGCAACTTGATCACCGAGAAAGTGCCTCCAATGACATTGGCGCTACCAGGACCCGTCGCCGCAGTGGTCACTCCACCTTTGATCGCATTTCCGAACGCCTCATCACTAGGGTTGATCGCATCAATCGCTCTGAGATGAGGTGTAATCGGATCGGTCATCTCATTACCGTCAGCGCCTTCGAAGCCGATGCCCTCTTCCCACATGCCGATATGGCAATGCGAATCGATAAAGCCCGGGAAAACCATTTTGCCCGAAGCGTCAATCACTTCGGCATCAAGAGGTGCCACCAAATCCGTGCCCACTTCTTTGATTTTTCCATCCTCGACCAAAATGCATCCACCATCAATTACTTCACCTGCCATAGTATATACTTTTGCATTTTTAATGAATAACATATTTTTCCCCCTAAAAAACTATTTCGGTACTCTAAATAAATTATATCACTCTTTTCACAAAATTCAATCAGGATTCCTGAATATTTTTCATGGATAAAGAAATTTTTCCGCGATTGAAATCGACGCTGAGAATTCTGACCGAAACCGTATCCCCTACAGACACCTCTTCCATCGGATGTTTCACAAATCGGTCGCAAAGCTCCGAAATATGAACGAGTCCGTCCTGCTTCACACCGATATCCACGAACGCTCCGAAGTCCACGACGTTACGTACCGTACCCGACATGATCATGCCCGCAGCGAGGTCTTCCATTTTGAGGACGTCACTTCTGAACAGCGGTTTCGGCATCTCGTCACGCGGATCTCTACCCGGTTTCTTCAGCTCCTGAGCGATATCCCTTAAAGTCATAATACCGATTTCAAGCTTCTCCGACAACTCGCGAAGCCCCTTATCCAGGTTGTCGCCGCCATAAGCCGCAATCTTCTCCTCGATATCCTTCAACGCGCTTTTCTTAAGCTTTTCAAAATCGTAATCTAGCAGTTTCAAAAGCTTTTGAGTCACCTCATAAGCCTCGGGATGCACAGCGGTGTTGTCCAGCGGGTTCACACCGCCTGAAATGCGAAGGAATCCCGCACATTGCTCAAAGACCTTTTCGCCGAGACGCTTCACTTTGAGAACTTCCTTGCGCGAACTAAATTTGCCGTTCTCATCTCTATATGCCACGATATTTTTCGCAATCGTACTGGAAACACCGGCAACATAACCGAGTAGTGAAGGTGTCGCCGTGTTAAGATCCACGCCGACACTGTTTACACAGTCTTCAACCACATTCGTCAATTGCTCTTCCAGACGCTTTTGGTTGACATCGTGCTGATACTGACCGACGCCGATGCTTTTGGGATCAATTTTGACAAGCTCCGCAAGCGGATCCTGAAGTCTTCTGCCGATTGAAATCGCACCTCTGATGGAGACGTCGATATTCGGATACTCCTCAGTGGCAAGTTTTGATGCGGAATAAACGGATGCGCCAGCTTCACTGACAATCGCGTAATAAACATCTGTATCAAATTCTTTTATGAGTTCCGCCACAAGGATTTCAGTCTCTCTAGAGGCCGTTCCGTTTCCGATTGGAATGATTTTGACATCATAGGCTTTGATGAGTTTGGTCAGAGTCGCTTTGGCCTCGGCCACTTTGTTTTGAGGGGCGTTTGGATAAATCGTGTCGTACTTCAAAAGTTTTCCGGTTTCATCCAGTACGGCAAGTTTGCAACCGGTACGGTAACTCGGGTCGATTGCGAGGACTTTGACATCCTTCACAGGCGGTACGAGCAAGAGCGATTTTGTGTTTTTACCGAACACCTTGATGGCATCTTCCTCGGCGCGCTCTGTCAGAATACTTCTGATTTCACGTTCAATGGAAGGTGCGATCAAACGCTTGTAGGCGTCCTCAATGGCTGAAATCAGAAGATTCGTGGTGAGTGCCATCGTATTTCCGATTTGTCTGATCTTGATCTGTTCGACAATCTGCTCGTCAGGACTGATCAATTTGACCTTGAGTTTCTTTTCCTTCTCGCCACGGTTCAGCGCGAGGACTCTATGGTTGGCAATCTTGGAGACGCCTTCACTGAATTTGTAGTACATCTCATAATTCGTCTGTTCCTCAGCATCTACAGCCACGGATTCAATGAGGCCATGTCTTTGGTTGAGTTCACGGATGAAAGCCCTATAATCGGGATTGTCCGAGATGCGCTCTGCAATAATGTCGAGAGCTCCGGCAATTGCCTCTTCAGCGGTTTTAATTTCTTTTTCCTCATCGATGAACGTCGCAGCGAGTTCACTGAAATCACCCTCGACGAAATCTTCCGCCCAAACCACATCAGCAAGTGGCTCGAGTCCTCTTTCGATGGCTTTTGAGGCGCGTGTGCTTTTCTTTTGTTTGAAAGGTCTGTACAAATCCTCCACTTTTTGCAGCACTGTTGCTTTTTCGATACTGTTTTTCAGTTCCTCGGTCAATTTGCCCTGCTCTTCAATGATCCTGAGGACTTCCTCTTTTCTCGCCTCTAAATTGTTGAGGTATTTGAGCCTGTCGTCAAAATCCCTGAGCACCTCATCGCTGATGCCTCCGGTCATTTCCTTACGGTAACGCGCGATAAAGGGTATGGTGTTGCCTTCATTGATCAGATTAATGGTCGCCTCGACCTGCTTGATGCTCAGTTTGAGCTCTGAGGCGAGTTGATTTATGATCAGATTATTCACTGGATTCATTGATACTTTCCCCTTTCAAATAACTGTCTATGAACAAATCGATATCGCCGTCCATAACAGCCTGGATGTTTCCCATTTCAGCCCCCGTTCTATGATCTTTCACAAGATTGTAAGGATGAAAAACATATGATCGAACTTGACTGCCCCAAGTGATTTGTGAGTAATCGCCAGCCAAATCTTCTATCTTGTCTTTGTTTTCGAGTTCCTGAAGCTCGACGAGTTTTCCCATCAACATCTTCATTGCAGTGGTTTTGTTTGCGGTCTGTGAACGCTCATTTTGACACTGCACAACCACACCTGTTGGAATATGTGTGATCCTCACAGCGGAATCCGTGGTGTTGACGTGTTGACCTCCCGCACCGGACGCCCTGTAGGTGTCGATTTTTAGATCCACCGGATTGATGTCGATTTCAAAAGCATCGTCGAGTTCCGGCATGACGTCCACAGATGAAAAAGAGGTGTGTCGTTTTCCGGATGAATCGAATGGTGAGATTCTGACGATGCGGTGTACGCCTTTTTCGGATTTAAGAAAGCCGTAAGCATTGAGCCCCTCAAACAACATGGAGACGCTTTTGATGCCTGCCTCTGTATCGCTTTGAAGGTCCAAAATCTTAACGCCGTAACCTTTTGAATCGCCCCATCTTTTGTACATTCTAAAGAGCATTTCCGCCCAATCCTGCGCATCGGTTCCACCTGAACCGGCGTGAATGGCCATGATTGCATTGTTTGCGTCAAACTCACCAGTGAGGAGTGTTTCAAGTCTCATTTTGGCATAAATCTTCTCGGTTTCGTTATAGATCGCTTCCACTTCAGGTTCCAATGAATCATCCTCTTCCTCAAGAGCCATTTCGCAGAGTGTTTCGAGGTCATCCACTTTGTTTATGAGTGCTTCGTATCTCTCCACTTTAGTTTTCAGCGCCTTTTGGAACTTGAGTTTCGTCTGCGCCGTTTCATTGTCGTTCCAAAAATCCGGAGCGGTCATATCCATTTCTATCTCTTCGATTCTGTACTTTGCCTTAGCCAGGTCAAAGTGACACCTCAAGCTCGGCGATGGACGCTTTTAGTTTTTTGATTTCCTTTTGGTACCTTTCCAGCATAATCATAAAATACTCCCTTCTCAGTAAACAAAAACTTCCGCCTGAGCGTTGCCCAAACGGAAGTCCCAATTGTTAATCGTTGATGTTTGCGCCATGGCATTTCTTGTATTTTTTACCACTGCCACATGGACACGGATCGTTTCGACCAATTTTCTTATCCGTTTTGAACGTTTTGGACCCTGGTTCTTCATCTCCACCTGAAGTGCCCGTGATGATGGCGACGCGTTTGTGTTCCGTATCTGTACGGAGGGTGGCGTGGAACAGACCTTTGACGGTTTCTTCCTGAATGTTCGCGATCATTTCCTCGAACATGTCGAAACCTTCCATTTTATAAGCGATGACCGGGTCTTGTTGTCCAACCGCACGAAGGCCGATGCCCTGTTTCAGGTCGTCCATCGCATCGATGTGATCGATCCAGCGAAGGTCGACGATACGCAGAAGCACCGCACGTTCCACATCTCTCATTCTGTCTGGCTCAATTTCCTGTTCCTTTATTTCATACAGCTCAACTGCTTTGCCATAAATGATTTCTTTAAGTGACTCTTTGGTCAGCGACTCAATATCTTTGAAGACAATCGAGCCTTGTGGCAGAAATATCGGATGGAGGTAATTGAGCAACCCATCAAGATCCCACTCTTCCGGATACTTGTAGCCTTCCGTAAACATTGGGATTGATCTTTCTATGACTTTTTCAATCATGGAAAGGACGTATTCTCTGAGATTCTCACCATGCAAGACTTTATTTCTCTGACCATAAATGATTTCTCTTTGTTTGTTGATGACGTCATCGTACTGGAGAACATGTTTACGTATGGAGAAGTTTCTGCCCTCGACACGTTTTTGTGCGTTTTCAATGGATTTCGTAAGCATCTTGTTCTCGAGCTGCATATCCTCTTCAAATCCTAGGGATTCGACAATCGATTTGGCCCTGTCGCTGACGAAGAGTCTCATAAGATCATCTTCGAAAGAGATGTAAAACTGTGTGGAACCCGGGTCACCTTGACGACCCGCACGACCTCTGAGTTGGTTGTCGATCCGTCTGGACTCGTGGCGCTCGGTACCGATGATGTGCAGACCGCCGGCTTCTTTGACCTGAATCGCTTCAGCATCGGTCACACTTTTATGTTCTGCAAAAAATGCGTCATAAATCGGTTTGGCTTCAATCACTTCCGGATCATTGCCCACAAAAGGACTGGAAACATGATGAATGATGTAATCTGAATAGCCTTTGCGCTGCATGTCGCGTTTGGCAAGGAACTCGGGATTACCACCGAGTACAATGTCCGTACCACGGCCTGCCATGTTCGTGGCTATGGTGACGGCTTTATAACGTCCCGCCTGAGCTACGATTTCCGCCTCGCGTTCGTGCTGTTTTGCATTGAGGATTTCATGTTTGATGCCGCTTTTTTTAAGGAGCGAGCTTAAGAATTCTGATGTTTCAATGCTTATGGTACCGACAAGGATTGGTTGACCTTTCGCATGTCTGGCTTCGATGTCCTTTATGACAGACGTGAACTTGCCTTTGAGATTCTTGTAAATCGCATCTTCAAGGTCATCTCTGGCAATAGGCTTGTTCGTAGGAATCATGAGAACATCCATGTTGTAGATGTGTCTGAATTCATCTTCCTCGGTTTTAGCCGTACCGGTCATACCTGAAATCTTTTTATACATTCTGAAATAGTTCTGTATGGTTATGGTCGCAAGAGTCTGGGACTCTTTTCTGACCTCTATGTTTTCTTTGGCTTCAATCGCTTGGTGGAGTCCATTGGAATATCTTCTTCCATACATCAATCGTCCGGTGAACTCATCGACTATGATGACTTCGCCATCTTTAACGATATAATCCACATCGCGTTTCATCAAAAATTGTGCGCGAATCGCCTGATTGATGTGATGGGAGTACTCGATATTCTCAGGATCACTGAGGTTTTCTATGCCAAAATGTCTCTCCGCTTTGCTAACGCCGTTTCTTTCCTCACTGCCCTCTTCCACATCGCCGAATTTGTCGACAACCGCACCGTCGGTAAGTGCAATGCTTTTGGCTTTCTCATCGATTTTCACGTCTTCGTCTTTTTTAAGTGTGAGTGCGAACAAATTTGCAAGTCTATACATATCCGTCGACTTCGCGCTTTCACCGGAAATGATCAGTGGTGTTCTCGCCTCGTCGATGAGGATACTGTCGACCTCATCCACAATACCGAAATTGAGCGGTCTTTGTACCAAACGCTCTTTACGCATGGCCATGTTGTCTCTGAGGTAATCGAATCCAAATTCGTTGTTGGTTCCATATGTGACATCGGCTTTGTAGGCGTTGATTCGATCTTCACCTTCCACGCCATGAACGACGCAACCGACGCTCATGCCCAGGAATTCAAAGATTTTGCCCATCCATTCCTTGTCACGCTGTGCAAGGTAGTCATTGACTGTAACGATATGTACACCTTCACCTGTCAGTGCGTTCAAATAAGCCGCAAGCGGTGCGACCAAAGTTTTACCTTCACCTGTTTTCATCTCGGCAATCCGGCCTTGATGAAGCACCACCGCACCGATCAGCTGCACGCGATATGCTCTCATGCCTAAGACTCTTCTGCCTGCTTCTCTTGCTACCGCAAGTGCTTCGGGTAAAATGTCATCGAGAGTCTCGCCAGAGGCAAGACGCTCTTTAAGTACTGCCGTCTGGCCGCTCAGCACATCATCCGAATACCCCTGCATAAGAGGTTCGAGACTCTCTATTTTGTCGACTATTTTTTCAATCTTTTTAATCTCTTTGGCGTTGATATCTCCAAAAAGTGTCTTCATTAAATTCATACGATTCATCCTTTCGAGCTTAGTCACCTAACTCTTATTATAACACACTTCCACCTGTGAATTTTCAAACAATTTGTGAATGAATTCCCCTAACAGCCATAAACAGTCACAAAAAGCCATCGCCTCTGAGCTGACTCGGAGAGATGACTTAAATTCGCTTCATATTTTGGATTTATAGGAAAAGCTGATCATTGAATTTTTTGTGCGCATGGAATGAAGAAGCATTTCGCTTTGAATCACGAGCGCTATACCGACAGAAATAACGATATCGCCAATGCTGATCACTCTTGCAAGCGGATACCAATTAGGAAGTGCGATGACTTTCGAGAAAAACACAGTCCATTTTGTCGCGTCCATGCTGTCGATGTAGTTGACCACTGTACCATTTGTAATGGATTCCACAAACGATTCAAAGCCAAGCGCACGCATTTTTTCAATGTCTATCGGCATCACGAAACCGTTCAAGGCCATGACCACCATATTAAGAAGTGTTCCTACGAAAAACAATTTCATACCCGTCTTATCAAAGTTGGCGAGCGCCACCACTCCGATCAGACCCATCGCAGCAAAAGGAAACCACTGCGGATTCTCAAATCCGATAGCGAAAATCTTCAGTCCATAAGGGACAAGGTACACAACGAATGCCAATATGGCAATTGCCCAGCCCCTAAATTTTGCGTTATTGAAATTGGTAAGTCTTCCATTTCTGATCATCCCGATCAATAGTCCTATAAAAATTGCCTCTATATACATAACGCGCTCCTTTAACTCACTGAATTCAAGGTAATCAAGGATGTTTCGCAACCCTTTTAATTCTATCACAAATTATTTTTAAGTTCAACTTTCCGATTGGGAAATCCGATTGGACTTTCCAATTGGGGACAGGTCCAAATTGGTATCTGTGATACGGAGAAGTGAAAATATACAAAGACCATTTTGGACCTGTCCCCAATCGGAAAGTCCGGTAATAATCCTGTAAATTCAGCACTTCCTCGCCTTATTAAGACAATAAGTCAAAATTGCCAATTTGGAAACTTTGACCACATTTAGTTTCCATTATAGCAATTGTCAATATTTGTCATGTGTATTGTGCTAAAATTTATAAAAACATAACATTATTAGCAAGAGGCGATCATATGTCAATAGGTAATCTACTCCGTGATATCCGTAAGAAAAAGGGATTATCACAAAAAGACACCGCAGCAAAACTCAATATGTCAAAATCCACACTCAGTAGATATGAGAACAACCTTCGCAACATACCCAACAGTTTCTACACGACTTTTACTGAGATCATGGATGTTGACTCCAAATGGTTCTGGGATCAAGTTCGTCTTAGCAACGTTGCCGATTCATCTGAACCCTATGGAGAAAAAGAACCCTCCGAGCCTTGGTTTGAAATAATGCCATACCAAGAATGGATAGGACTGAATGATGAAGATTTAAGAACCATCAAAGCCATCGTCGATTACAGATTGTCCAGTAAAAAATAACAAACAGAGGAGAATTGCATTGAAGACTAATTGCAACAAATGTTTCAGTGAGAAGGATGCTTACCTGCTCCTGAACGAAAAATGCAAAAATTGCAAGTCACCAGACAGAGTATCACCTGTCAAAAGTGACATCGCTTGTAACCACTGCATAAAGTACATACGTTAGGAAAAGCAAGGTGTCGATCTAAATCGATGCCTTGCTTTTTTTATTGTTTCAAATTCACAACCGGACATACTCTTCCCGCAAAATCGCCATGACAGATTCATCATGATAAACCCCATCTCTGAATATCTCCTGCTTCAAATGACCTTCGACCTTAAATCCACATTTCTCATAGCTTTTCTTCGCTCGTGGATTGAAACCGAACACATTCAGCTTAATTTTATTGATGTTCATTTCCATAAAAATGAAATCCATAAGAACCTTCATGGCATCCGTTCCGTAACCTTTTCCCCAAAACGACTTCTCGCCGATGAATATTCCCACAACAGCCACTCTGTTTTTCCAATCAATATTGTTGATGCCGCAACCACCGAGGTACAATCCATCATCTATCGTCTCGATCGCGAAATTGTAAGTCCCGCTGCTGTTGCCCGTCAAACTCTCATACCACTTGTACTCGTCCTCAAGAGTGTATGGAAACGGAACACCTGGCGTCAATAGACTCTTTACCTCCGGATCATTGATGAGTGCGACTACCTTAGGCATTTCTTCTCTTTTATACGCTCTTAATTTAACCATTTCACCTGTTAACATGATATCCCCCCGGATCTCAGATTTTTAATTACCACTTGTCGTAATGAACCCTTTCCTCTTCAAATCTTTCCTTCACTTCTCGCTCCTCATTCGGATGCCCCACTGCAACAATCGCACCCGGCATGATGTGCTCAGGCAGATTCAAAAGTGATTTAACTTCCTTTATGAACAGCTCTCTCGGATACACCCCACACCAACATGTACCAAGTTCCAACGATACCGCCTCAAGCAAAATATTTTGGATCGAAGCGGAAATATCCTGAATCCAGAACGCACCCTCGTACTTAAGATTGCTCACATCCGCACAAACGACAATCGCCATCGGCGCTTCCTTCAGCATTTGCGTAAACGGGTGAAACTCCGTAATCGCATCCAGCTTCGCCCGGTCATTCACCACTACGAAATGCCATGGCTTCTCATTGCCTGCGGAAGGTGCGTACATCGCCGCTCTTAGAAGCGACTTCACATGCTCCTCACTCACTGGTTCGTCCTTGTATTTTCTAATACTCCTTCTTGCATAGATCTCTTTCATCGTCATACCCCTTTCCAATTGGGGACAGGTCCAAATCGGTACCTGCCCAAATAAATCTTCTCTATCCTATTATACCCTTGCAATCAAGCCAAATCAAATATTGCGGGCAAATTTCAAACAAACTCTCTTAATGATGACCACAGAAATGCCAGTCAATCTCTCAATCGCTTTATTAGAAAGCTTCGCATCGTACTTAAGATCCAAAATCACCTTGTCTCGCTCATCCGGACCCATAGATTTCGCCCTACTGAGCGCCTTCAAATCGTAAGCGCCACCAAAGACCTTCACCTGCTCCACTTCAGTCAAAGGATAATCCTCAATCAATTCATCCGGAATCAGACTCGGCGCATGATGATGGTATGCAAAGCTCTCTCTTTGTCTGGTCGCAACATCGCCATAATAAGCCATGAGAGCCCGTGAATTCACAAGAGTTTTCGCCCTTCCTCCAAGGATTTCCCCATAGCTCGACCACCTATAATCCTCCATTTTGCCCACGAGCCCATCCTTGACAGGATTGTTATGTATATATTTGACCACACAAAAGAAGTAAGCTCCACAAACCACCGGAATACTCTTGAACCTCGAAGCAAATAGACTCCCTACACGCTCATATTTAACGTTATAATATCCAGCATACCGTCCCAGAGAATAATGCATAACACCTGACAGTTCACCAATATCCTCCGTATGAACCAACAAGTGCAAATGATTCCCCATCAAACAGTATGACAAAATACACATCTCACTTAAATTCAGCGCCGACGACAAATAATTCTTAAACACACTATAATCCTGATCATCATGAAAAATATATTGCTTCCCATTGCCTCTGGATATCACATGATATATTCCTGAGCTGCTGACCGCTCTTTTCTTTCTGCCCATAAACACCTCCTCTCCAATTTTAACATTTAAAGATAATTTTTACAATATATGGAATTTTAGCAAACAAAAAACAGGCCCCAAATAGGTACCTGCATACAGAGAAGTTCAGATATGCAAAGACGCTAATAAGTTTCC